>VOPR01000018.1 GCA_009594995.1 Nitrospira sp. | reverse complement strand
GACCTCGTGGTGGGCGACCCGGGCCCGCTCCATTTTATTCAGCACGCGATTTTTCTTTTCGAGCCCGCCGATGACCCGCTCCACGGCTTCCTGTAACTCCGCCAGGCTCACGGTGTCCTTGTTTCGACGGACGGCGAGTAGCGCCGCTTCATTCAGCAGATTAGCCAGATCGGCGCCGACGAAGCCGGGTGTCATGGCGGCGATCGTTTCGAGGTCCGTCTGGTTGGCGAGGGTAATGGTGCGCGCGTGAACCTTCAAGATGGCAAGCCGTCCGATCTTGTCGGGGCGATCTACGAGCACCTGGCGATCGAAGCGACCGGCTCGCAGCAGGGCAGGATCCAGGATTTCAGGGCGGTTGGTGGCTGCTACGAGAATGACGCCGACGCGGGAGTCGAATCCATCCATCTCCACCAGCAACTGATTCAATGTTTGCTCGCGCTCTTCATGGGCCATCGGGCCGACCCCGCGAGCCTTGCCGAGTGCGTCGAGTTCGTCGAGGAAAATGATGCAGGGCGCCTTGCCCTTGGCCTGCTCGAACAGATCGCGGACGCGTGCCGCGCCGACTCCGACGAACATCTCCACAAACTCCGAGCCGCTGATCGAGAAAAACGGCACGCCTGCCTCGCCGGCCACGGCCTTTGCGAGCAGCGTCTTGCCCGTGCCGGGCGGGCCGACGAGCAGAATGCCCTTGGGAATCTTGCCGCCCAGACGGCGGAACTTTTCCGGCGTCTTGAGGAACTCGATGATCTCTTCCAACTCCTGCTTGGCCTCATCCACGCCGGCCACATCGGCGAAGGTGACCTTCACTTCCTTCTCCACGTAGATCTTGGCTTTGCTCTGACCGACCGTCATGAAGCCTTGGCTCTGTCCCATGCGGCGCAACAGGAACCACCAGACGCCGAAGAAGAGGACGATCGGCACGATCCAGGACAGGACATCACGAAACAGTGTGCTTTCGATCACGCCCGTCACCTTCACCTGGTGTTGGGCCAGGCCGCGCAGCAAGTCAGGGTCTTCGATGCGGATCGTGTGGAAGACCTTGTCCTCCTTCATCTTGCCGTGAATGATCTGCGGCGAGACGGCCACTTCGGTGACGTTGCCCGCCTCGACGGCCTGTTTGAATTCGCTATAGGGGATTTCGGTCGGATTGAAGAACGACGGGAGAAATGTCTGGATCAGGATCAGGACCCAGAGGGCAATGAACATGTACCAGATGGAGAATTGTCGCTGCTTAGGATCCATAGGCGAAATGTCTGACTCGATAATGTGGTGATCGGGTGGGAAGGCAAGCGCCAGGGTGCTGCCCCCATTTCACCTGATCGTCACATCACCATATCACGGAACGGGTCAATTCTTCTTGGGCCTGAGCCGTTCGGAGAGCACCGGGTATTGCGCCGAGGCCGCACCGAAGTTGCCGGTGGCGACGTCGGCGGCGATAACACGCAGCGTGATACCGTCGGGCGTGTCTTTGGAGAGGGGCACGAAGAACGGCGCTTCGAACCGGCTTTTCTCTCCCGCATAAAACATCTGAAGTCGTTCGACGATCCGGTCGCCGATCAACAGTTCGGCGTAGATGTGAATCTTGCGGGAATCCCAATCGCTATGCGGCCGGACGAGCGCTCCCGACAGGGTGCGTACCGAGGCCCGTAGCATCACGTCTTCCTTGGCGATCAGCGGCTCGCCGGGCTTGGGCGATTCGACTTGCACCAAATACCCGTAGAGGTGCAGCACGATGCCGTCGTTGGTCAGGTCATGGCCGGGAATCAGCAGGACCGTCGTGCTGGCCCGTTGCAAGGCGCTCGGATAGGCCAGCGGTCCCTCGGCGGCGATCTCCACCAGCGTGGGGCGCGTGAGTTCGAGTGTGGTGGTAAACGCGGCGGCGGAGCGGGCGCTGTAGACCGGTTCGTCCATGAGATGCGGCGTGCGCATGATCTGGGTCTGGTCGCCGGGGTCTCCCTGCTGCAGACCGGACGCCAGCAGTTGTCCCGTCGCCACATCCGTGATCGTGACCCGCGCGCCGCCGACTTCATGGCCCAGCACCAGTGAGCGGTGTGCGACGACCCGCACCAGGACGGTCGTGGGTTGGGGGTCGTTGTAGCGGGTTTTGCTGTCGAGTTCGGATTCGGAGGCGTCCGGCGTGAACGCGGCACCCGCGCTGCTCAGCAGCACGAGGACGCAAGTGCCGATCAGCCAGGTGAGAAAGGAGCGACTCATTTCACTTTGGTGCCGGGCTCCACATCTTCGACGAAGGTGGCAAGGCCCCGCACTTCGCTGTCCCCCGCCGCGAGGACCATGCCTTGCGATTCGATGCCCATCAGTTTGGCCGGCTTCAAGTTTGCCACGATGACGATGGTTTTTCCGATCAGGGCTTCCGGTTCGTACTTCTTTCCGATACCCGCGACGATCTGCCGTTGTTCGCTACCGAGGCTCACCTGCAGTTTGAGCAGTTTTTCCGACTTCGGCACTCGGTCCGCTGCCAGCACTTTGGCGGCCTTGAGTTGAATCTTCATAAAGTCGTCGATGCTGATCTGGGCCGGCTGCGCGGGTGCAGGAGCGGCGGCCGGCGTGGTGACCGGAGCCGAGGATTGTGGTGCGGCAGGGGCTGCGGTCGGGGCAGCGGCAGTCGGTTGCGGAGATGCAGGTGTCTCGCTCACGGGTTTGGCTCCTTGTGGTTTGGATTCGATGCGGGGGAACAATGATGCGCCTTTCTGAATTCTGCTTCCGGCCAGCGGCGCGTCCCAGTCTTCGGCACCGGCGGCCAGCGGCTTGGAAAGATCCAAGGTCAATCCGAGCTGCCGGATCATTTGCGCCGCGGCTGTCGGCATGAACGGGTACAGCAGAATTGCGAGTAGTCGAAGGGCGCGTGCGGAGGTGTTCAGTACGCGGTGCAATTGCGGTTGCGCATCGGGTTGTTTGGCGAGTTTCCAGGGCGCGCTCTTATCGATATATTCGTCGCAACAGGTGTTTAATTCCTCGATCATCAGCAGCACATCCCGAAAGAGCAACGCGTTGAAGCCGGCCTCAACCCTGCCGGGCAGTTGCTTGGCCAGCTCTTCGATTCGTTGTTCTAACTCGGGAAGGACGGCAGGGCCGGGCTCCGGGATCACGCCGGCGCATGAACGCTCAATCATGGTGAGCGTGCGGCTCAGGAGGTTGCCGATACCGTTGGCCAGTGCGCTGTTGATGCTGGTGACCAGCGCGCTGTGGGAAAAATCTCCGTCCTGTCCGAACGGCACCTCGCGCAGGAGGAAATAGCGGAACGCATCCGTGCCGAACTGATCAACCATTGCGTTGGGATCGACGACATTGCCTCGGCTCTTCGACATCTTTTCGCCATCCACCGTCCACCAGCCGTGGGCAAAAATGGAGAGAGGCAAGGGGCGCTCCAGCGCCATCAGCATCGTGGACCAATAGACGGCATGGGTCGTGAGAATGTCCTTGCCGACGAGATGGACATCCGCCGGCCAGAACCGGTCGAGGCCCGGTTTGTATTCGAGGGCGGAGACGTAATTGACAAGCGCGTCGAACCAGACGTAGGTGACATAGTCGTTGTCGAACGGCAATTCGATGCCCCAGGAGAGTCGCGATTTCGGCCGCGAGATCGAGAGGTCGCCGAGCTTCTGTGTCTGGAGAAATCCCAGGACTTCATTGCGGCGGGAGGCGGGGCGAATGAAGTCTTCATGCTGCCGGATGTGTTCGATCAGCCGGTCCTGGTACTGGCCCATTTTGAAAAAATAGTTATGCTCGCTCAACCGTTCGATAGGCCGTTTGCAATCGGGACAGAGTCCGTCGAGCACATCTTTTTCCGTCCAGAACCGTTCATCGAACGTGCAATACCATCCCGTATAATCTGCTTTATAAATCAGCTGCTTGTCGTAGAGCTGTTGAAGGTATCGTTGAACCACTGATTGATGTGGTGCGTCGGTGGTTCTGATGAAAGCATCATTCGAGATGTTCAACCGTTGCCAGAGGTTTGTGAACTGCGGCGCGAGGCGGTCGCAATGGGCTTGCGGGTCGATGCCGGCCTTGGCAGCCGCCTGCTGCACTTTCTGTCCGTGTTCGTCGAGGCCCGTCAAAAAGAAGACCTCGCGGCCGCGCAGTCGCCAGTAACGCGCGAGCACGTCGGCGGCGACAGTGGTGTAGGCGTGGCCGATGTGCGGCACGTCGTTGACGTAGTAGATCGGGGTCGTGATGTAGAAGGTGTCGGGTGTGCTCATGGGTAGTCCGGTGAAGATAACAAGATGCTGGTGCTCAAAGCTAGCTTATCGCGGCGCGTCGGCCGATTCGTGCGGGGTAAGTAGTTGCCGGACTCGGAGCAGAATGGTTTCGAGTGCGATCTGAACGTTCAGGTTCCGGTGCGCCTGGCGCTCCATTTTTTCGAGGTCGCCGATCAGATCCAGGAGGTCATCGATATTGATGTGCGCGGCCAGCGCCTGCATGCCGGCCCGTTGGTCCAGATTGAGGATGTGGTCTGACCCTGCGCCGACGGCGACGAGGAGGACATCGCGCAGCCACCGGAGCAGCCAATCGAAGGCTTCGGGGCCGCGGTCGCCTTTGGCCAGGGCTTCGGCGGCGGCAAGCACGGTGGTGAATGACTGCAGCCCTTTGGTGGAAAAGATCGCGGCAAATTCCTTCTGATTGGTTCGTGCCTGGTCGAGGTCGCATTCCAACGCACGCCCCAATTGTCCGTCGCTGAGGAGGGCCAGGAAGTGCGCATCGGCGGGAGGCAGTTCGCGTTTGAGAATCACCGCGGCTTCCACCTGGGTTTGGGCCGGTGCGGTGAGTCGCAGGGCCTGGCAACGCGAGCGGATCGTAGCCGGCAGGGCGTAGGGTCTGCTGGATACCAGCACGAACAGACTGTGGTCGGGGGGCTCTTCCAGTGTTTTGAGCAACGCGTTGGCGGCGCCAATGGTCATGCGATCCGCCTCGTCGATCAGGCAGATCTTCCGGTTGCCGATCAGCGGGCGATAAATCATCTGATGTTCGATGTCTCGAATGGACTCAATCTTGATTTGGGGATTCGCCATTTCGCGATCGGGTTCGATGACGAGAAAGTCCGGATGCGTGCGCGCATCCACCTGCTGGCAGGCCCGGCAGGCACCGCAAGCGTCCGGTTGACGATTGTCGGAAACCGTCTCGCAGAGCAGCGTTTGGGCCAGCCGAAGCGCCAGTAGGCGTTTGCCGATGCGGTCTTCGCCATGAAACAAATAGGCATGGGCCAGGCGGTTCTGCAGGATCGCCGATCGCAGCAGGGTCTTGGCGTGCTCGTGGCCGATGACGTCAGCGAAGGGCATGACGAGCCTTTGTGGTGCGAGGGGATGAGGTGCGTGAACCTGCTGCTTCGTTCATGGCCTGGCGGACCCGGCTGAGCATCGGCGCAATGATGCGGGTGACCGCGCGGGCGACGGTCTCTTTTGAGGCGCGCGCCGGGACGACCTTCATTCGATTGGGATGACGCGTCGCCAGATCGAGAAAGCCGGCGCGAACCTTGTGGTGGAAGCGAAGCGATTCGCGGTCGAGCCGGTTCGTTTCGGCGGCGGAGCGTCGCCGTGCCAGCCCGGTGGCCACGGGGAGGTCGAAGAGCAACGTCAGATCTGGTGTCACCGCATGGCTCGCCAGGCGATTGAGTCGTTCGAGCAGAGAAACATTTAATCCGCGCGCATAGCCCTGGTAGGCGAGGGTCGAGTCGCTGAAGCGGTCGCAAAGGACGACGGCGCCGCGGGCGAGCGCCGGTTCGATCACCTGGGCTACATGTTGTCGTCGGGCGGCGAAGACTAGAAACGCTTCGGTCTCGGCCGCAACCGGTTCATCGGCGCGATCCAACATGGCCGACCGGATTTTTTCCGCGAGGGGCGTTCCGCCCGGTTCCCGGGTTTCCACGGTGACCAGTCCCTGGCTACGTAGGTATTCTCCCAGGAGTCGGGCCTGGGTGGATTTTCCGCACCCCTCGATGCCCTCCAGCGTAATGAACAGGCCACGGGGTGGTCGGCTGCGTTGCGTCGTCATTCGGGTCTGAAAAAACCAAGGGAGAAAGAGGGCAGAATCCTATTCCAAGTGATTGAAAATAGCAAGAAAAGGCTTGCGACGATTGGTGAAAGCCCAGTATCATGACGCTCTACCCAGGACCCCTCAGCCACACATGCTAAAAGCATCGCTCAAACGTTATTTTCTGACCGGTTTGCTGGTCATGATTCCCATCTGGGGAACCATCCTGATCCTCAAGACACTCTTCGTCAGTCTGGATGGAATCCTCGGCGATGCCGCCGCCCGGCTGGTGACTCCGGGCTACTACGTGCCCGGTCTGGGTATCATCGCGCTCATCCTGCTCATTTTCATGACCGGACTATTCGCCGCGAATTTCATCGGCCGCCAGGTCGTGCGGCAGTGGGAGCGGTTGCTCAATCGCGTGCCGGTGGTCCGCGGGATCTATTCCACCATCAAATCGATGATGGACATTCTGTCGTTCGCGGAGCGTGAGAGTTATCGCCGGGTCGTGCTGATCCAGTTTCCCAAGAACGGTCACTACTGTTTTGCATTTGTGACCGGGGTGACGAAAGGCGAAATGCAGCAGCTCTCCCCGGACCCGCTGGTGCACGTCTACGTGCCGACTTCACCCAACCCCACGTCCGGCTATTTTCTGCTCGTGCCCGAGCGCGAAGTGATCGCCGTGGATATCACGGTGGAAGAGGCGATGAAGCTGATTGTGTCGGGAGGACTCTACACCCCGACTCCGCCGTCGGGCACCGCGTCACAGGCCGGCGGAAAAACCTGGGCGCCGATTAAGCAACCAGACGCAGGTGTGCAGGTCGGTTGATCGCGGTGTCATTCGACCACCCCTGTGTTGACTACGTATGGTGACACATTTATGACTGATGCATTGCGCGACAAGGTCTCGCTCTCCTCCATTCCCGGACTCGGTGTCATCATCATGGCGGCGGGGCTCGGCAAACGTATGAAGTCGGCGCTGGCCAAGGTGCTCCATCCTGTGGCGGGCCGGCCGATGGTGCTGTATGTGCTGGATATCGCCTGTGGCTTGGCGGAGCAGGGCGTGGCGGTGGTGGTGGGGCATCAGGGCGCCGATGTGCGCAAGGTCGTCGAAGCCGTCGGCGGGCAGGTGGCCGTCGCCGAGCAAACCAAGCAGTTGGGAACGGGCCATGCGGTGCTGCAAGCGCGTCCGGTGTTCGCCGGTTCGGCGCGTCGCAAACCGACCCGCTATCTGATCTTGAACGGCGACACGCCGTTACTGACGGAAGCGACAGTGCGGGAACTCCTGGCGATGCATGATGCGCAGGGCGCCGCCGTCACTCTGTTGACCGCGGTGCTCGATGACGCCTCCGGCTATGGCCGCGTGATTCGCCATCGCCGCGACGAATGGTTGCAAGGAGCCGCCGACAACAGGGTGCAGAGCATCGTTGAAGACAAGGATGCGTCTGCGGACGAGCGACGCGTGCGCGAAATCAACGTTGGGACCTACGTCGTCGACGGCGAGTTTCTCTTTCCGGCGCTCGACAAGCTCGATCCGCGGAATGCGCAAGGCGAATACTATCTCACCGATATCGTGCAGATGGCGGTGCAGCAGGGCCGTACCGTCTCGGCGTTGCGATTGCGGGATATCGATGAAGGATTAGGGATCAACAGTCGCGTGCAGTTGGCGGAGGCGGAGGGCGTGATTCGCCGGCGGATTCGCGAGCGGTGGTTGGAAGCCGGTGTCACCATGCGAGATCCGGCCTCAACGTGGATTGATGCAGGAGTGACGATCGGGCGCGACACACTGCTCTATCCCGACGTGACGCTCGAGGGCCGGACGGTAATCGGGGAAAACACGGTCGTGCATTCCGGCACGCGGATTACCGATTGTACCATCGGCAACCGGGTTGAGATTTTGGACCACTGCATCTTTCGCGAGTCGCAGGTGGAGGACGACTCCCACCTTGGACCGTTCGTGCATTTGCGGCCCGGCGTGGTGGTTCGGCGCAAAGGGAAGGTCGGCAACTTCGTCGAGATGAAGAAAACGGAACTTGGCGAGGGTTCGAAGGCCAACCATCTCAGTTACCTCGGGGATGCGACGATCGGTGCCGGCGTGAATATCGGCGCCGGAACAATTACCTGCAACTACGACGGGTATAAAAAGTTTCAGACCGTCATCGACAATGGAGTTTTCATCGGCAGCGATGTGCAATTGGTCGCGCCGGTGACGATCGGCCAAGGTGCCGTGATCGCAGCCGGCGCCACCGTGACGCAGGATGTCCCGGCGGATGCCCTTGTGATTGCGCGGGTGCCGCAAGTGACGCGCGAGGGATGGGCTGCGAGGCGTCGCGCGCTGCAGAGCGGGCAGGTGCCGCCTCCTGCGCCGAAGCCAGTACCGACCGTGAAGACCCGCAAGGCCGCGTCGCCCGCGAAGGCAGCACCCAAACCGAAGGCTGCGACCCGTGCCGCTAAGAAGAAGCAACCGGCAGTTCAACGTTCGAAACGGAGGTAACGGCAACCTATGTGTGGCATCGTTGGCTACGTAGGCAATCAGGATGCAGTCCCGATTTTGTTGAACGGGTTGTCGAAGCTGGAGTATCGAGGCTATGACTCGGCCGGCGTGGCGATCCAGCGCGGGGAGAAGATCGACATCCGGCGCAGTGTCGGCAAATTGGTCAACTTGCAGAAATCGCTGGAGCAGAAGCCGATTGCCGGCATGTGCGGCATCGGCCATACGCGCTGGGCGACGCATGGCAAACCCTCCGAGCAGAATGCGCATCCGCATCGCTCCGAGAGCTGCGTGCTCGTACACAACGGCATCATCGAGAATTACGTCGAGCTCAAGCAGCGTCTGGTAAAAGACGGGTACAAGTTTCAGTCCGAGACCGACACGGAAGTCGTCGCGCACCTGATCGATACCCACATGAAGAAGGGCAAGTTGCACCTGGCGGACGCGGTCCGTGCAACGGCGAAGGAGATTCGCGGCAGTTATGCCATCGCGGTCATCTCGGAGCGCGAGCCAGGCCTGTTGATTGCCGCGCTGTCCGGTTGTCCACTGGTCATCGGCCGCACCGCCGACGCCTCGTTCGTCGGCTCAGACGTCATGGCGATGTTGTCCCACACCAGAGATGTGACGTTCCTGGAGGAAGGCGATGTCGTCGAGGTCACGGCGGCAGGCGTCACCTTTACAGATCTCGACGGGCGAGCCGTGACGCGCAAGAAAACCAAGGTGACGTGGGATGCGTCTGCCGCTGAGAAAAGCGGATACCCCCACTTCATGCTGAAAGAAATTCACGAGCAGCCCCAGACGATTCTGGATACCATCCGGGGCCGCTACTCCTATGAGAGCGGCGAGGCGGATCTGCCTGATATCGGCTTGACCCCCAAGCAGTTCGCCGACGTGGGGCGCATCTGGATCGTGGCATGTGGCACGAGCTGGCATGCGGGCCTGGTCGGAAAATATTTGCTGGAGGAAATGGTTCGCACGCCCGTGCAGGTCGATATCGGCAGTGAATTCCGGTATCGCGACCCGTTGATCGAAAAGAACGATCTGTTCATTACCATCTCCCAGTCGGGGGAAACCGCTGACACCCTGGCCGCTGCCCGTGAAGCGAAGCAGAAGGGTGCGCGCGTCGTGTCGATCGTCAATGTCGTGGGCAGCACTCTGGCCCGCGAGTCGGACGGCGTGCTGTATACGCACTGCGGACCGGAAATCGGCGTCGCTTCGACGAAGGCGTTTACCAGTCAGTTGGCGGCCTTGTATATGCTGGCCCTGCATCTCGGCCGGGTACGAGGCGTCCTGAGTGTGGCAGACGGGAAGGCCTGGCTTGATCGCCTGGTCACGGTGCCGGCATTGGTCAAGCATGTGCTGGGTCGTGAGGCGGAAATTCTCGCGATCGCCAAGCGGTACTATAAAAAACCGGACTTCCTGTACCTGGCGCGCGGCATCAACTTCCCGATCGCCCTCGAAGGCGCGCTGAAGCTCAAAGAAATTTCCTATATCCATGCGGAGGGATACGCGGCCGGGGAAATGAAGCACGGGCCGATTGCCCTCATCGATAAGGATATGCCGGTGGTGGTATTGGCGCCCCGAGACCGGTTATATGAGAAGACGGTGAGCAACCTCATGGAGGTGAAGGCGCGCCGGGCTCCGGTCATTGCGTTTGTGGCTGAAGGGGAGCGTGAGCTGGGCAAGATCGCCGACGCGGTGTTCACGATTCCCGATGTGCATCCGTTGTTGTCGCCTATTCTCTTCACGATTCCGCTGCAGTTGCTGGCCTATCACATTGCGGTGTTGCGCGGAGAGGATGTGGATCAGCCGCGGAACTTGGCGAAAAGTGTGACGGTGGAATGAGGCGCAAAGGAGGGGCTCCTGTGCTCGCGCAACGCGCGGCCTCAGAAGGCCCTCGTTGGACGCGCGCAGTAGGAGCCCCTTCCTTCGCACCATTCCGTTATGCATAAGGGGTGTAAAGTGGAGATCACGAAGCAGGAAGTTGAAAAGGTGGCGAAGTTGGCGCGACTGGCGTTGAGCGAGGCCGAGATGACGGCCTTCTCGCAGCAGTTGAACCAGATCGTGGCCTATGTGCAGAAGCTCAAAACATTTTCGACGGAAGGCGTGGAGCCGACCTCGACCGTGTTGGGGCAGACCAATGTCTTTCGTCCAGACCAGGTGCAGGCATCCCTTTCGTCCGAGCAAGCCCTGGGGAATGCTCCCGATGCGGAGGCGCACTGTTTCCGGGTTCCGAAAATCATTCAAGAGTCCTAAGTGACGTAAGGAGTATGAGCCGATTATGTTTCGACAAATGTTGCGGGCAAAGATACATCGAGCGACGGTGACCGAGGCTTGTCTGGAATATGAAGGAAGTCTCACGGTGGATGAAGATCTGCTGGAAGCGGCGGGGATTCTTCCGTATGAAGCGATCGTCTGTTCCAATCTCAACAATGGCGAGCGGTTCATGACCTACGCCATGAAGGGCAAGCGGGGGAAGGGCGAGATCATCTTGAACGGTCCGACTGCCCGCAAGGCCGCGGTCGGCGATCAGATTATTATCTTCTGTTACGAATATTACAGCGACGAGGAAATCAAGCGGCACAAGCCGAGGATCATCCAGGTCGACGGGAAAAACCGGATCACCCGCAAGGTGGCGAAGCACTGATGGCATTGACGGCGATACATAAGTTGACGCTGGCCGAATTGCAGCGAAAGTTTACCGCCGGGGATGTGACGGCCACGGAAATCGTGCGCACTTACTACCTGCGGGTCGCGCATGTCGAGCCGAAGGTGAACGCCTACCTCACGCAATGTAAGGATGCGGCTCTGGCGCAGGCGGAACGGCTTGATCAATCCCTGAAAGGCTGGCGCAAGACGACTCCGCTGATGGGCATGCCGCTGGCGGTGAAAGACAATATCTGCACGGAAGGCGTGCGGACGACCTGTGCGTCACGGATGCTGGACACGTTTGTGCCGCCCTATGACGCGACCGTGGTTGCCAAGTTGCGCGCGCAAAATTATCTCCTGCTCGGCAAGACGAATCTGGACGAGTTTGCGATGGGGTCCTCCACCGAAAACTCGGCTTTCGGCGCCAGCCGCAATCCCTGGAACACCCAGACGGTTCCGGGCGGATCGAGCGGCGGATCGGCCGCAGCCGTGGCGGCGGATGAATGTGTCGCCGCCTTGGGCTCGGACACCGGAGGCTCCATCCGGCAGCCGGCGGCCTTTTGCGGCGTCGTCGGACTCAAGCCGACTTATGGCCGGGTCTCCCGTTATGGGTTGGTCGCCTTCGCTTCGTCCCTGGATCAAATCGGTCCGATCACGAAGGATGTGACGGATGCGGCGATCCTCTTGGGCGCCATTGCCGGCCATGATCCTCGGGATTCGACCTCGGCGAACGTGCCGGTTCCGGACTATCTCAGAGCCCTGAAGCGGAAAGATTTGAAACGCCTGAAAGTCGGTATCCCTGCCGAATACTTTGCCGACGGCCTCGATCCGGAAGTGGAACAGGCTGTTCGCACGGCCATTGAAGGGCTGCGGGAGCTTGGGGCCGACATTCGTGAAATTAAATTGCCGACGACCGATGCGGCAGTCGCGACCTATTATGTGATCGCCACCGCCGAGGCCAGCTCCAACTTGGCCCGCTATGATGGGGTGAAGTTCGGTTTGCGGGCGGAAGAGAGCAAAGATCTTCTGGATATGTACCTCAGGACCAGGGCGGAAGGGTTCGGACCGGAAGTCAAACGCCGGATCATGCTGGGTACCTATGTGTTGAGTGCCGGCTACTACGACGCCTACTATGGGAAGGCGCAGGCGGTGCGGACGTTGATCCGTAGAGAATTCGAGTCGGCGTTTGAGACGGTCGACTTGATCGTAACTCCGGTGACTCCGACCACCGCCTTCAAGTTTGGCGAGAAGTTTCAGGATCCGTTGCAGATGTATCTGTCGGATATCTACACGATCTCGGCGAACCTCGCAGGCCTTCCCGCTATCTCGCTGCCCTGCGGGTTCAGCAAGGCGGGATTGCCTATCGGGCTGCAGCTGATCGGTCGGCCGTTCGAAGAGGAAACCCTGTTGCGCGGGGCGCATGCCTACGAGCAGGCGACAAACTGGCGGGCGAAGAAACCGTTGGTGCGGTAAGCCTGAAAGGGAGTCCCTATGATTGTTGAAGTCGCCGCTATTCTTGTCGCGATCGCCTTTGCGGTGCTGGTGGGCTATCTCGTTCCGCTGTTAATTCAGGTGCGAAGAACCGCTGCTGAAGCGGAGCAGTTGGTGACAAAGCTGAATACCGATCTGCCGACGCTGGTGACGGAACTGCGCGCGATGAGTCAAAATCTGAACGATCTGACCGATCAGGCGCGCGGCGGGGTGGAACATGCGGCCGTGCTGTTGCACGCCGTGGGCGAAGTCGGTGAATCGGTCAATCAGGTGCATAGTTTGGTGCGAGGCTCCGGCGGGACGTTGCTGGCCAATGTGGCAAGCGTGGTGGCGGGGCTTCGCGCGGCAAAGCAAGTGGTCACGGAACGCTTGAAAGAGGGAGGACATCACAATGGCGGATAATCAAGGTCCATCGTCGGCGGCAGTGCTGTTGGGGTTCTTGAGCGGCGCGGCATTGGGAGCGGTGGCGGCGGTGTTATTGACGCCGCGAACCGGGCCGGAATCACGCGAGATGTTGCGTGGCTATGCCAGACGCGCGGAGGACGGGCTGCGGGATCTGGTCGGGGAGGCCGGTGAGCGGTTCGAGGGGGCGGTGGAAGAGGGCCGCGACTTTATTGAGTCGAAAAAATCCGTGTTGCGCGAGGCCTTCGATGCGGGGCGGGAAGCCATGCGTCGGGAGCGCGAGCAATTCACCAAGGGAGAGCAGGGTTGAGCGTGACGTACGAAGTCGTGATCGGCGTGGAAGTGCACGCGCAGTTGCGCACGCAGACGAAATTGTTTTGTCCGTGCGGGACGACCTTCGGCCTCACGGCCAATTCGCAGACCTGTCCGGTGTGTTTGGGACTGCCGGGAACCTTGCCCGTCATCAATGAAAAGGCTGTAGAGATGGCGGTGCGCGCTGGTCTGGCGATGAACGGTACGATCGGGATGAACAATCGTTTTGCCCGCAAAAACTATTTTTATCCGGATTTACCAAAAGGCTATCAGATTTCCCAGTACGAAGCGCCGATTTGCGAGCATGGGTGGATGGAAATCACCGCCGGCGGGACCCGGAAGCGCGTGCGCATCAGGCGCGCCCATTTGGAAGAGGATGCCGGGAAAAATCTGCACGAAGCCGGCAGCGGGATGAGCCTGGTGGATTTGAATCGCGCCGGGACGCCGCTGCTTGAGATCGTCACCGAGCCGGACTTGAGTTCGTCCGAAGAGGTCGTCGCATACCTCAAGGCGCTACGCGAGCTCTTGATGTATCTCGATGTCTGCGACGGGAATATGGAAGAAGGCAGCTTTCGTTGCGAGCCGAACCTCTCCTTGCGCCCGGTGGGCCAAAAGGCATTCGGCACGAAGGTGGAACTGAAAAACATTAACTCGTTCAAGTTCGTGAAGGATGCCGTTGATTATGAGATCAAGCGGCAAACCAGGGTGCTGAACGAGGGCGGGAAGATTTACCAGGAGACCAGGCTCTGGAATCATGAGCGCGGTGAAACAGCCGTGATGCGCAGCAAGGAAGAGGCGCATGACTACCGGTATTTTCCTGACCCCGACCTGGTCCCGTTGGAGATTTCGGCCGAATGGATCGAACAGTTGCGCGAGGGATTGCCGGAGCTGGCCTCGACAAAGCAGCAGCGGTTTATTGCAGAGTATGGCATTCCTGAATACGACGCGGGGATATTGACGTCCAGCAAAGCCCTGGCGGTGTATTTTGATGCCTGCGTGAAGCTGTATCCGCATCCCAAGACCGTCAGTAATTGGGTGATGGGCGAACTGTTGCGTGAATTGAACCATGCCGGCATAGAGGCGGACGCCTCGCCCGTGTCGCCCGAGCGGCTGGTCGAGTTGCTCACGCTGGTGGATCAAGGTGTGGTCAGTCTGAAGGTGGCCCGGGACATCTTTCCGGACGTGTACGCCTCCGGAAAATCGCCGGCGCAGATCGTTCAGGACAAGGGGCTTACGCAGGTATCGGATGAAGGGGCGTTGGTGTCAATCATTGATGAAGTCTTGAAGAAAAACCCTGCTCAGGTGGCGCAATTTAAAGAAGGCAAACAGCAGGTGCTGGGTTTTCTTGTCGGTCAGGTTATGAAGGCCTCCGGCGGCAAGGCAAATCCGGGTAAGGTGAATGAGTTGTTGAAAAAGGCGTTGGTCTGAGAATGGAGACGAGGCCGTGCAGCGGTGTTGTGGACGCAGGCCTCGGTGTGGCAGCGAACTGGACAACGGTAGTGAGTGTGAGTATCGGGAGGAGAATACGAGCATGAGCGGAATCAGGAACGTGAAGGCGCGGCAGATCATTGATTCACGAGGCAATCCCACGGTGGAAGTTGAAGTGCTCCTGGAGAGCGGCGCGCATGGACGGGCGGCGGTGCCGTCCGGTGCCTCAACCGGCGAAAAGGAAGCGATCGAGTTGCGTGATGGCGACAAGAAGCGCTGGATGGGCAAGGGTGTATCCAAGGCCGTCGCGAACGTCAGCAAATCCATTGCTCCGCGGTTGTTGGGGATGGAGGCGTTAGACCAAGCCGCTGTCGATCACGAGATGATCGCCCTGGACGGGACGAAGACCAAGGGAAAGCTGGGCGCCAATGCCATTCTCGGTGTGTCTCTGGCCGTAGCCAAGGCCGCGGCCAATGAGACAGGTCAGCCGCTCTATCGTTATCTCGGCGGGACGAATGCGCGGGTGGTGCCGGTGCCGCTCATGAACATCATCAATGGTGGCGCGCATGCCGACAACCGGTTGGACCTGCAGGAATTCATGATCATGCCGGTCGGCGCTCCTCGGTTCAGCGACGCGTTGCGCATGGCGACCGAAGTATTCCACACGCTGAAGTCCCTGCTGAAGAAAAAGGGATTGAACACAGCGGTGGGCGACGAGGGTGGATTCGCGCCGGACCTCCAATCAAACGAAGAAGCGCTGGCCCTGATCATGGAGGCGATTGAAGCCGCCGGGTATCGTCCCGGTCACGACATCGCACTGGCCTTGGACTGTGCCGCCAGCGAGCTCTATGAAAAAGGTCGATATCGGTTGGAAGCGGAGAAGAATCCTGAGCGTTCCTCCGAGGAAATGGTGTCGTATTACGGCAAATTGTTAGACCGCTATCCGATTCTTTCGATCGAAGACGGCTTGAGCGAATTGGATTGGAAAGGTTGGAAGATCCTGACGGAAAAGCTCGGCAAACGAGTTCAATTGGTCGGCGACGATATTTTCGTGACCAATGTCGAGATCTTTGCCAAGGGTATTGCGGAAGGGATCGGCAATTCCATTCTGATCAAGCTCAATCAGATCGGCACGTTGACGGAGACGTTGGACGCTATCGAATTGGCCAAGCGTTCCGGCTATACGGCGATCATTTCGCACCGGTCGGGCGAAACCGAAGACACGACGATCGCGGATGTGGCCGTGGCAACGAACAGCGGCTTGATCAAGACCGGGTCCCTGTCCAGAACGGATCGTGTGGCCAAGTACAATCAGCTGCTTCGCATTGAGGATGAACTGGGCGCGGCGGCTGTGTACCGAGGGCGTGCGGCTGTTCCATCGAGGGCATAACCAACGTGATCATTAAACCGAACCGAGGGCGCGACTGGTTGGATTGGCAGCGAAAGCTGTGTTCTGCCGGAAAGTGGGTGGGGCTTGGGGCGCTGTTCCTGATGATCGGCGCGCTGCTGTTCGGGGAGATGGGCATTTCACGGTACCTGCACCTGCGTGAGCATGCAGAGCAATTGGATCAGGAGCTCGCCGATCTTCAACGTTTGAACGGCGCACTCCGCGCCGATCTGGATCGCGTGCAGTACGATACGACTCGCATCGAGGAGCTGGCCCGGGAACGGTTGGGGTATGTGCGAAAAGGAGAAACTGTGTATCAACTCGCGCCACTAGGGGAAAAGGAACGGCTCCCGACCGTGAAAACACCATGAAGTTTGGAAGTGTGGCCATCATCGGGCGGTCGAATGTCGGGAAGTCAACGCTCCTGAATCGCCTGCTGAAGGAAAAAATCGCTATCGTCTCCGACAAGCCGCAAACGACCAGGACGAGGATCCTGGGTGTGGCCCATGTGGAGGGCGCTCAGATTGTGTTTCTCGACACGCCGGGGTTTCACGAGCCGCACCACTTGTTGAACCGCCGCATGGTCCGTACGACGCTGGATACCTTTGACGATGCCGATGTGTTGTACGTGGTGGTCGAGGCTACGGCCCAGCCGGGGCCCGGCGATCTGGCCGTGATCGAGCACGTGAAGCAAGCGGTTGCCAAACAGGCGCGTCCGGTGGTGTTGGTGATCAATAAGGTCGATCTGGTGAACAAGTCGAGGCTGCTTCCGCTTATGGAGCAGTATCTGCGGATTTTCCCATGGACGGAAGTCGTCCCGGTGTCGGCGCAAACCGCCGACAATACCGATCGGCTCTTGACGGTGACGGTGTCGCTTCTGGCTGACGGCGAAGCCACGTATAGCGAGGATATGGTCACGGATCAATCCATGCGGACGTTGGCGGCTGAGTTGATTCGTGAAAAAATTCTGCAGCAGACCTATGAAGAGATTCCCCATTCGGTGGCGGTCGAGATCGAAGAGTTTGTGGAAACCAAGAAATTGATCAAGATCGGGGCCGTGGTGATGGTCGAAAAAGAATCCCAAAAGGGCATTCTGATCGGCAAACATGGGGAGCGGCTCAAGCTGGTGGGCACGGCGGCACGGGAAGACATGGAACGGCTGTTCGGGACGAAGGTGTTCTTGAAGTTGTGGGTCAAGGTGCGCGAATCGTGGCGAGAGGACGAACAAACCCTCGCGGAGTTAGGCTATTAACGACCTCACTATTCAACCGTCGGAACCGACGCGACTCCCTGAGAAGGAGCCGCTGGGGAAAGACCTGTCCCGCGACGCTGCCGGTAACGGTCAAGCGAAGTCCGACGTGCGCCTGGTTTCCATTCAGCGGCTCCTGCGCCGCGGGGCGATCACCAATCTGGCCAAAATGCTGGCGCGGATGCATCCGGCGGACATCGCCAACGTCATCGATCATCTGTCCTCCCTCAAAGAAAAGCGTGAAATCTTCGAGCTGGTGCGCGGGGATGTAAAACGCGGGCAAGTGCTCAGCGAATTGGATGGCGAAAGCATCACGCTGGTCTTGTCCGATCTGCTGCCTTCCGATGCCGCCTGGCTGTTGAAGGATCTCGGCTCCGACGACATCGCTTACATTCTGAGTGTGATTCCGAACGATCGCGCGAAGGAGATCCTGGCGCTGATGCGGACGGAGGACTCCACGGAGATCGCCGACCTCTTGAAGTATCCCAAGGGCACGGCCGGCGGGATCATGACCACGGAGTTTTTTGCGCTCTTTGAGGACGCCACGGCACAAGAAGCGATCCGCCGCCTGCAGCAGGCGACCGACGCCGAAATGGTGTTCTATATCTATGTGACGGACAAAGAGGACCGGTTGGTCGGTGTCTTGTCCCTCCGGCAATTGCTGACCGTTCCCCCCGCGACTCCGCTCAAGAACATCATGACCCGCGACCTGATCAGTGTGGCCGTGGACATGGACCAGGAAGAAGTATCGCGCCAGGTGGCGAGTTACAACCTGCTGGCGATTCCGGTCGTGGAGAAGGACGGGAAGTTAGTCGGCATCATTACCGTCGACGACGTTGTGGACGTCATTCGCGAGGAAGCCACCGAGGACATGTTGAAGATGGCCGGCGCCATCGAAGAGGACGCGATGTTCAAGTCCTCCAGCATGGCCGCCGCCCGTGTGCGCCTGCCCTGGCTGTTTACCAATCTGGTGGGGAGCCTGCTTTCAGGGATGCTCCTGTGGATGTTTCGGTACACGATTCAAGAAGTCGTGGCGATCGTCAGTTTCATCCCCGTTATCGCCGCCATGGGGGGCAACGTCGGGTTGCAATCCTCCACGCTTATCATTCGGGGCCTCGCGACCGGCCTGGTGGAGCTCACCGATGTCTGGAAGATCTTTTTCCGTGAAGCGAAGATTGCCTTCCTGATGGGAATTGCCTGTAGCCTGATGCTGACCGTGGTCGGTTGGTTGTGGCACCAGGTGTTTCTCGGCATGGTCGTCGGGGTCTCTCTCATTACGGCTTTCCTTGTCTCGACCAGTATGGCCACCGTGATGCCGATCGTCTTGAAGCGCATGGGTGTAGATCCGGCCGTGGCCGCCGGTCCGTTTGTGACGACGGCCAATGACATCACCGGAATTGCCATTTACCTCACGTTGGCGACGATCTTCCTCGAGCAGATTCGATAACGATGCCGTGTGTGTCTCCTCGTTCCCATGTAATCCTCGGCGCAGGGTGGTGAGATGCCGCTGGTAAAGACGGCTGCGATCGTGCTGCATAGCCGGAAGTGGGGCGATGCCGACCGGATCGTCACGTTTTATACGATGCGGTTGGGAAAACTCCGCGGAGTCGCGCGGGGTGCGCGCCGGCTCAAGAGCCGCTTGGGCGGCATGATCGAGCCGTTTACTCTCTGCCAGTTGGATCTCTTTGAGAAGCCCGGCGACTCACTATATCGAATTTCACAGGTGGCGCTGGATGAACCGTTTGCGAAATTTCGTAGCGATCTGACGCTGATGACCGCCGCAGGGCGCATGGTCAATCTCGTAAGCGCCGTCATGGCAGAGGGTGATGCGGAGCCGCGGGTGTTTGAAATGTTGGAGTCGGGGTTGCGCACGTTGTTGGATAGTCGGGATGCGGCATGGACTACCTTACTGTTCCAGATCCGGCTGCTGGGTATCACCGGTTTTCGGCCGCAAACCGAACAATGCGCGACCTGCGGCCAGGTGCATCGAAGCCCGCTTCCACAATTCTCCCCGTTGGCCGGGGGCATGGTGTGTGACCGGTGCGCGAGCCGCCAACCGTTTCGTTGCACGGCTCTCTCCCGTGGCAGCGTGGCGTTTCTCCATCAGGCCTTGCACATGCAGCCTGCGCTGCTGGGCCGGTTGCAGGCAGCGGGACAGGTGCGAGCTGAAGTGGAATCGGCCATTGAGAGTTATGTCACGGTAGTGGCGGGGCGGCGGCTGCCGGCTGTGGATTTTTTGACCAGCGGGAGCCCCTCGTGAGACGACCTTGTGGTGGTGGTTCCCAGGTCTGTTATCAGCACGCGATAAGGGAGCGTTGATTACATGAGTGAAACGGTGCTCGAACCCACCGATATGGAATGGGTAGAGAAGGGTGTGCTGAGTATTACGTGGAGCGATGGTCACAAGGCCCGCTACCCGGTCCGGTATCTTCGGCAGCATTGTCCCTGCGCCGCGTGTACGGATGAATGGACGGGGGAACTACGCTTGAAGCCAGATGATGTCCCGTTGGTCATCATGCTGCAGGATATTCAGCCGGTCGGGAGATATGCGTTTCAGATTACGTGGAGCGACGGGCACGATACGGGGATCTATTCCTATTCCTTCCTTCGCCGGTTGTGCCAGTGTGATGTGTGTCAGCCGGTGAAACCAGTAGAACCACGGTCTCGGCGGTTGCTCTGACCGAACCGGACTATGCGTACATTCTTGAGACGAGGGGAGGCTCGATCGATGAACACCCATAGAATTGCCGGTGTCGGATTATGGCTGCTGATCGGCATCGTGTCCGTAGCCTGTTCGGGGCTACCACCACTTGATCAACAGAAGCGGCTGGTCCAAGCCGGCGACTTCCGGGTCCAGCAGTTGACGCCACCGGCCTTTGTTGAAAGTTGGGGTGAGCCGACCTACACGTATCAGCAGTTCACGCATTTTTTTGGTATGCCGGACGGCCGACTCATTCCTCAGGCACGCATGGCGCTGGGTGAATCGCCACAGGGATGGGAAACAGGACTGGCTGCCGGCGATGCGTTCTTTATGGCCTATGCGGATCGCGGATACTACCTGGTGTTTCTTGAGGGAGTGCTCGTGTACCATGAAGCCATGACCGCCGAAAAGGTGCACGCCGTCGGCAAGAATTGGAAGTACGAGTCTCAGTTCAAGACGCGACTTGAATCGTCCCCTGGCATGAAGTAGGCGGTATTGTCTCCTCTCATGAAATCGACTCCCGACCGTCCCCTCAAGATCTGCATGGTTGCCTCGGAGGTCGTGCCGTTGGCGAAAACGGGCGGCCTTGCCGACGTTGTCGGTGCATTGGCCCTCGAGTTTGCCAAATTGGGACATGACGTCTGTGTGATCCTGCCGGCGTATCGCCAGGTCGATGCGCTTGGGTATCGCATGACCGAGGTTGCTCGGTTATCCGTTCCAGCCTGGCAAGGTGTGGTCGATGCCCGCGTTCAGGAAATTCTCGCTCCGCCGTTGCAGGTGAAAGGCCCGGGGCGTCTGCGAGTACTGGCTATTCGACATGATCCGTTTTTTGCCAGGCCAGGTCTCTATCAGGAGGCCGGCCGCGACTATACGGATAATCTCGACCGGTTCGCATTTTTCTGCCGGGCCGTGATGGAGCTATTAGTTTATTTTGGGGAGCACGAAGGCTGGCGGCCAGATCTGTTACATGTCCACGATTGGCAAGCTGCACTCTGTGCCGTGTATTTGCGGACGCTGTATCACGCGCAGCCGTCGCTGAGCCGTACTCGCAGTGTTTTGACCATTCACAATCTCGGATATCAGGGGCTATTCCCTCCAGAGCAATTCTCTGTAACGGGATTGCCGCTGCACCTGTTCACCCCTGCCGCACTCGAGTTTTATGGGCGTATCAACTTGTTGAAAGGCGGGCTCGTGTTCGCCGATCTCCTTACCACGGTCAGCCCGACGTATAGTCAGGAAATCCAGACTCCCGAGTACGGCTGTGGGCTCGAAGGAGTCATCAGCGAGCGAAAGCATGTGTTGCATGGAATTGTGAATGGGATCGATGCGGAGCTCTGGAATCCGGCGACTGATCAATATCTGACCGCTCAGTATAGTCCGTCCGATATGTCGGGGAAAGCTCGATGCAAGAAGGCGCTTCAACGGGAACTGGGGCTTCGTTCGGTGAAGGGGCCGCTCCTCGGAGTCATTGCCCGGTTCACGAGCCAGAAGGGGATTGACCTAGTCATCGAGATTCTTCCGGACCTCATGGAGCTCGATGCGCAAGTGGCGATTCTCGGGACAGGGGATCCGCTCTATGAACAACAGATGCGTGAGTTGGCGGAACGTTACCCTGAGAAAATTGCCGTCAGGAATGCGTTTGACGAGGGATTGGCCCACCGGATCGAAGCCGGAGCGGATATGTTTATTATGCCGTCCCGCTACGAGCCTTGTGGTCTTACTCAGTTATACAGTCTGCGTTACGGAACGGTTCCGATCGTGAGAAAAACGGGAGGATTGGCGGATACCGTCGTCGGCTATACGCCGCGAGCCTTGAACGAAAAACGGGCCACCGGCTTCAGTTTTATGGATGCCAGTTCAGCTTCACTCCTGACCTGCCTTCTGCTGGCGCTGTCTGTGTATCGGAAAAAGTCGGACTGGCAGCGTCTCGTGAAGACGGGAATGACGCAGGATCTCTCCTGGGCTCGTTCTGCCGCAATCTATCTGCAGCTATTCCATGACGTGGTTACGCCAGAGGGCGCACTGGAAAAGTAAACGTGCGCCCGCAGGCGGTGAGGCGTGAGTTAGCGGAGAGCCGCCTGAAGCGTGAGTTCGAGTTGCGTGAGCCGTTCCCGTGCTTGCGCGGTGTAGTAGGAGTAGTCAGATTCGGTGTGGCTGTGCAAGACCTCCCGGAACTGATCTCTTGCCAGGTCCGGTTCCCCGGCAGACAGAGCGAGATCCCCCGCATGCAAACTGCAAGCTGCTGCCATGGCGTGAACGTCCACAGCCAGGCGCGAGCCAGGTTGGGTAACCATATTCTTCAGGCTCGTCGGCAGGATGGTTTCGAGCGATGACCGGGTGGTTTGAATCCGGCTCACTTCACGGAGCTTGCTCGAGTCCAGCATGGCAACCTGGATGTCTTCAGCCGAAAGGCAGTGGGTGTAGGTGCTCCATACGTCCATGAATCGGACATTGTCGTAGCGGACGGAGGTGGTGGCGCCAGATTGGCATCCAACGGCTGAGAGAGCCGTCACCAGGATGGCGAATAAACTCAGTGTTTTATTTCTCATGGTGCCCATCCCTTACAAATCCTCCGAGGTCTGCTTTACAGTTCAGGTAAGTGAGCAAGTCTCTTGCCAGTGGTCTCATCCGTAAGTGATTGAAATATAGGCCAGGTAAAGCCTAGTTCCGGAACGGCCTGTCTCAATAATATTCCACTGTGTTGGATAGAACACGGAAGATTAGAGACTGATTCGGGTATAGGAGACGTGGCAGGAACTGCGAAGGTTGTTCGCAACCTTCCCGGGTTGTGGTTCGGATGGGCTGAGGCAGGCAGTCGTGCCTGGTTTACTAAGTGGCGGGGCGAGCTCGGTGGCGCGGTTCAGTCGTTTGGCGCAATCATGATGATTGAGCTTCTGTAGCGAGTCGCGATTACATGTCTCACCAAGAGATGCAGTCGGCGGCAGCGTGTGTCTCTGTGCCGCTTTACAGGGGAGAGCTAGGTGGCGCCGATGCCCTCGACTCGGCTACTATTTGCCCGTCGCGTGTTGCATCTATGTGATTGAGGCGTGAACGATGCGCGTCTCCACGATGCGTGCGATGGTCTCCGAAGGGTGCAATTCTCCCTGGCCAACCTTCAGCGGCGACTGATATTGTGCTCAGTGGGTTGCGTCTGAAACGAAACAGATCTGAATCGACGAAAAGCCTGGACATTCTTTGAGGAAAGGTTCCTGCGCCAATGAATTCGAGACAACCGCTCACGAAAACCCGCCAATTTCGCAACCTGCTACTCTCTGATCATCTGGAGTTTATTTGCGAAGCGCATAACGGACTCAGCGCAAAGATTGTGGAGGAGGCCGGGTTCCCGGGTATCTGGGCCAGCGGCCTCTCCATTTCCGCTCAGTTCGGAGTCCGTGACAACAATGAAGCAAGCTGGACTCAGGTGCTCGAGGATCTGGAGTTCATGTCCGATGCCACCAAGATTCCAATCCTCCTCGACGGTGATACGGGGTACGGCAATTTCAATAACATGCAGCGGCTGATCCGCAAGCTTGAACAGCGCAACATTGCCGCGGTCTGCATTGAAGATAAACTGTTTCCCAAGACCAACAGTTTTCTGAAGGGCGACGCGCAGCCCATGGCCGATATGCATGAATTCTGCGGCAAGATCAAAGCGGGTAAGGATGCGCAAACAGACCCGGACTTTTGCATCATCGCCAGGGTGGAGGCGTTCATTTGTGGCTGGGGCCTGACGGAGGCTTTACGCCGGGCTGAGGCCTATCACCAGGCCGGGGCGGACGGCATCCTCATTCACAGTGCGCTTTCGGTGCCGGATGAGATCCTGGCGTTCAAACGGGAATGGGGCAATCGGTGTCCCGTGGTAATCGTTCCGACAAAGTACTATTCCACGCCTACGGATGTTTTTCGGCAACACGGCTTTTCGATGGTGATTTGGGCGAATCATATGTTGCGGGCCGCCGTGTCGACCATGCAGAAAACCGCGCGGGCCTTGAAGCAGAGTGAAAATCTGCTCTCCATCGAAGACAAGGTGGCGCCGGTTTCGGAAATCTTTCGACTCCAAAATGCCGCGGAGCTTTTGGATGCCGAGGAGCGCTATCTTCCGCGAGGAGCCGACGGTACGTCGGCGGTCGTGCTAGCTGCGTCCCGAGGCGCGGAATTGGGTGAACTGACCGAAGATCAACCCAAAACCATGGTCAAAATTCAGGGGGCGCCGATCCTGTCTCACGTCGTCGATGCCTACAATGCCGTGGGGATTAAAGACATTCTGGTCGTTCGTGGGTACAAAAAAGAAGCCGTCACCCTTCCCAATCTGACGTATGTCGACAATGCTGACTTTTCCGAGACCGGCGAGTTGGCGTCCCTGTCGCTGGCCCTGCAATCCAGAAAGGGGCATTTTCAGCCGACGATCGTATCCTATGGAGACGTGTTATTTAATAAGTATATTCCGCAGGCATTGTGCCAGGAGCAGGATGATTGCGTGATTTTCGTCGACAGTAACTGGCAGGACCAAACCAGTTATGCGCGACTGGGCGGGTTTGCTGAATGCACGCTTCCGAATTCGAGAAAAGCCTTCAATGCGAAAGTTTATCTCAAGCAATTGGGAAATACGATATCGCCTGAGTCGATACATGGCGTCTGGATGGGGTTTCTCAAGCTCTCCCCATCAGCAGCCGGTGACGTCAGTAACCTCATTTTGGAAATGCTGATTCAGCCGGAAAACCGGAAGGCCGGCATTCCTCAGTTGCTGCAGGAGCTTCTGCGTCGAGAGTATCCGATTCGGGTGTTGTATACGGTCGGGCACTGGCTGGATATCAATAGTCTCGAGGATGTGGTGCAAGCCGGAAATTTCTGATGTCTGCGCGTTGAAACACGGTACGGCGACTTACTGAACCGATGCGCTTAGGAGCTCAGTCTCTGCGATCGGCACCAACCCCTTCATGGCGGTTGTTTCATTGGGGAGATAGGGCATGATTGACCCGCGAGAATTTATTGAATGCCTCCAGTCGAACGAAGTTGAGTTTTTTACTGGGGTGCCCGATTCACTGCTCAAAGAATTCTGCGCCTGTCTTGAGGAGGTTCCCCCAGCAGGCCGACACATCATCAGTGCCAATGAAGGGGGGGCCGTTGCCCTTGCACTTGGCTACCATCTCGCGACAAGAAAGATCCCATTAGTCTATCTGCAGAATTCGGGGCTGGGAAACATCATTAACCCCCTGTTGTCTCTCGCCGATGCGGAAGTCTATTCGATACCGTTGTTGTTGGTCATTGGATGGAGAGGCGAACCGGGAGTACATGACGAACCACAACACAAAAAGCAGGGGCGTGTCATGCTCTCCATGCTCGAGGCCATGGAAATTCCCTATTCAATTTTAGGGCCGGAGGTAGATCAGGCCGAAGTTTCGTTACGGGACGCTCTGAGCTACGTTCGGAAAAATAATGCGCCGTTTGCGCTTGTGATCAAGAAGGGGACATTCAAAACGTTTGCCGGCTCCAGTGGCGAGAAGGCAGCGTTTGAGTTGACGCGAGAGGCGGCGATTCAGCAGGTGCTTGGATTTTTGGATGAGCGTGATGTAGTCGTTTCCACCACTGGTATGGCTTCTCGCGAGGTCTACGAACATAGGAGCAAACAAGGGGATGGGCATCAGCGGGACTTCTTGACGGTAGGTGGGATGGGGCATGCGTCACAAATTGCATTGGGTCTTGCGCTCCAGAAACCAGATCATTCCGTCTATTGTCTTGATGGGGATGGTGCTGTTCTCATGCACATGGGTGCCCTTGCAATTGCCGGAGCCCTGAAAGTGCCAAATTTTAAACATATTGTATTGAACAATGGTGCTCATGACTCGGTGGGGGGGCAGCCGACGGTAGGGTTCACAGTTGATCTGCTCGGAATTGCTCGTGCTGCTGCGTACGAGCGTGTATTGCGGGCTCAAACACAACATGAACTTGAGACATGCCTAGCTGACCTGAAACGCTCAAAGGGGCCTAGCCTGTTGGAAATCCGTGTTCGCTGCGGAGCAAGGAAAGAGCTCGGACGTCCGGCAACCACCCCAGTTCAGAATAAGAGTGCTTTTATGGATTTTCTCGGCCATTAACAGGCAAGGCTGCGCGAGTTGCATGAACTTCTAAGGCGTAACCCTAGAGACAGTCGCACCTGTCGTGCCACATTTACGTTCGTGAAGCGTATCAGTTGCGAGTCAGGTTTTCTGAAATCCGCCTGAACAGAAAATGGAATGTATCAGTAGGGCCTTATCTTGGCGTGCTAAACGAGGTGTCTAGTTCTTTACGCTCTCGGAAGGCAGTCTTGCTTTCTGACTAAAGGTGTGAGGCGGGTTAAGGTCGATAGGCATTCGAGCGGGTCGTAATTCATTGGCGTCTAACCTGGCGCCAGGCTTCACAAGGACCAATCGGTGCGTGCCTGTGCTGTGCTCGTGTGGACTCATCTGGCTGTCCGAGTAGGAAGCCTAAGACCGGAAGATCTGAACGAGCACCCCTGTTCGAGTTGTGGAGTTTGTCTTTCGCATGATGTGTTTGATGTGCTCTTTGACGGTTTGTTCAGTAATTTTAAGAGCATTGGCTATTTCTTTATTTGTCCATCCCTTGGCAAGATTCTCCACTACCGATTGCTCTCTGTTTGTAAGTTGGAATCGTTCTTTGGCTTGATCCGTATTGAGTTGTTGGCGGCGGCCCAGTTCCTCAAGTGTGACCACGAGGCGTGCATATTGGATTCCGCCTCGATCAGGAAGCCCAAAACCTCGAAGGAGTATGGGTTGATTGGGATTTCCTGCAATTCTCTTAACCTCAAATTGCTCCCAGTCCTTTGCCTCCGTGCGAACCTGGAGGGCCTTCATTATTTCGGTGCAGAGTTCGGTGAGGGCCGAAGGAAGTACGCCCTGGGCAGCCTTGGCAGGTGCGCCCCCATTTTCAGCCATATTGATGAGTTTTGACAGCTCGGCAGCCTGGCGATTCATATGTAACAGTTGCATGGAAGAGGACAACACAACAATTCCAGCCCCTGAGCGTTGGTCCACCAGGTTATCTGCAGGTTCTTGAGATGTTGCAGTGTGTTGAGCCACGGCGATTCTCCGTAAGGTCCGTAATGTTCCTCGACAATTGAACTATTTCTGATAACCTCAATCTTGTGAGTGTCACTAGTAATGCTACATAATACTTTCGAGGTAGTCAAATTATACCTTCGATGGGGACGTCCGTACATCATTGGTATTGTTCGGCGAGGCACTTGGTTCTATACTTCAAAACGGCAGGAAACTTCTTTAGTATACGTTCACATCCCAGTTTGCTAACAAGCCGTCCTAATCAACGCAGTCGGTACATATGTTTTTTTCGCCAAATCGAATAGGGGAGAGAATTTTTTTCAATTAAACAGTAGGTTATGTGAATGTGCTGGGCCTGAAGTTGTGATAGATCGCATTTGTCCTTTTCTCGTCCCTCCGAGACGGTTTTTCTTTGTGTAGCCTAAATGTTGCCGTGCCTAACTGGATTTTCCTCAGGAGAATAAGTCATGAATGTTAAGGTTGTGCTTGGCATCGTTATACTCGCCGGAAATTTTGTAGGTATGGCACTAGCCAGTTCGCAAGAAGCGGAACCCAAGGTTCTCCTGATAGCAGGATCATCTTCCCCGACCGCCTCGTCTAGCGTACGCCATGGCGGAGAGGGCGCAGAAAAATCCTCTCTTACTGTAACGCCGGACTACATTATGGGCCCTGAGGATGTTCTAGAGATTACGGTTTGGAAAAATGCCGACCTATCTAAGCAAGTCCAGGTTCGCCCGGATGGGAGGATTTCGCTCCCGCTGATTGGTGATGTTTCGGCGGTGGGACGAACTGCGGCACAGCTGACCGAAGAAATTTCGGCTAGGTTGAAGTCCTATATGGAAAACCCGACCGTATCGATCCTCGTCCGAGAAGTAAATAGTTATCAGATTTACGTTCTCGGGGAGGTAAATGCACCCGGTAAGTATCCACTGAAAAGCAAAACGACCTTATTGCAAGCGATTACGATTGCCCATGGATTTACTCAGGTAGCCGCGCGCAACAAGATTGTGGTGTTTCGATTTGGTAAAGACGGCGAGGGGTTGAATAAGATCAAGGCTAGCTATGACGATATCGTGCTGAGGGATGGATCAGATCAGAACATAGAGTTGAAACCGGGAGATCAAATTGTTGTGCCCTCTGAAACGATGGTGGTCTTACCATCCAGGTAGTTGCAGTCGGTCAGAGCAGTCGAGGTTATTTCGTAGCGGCAAGGCAAAGGAGTTGGGAAATTGAAAACTTTCGGTTGCAGATGGTTGCGGGGGGGGGTATGTATTATTTTCAGCGTTATGCTGACCCTTCCTGGGTGTTGGATTGGTAACGAACAGATAGACTTTAATGTTACTTATATTCCACCGAATGAGTTTTTGTTAGGTCCCGAGGACGTTCTGGTTGTAAATGTTTGGCGAAATCAGGAGTTGTCACGAGAAGTTATTATTCGACCGGATGGGAAAATATCAATGCCGTTAATCGGCGATGTTCAGGCGGCGGGAATGACTTCAAATGTCTTGGCAAAGCGCATCGCGGATGGGTTGGCAGAGTTCATGTCAAATCCGACGGTATCGGTTCAAGTGAAAGAGGTCAATAGTTACTACGTGTACGTTCTGGGAGAGGTTTCTAAGCCTGGTAAAGTACCCCTAAAATCATATGCTACAGTGTTGCAAGGCATTTCATTGGCTGGAGGTTTTACGACGTTTGCTTCAAGAAACAAAATTCATGTGCTACGAGTTGTCCCTAATGGTCAAGGGCAACCCAAGCAGGTTCAGATCCCCGTTCCATACGAAGACATTCTCCAAGGTAAGAATTCGGAGGGAAATTTCTTCCTCAAGGCTGGTGATGTCATTGTCGTGCCGTAAACAGTTCTTGAGGATATATAAAATCGGCCTGATTAGCTTGACGCTAGTTTTCGTGTCATGGCTCGGTGCGTTCGACTCTATTGCCCAGCAGACGCGTGTCGTGCCTTCGATTTCAGTCATCGAGCAGTATGACAGCAATGTGTTTTTTACACCGAAGGCTCAACTTGCGGCAGGAACTAAGGCGGATGATCTCATTACGACAATCACCCCTCAGCTGAACTTCAGTCACAATAACAATGTTGTTAAGACGAATCTCTCGCTCGGGGCGGTTGTGCAAAAGTTTGTAAATAATTCGGCACTCGATAACGTAGGTTTTAACGCATCTGGCGGCATTGACCTTTCCCAGGCGGTGAACAGAGTTTTGCCTAGAATGAGAGCATTTCGGGTGTTTGGAACCTATCAGTACAGTCCTTCGGCTTCCGCATTTGGCGCTGGGAGTGTTGGTGGAGGGTTTGGAGGAGGAGGAGGTTTTGGGCCCGGAGGGGTTGGGATTGCTGGCCCTGTTGACTCCGGGCTTCTCACGCAACGGATAAGAACCACCATGTTTAGTGTGGGATTTTCGGATTCCTATTCGCTGTCACCGACAACTGATTTTCAAACAGCGTACACCTATTCTCAGTTGACTTTCGGTGGTAGCCTTGCGCCCACGTCCACCACCTCTGGGCAGGCGACTGGTACGGTGTTCGACACTACAACTCACTCTATCACTGCAGGGCCAACATCAAGGATTTCCGCAGTTGATACATTGAGCGTGAAGTATACATTTACACAAATGTCTCAAGCGCAATTCAGTGATTATGCGACGCATGGTGCCGCGCTGGGTTGGGGGAGAAGTTGGACTAAGGAGTGGAGCTCCTCTGTCAACGGTGGGTTAACACTTATTGAGCCTATCCCGGACGCTTCAAATGTTGGAGGGCAGCGAAGAATTCCGGCAACCATGTTTCCAACGGGAGGGTTTAGTCTAACATACGTATCGGGTTCCTCATTTCTCAGGAAGCTTGGTAGTGACATTCAAGAAGCCACTGGGCTCGGTGGCTCTGCCTCAATGGGGGGGAATTTTCTTCCCCTCCTTTCTGGTATGAACATGCCGGGAAGCATTGCGGCTCCTGGATCCTATCGAGTAAGCCTCATCTATAACTTAGGCATATTCCCTAGCTTTGTTCAATCTGCTGGGCCTATCTATACGCATACTGTTTCTCTAGCAACCGCGGCAGGAATTACCGATAAGTTAACAGCCCAGGCAATGCTTAACTTTGCGCGAAGTAGTTTCACCTCCGATTCCATTGGCACCACATTTACTACCTACGGCACCACTGTGTCCTTGAATTATCTTATTACCCCTACCTTTACGGCAAGACTAAGTCATCAGTGGTTGATGTTTGACACCCAAACTGGTGGCCTTGGTGCCGCCGATTTAGGAGTCTCGAAGCAAGTGATCCTGTTAGGGTTTACATACGCATACGCCCCGCGTGGTGATTTCTTTCGGTCTGGTGCCTTCTGGGAGGGTGTTTCCGGCAGCTCTTCGTCTGCTGAGGCAGGAGTAGGTAAGTCTGGATCAGGAGGAGTGGATACAAAGAAATGAACACGCGCACATTGTCCCCAGAGGATTATTGGCGGGCGGTTGTCAGCAGGAAGTGGCTCGTCATTTCTGCAATCCTGGTTTCGCTTAGCATCGCAGGTGTAGTATGCGCGCTCATGCCGAAGGTCTACATGTCCGCAACAAAAATGTGGTTTGAGGGGGCGAAGATAGAGGAGTCGATTGTGAGCGGACCGACTCCGGCTGGAGTGGGTTACTCACCATCTCTCGATGACCGGGTTATGGAGGTGCGGCAGTTCGTGATGGGGAGAAGAACGCTCGGCCAGATTGCCGGAGAGTTTGGCCTTTTCGGGTATGAAAAGGAACATCCGGATGCTGCAGAATCCGAGAATGCTGTTCGCGCCATGCGTGGTTCTATCAAAGTTGAGCCTACCAAGGACAAGTTGTTTATTACTCTTTCATTTTCCAGCGAAGATCCGATCATTGCGAGAGATGTTACTTCACGACTCAGTGATCTTTTCATAGAAGAAACTCTGAAGGATAGGGAGCGAGGGGTTGAGGCAGCGGAGGATTTTCTCGGCCTTGAATTAAAACATGCAAAGGCTGAGCTTGAGGTAAAGGAAAAGATTATTTCAGAATTCAAGCAACAACACCTCGGTGAGCTTCCCCAGCAGATAGATGCCAACCTCCGAAAATTGGATCGACTTCAAGAAGACATGCGGTCTCAAGGTGAGCAGTCCCAAAGTTTAGCAAATCGTCTGGTTCAAATTGATAAATCAATCAAGGATTACGAAGAGAATGGCGAGGTAAGTAACGATTCTCTGCCTGGAGGTTCGACCAAACGGAGCAAAGATCCCCGCCTGGGAAGAATAAAAGAGTTGGAACGGCGTTTAGTAGAGCTGTCATCTGTGTACAAGGACACCTATCCTGACCTTGTGCAAGTCAAAGAGGAAATTAAGAAACTCAAAGAGATGACCTCAGCTCAGTATCGTGATTTGTTGCCTGAGAGCGAAGAGGCTGATGAACCAACTGGAGTTAAGCGATCCAAGCGAAAAGTGATTGACCCGTATCATGCTGAACTGTTGAAGCAGAGAGAGGAGATTGTGCTGGAGTTAGATGCAGTAAAGCGTCGCCAAGCACATATTTCAGGGGAAATTGCTCAATATGAGCGAAGAGTTGAACATACTCCAGAGCGAGAGCAGAAGCTGAAGACGCTTGAGCGAGATTATGAAAATCTTCAGAAAAATTATCAATCGCTCTTGGATAAAAAATTAAGCGCAGGTATGCAGAAAAGTCTAGCCCAAGGACGCAAGGGGGCAAAGTTCAGTATCGTTGATCCTGCATATACTCCGGTCGTTCCCGTTGTTCCCAACATCCCGCTCATCATGGCTGCTGGCCTTGTGCTGGGATGTGCACTAGGTTTTGGGGGGGCAGTAGGTCTTGAGCTAATGGGGCGAGGGTTCCGGTCTGCTGAGGAGATCGAGGTTACCTTGGGTCTGCCCGTGATTGCATCTATTCCTCTCTATGAAAGTGCGTTCGGCGGATCGATGCAAACTGTGCGAGCGCTTACTGGAAAGAGTCGTGCCTCGGCGCTGTTGCCAGGTAGTGCAAAGCAAGGTGGCGAAGACAATCAAATGACGGGTAGCCTTATTGCCACATCCGGTAGGATTCGAGGGGGGAATGGTCAATTGCACAATCCCACCCCCGGATTGGAGTTGGTTTCAATGTGGCGACCGCTTTCCTTTGTAGCTGAGCAATATCGTGTTGCCGCAACTCGGCTTGAATTGATGACCGGTGATCGAAAAAGTACTGCTATTGTTGTGACGAGTGCCGTGATGGGAGAGGGGAAATCATCCACGGCACTTAATTTGGGATACGTTCTAGCCAAAGATCTTGATCGTAGAACCATAGTGATTGATTGTGATCTCAAGCGGCCGATGCAGCATATTTATGCGGGAGTTTGGCAGCATCCCGGGTTAGTGGAAGTGTTGCGTGGCACAAAGGCTGTTGAAGATTGTGTCCAGAGACTAGGTGAGGCGGGCCCATGGATTCTTCCAGCTGGTGCTGTCGGAGACAATCCGCTAGCCTTGTCAAAGATGCATCAGCTGGCTGATTTGATTGCTGAACTGAAAGAGAAGTTTGACTATGTAATTATTGATGCACCGCCCGTGCTGCCGCTTGCTGATATGCAGGTTTTAGCAAGCATGGGGGATCTACTTGCCTATGTAGTAAAGGCAAGTATGACCGGTCGTGATGTAGTCCAAAAGGCATTAAAGGCCATTGGTGACACCACGAATGTCGGGATTATATTGAATGGTTTGGATGCCCACACGACCCCTTACTATATGCAGCAGGAGTATTACCGCGAAGCTCATCATGAACAGCTCAAGTAAGTCAGAACAAGAGATTGGCCTAGAGCCTTTGGTCAGCCAGCAGCCGCTCGTCTCGGTTTCTGTTAGCTTTCCAAAGTTCACCAGACGAGTATTAATTCTTGGAGTTGGGCCTTTGGCTAGAGACCTCTGCCAGACGTTACTTTCGAAACGTACTGGCTTTACAGAAGTAGTAGGATTTCTTGACAAGGATGCTAGTCGGGTGGGTGAGCGTTTAGTCAATCCAAGCATAATCGGTACGTACGATCAATTATTTGAGATTGCCGAGCGATATCAAGTTCATACGGTTGCGGTGTGTTTAGAGGATCGTCGTGCGGTGTTGCCCGTTCAAACGCTTCTTGATATGAAAGCTATGGGACGGGATGTGGTCGATGGCCACTACTTATATGAGGAAGAGTCAGGGCGGCTCTCAATCGATCACCTTAAGCCGAGCGCGCTTATTTTTTCTACAGGGTTTCGGCGTCGATTAGTAACGATGCTTTTAAAGCGGGCGCTGGATGTCCTTGTTGCAATAATCGGAATGATCGCCCTCCTGCCACTTGTAGTGGTGTTGTCCATTATTATCAAGGCGGATTCCTCGGGGCCAGTATTTTACAGGCAAATGCGAGTCGGACTAAGAGGCCGTCCGTATATGATTTGGAAGTTTAGATCAATGCGTCAGGATGCTGAGCAAAGCGGTGCTCGGTGGGCCTCAAGCGAAGATCCGCGTGTGTCGAGGGTTGGTCGCTGGATCCGAAAGTGGAGGTTAGATGAACTCCCGCAGTTGATCAATGTGATGAAGGGAGAGATGAGTTTGGTCGGCCCGAGACCTGAGCGACCCGTGTTTGTGCAAGAATTGAGAAACACCATCCCGTATTATGATTTGCGACATACTGTTCGCCCGGGAATTACCGGTTGGGCGCAAACGCGTTTTCGGTATGGTGCCTCAAAGGAAGACTCGCACGTCAAACTTCAATATGATCTTTTTTATGTGAAGAATTTGTCCTTGGCCCTAGATCTGCGAATTGTTGTTCACACAATTAAGGTTATGTTAATGGGAGAAGGGGCACGGTAGAAAGAGCCTATGCCTGATGCGACTGCGAAACATTGTTTGTCATTTGACGTGGAAGAACACTTTCAGGTTTCGGCTTTCGAATCTCCAATGAGGAGAAGGCATTGGGATCAATTTGAAAGTCGGGTACAGGCAAATACAGAAAAACTACTTGAGTTGCTGGCTAAAAATGGCGTCCAAGCGACTTTCTTTATTCTCGGATGGGTTGCAGAGCGATATCCATCCTTGGTCCGTCAAATTGCGTCGGCAGGACATGAAGTCGCCTCGCACGGGTATGCCCACGAACTCATAACATCCCAAACTCCAGTCGTTTTTCGAGAAGATATTCGAAAGGCCAAGGCGATCTTGGAAGGCATTCTTTCAAAGCCAGTGTTGGGATATCGTGCTCCAAGCTTTTCTATCACGAAGGACACGATATGGGCGACTCAAGTTTTAGTGGAAGAGGGCTATATTTATGATTCGAGTATTTTTCCGGTAGTGCATGATCGTTATGGCGTGCCCTCTGCAAATCCTGAACTGCATCAATTGTCGACCGCATCAGGATCATTATGGGAAGTGCCTCCCTCAACCGTTAAATGTCTAGGTGTTCGATTGCCAGTTGCTGGCGGAGGTTACTTCCGGCTTTACCCATACCCAGTTTTACGTGCCCTTCTACGTAAGCTAGAGGGCGAAGGGGCTCCTTTAGTTATGTATATGCACCCGTGGGAATTTGACCCTGATCAACCAAGAATGGAAGGGTCTATGGTGTCGAGAATGCGACACTACTTGAATCTTGATAAGACAGAAGGCCGATTGCGGGCGCTCCTCGAAGATTTTTCCTTTGCTCCCATACGACAGGTATTTCCTCAGATAGAACAGATGCAATGTATGGCACTAACTTCAGGGAATGGTGCAGGAAAGACATTATTGTCGGGGAGCGTCTCGGCTGCATCATCTAATTAGTGTGGCGAGCCGCGTTTCTACCAACGCCGATGCGCATGTTGCAGCATGATCAGTAGACGATAGCTTCTTGTTTCGTCAAGATTCATTGGTAAGTTTGGGTTTCCTCTAAGTGTAGATCGTGGGGGCATATGGCAGTCCTCAAGGGTCTACATCCTACTCGTGCTAATTTCTTAGGCGGTAGTCTTTTACAAGACAGCCTCCATCAGTATAGAGAGACATTTACCTACCTGGATTCGATGTGTGTTACCCCTAAATCACGAGGCGGTGCATTCGGTTCAAAGTGAAATCTTTTCTGGCCGGCTGTGCTACTCTTGTGGTGTAGGTTTGGCCGGCATTTTCTACTGCTACTGAGGCTATTCTTCGTGGTGCGTAGCCGTCTGGGAAACTCTTTGAGACTCTGTCAAACAGTGTATGAATTGGTGTTTGTTATTCGGAACCATTGGCTGTTGGAGGTATGCGCATGAAGGCGGTGATTTTAGCGGGTGGGCTGGGGACTCGACTTTCAGAAGAAACCGTATTACGCCCCAAACCGATGGTCGAAATTGGTGGGAAGCCGATTCTCTGGCACATTATGCAAATACACGCAGCCCATGGAATCACAGAGTTCGTGGTGGCGCTGGGCTATAAGGGGGAAATGATCAAGGAGTATTTCCTCAATTTCTTTGCAATTAATAACGACTTATCTGTTGACCTTTCAACCGGTGCGACGACAATTCACGATGGGAATCAGCCCAAGTGGATCGTTCACCTTGCGGATACCGGCCAGACAACAATGACTGGTGGCCGAGTGAAACGGTTAAAGAAATGGCTTCGTGGCGATGAATCTTTTATGCTGACCTATGGTGACGGAGTTGCCGACATCGACATGAATAAGTTGCTGGAATTTCACCGCTCGCACGGGAAGCTTGCAACAATGACGTCCGTTCGCTCTCCCGCCAGGTTTGGGCGGATTGGTTTTGAAGGCGATCGGGTGACGGATTTTTTTGAGAAGCCGGAGTCCGGAGAGGGCTGGATCAATGGGGGGTTTTTCGTCCTCAGCACGAAAGTGCTGGATTATATCGATGGCGATGAAACGGTGTGGGAGCGTGATCCAGTTGAACGATTGGCGCGTGCGGGCGAAATGATGGGATTCAAACACTACGGGTTTTGGTCCTGCATGGATACCCTGAAAGAGAAATCGTATCTTGAGGAACTGTGGAACTCCGGAAAAGCTCCTTGGAAAGTATGGTAGGAACACGTGCAAGCTGATTTTCTTGTCATTGGTGGTGGGGTCATCGGACTGAATATTTCCCGCCAACTGAGGCGTCTCTACCCAGGATCATCGGTGCATCTGCTCGAAAAAGAGGCGGATTGCGGACTGCACGCCAGCGGCCGCAATAGTGGTGTCCTGCACGCTGGGTTCTACTATTCCCCCGATAGCCTGAAGGCAAAGTTCACATGGCAGGGTAATCGTCTCCTCACGCAATATTGCGAAGCAAAGGGCATTCCGCTGAACAAGTGCGGGAAACTAGTTGTAGCCAGAGATCGGGCCGATCACGCAGGTCTTGATGAACTTGTCCGGAGGGGGCAGGCTAACGGAATTCCGCTCGACTCGATTTCAGCCGAGGAGGCCAAATCGATTGAGCCGCGGGTCAAGACATGTGAACGGGCCTTGTTCTCTCCTGCGACGTCTACGGTTGACCCCACGTTGGTGATGGGGGCCATGAAGAAAGACGCCTTTCAGGAGGGTGTGCAGCTTCATTGCGGAGTTCGTTATTTGACATCGACAAAGAAGCGTGTGGTGACGACGGCGGGAGTGTTTGATGTCGGGTACGTTGTGAACGCGGCTGGGCTCTATGCGGATAGAATTGCTCGTGAATATGGCTTTTCTGAGCACTATCGCATCCTTCCATTCAAAGGTCTCTATCTCTATTCCAGTGAACCATCGAAAGCAATTCGTACCAATATTTATCCAGTGCCGGATCTGAAGAATCCATTTCTGGGCGTGCATTTCACCGTAGCTGCCAGCGGAAAGATCAAGATCGGCCCTACAGCAATTCCAGGGCTGTGGCGGGAACATTACGGGGGGATCGCCAATTTTCACTGGGATGAGTTTTTCGAGGTTGCATTGCGGGGAATGGGGCTTCTGGCGACATCCAATTTTGATTTTAAGACTCTCGCAATGCGGGAACTCACAAAATATTCAAAATCAACGATGGTCGCATTGGCGAGTGAATTAGCTGAGGGAATCAAGCCCGAGCACTATCAAACCTGGGGAAAGCCAGGGATTCGGGCACAGCTCGTAGATATCAAGAAGCGTAAGCTCGAAATGGATTTCGTTTTGGAGGGGAATGAGCATTCAATGCATGTCCTGAATGCAGTTTCTCCCGCCTTTACATGTTCCCTGCCGTTTTCGGAGCACGTGTGTCAACAGATTAAAGCCACACTAAAATGAGAGAAGCTCAATGAAAATCCTGATTACGGGCAACATGGGTTATATCGGTCCAACTGTGGTGAAGCGTTTAAGAGCGTCATATCCAGATGCAACGCTCGTGGGATTGGACATGGGGTATTTTGCCACTTGCTTGACCGCGAGTCGGTATCTTCCTGAGTGCAGAGTCGATGCGCAAATATTTGCTGATGTCCGGTCGGTGGATAAGGACCTGCTCAGGGGCGTAGATGCTGTGGTTTACCTCGCAGCCATCTCCAATGATCCCATGGGAGCCTCGTTCGAAGAGATTACGCTCGATGTGAATCATCGTGCTGCCATTACCCTTGCCGATCAGGCGCGATCAGCAGGCGCAAAAAGCTTTGTCTTCGCCTCGAGCTGCAGTGTATACGGCTTTGCGGAAGGCGGAGCGAAGACTGAAGCGTCGGCAGTCAACCCTCTTACGGCCTATGCAAAATCTAAGGTGGGAGCAGAGCAGGACTTGGTGAACCTTGCACGGCACGATTTTGCAGTGACCTGTTTGCGATTTGCCACCGCTTGCGGAATGAGCGAGCGGTTGCGTTTAGACTTGGTGCTGAATGATTTTGTGGCCAGTGCGGTCACCGCTCGAAAAATTACCATTCTGAGCGATGGCACTCCCTGGCGACCGTTAATCCATATTAAGGACATGGCTAGAGCAATCGATTGGGGCGTGCAACGAAAATCTTCATCCGGCGGAGAATTCTTGTCAGTGAACGTGGGAAGTGACGAGTGGAACTATCAGGTGCGAGATCTCGCGGCTGCCGTTTCAAAAGCCATCCCGAATGTGGAAATTTCCATCAATCAGAATGCTCAACCGGATAAGCGGTCTTACCGCGTGAGCTTCGAGACGTTCCGCCGTCTAGCGCCCCAATATCAACCTCAGATGGATTTACATGCAGCCATCGAAGATCTGAGGATGGGACTTGAAAAAATGAACTTTACGGATTGTGAATTTCGAAACTCGCATCTTATTCGGCTGAACATGTTGAAAGATCTCAAGGCTCAAGGATGTTTAACAGAGGACCTGCGATGGAGTTCCAATAGTTGAACTGCTCCGCATAAATGTCGTGCGGGGGGATGTGTCCCACCTGAAAGAACACGTGGGTTGTGCGCCAGTTGAGTTAGATTTTGATAGCTGTCACTGAGCCTGAAAAGGGAGGGTGAGGGAGGCGATGGTAATGAAGCGTGTGACTCGGTCCAAGACGAGCAAAAAACAGTCCTCAAAGCCGAAACGTTCTGTCGCTACTCGCCATGATCGGGCTTGTCGGTTTTGCGGAGCTTCTCTCGATAAGACATTCGTTGATTTAGGCATGTCACCTCTGGCTAATTCGTATATCAAATCGGAAGAGTCCAATCGAATGGAGCCGTTTTATCCGTTGCATGTGTATGTTTGCGGAGAGTGCTTACTCGTCCAATTGGAGGAGTTCACAAGTCCTCAAAGTATTTTTGGCGACTATGCATACTTCTCATCCTACTCGGAGAGCTGGTTGGACCATGCGAAGCGCTATGTCGAAAACGTTGCTGAACGGTTTGCTTTGGGCGCCCAACATCATGTCGTGGAGATCGCCAGTAACGACGGATATCTCCTACAGTACTTTCTCCAGCGCGGGGTGCCGGTATTAGGGATTGAGCCAGCGGCGAACGTGGCGGCTGTGGCAAAAAAGAAGGGCATTCCTTCGGTCGTCAAGTTCTTGGGAGTCAAAACCGCTCGCGAGCTGGCGAAAAAGAAAAAGCGGGCAGATTTGCTGATCGGAAACAACGTCTTGGCTCATGTGCCCAATATTAATGATTTCGTAGGCGGTCTGAAGATTCTCCTGAAGCCCAAAGGTGTCATCACGATGGAGTTCCCTCACCTTATGCGGCTCATGGCAGAAAATCAGTTTGACACCATTTATCACGAACATTTCTCGTATCTATCCTTGCTTGCAGTGGAACGGGTTTTTGCAAAACACGGGCTTACCCTGTTTGATGTGGAAGAACTCCCCACGCATGGCGGCTCACTGCGAATTTATGCACGACACACCAACGATGCCTCAAAGCCTATCGGATCACGCATTGTCGAATTACGACAAAGAGAGGCACAGGCAGGGTTTGGCAAATTACAGCACTATCTGAGCTTTGCATCTCAGGTCGAAAAGACAAAGCAGAAATTGCTGACCTTTTTGATTGGAGCCAAAGAAAGCGGAAAGTCAGTGGTCGGATATGGCGCCCCAGCGAAGGGGAACACGCTCCTCAACTATTGCGGGATTCGGACGGATTTTCTCGACTACACAGTGGACCGAAGTCCTTACAAGCAGGGCCACTTACTTCCTGGTGTGCGAATTCCAATTTTCCACCCAGACAAAATCAAAGAGACAAAGCCCGATTACGTGCTCATCCTGCCTTGGAATATCCGTGATGAGGTGATGCAGCAGATGTCGTTTATCAGAGAATGGGGCGGACAGTTTGTTGTGCCTATTCCAGAAGTGAAGGTTCTGGCGTGATTTTTCACGAGACGGCTCTCAAGGGAGCCTTCACTATCGATCTTGATCGATTAGAAGATGAGCGAGGATTTTTTGCACGCAGCTGGTGTGTGAAGGAATTTCAAGCCAAGGGGTTGGATGCCGGGTTAGTGCAATGCAATGTGTCCTACAATAAGTTGCGGGGTACGTTGCGAGGCATGCACTACCAGGTTGCTCCTGCCGCTGAGGTGAAAGTTGTGCGGTGTACGAGCGGCGCAATTCATGACGTCATCGCTGATCTTCGCGCCGATTCCCCAACATACAAAAGAACGTTTTCCGTGTTGCTCTCTGCAGAAAATCGTCGAAGTCTCTACATTCCCAAGCATTTTGCTCATGGGTTCATTACTCTGACTGCGGACACCGAGGTCTTGTATCAGATGTCAGAATATTATGTCCCAGATTGCGCGCGAGGGTTTAGGTGGGATGATCCGAGCTTTAAGATCACCTGGCCGGAACAAGTGCGGGTTATTTCGGAGAAGGACCGCACCTATCCGGATTATGCAGGATAATCACCTCATGGAATTCAGCAAAATTAATGAAGTATTGGCTACTACCAGGGAAGGGCAATTACTTCATGATTTGATGTCCATGTTGTACCCGATTTGCCGAAGTATCACTGGTGAGGGGGTTCGCGAAACGTTGCGGCAACTTCAGCAACATGTCCCTCTGGAAATCCGTGAGGTGGCCAGTGGAACGAAAGTCTTCGACTGGACTGTCCCTCTGGAGTGGAACATTCAAGACGCGTACATTGCCACAACCCGTGGTGAGAGGGTCGTAGATTTTCGCAAGAACAATTTACACGTCGTGAATTACAGTGTTCCGGTAAGGGGGACCTTTAAGCGCGCCGATCTCGACGGGCATCTCCATTCTCTTCCTGAACGCCCTGATTGGATTCCTTATAGGACATCCTATTACAAGGAGAATTGGGGGTTCTGTCTTACTCATCGCCAGCTGTCCGAGCTCAACGAGCCGGAATACGAGGTTTGTATTGATTCGTCTCTTCAGCCTGGTCATTTAAGCTATGGAGAAGTATTTCTTCCTGGGGCGACTGAGGAAGAAGTGCTGATCTCGTGTCACGTCTGCCATCCATCACTGTGCAACGATAATTTGTCCGGTATCGCTGTTGCCACCTATTTAGCGAAGGTGATGCAAAAGATTGTTCGGAGGTTTTCATATCGCTTTGTGTTTATTCCGGGAACGATTGGCTCGATCACTTGGTTGGCTCAGAATCAGGAGCGGACAAACCTCATTCGTCATGGAGTCGTTCTTACGGGTGTTGGCGATTCTGGCAACGTGACGTACAAGCGAAGTCGCCAGGGAAATGCTTATGTGGATCGAGCGATCACGCACATACTAAATCATCGTGTTCGTGCTCATCGGGTGGTCGATTTTTCCCCCTACGGCTATGATGAGCGGCAGTATTGTTCCCCGGGGTTTAATCTGCCAGTGGGGTGTTTCATGCGAACGTCTCACGGGGAGTATCCTGAGTACCATACGTCCGCAGACAACCTCGAATTTGTCGCGGCTGAAGCGCTTCAGGAATCGCTGGAGATCCTTTTACACGCCATTCATGTGATTGAGAATGATGCACGATTTCTCAATACAAATCCGTGTTGCGAGCCACAACTTGGGAGGCGCGGTCTGTACCGTGCCATCGCCGGCCAGAAGGAAGGTGCTCAGAAGGAAATGGCTCTCCTTTGGGTATTAAATCTGTCTGACGGGCAGCATACGTTGCTTGATATCGCCGAACGTGCAAACACTCCATTCGAAGTCATTCACGCGGCCGCCTGCGCGTTGAAGGAGTGCAATCTCTTGGAGGAGTCACGAGGGGGCCGGCCTTAATGGCGCGGAGGGGGATGCTTTATGAGTAACACCGTGTATTACGATGCTCAGGTAACTGATGAGGTGCGTCGACAGAGATTATTCAATGGCCAGTTGTTTGTTTACTCGCCGCGGCCCTCGTCGCTAGCTCTTGTTGAATTTGCAAAGAGTTTGATCAAGGATGCATTTGCCCCCCACGATCCTGAAAAGGCTCAGTACCATATGTCGGTTGAGTCTTATGCCGACGTATTGGGAAAACTTAAACCGCAGTTCATTCATCACCCGGAGTCTAAGCGCCTTCTCCAGGCGCTGTTGCGGGAATTGGGCTGCGACCTGAAGACAACCTACTTTGATGTGCCCAAAATGCGCAGTTCGACGAGTGATAACTATTTGACGACAGGAATTGCCTATGCCTGGCACCCGCACCGGGATACCTGGTATTCCGCACCGATGTTTCAAATCAATTGGTGGATTCCCATCTACGATATCCAATCTGATAACGCCATGGCTTTTCATCCTCGCTACTGGAACGTTCCGGTTTCCAATACATCGAGTGGGTACAATTACTATTTGTGGAATCAGCAGCATCGTGGCGGGCATGTTTCGCAGTTTATTAAGCAGGATCCTCGACCCCTTCCACGCCCGTCTGAGCCACTGGAGCTAGATCCGCAAGTTCGATTAATTGTTCCGGCCGGGGGCGTTATTCTCTTCTCTGCGGCTCAAATGCATTCCAGTGTGCCTAATACATCTGGAAAGACCAGGTTCAGTATAGATTTTCGATGTGTAAATACCGACGATGCGGTAGCGCGGCGCGGTGCGCCTCGTGTAGATGAAGCATGTACGGGGACCACGATGAGGGACTATTTACGTGGGACAGACCTCTCCCACATCCCCGATGAAATTGTCGCCTTGTATGATGACGAAACTGGGCGTTCCGGTGAACTTATCTACGCGCCAAAAGAATCGTGAGATTTGTGTCGAATCAAAGTGCATTCACCTATCCATCTAGAAATACGGAAATGAGACGACATCAAAAGAATCTAGATAGTGTATCGATCGAGATAGAGAAGGAGCGATAGCACATCATGAAACGAATGCTTGTCACCGGCTCATCCGGCCTCATCGGCTCTGAAGTGTGTGCCTATTTTCATGGCCAAGGCTGGTTGATCCATGGCGTTGACAACAACACTCGCGCGACGTTCTTTGGTCCGCAAGGAGATACGCGTTGGAACCAACGCCGCCTGCAGGCTGACTTGAAGAAGTTTCGACATCATGAACTCGACATTCGAGACCGGAAGGGAGCGCTCGCGCTTATTCAGGAACTCAGGCCGGATGTCATCGTGCATACGGCGGCACAACCGTCACATGACTTGGCCGCCAAAATACCATTCGACGATTTCGACACAAATGCGGTCGGAACCATCAATTTGCTAGAGGCCACCAGGTTGCACACACCGGAGACGGTCTTCGTGCACATGTCTACGAATAAGGTCTATGGGGATGCCCCGAATGAATTGGCTCTGGTGGAACAGGCCAAACGCTGGGACTATGCTTCCCCCAACGACTTCGATGGGATTGCCGAGCACATGCGGATCGATCAATCCAAGCACTCCCTCTTTGGGGCCTCCAAGGTGGCAGCCGACATCATGGTGCAAGAGTATGGGCGCTACTTCGGTATGAAAACGTGTTGTTTGCGCGGAGGTTGTCTTACAGGACCCAATCATTCGGGGGTGGAGTTGCATGGCTTTCTGAGCTACCTCGTTAAGTGTAACTTGGAAGGTCGGAAGTACAGCATCTTCGGTTACAAGGGAAAGCAGGTTCGCGACAACATTCACTCTCTAGATGTCGCTCGATTTATTCACGCATTCATCGAGAAGCCACGAAGTGGTGAAGTGTACAACTTGGGAGGCGGGCGCGGAAACAGCTGTTCGATTTTTGAAGCGTTTGAGCTGATCGAAGCGGTTTCTGGAAAAAAGATGTTGTACGAGTATGTCGACAAAAACCGTGAGGGCGATCACATTTGCTATATCAGCAATTTGAAGAAAATGACCACTCACTATCCTTCCTGGGGTATTACGAAAACATTGAATCATATATTTGAAGAGATTCACGAGTCGTGGCGTCGGCGTGCTGCGGCAGTGAATGTGACCAGTTAAATATTTTTGCCAACAATCCGGACGAAAAGAAGCGCATACGCGATGAAAGTTTTGGTGATTTCAGCGGCCTATCCTCCCATGCATGCCGGTGAGGCCACGAATACCTTCCATTTGTGCCAACAATTGGTTGAGCGCGGAATTGATGTTCACGTACTCACATCAAGCATGAATGTTGGCACTGCCGATTCTCGAATCCATGTCCACCCCATCATGGAGCGTTGGGACTGGTCGGAGTTGCTACGCGCCCAATCTTTTCTTAAAAGCTGCGCGCCGGATGCGGTGTTCCTCATGTATATCGGTCTCATGTATCACTTTCATCCGATGGTGACGTTCCTCCCTACGCTGTGTAAAAAAATATTTCCAGATGTGCCATTTGTGACGCGTTACGAGAGCGCGTTTGTTGGGGCCGACCCCTCGAAGACTGGACTCATTTCCCGCGTGTTTCGAAAACTGATGGTTCGATGGGCTGGTACTCAAAATGTGGCGTATAGCTCGGGGACGTTATTGCGAGATAGTGATACGGTCATCGCCCTGTGCGAACGTCATCGCGCCATGTTGATCGAGGAATGGCCTCCTGTTAGAGAAAAGGTCGCTTTGATTCCGCCGCCTCCGAATCTCTTTATCGCGTCAAATGCAGATGGTGTGGCCCGCGAACGTGGGCGGATGCGATTGGGAGTGAAGCCTACCGAGTTCATCGTGACATTTTTCGGATACCTTTATCCCATCAAAGGAATTGAAACGCTGTTGCGAGCGTTCGCGACCGTTTCCGCTCAGCGGCCTGGGGCGAGGCTCTTGTTCATCGGAGGGAAGGTGGGGTTGGATGTCGAGGGAGGGGCTTCGTACTTTGACGAGATGCAGGCGCTCGCGAAGGAATTGCACATCGACGATCGCACAACGTGGACGGGAGCATTCAAGTCGGAGGAAGAGGAGGCGTCCCTGTTGCTGCACGCATCTGATGTCTGTGTACTGCCATTTCTGGAGGGCGTTCAATTGAATAACAGTTCGTTTGCGTCGATGGTTGCGCACGGCCTGCCGATCATTGTGACACGCGGACCTCTTATGGATAAGGCGTTTGTCCATGGAGAAAATGTTCTGACTTGTGAGCCGAGGGATCCCCAGGGTGTAGCGGCTCTGTTGTTGGATGTGATGGATCATGCTGATTTGCGCAATCGTCTTCGCGCCGGTGCGCTGAAGCTTGCGGCCGAGTGGTTTTCATGGGAGAAGGCGACGGAAAAGACACTGACAGCTTTGCGACCCCGGCTGTCGGACAGAGTTGCGTAGGTCGTTTTTCTGGGTAAGTCCCCACATGCCCCGCGTATCAGTCGTGATCCCGACATTCAATTGTGAACGATTCATCGGGCGGACCATCGATTCGGCGTTACGACAGACCTATCGAGATTTCGAAATCATCGTGGTCGACGATGGATCGACAGATGGAACCCAAGCAGTGTTGGCGCAGTATGACAATGCCCTGTGTTGCGTGTACCAGGCCAATCAAGGGGCGTCTGCGGCACGGAATGCGGCTCTCTCCAGAGCCAACGGAGAATTTGTCGCGTATCTTGACGCCGATGATTTGTGGGAGCCCACAAAATTGGCGCGTCAGGTTGAATATCTCGACGCAAATCCTGCATGCGGGTTTGTTCACACTGAAATAGCGGTTATTGATGAATCGGACACCGTGCTACATGCTCGGTTTAATCAGGAAACCGGAAGGCCGATTCCTCAAGGTGAATGCCTTCGAGACATACTGCAGCGGTCTCATATTCAAACATTGACGGTGCTTGAGCGACGTCAGGCGTTTGATGCTGCCGGAAGTTTTGATGTGCGGTTGCCGGTGGCCCAAGACTATTTGCATTGGATCCAGGTTGTGCTGGAAGGTTACGAAGTTGGCTATTTAGCCGAGCCGCTGGGGCAATATCGCTGGAGAGCGGGTAGCCTGATGTCCAGTCACCGTCGCTTGCTGGAAGATTTTGCAAAGATATACGAGATTCTCCTCAAGAACTACAGACTCGAGCAGAGTCATGGTGGTGAGATAGTACAACTGGTCAAATCGCAGTTGTACGTGAATCAACGACAATTGGCTTATCTAGAGCGGTTGGAATGTTCAGGTGCGGTTGCCCGTCAGCGGCTTCGTAGTTTAATTCGGGAATGGCCTCTCCGGATTGAGTTGTACATGGACATGGTCAAGTCTTATGTCTGTCGTAGCGGGGCTCAAACTCCTGGAATAAATCCTGACCTTGACGCGAAGACATGAATCAGCGGGTACCACTACACATATGAACATCATGCTGGTAACCCCTTGGCGACCCTCCTTGACCGGCGGGATCAGTACCGTTGTGGCTCGACTCACTGGGGAATTTCAAAAAAAAGGCCACACGGTCACTATTTTTGTCGCCGATCGAGAGAATCGGCTTCGCCAAGTTGAGACATTGGATGGAACACCAGTGTACGGCATGTATCTTCGATCGCCTGTGTCGTCAAAGCACCCTTTCCGGGCTGTTCTGATGTGTTACTTGTGGTTTCCAATGACAGCGCTGCAGCTTCTGTGGTTGGCGAAGCGAAGGCGACTCGACGCAATTTTGATTCAGTATCCGCTACCCGCGATGTTTTATTTTGGGGTATTGAAGCGCGTATTTGGAGGCGCTCTATTCGTCACCTACCAGGGAAACGATGCACACGACCTCTCACTGTGGGATCCACGGGAGCAGCGGTTGGTACGGTTTCTTCTTGAGAAGGCAGATGTGGTGTTGGGTGTCTCGCGCACGCTCTTGTCCAAAGTCGAATCTGTGTTGCAAGGTGTGCATCTTCGGCGGATTCAGCTGCTTCCAAATGGTGCGCCGTTGGATGTTATCGAGGCGGTCGAGGGAGGAAATTTAAATCATGGACTGCCATCGAACTATCTATTGACGGCAGGGCATCTGATCCATAGGAAGGGGATCGATATCGTCATTGCTTCCTTGCAAGAAGCCAAGCAGCGAGGTGTGCATCTTTACCTTGTCGTTGCGGGCGATGGTCCGGAGCGTGATGCGTTGGTGCGTCAGGCACTTGAGCAGGGAGTCTCCGACCAAGTCAGATTTTTAGGTAATCAAACTCATGAACAGGTTCTCCGATTGATGAAATCATGCCTGGCTTTTGTGTTGGCGTCTCGAGCGGAAGGTATGCCGTTGGTTATAGCCGAGGCGATGGCATGTGGAAAAGCCGTCATCGCGAGCAAGGTTGATGGTGTGCCAGAAATTGTCCAGGATGGGACGACAGGTATTCTGGTGCCTCCGGATGATCCCGGGGCATTGGCATCCGGCCTGATTCGTTTGTGCTCGGATGCCCCCTTTCGAGAGACACTGGCTAAACGGGGAAAAGAATGGGCTTGTCGTGAGTACAACTGGGAAGTGATTGCCAATCGATACCTTGGATTGATCAACGAGTGCCAGGTTCCTCAGTAGCTTCGGTGGAAACATCTATATCTTCAGAAAACAGTCGTCTCCCTCTTCTGATGGTGCTGCGAGAAAGCTGGAATGGTGCTAGATTGTTGAATGTATCGGTTTATTCCATGGGCGGGGAGCAAACATGAACATTCTCGGGATTTCTGCGTTTTACCACGATAGCGCAGCCTGTTTAGTGCGTGACGGAGAAATCATTGCAGCGGCCCAGGAAGAGCGCTTCACCAGAAAGAAGCATGATCCCGGGTTTCCTCATAAGGCGATTGAGTATTGCCTTCAAGAAGGAAAAATCACGCTACAGGATGTACGATACCTGGTTTTTTACGACAAACCGCTGGTGAAATTTGAGCGACTCTTGGAAACCTATCTCGCATTTGCTCCTCGAGGGGTACAGTCGTTCGTGGCTGCCATGCCGGTGTGGTTGAAAGAAAAGCTGCTGTTAAAGAGTTTGCTTCAGAAAGAATTTCTGGTCCATGCTCCAGAGATGACACGCACGACTTTGCCGCAGATCTTGTTCTCTGAACATCATGAGTCGCATGCCGCATCCGCGTTTTTCCCGTCGCCGTATGAGAAAGCGGTTGTACTCTGCATGGATGGTGTCGGGGAGTGGGCAACCACATCAGCCTGGCTTGGGCAGGGGAACTCACTTACACCGCTCTGGGAGATTCCGTTTCCCCACTCCCTAGGACTCTTGTATTCCGCGTTCACATATTACACCGGTTTCAAGGTGAACTCCGGTGAATATAAGGTCATGGGGCTCGCTCCTTATGGCGAACCCAAATATGTGAAGGCAATTTATGAACATTTGTTAGACGTAAAGTCGGATGGGACATTTCGTTTGAACATGGACTACTTCAACTATTGCACTGGTCTTACTATGACCGGGAGCAAGTTTGATGAAGTCTTTGGAGGTCCGCCTCGCAAGCCAGAATCGAAACTGACCCAGCGAGAAATGGACCTGGCACGGTCAGTTCAGGAAGTGACCGAGGAGGTCATGCTGCGACTGTCTCGTACCCTGCATCGGGAGACCGGTGCGGACTATATGTGCATGGCCGGGGGGGTAGCCCTCAATTGTGTGGGGAATGGACGTATTCTTCGAGAAGGGCCATTCAAGGGGCTCTGGATACAGCCGGCGGCTGGTGATGCCGGTGGAGCCTTGGGTGCCGCATTGACTGCCTGGTATCAGTATGAGCAGCAGCCTCGCAAAGTGATTCCTGGAAAAGATGGTATCAAAGGGTCTTATTTAGGACCATCTCATACCAACGAAGAAATTGAAGCGTATCTGAAAAAAACTGATGCCCCTTATGTCAGGCTTGATGACGGGCAGTTGTATGCGCGCGTGGCTGAAGAGCTAGCTGCGGGAAAAGTCGTGGGTTGGTTGCAGGGACGCATGGAGTTTGGCCCTCGCGCGTTAGGTGGGCGCAGTATCTTGGGGGATGCCCGCAACAGGGATATGCAGTCGGTGATGAATCTTAAGATTAAGTATCGGGAATCTTTTCGTCCTTTTGCCCCGTCAGTTTTGCGCGAGAGGGCCTCTGACTACTTTATTCTGGATGCCGACAGCCCCTATATGTTGCTCGTGGCTCCCGTTGTTGAAAAACGACGTCTCCCGATGACCTCGGCACAAGATGGGTTGTGGGGAATTGAGTTGTTGAATATTCCACGATCCGACATTCCTGCTGTTACCCATCTCGATTATTCGGCGCGAGTTCAGACCGTGCACGAGGAAACGAATCCCCGATATTACGCCCTGCTCAAGGCTTTTGAGGCCAGGACCGGACATGCGGTGTTGGTGAATACCTCTTTTAATGTTCGCGGAGAGCCCATTGTCAGCACGCCTGAAGATGCCTACAGGTGCTTCATGCGGACCGAAATGGACGTCCTTGTGCTGGAGAATTGTGTGTTGATCAAATCGGAGCAGAAACCGCTTGAGGGCGATTCGGATTGGAAGAAGGAGTTTGAACTCGACTAACCGTAGCGTCTGGAATACGAAGGGGGGAGCGATTCATGAGAATTTTGATTACGGGCGGTGCAGGGTTTCTTGGCAGTCACTTGTCTGATCTTTTGGTCGGGCAGGGGCACGATGTCATTGCGCTTGATAATTTGATCACGGGCCGGGCGGAGAATATTGCGCATCTGATTGGAAATCCAAAATTCAGCTTTGTGAAATACAATGTGTGCGACTACTTGCATGTTGACGGGCAGCTGGATGCCGTCATGCATTTTGCCTCTCCTGCCAGTCCTCAAGACTATCTGGAAATGCCCATCGCCACCTTGAAAGTGGGTGCGCTCGGAACGCACAAAGCGCTTGGATTGGCGAAGGCCAAGGGTGCTCGCTTCCTGCTGGCCAGTACGTCAGAGGTTTATGGAGATCCCTTGCTCAATCCTCAGCCGGAAACCTATTGGGGTAATGTGAATCCGATTGGTGCAAGAGGAGTGTACGATGAGGCGAAGCGATTTGCCGAAGCGATGACGATGGCCTATCACCGGTACCATGGTGTGGATACGAGAATTGTTCGGATATTTAACACCTATGGTCCAAGGATGAGGCCGAAGGATGGTCGCGTCGTCTCGAACTTTATTGTGCAGGCGCTTCAGGGGAAGCCCTTGACCGTGTTTGGCGATGGGTCTCAGACGCGCAGCTTTTGCTATGTCGATGATTTGGTCCGTGGTATCGTGGCGTTGTTGATGGTGAAGTCCGATAAGTCCGTCGCGGAACGCACTGATCGCACAAAATTTCTGACGCAGAAGCCGGATGCCGTATTCGACAGTATTCATGACCCTGTCAATATCGGCAATCCACGAGAACTTACAGTTCGCGGGATTGCGGAAATTATTCTGAAGCTAACCGGTTCGAAAAGCGTAATCGAGGAACGGCCTCTCCCTGCCGATGATCCCAAGGTGCGACGCCCCGATATTACGAGAGCGAAGAGCCTCCTGGGCTGGGAGCCTAAGGTGGAGTTAGAGGATGGTATTCGCAAAGCCACTGAATATTTTCGCCAGGTTGTTGTGAAGTAACCCAGCTCTGGCAATAGGCCTGATGGAAGAGTGAGGCCGCGGGTAGATTTTATGTGTGGAATCGCAGTTGTTATAGGGCTGAATGGTCGTTCGGTGGAGCGAACGGCCGTGGAACGAATGGCCAAGAGCCTGTTTCATCGAGGTCCTGACGATGGTGGCTTCTATGTAGAAGGTGCTGTCGGAATGGGGTTTCGGCGTCTGTCGATCCTTGATTTGTCCGAAGCCGGCCATCAGCCAATGATTAGCCAAGATGGTCAGTATGTCCTCGTGTTCAATGGCGAAATCTTCAACTACGTAGAGTTGCGAGAAGACCTGCGGCAATTGGGTTATCAGTTTCGGTCGAGCGGGGATAGCGAAGTATTACTTGCCGCCTATCGCGAGTGGGGTCGTGAGTGCCTGTCGAGATTGAATGGTATGTGGGCCTTTGTCATTTATGATCGGCGGAATCGGCGGATATTTGGCTCCCGTGACCGATTTGGAGTGAAACCGCTGTACTACAGCCGTAGCCCTGAGGTGATACAGTTCGCATCGGAAATAAAGGCTCTTCGTGCCTCCGGTTATCACCGGCCGGAGATCAATTGGCGGACTGCTTCCAAGTTTTTACTGGAGGGACGACTCGACAGCCAGGGCGAGACGTTCTACGAAGGAATTGAACAGATTCCTCCGGGCAGCGGGTTTGAGGTGGAGTTGGATGGTACCTGGCATGAGTGGAGTTTTTGGTCTCTCGATACCTTACCCAAGAACGCAGTGAGCGATCCTGCGGAGAATTTCGCCGATCTTTTTGAGGACTCGGTTCGGATTCGCATGCGAAGCGATGTACCGGTTGGGGTATGCCTCTCCGGGGGGCTTGATTCGACAGCGATTATTTGTGCGGCCGCGCGTCACCGTGATGAAAGTGGCGGCGCGCAACCCGAATCTCTCCAGGCTTTTTGCTACATGGCAAAGGAGTTTGATGAGTCAAAGTATATTGCGGATACCCTGACCCAAACCCATGCCCAGCTCAGGCAACTTGAAACTAGCCCTGCCGAACTGTGGAATGATCTGCACAAAGTTCTTTGGTTCCAGGACGAACCTGTACATACCATGACAGCTGTGGTGGGGTACCAGCTTATGCGTCTGGCTTCATCCAGCGGCATTCGAGTGGTTTTGAATGGGCAGGGAGCCGATGAAACAATTGGCGGATACTCAAGCTATTTTCAGGACTATTGGGTGTCGCTCCTACAGCAAGGACGGGTGGGAGCTGCCTGGCAATCTGTGACAGCGTATACCAACGCGCATGGTGGAAATGCTCGTGTTCGTATGATGGAGGCTGCCAGCCGGTGCCTCTCGTGGGAATTGTATAGGCTCGGTGCGTATCGTAGATGGGCTCAGACTAGGCGGCAGGCCCGTCTCCGTCAGAATCCATGGTTTTCAGCGGACTTGACCCAGCATTTCATCAATGAAGATGTGCCGCCAAGTTCCGCAGCTCTATCGAGTTCATTGAAACAATCAGTGATATCGGCCCCCTTGCCCTTGTATCTCCGGATAGAAGATCGTAATTCCATGGCCCATTCTGTTGAGGCGCGTTTGCCGTTTTTGGATTATCGGTTAGTGTCCTTTGTGCATGGCTTGCCTGACAATTGGAAGGTGCGAGGGCCATGGAATAAGTACGTGCTTCGAGAAGGGATGCGAGGGCGGATTCCTGAGTCCGTGCGGAGCAGAGTGGACAAAATGGGGTTTCCCACCGCGAGCAAGAAGTGGTTCGCTCATGATCTGTATGAGCCCCTTCGGGATATCCTTGGGAGTCGGGCGGTGCGAGAGCGTGGCATTTATCATGCCGGTGCGCTGATAGCAGATTTAGATCGGCACCGTCGAGGAGAAGTAGATCTTTCCAACAGACTGTTTCATGTGGCGGAATTCGAAATACTCTCAGGTCTTGCGAGCCAAGCGCCCGTCTAAACACGACTAATTCGAGTTGGATTCATAACGTTTTCTGAATCTCCTAAGCGTTTCGTTACTGTCGTGCAGTGCATGATCGTGGGAGCGAGGCAGGTTTCGTTTGAAGCTACGCTCTCTGCGTAGAGATCCTCTAGAGTGCTATTGCCTCGAACTCACTGTCTGGGTATGCCGTAATCGGTTTGAGTCTAGTCCGCGGTGCCTGTAAATCCTTGATCTGTGATCTTCTCCTAGCGCGAGCGGTGAGCTTGTGAAGCGAGTTCTGATAGTAGCTTATTACTTCCCGCCGGTTGCAGCGAGTGGCGCGATGCGCCCGCTCGGGTTTTGCCGAAATCTGGCTGATTATAGGTGGCAGCCACAAGTGATCACAACAACGCCTGAGTGTGTGTATCCTTCGCATCAAGTAGATCCAAAACTTGGCGAGCGTGTGCCGGCGAGCGTTCAGGTAATGCGAGTGCCTTACGTTGACCGGCTTCAACAGATATTGCAGGCTCGTGATTTATTCCGTGGAATGGTGCAAAAAACCGTTTCTCCAGAGCGAGGTATGAAAGCTGACGCTATGTCCTCGCCAGGAAATCCAGGAACAACTCGTGGCTCGCTAAAAGACCTGCTTCTGGATTGGACATTTGCATTTCCCGACCGCCAATGCGGGTGGCAGATGCCGGCTGTGCGACAAGCGCAGTCTACCGTTGAGAGGGATGTGCCGGATGTCATTCTCGCGACTGGAGGTCCCTGGACAAGTTTCTTAATTGGGGATACGCTCGCGAAGCATTTCAACTGTCCGCTGGTGTTGGATTACCGTGATCCCTGGAATTGTAATCCTTATTACTCCTTCAGTTCTGACGTATTAACCAGGAAATCGCGAACAGCTGAAGCGCGAGTCTGTCAGGCTGCCAGTCATGTCATCGCCAACACCGAGGAGCTCCGTGAACGCCTAGTTGCTGAGTATGGCAATCTCCGTGACCGCTGCACTTGGATACCTAATGGATTCGACCGCGAGGTGCTGACTCCAGAACAGATTTCTCCGAGCCCAATGGATACTTCTTCGACGTCTTTGGGGTATGAGCTGTGCCATTTCGGGACGGTGTATGGGAAAAGAACCCCTCGAGTCTTGCTGCAAGCAGTGTGGGAATTGTTTCAGAATGGCCAGTTGCAGCCGGAAACAATCCGGTTACGCTTCGTCGGGGGGTGGGACACCACAGACCACGATTGTGAACGGTACGCTGTAGATCTTGAGAAGCAAGGGTTTCTTCGGCGTGAACCACCAATTTCCCATGCTGCGTGCTTGAGAGAGATGCAGCGGTCAAGCGTATTGCTTGTGCTTCAGCCAGACTCACCTCTGCAGGTGCCCGCTAAAATTTACGAATATGTTGCAACTGGACGGCCGCTATTGCTCATCGGTGGAGAAGGTGCAACGGCCAACTTGGTTGCTCGTCATGCACTGGGGATAAGCAGTGTGAACGAAGTCACGCGGATCAAGGCACTCTTAATCGAGCTGGCGACTGGAAAGCAGAAGCTGCTTCCGCCTGATGTGGCTTGCGTGAATCGGTTTGACTACCGTTCGCTCACTAAAGAATTGGCGGCTGTTCTCGATCGCGTTGATCGTGAAAAGAAACCGCGATAGGCCTATTACATGAGTGCGTTGATAGCCTCAATCCTAGGGCGTACTGATGCCGATCTCCTGGCATGGGACAACTATGCTCAGAGCTCGCCCTTAACATCAGGATACCATCAGTCGGGCTGGCGCCGCATTATAGAGGAAGCCTTTGGGCATGAAACGTACTACCTGGCCGCGCAAGAAGAGAATGGACGTGTGCAAGGAGTCCTGCCATTGGTCCTCTTGGCGAGCAGAGGTTTTGGCCGCTTCTTGGTGTCGTTGCCTTTCGTGAATTATGGCGGCATCGTTGCTAATTCTCCCGAGTCGTATCGATTGCTTGAAGCAAGCGCCATCGAAAAAGCCAAAGCCCTAGATGCGACCCATATTGAACTGCGGCATGAGTCGCTGATGAAGACTGCCTGGGTTTCGACCGAACGAAAAGTCTCGATGCGGCTTTCATTGCCGAATTCGTACGACCTGTTGCTAAAAGGGTTCCCCTCAAAGTTGCGGAGCCAAGTTCGTCGAGCACAAAAAGAAGGGATGAGTGTGCGCGTGGGGGGAAGTGAGTGCCTGGGGGAGTTTTACGCCGTATTTTCCCGTTGTATGCGCGACCTGGGAACCCCAGTCTACGCAAAAGAGTTTTTCGCGAAAATCCTCGAAGTGTTTCCGAAAGAAGCACGCATCTGTATTGTTTCGCATGGAGACGTGCCCGTTGCCGCGGGTTTTCTTTACGGATTCCGCTCCACAATGGAAATCCCCTGGGCAGCCTCAGACAAACGTTTCAACAGGCTTGCACCCAATATGCTGCTGTATGGCACCGTTCTGGAATATGCATGCCAGCAGGGCTTTCAAGTGTTCGACTTTGGACGATCGAGCCCTGACAGTGGAACCTACCGATTTAAGGAACAATGGGGAGCTCAACCTCATCAGCTCTACTGGTACTATTGGATGGGGGACGGGCGGCAGGTGCCTCAGCTGAATCCTCAGAATCCAAAATACGCGCTAGCTATTCGCGTATGGCAGAAGTTGCCTCTAGCAGTCGCAAATCTGCTGGGACCTCACATTGTGAAGCACCTTCCATGAAGTTGCAGCGAACACTTCCTCCATCGGCTGCACCGATCGAATGGCGTGACCTCATCCAAGGGTTGGTGGGTCTTGCGCGCCCGCAGGTAACTATGGACCGACTGCAGGCTGAGTTTCGATCGTACTTCGGTGTCAAGCACGTTTGGTTTGTGTCATCAGGGAAAGCCGCTCTCAGTCTCATCCTCCAGGCGTTGCATAGCCTCTCCGGACGTTCTCAGGTCGTTATTCCTGGATATACGTGTTTTTCGGTGCCGTCAGCCGTGGTACGCGCAGGATTGTCAGTTCGACTATGCGATGTTGACCCGCTAACATTCGATCCCGATTTTCCGCATCTCGAGACAGTCGCTGATTCGGACGTGTTATGTGTCTTGGCGACGCATTTGCTTGGGATTGGAGTGGATGTGCCGCGCGTCGCAGAATTCTGCCACGCGCGAGGTATTTTTGTGGTGGAAGATGTCGCCCAGGCATTCGGTGGTGATCGAAATGGAAAGGTGCTCGGTTCTCTAGGCGACGTGTCTTTCCTCAGCTTTGGACGGGGGAAAAACATCACGTGCGGCTCCGGTGGTGCCATTCTTACGAATGACGATCGTATTGGTGAAGCTCTGGCTCAGGAATATGCACAGCTACCGGACGAATCGCTCCTCGGCATGCTCACAAATTGGCTCGAAGTCGCGGCCACGCAATTTCTTATCAACCCCTCGCGCTACTGGTTCCCTGCCGGACTTCCGTTTCTCAAGCTGGGCGAAACAAAATTTTATACGGATTTCCCAATTACTCGTATGGACCCGGTTCGGGCTGGATTGTTGCGACGCTGGAAGAAGCGACTGACGAGTTCAAGGATAAGTCGTGTGACACATGCTGAGCAACTGCTCAGATCACTCGTCTCGACCGTGCGGCTTGTCAAGGCATCCGGCCGAGGAGAATCAGTCTATCTTCGTCTACCTGTGCTGATGCGATCGAAACAAGAGAAAGATGCTCTATGCCGAAGATCTGCAGACGAGGGGCTTGGCGTAAGTTCGCTGTACCCCTCTTCGGTTGAACAGATTGCCATGCTCTCCGAAACACTTTCTTCCCAACACGTGCCCCAATCGACCATGATCGCGGAGCGACTTGTCACGTTACCAACGCACGAATTGGTGTCCGACGATGATCTCCTCCGTTTGTGTGCAGCCGTGGAAAGTGTTCAACGGGGACAGGGGTTGAACAGGAAATCTTCTCCCGAACAGTTGGATAAGCAAGGTCACATGCAGGAGTTGCCGAGAGTCCGTTAACGTTCTAGATGGAGCGGTCCTTGTTGGGCGGAGCGGCGTTGTAATCGGGGATATTGCACGATGTGGTTCGTCGAATGGATATTTTGGGGCTCATTGGCATTTATGTTTTATGCCTATGCGGGCTATCTGCTTGTCCTGGTGGCGATTTCCGTTTTTAAGAGCCGACCCGTCCTCAGCGGGGCTATCCAGCCGATGGTCACGTTTATCATTACGGCCTACAATGAAGAAGCACGGATCAAGGAAAAGATTGAAAATAGTCTTCAGCAACAATATCCCCGCCAGCGTCTTGAGATCGTGGTGGCGTCCGACTGTTCATCTGACCGGACTGACGAGATCGTGCGGTCCTATGCATCATCAGGCGTGCGTCTCATACGTGCCCCCGAGCGAAAGGGAAAGGAAGCCGCCCAAAAACTAGCGGTCAGCCAAACCAGCGGAGAGGTACTAGTTTTTTCTGATGTTGCCACCACATTGCCCGTTGAGGGTATTGCGAATATTGTGAAGCCATTCAACGATCCGACCGTGGGCTGTGTGAGCAGTGTGGATCGATTCGTCGATGCTCAAGGGAATCTGAGCGGGGAGGGGGCCTATGTTAAATACGAAATGCTCCTTCGCCAGTTGGAAACTAAGGTGAATACCCTGGTCGGACTCAGTGGTTCCTTTTTTGCAGCGCGAAGGTCTGTCTGCAGTCCATGGGCCGACGATCTTCAGAGTGATTTCAATACGTTGCTGAATTCAATGAAAGCGGGGCTCCGAGGAGTGTCGGATCCGGACAGCATAGGGTATTACAAGAATTTATCCAATGAGAAAAAAGAATATCAACGTAAGGTTCGGACCGTCTTAAGAGGAATTGCTGTCTTAATGAGAAGTCTGCCAATGTTGAATCCCTTTCGATACGGAATCTTCGCCTGGCAACTATTCAGTCATAAGTTGTGCAGATGGCTTGTGCCGTTTGCCATGATTGGGGCAGGAATTTCGAACATCCTATTGGTCACCCACTCAACAGTGTACGGAGTCCTGTTGCTGGGACAGAGTCTGTTTTATGCCACGGCAATTGCGTATGCAGGGTTTAGCTGGATGCCAAAGAACAGCCTGCTTCGATTGCCGTCGTTTTTTGTCTTAGTTAATCTCTCAATTCTTGATGCCTGGATGCGGTATTGGCGGGGCGACCGGGTGTTTCGCTGGGAGCCGTCCAAGCGGTGACTGGAAATCAATTCGGTGCTCCTGCGATTGTGAGGATGGTTCTGTTCGGAAGATTCGTGACTGCTGTCAAGGAGCCAAAGAGGTGTTGAATGGATGAACTGGTCGAAAAGAAGGAACTACGCAATTTTGGACTGATCGTCGGGAGTGTATTTTTTGTGATTGGTATCTGGCCGATGATTCGGCACGGTGAAGCCTTGCGTCTTTGGGCCTTCGTGCCTGCAGCTCCGCTGATGCTCTTGGGGCTTGTGGCACCAAATACCCTTGGGCTTCTCTTCAAAGTCTGGATGAAGGTTGGCCACGTAATGGGCTGGGTCAACACCAGGATTATTCTGGGGGTTCTATATTTTGGACTCATCACTCCCATGGGAGTAGTCATGCGCATGTTTGGCTGGGACTCCATGAGAAGAGCGCTGAGTCGAGATGCCGAAACCTACCGGGTTGTGCGTCCAGCAAGGCCACGGAACCATATGACGAGACAATTCTAGGCGAATGGAGGACGTATGGGTGAGTTCCTGACAGAGTTGTGGGCGTTCATGAAGGAACGCAAGAAGTTTTGGTTACTGCCTATTATTGTAATGCTCGTGCTGTTGGGTAGCTTAATTGTGCTCACTCAAGGATCGGCCGTTGCGCCATTCATTTACACCTTGTTCTAGCCTCTTATTCAAGTGGCCATGAGAAGGAATCGCTAAATGGTATGTGTTCTGCTGCGATGCGTGCTCCTCAGGCAAGAATTTTATGTGAAGGAAGACTCGTATTAGAAAAGCAAAACATAGCAGCGAGGGGCACAGAGTGTACCCTAGCAATGTGCGAGCCTAGTTAAGTTTTTGGTGAATTTTGACAATCCGACGACTGAGGGCACTCTTTGGGAGAGATTCCTTCAACTAATGGGCACGTAAATAATGAAATGCAAAATATTTGCGTACAGTCTTTCACCACATGTCTCCCAAATTTATACCGGGTTTTCGCTCCTCGCAATGTCTGGAAAAATCGGCCTAACCCAAACGTTCAGAAACTATTCTCATAGTGGCAGGATATTAATGAACGGCCTAGGGCCGCATGGATTAAATGGCCTATTTGTGGTCTTGAATGATTCCAAGATTATTTTCTATGACACAAGTGACAGTCCCACATTGCAGAATGAGGCTTTGGAGATTTCTGATGCGTACTTTAAGCGAAGCTATGTCAATGATCTGATACCGGTTCAATATAAATCTCGCGTGCATCCTTTAGGCCTTAATTATGAATTATACGCTGGCAGTTTGAATCGATATGAAGTAGCAAGATTTGTATTTCGTAAACATTTGCTTCATGATTTCCCTAAAGAATTGTGTGTGCGTATTGCAGAGCTTCTCTCCTTGAGTTTCCTGCCAACAGTCGTAAATATGGCCTCACCACCCATCAACAACCAGGATCCCCAAGTATTATTTATGGCGCGAGCATGGGACCCTTCCGGTGAGGGCATTGAATTATCTGCTGAGCAAAAGGTTGAACGGAGGGAAATTAATGAGACGCGAGCTCGTTGTATTAATCTGTTGAGGAAAGAGTTTGGCTCGCGATTTTATGGCGGATTCGCTCGTACAGCATATGCCATGGATAACTACGGACATCTTTTATTGGGGGACGCACTAGTCTCGGGGAAAAAAAACTATATTGCTCTTCTTCGCCAGTATCCCATTTGCATTGCAACCACTGGCCTGCATGGTTCGATTGGGTGGAAGATGGCAGAGTATGTCGCCTTTTCGAAGGCAATAGTTTCAGAGAAATTGCGATCTGAGGTGCCTGGCAATTTTGATAACGGTGCGAACTACTTTGAATTCTGTACGCCAGAGGAGTGCCTTCAAGAAACAACCAAGCTATTTGAAAGTCGTGAGCTGAGATTCAAAATGATGCAGACCAATTGGGTGTACTACAAATCTTACCTAGCGCCGGATCAATTGATTATGAGGACCCTCAGCATCGCAAGCCAAAGTTGACTGAGTCCAAGTTTTTTGAACCGGCGTATCATGCACGCCAAAGCTAGGGGTAGAGATGCGAAGAGGTGCTTCCGTCCGACGTCTCAATAAGGGTTCAGGAATCCAGTTCTGAAGCCTAACTTCCACTCCCGAGGGAATTGATCACGGTATACTGCCCCATCTCACGTGATGAACCAGGGCATAAACCCGGACAGAGTTATTTTTAAGTGGTAATTGTTGCTTGTGTTGTCTGGCCAGGAGGGCAGATGATCCGTGTGTATTGCCTTGACCAATACTGATAAATGGTGCGTGCATGCGAATCGTTGTGAGTAGGTTAATTTTCGGGCGACCATATCCCAAAAGGAATCGGATAATCGTTAAATGCTAATATGTCCATCTGCATGCCTATTTCAAAGACCTCATCGTAATTAGGCGTATGAGAGACCGAATACTGGCTTGTAAAGTTAGCAAGTCTCCTGGCCGGTCTTTGCGCGTACGGTAAGTTCAGAAGCATCCATAGCCATTAATCTAATTCAGATCCGAAGTGAAGGCTTGAGGATTTATGTTGCGGACATTGGCAAAAGTTGCTGAAGCAAGCCGGAAATATCGTAAGAGATATGGACAGTTGGACGGGTTTTTGTTGTGGATTCGCCTCCGCCAACACGTCAATGCAGTTCGAGGCACTCTTCACGAAGTACGTGTTCCAGGTTTGGAGTTTCCGATTTTTCTGCGAGCCGGGACTTCAGACGTGTTAGCGTTCATCCAAATTTTTGTTGATGGGGAGTTAGGGTTTGATATCCTGACGTCGCCGCGGAATATTGTCGATGCTGGCGCTAATATTGGCCTTGCTTCTATTTATTTTGCTCACCGATTTCCTGGCGCAAAGATTTTGGCATTGGAAATTGATCAGGCTAACTTTGAGTTACTAACCTTGAATACAAAGGCCTACCCTAATATCAGCTGCACGAAAACGGCGTTGTGGTCTGGAGAGGCACAAGTTGCTATTGTTAATCCCACGGATGAGCCCTGGGCATTCAGGGTGGTTGAAGTGGAAAATGGTCATCCTAAGTCGCTTAGGGCCCAAGGTGTTGCAGGGCTGATGCAATATTTTAAGAATCAACGCATTGATCTACTAAAAATCGACGTAGAAGGCTCGGAAAAGGAAGTATTTCAGAATGGGGCATCCGAGTGGATTGATCATATAGGGATGATTGCCGTCGAGTTGCACGACAATATTGAGCCCGGCTGCAGCCTAGCTATGTCAGAGGTCCTTTCAGGTCATCGCCATCGCTTAGGGCGATCAGGGGAGTATACAGTGGTCTACTTGGATCCCGACGGTAGTAATGTGGGGCGCTAGTGTGCCGATTCTTCTATCGCACTTGAGTCTGAGCAGTTCTCTGGAACTATTGATGAGGTAGCTGAGGTGGCCGCATGTTGCAGGTTCGTCATCGAAATTCTTTGGAAGTAGCAAGTAAGACTCACTATGCAAGATGGATTAATTTGTGAGTAGATTGAAACATCTGGCCAAGATTTCTGTGGCCGGCCTCTTTTATGGCATTCGTGCGTTCCACTGGCGGCATCGGGGCAAGGTCGTCATGCTCATGTATCACCGGGTACTGGCCCCAAAGGATGTCTCTCGTCATTGTGTGCAGCCAGGAATGTATGTACTCGACAATGTTTTTGCTCAGCACATGTCTTTTCTTCAGCAGAACTTTACGCTTCTTTCCCTGCAGCAGCTGCTGGATCTCTGGCAATCAGGCACATGGGATGCCCGTGCCCGGTATTGTGTGGTCACCTTCGATGATGGTTGGTTGGATAATTACCGGTATGCGTATCCAGTGTTGAAGAAATCTGGGGTTCCCGCCACGATATTTCTTCCTACCGACTACGTGGGAAGTGAGCGATGGTTTTGGCCTGATCAACTGGCGATTCTCTTCAAGATTCTGTCTGGCAGAAAACTGACACCTGAAACAGCGAGAAAAATTGGAAAGGTATTTGCGGAATATTTGGACGGCAGTGCCCCGTTCGTTGCGGCTATGGAAGGTGGAGAACAGGTCACCGATCGAGTCATTGAGCAGTGCAAACATTTACCGATCGAACGAATCCATGCATTGGTAGACGGATTGGCAGCCGGGCTGGGCGTCACGCTGCCACAGGAACGGGTCATTGTGAATTGGGACGAGGTACGTGAAATGTCACAGGAAGGCATTTCATTTGGATCACACTCCTGCTCGCACCGCATTCTGACCACAATCACATCGGATGACGTCTCTGTTGAACTTACGAAATCGAGGCAGGTGTTATTGGAACAAGGCGTCAACTATGTGCCGGTCTTTTGCTATCCCAATGGTAATAGTGACGAGCCTATTCAGCGACAAGTTCAGGCCTGCGGGTATGAGGCTGCCTGTTCCGTGAGAATGGGAGTAGAAGGTTCTACGCCAGAAAATAAGTATGCCATTCGCCGCGTGGGGATTCACAATGACATAACCAACACCATCCCATTGTTTTCATGGCGTGTGTTTGGTCCCTCGCCGGTTTCGGCATGAAGGTGCTGACGCAAGAGTCGTTCATGATAGGGGATCATCAGTGAGGGTGCTGATAACCGATGGCAATGAGCGGGCTGCACTTGCGGTGACAAGAGCGCTCGGCCGCAAGCAGGTTGAGGTAATCGTCGGTGCTGACACTCAGCGGTCGCTCGCGGGCTCTTCTCGTTATTGCCAAAAGAATTTTGTCTATCCCTCTCCCTATCAGGACCCCGAAGGCTTCGTGGCTACGCTACTGGAGATGGTTCGGGGGCATGATGTCGACGCCGTATTTCCAATATCTGATATTGCTATGCATGTCATAGGCCCTGAACGTGCGCAATTTGAGCACTTTACAAGGCTGCCGTCTCCTCCCGCCGAAGTCTTTCAGGAGATTTCCGATAAGTATCGCCTGATGCAACGAGCGGTATCAGAAGGCGTGGGCATCCCCGAAACGATTTTTGTCCCGGATGGAAAGTTGGAAGGGATTCTAGACACGATCACTGCTTTTCCGGTGGTGGTAAAGCCTGGGTGTTCTTTGTTGAAGGATGGTGGTCAGTGGAAGAAAACCAGTGTCTGTTATGCCGAATCTCGTGAAGATCTGCTGAGGTTGTATCACGAAAAAGCCTACCTGAGAGCGCCGTCTTTGATCCAGCAGCGTGTGGTAGGGGCAGGTGAGGGACTGTTTGTGCTGATGCAGGAGGGCACACCATTGGGCATGTTTGCGCACCGAAGACTGCGTGAACGGCCACCTTCCGGCGGAGTCAGTGTGTTGCGCGAAAGTATTGCCTTGCCGAAAGCCATGGTTGAAGCTACTCTCAAATTATTGCAGCCTGTGAAGTGGCACGGGGTTGCCATGGTGGAGTTCAAGGTGGATCAGGTCACTCAGCGACCTTTGCTGATGGAGATTAACGGACGGTTTTGGGGATCGCTGCAATTGGCTGTGGATGCAGGTGTGAATTTCCCTTTACTGCTGCTCGAAATGGCAATGGGGAACGCGCAAACTGTCCCTGAGAATGGATATCGCATCGGTGTAAAGTCCCGATGGCTGTTAGGTGATCTGGATCAATTGGTGATGCGTGTGAAAAAGCGTGATCGTACGCTGAATCTTCCCCCTGGGGCTCCATCGAAATTTCGTTCTTTCATGTCGTTCTGTCGTTTTTTTGAACGAGATCTGTTCTATGAAGTAGAAGATTTTGACGATCCTGCCCCCAGTCGCTTCGAGATGTTGCGATACATCAAGTTGGCATAGGAGTAGTGATGTTGCAGGCTGATTCCCGTTCCGAGATCAAATTACCTGCGAGAAATGTGCGGGAACTTGCCCGCTCAATGAAAAAAGCTGTGAACGGGGCGTTGGACCATTGGCGATATCGGGTTCTTCTCAATCGCCAAGTTTTTCCACATCCGGCGCGTGCTATCCTTGTGGTGTGTAAGGGAAATATCTGCCGAAGTCCATTGGCAGAAGCCTATCTAAAGGATCAGGTAAAGAAAAGTGGTTTGCCGGTTGATGTCTACTCGGCAGGCCTGGAAACATCTTTTGGGAAGCCGGCACATCCGCTTGCGCAGGTCGTGGGTACTCAGGGTGGATTGGTGCTCAACCAACATGCGACCCAACCGTTGCACAAAGAACAGGTGGAACGGGCTGACATGATTCTAGTTATGGAGTGGCGGCAGCGAAACAGGATTATCAAGCTGTATCCGCAGGCTGGGCCCAAAGTATTTCTGCTACGGCAATTTTACGATCAATCTGTCCGGGAGGTCGCCGACCCCTATAGCGGAACCCTGGAAGATTTTCAAACCTGCTTCTCGATGATTAAGCAAGCGTGTGATGTGCTTATCACCCAAATACAGTCTGTAAGCGTGCAAGGTGCGATCGGCGGGTCTAAATGGGGGCAGAGTATACACGAAAAGAGTAAGGGAGGCCCGACATCGATATGAACCTACGGTCACGATTGTATAATGTTTATTGGACGTTACGAAGGATGCTCGCACCGACACTCAAGTATTCTCAGTCTTGGTATGAGGATGCTCTGAAGCGATATGTCACACCATCAGTTGAATGGGTGGAAATTGGTTGCGGGCATTCCATTCTTCCAAGTTGGCGAATCAACGAGGAACGGCAGCTCGTGAAAACCTGCAAGGCCATATTCGGGATTGACTATGACCTGCCATCTTTGAAAGCACATCGCAACATCACCAAGAAGTTACGCGGTGATGTCACCAAGTTGCCGTTTAGGAGCGAAGCATTCGACCTTGTGACGGCAAATATGGTCGTTGAACATCTCGACAATCCCAATGAACAGTTCAGAGAGATTAGTCGAATTCTGAAGCCGAAAGGCGTATTCCTGTTTCATACGCCGAACGCTTATGGCTACGGTGTTATTCTTTCGAAATTCGTGCCGGAGTGGCTCAAGGGCAAGTTGATTTATTTACTTGAAGGCCGTGAAGAGCACGATGTCTTTCCTACGCACTACAAAGCCAATACTGAGTCCCAGGTGAAGGCTCTAGCTCAGGCAAATGGCTTCGAGATCGTACAGCTCGACTTGATTGCTACTGATGCTATTTTTGCCATGATCCCACCTCTGGCCGCCTTGGAACTATTGTGGATACGGCTGCTCATGACTCAGCCATTACGTAATTTTCGAACCAATATGATTGTGGCACTGAGGAAATTGCCTTAGTCATTCCTGATGGATTTGTTCGTCGGATGCGGAACTTTCAATGATCCATGCAAATAGGCAGACGTCTGCTGGCGCTCAGTTTGGAGCCGCGGTGCGACTTCAGGCTGCAAATAAAGATTCCACTATTGGATTTTACCTTGTTATGTTGGCAATGCTATTTGAGTTTGGACGCCCGCAGGACGTTTTGCCGCCGCTGAAAGCAGTTCCCATCCCAACTCTCCTTGACGTGTCTCTACTAGTCGCTGTCTTGGTTTCGGGTAAATCGGCTTTTTCTAACCTGCAAACTAAGCTGTGGTTGTTATTGCTTGGTTACATGGCACTATGGGTTCCATTTGCCAACAATAACTACTGGGCGTTGATGACCTTAAAGGAAATGGCATTATATTTCTTTTTTTATTTAGGGATCGTTACGTTTGTGAACACCACCGACCGCATGCAGAAGCTCATATTCATGTGGCTAGGCGTCCACGCATTTCTTGGAATAAATGGAATTTTGCATCATGGGCAAGGGGTTGGAGGTTGGTTGGGAGACGAAAATGACTTTGGAATGGAAATGAACGTGGCGGTCCCGGTCGCCTTCTTCATGTATCAAGCAGCAATCACCCAACGAGCAAAGTTTATGTATATTGCTCTGGTTGGCCTGTTTGTTATGACGGTTGTTTCCACGTCCTCACGTGGGGCGTTCCTAGGCCTGCTTGCACTGGGAACTTATTGCTGGTTGTATTCGCCTAGAAAGATTTTGTCCCTCGTATTAGGCATCTGTCTCATGGGGCTTGTGCTTGTCGCCGCTCCACAAGAGTATTGGGACCGTATCGGGTCAATTACAGACGATAGCACTATGGAATCAGGGACGGCCGGGCAACGAATGTTCACGTGGGGGATAGGCTGGGAAATGTTTATGGCCAATCCTGTTTTTGGCGTCGGACAGGGGAATTTCCCATGGACGATCGGGGAATATCTGGGAGGAAGGACTTGGCAAACAAAGTCACTATCCGGCCGACAGGCACATTCGTTATATTTTACTTTGATGCCTGAACTAGGATTGATAGGGGTTATCATTTTTGGCTCAATGGTATACCTCAGCTATAAAGATACAAGAGTGACGCTTTTGCTTTTGCCAGAGGGAGCACGAGCCGCCTCTGGTCAGCAGCAACTGCTCAAGAGCGCCGAGGTCCTACGGGCTACTCTGTTCGGTAACGCAATTTTAGGCGGCATGATCGGGTATCTCGCAACGAGTACGTTTATTTCCACGCTATATTACCCAACGTTCTGGATTTTGATGGGTTTGGCTGTAGCGCTTAGAAACTCTACGCAAACTTATGCGGCGTCCCAAAAGGATGCCACCGTCTCCACCAACCTCGCTCCCAAAGTGTCTCCCTGGATGCGACCTCGTCCCGTGAGATAAAGGGAATAAGAAGGCAGCGCCATGGCAGGCGGTTTCCGCACCAACTGTACTCGTTGGTCGAACGAACAGACCTCGTAAGCATGTCGAAGAACAACAGCATTAAGACCATTCTATTTCTTTCGACGAGCAGTGGTCCAGGCGGGGCTGAGCAGGTTATCAGCAATTTGGCGTCTTCCATGGACCCAGCGAAGTATCGAGGGGTGCTTTGTGTATTTCGTCCAGGCTGGCTTCAGGAGAGAACCCACAGTCGTGGGATTCCCACCTATGTGATTCCTACTCAAGGGATGACGGATTGGCGATGGGCACGGCGATTTCGAGATCTATTGATAGATGAGCATGTCGACCTGATTCATGCACATGAATTTGACGCAAATGTGCAGGGCACTGCCGTCGCGGCCTATCTGGGAATTCCACTGGTAGCGACTGTCCATGGGAAGCACTACTTTGGGGAAAAGCTCAGACGTCGCCTGGCGTATCGGTGGGTCAGTCACCGAGCTACTATGGTTGCAGTGTCTGAGGACCTCAAGCGGTTTATTGTGGAGAACGTGGGCATTGTTTCAACTCGTATCACCGTTCTTTACAATGGTGTCAATGTGCCACCAACTCCGGATCCCGCCGAGGTTGAAGCGTGCAGAAGAGAGATGAATCTCCCGGAGAGTGATCGGGTGATCGGGGTCGTGGGAAATTTGTACCCCGTCAAAGGGCACCAATACCTTATTGATGCCATTCCTGCGGTGCTTGAAACATATCCCGACACCTCTTTTGTGTTTGCAGGAAGAGGGCATTTAGAGAGCGATCTCAAACAACAGGTCAGTCGGCTTGGCTTGGACAAGCGAGTCCATTTTCTCGGTTTAAGACAAGACATTCCTAGAATCCTTGCACTGCTCGATGTATTCGTCCTTCCCTCTCTTTCAGAAGGTCTGTCGATGGCGATTCTCGAAGCCATGATGGCCGGAAAGCCGGTGATTGCCACCCGCGTGGGAGGCAATCCCGAGATCGTGATCGACGGAGAGACCGGGTTTCTGGTTCCGCCAAAAGAGAGTCATGCGTTGGCTGAGAGTTTGATCACATTGCTGAAGGATCGGCATCTGGCGGCAGAATTTGGCGAACAGGGAAAACGTCGCGCGCAACGGCAGTTCAGTTTGCAAACCATGGTGAATGCGTATCAATCACTCTATGCAGAATGCCTGCGCACAGGTTCGTAAATAGATCCTTAGGTTCCCACTCTGTTCTCATGGATAAGTCGAAGACAGTTGGTGCTCGTGTAAAAGTCTGTCATGTGGCAATGGGAGACTTATGGGCGGGGGCGGAAGTTCATTTGCTTGCACTTCTCACGTACCTAGTGCGATTGGAAAAGCTCGATTGTTCCGTTATCTTGTTTAATGAAGGAAGGTTGGCGGCAGAACTCCGGAAGCTTTCGCTGTCGGTTGTCGTCATTTCCGAAAAAACCCACAACCCTCTTACCGTTGCATATCACCTGGCCAAAATATTCCGAACGATTCGACCTGATATTGTACACACGCACAAATATAAGGATTCTATTCTCGCCACTGTGGCTGCCCGATGTATAGGAGTTCCTCATGTCATCAGAGTTGTCCACGGTATGCCCGAGCCTTTCAAGGGGCTCAGCAATGTGAACATGTCTCTTTACACGATAGTGGACAGGTTGGTGGTTGGGTCCCTTGTTGATAAGATCATTGCGGTATCTTCAGATATTGAACGGGCGTTGGTCCGGGTCTATGGAGCAACTCGGGTGGTGCGCATTCACAATGGTATCGATTTAGAAATCGTTCAGGTCAGAACTGCACGGCTCGAGAAACGTAAAGAATGGCACTTGGCGGAAACGGCCATGTTAGTGGGTACTGTGGGGCGGCTCGTACCTGTGAAAGGTCACGCGGTATTGTTGGAAGCCATAGACATTCTGCATCGATCACATCGGGCTGTGAATCTTTTGATTGTAGGTGATGGACCATTGCGCGGCCACCTGGAAGGTGAGGTTCGTCGACTGGGGCTTGAAGCGCTTGTAAAGTTTACCGGTCACCAGGCCGAGTCCTATGATTTTATCAACATGATGGATGTGTTTGTGTTGCCGTCCTTGCACGAAGGCATTCCTATGGTTCTTCTCGAGGCACTTGCACTACAACGACCGGTTGTGGCTACGCGTGTCGGAGGAATTCCAGAAGTGATCGAACACGGACGAACTGGATTGTTAGCTGAACCAGCGGACGCGTCGTCCCTTGCCAGGTTAATTCAACAATTGAGTGAAGACCCAACTCTGGCAGCGAGTATTGGTAACGCGGGGCGAACTCGTGTAGAAACAGAGTTCACCGCTGGCACAATGGCAGGTAAAACCGCCGAGCTGTATGAGCAGGTATGCGCATTGGGAGCGAGACGGTAATCATTTAGGCTGACATCATGACTAATTTATTCGGCATCGTTTGTGTCCTTCTCCTGGCGGTCATTTCATTCTTTTCTGTTTATCAATGGGGACATGCATTACTCGCTATTCTGCATCGATCTGCCGCCCCAGATTATCGAAAGCCCCGCACGACTCGTTTTTTGATTCTCATTCCTGCCCACAACGAAGAAGACGGACTGCCGGAAACTCTCCATAGTGTATCTTCCATGCAGTATCCAAAAGATCTGGTTCAGATTGTGGTGATTGCAGATCGCTGTGCCGATGATACTGCGAAGGTGGCGCGAAGCGGAGGCGCTCGGTGCCTGGAGCGTAATGAGGGGCCTGGCGGAAAAGGGGCGGCCATGTCGTGGGCCATGCAGGTTCTGCGCAAGGAAGGCGTGTTGTTTGATGCCTTGGTCATCGTTGATGCCGACTGTCTTGCTGACCCTCGCTTGCTGGAGGCTTTTGATGATGCTCTCGCAAAAGGGCATGAAGTTCAGCAGGGGTATAACTATCTTTCCAACCCATGGGAAACTCCTTTTACAAGGGTTATCGCGGTGACCAGCGTGCTGCGAAACTTCCTGTTTTATGGAGGCAAGGAGGCGATCGGTTGTTCTGCGATGCTGAGTGGAACAGGAATGTGTCTCAGTCGATCCGTCGTGGACCAGCACGGGTGGTCGGCCTTTTCAGTGGCGGAAGATTGGGAATTTTCTGTGTCACTTCAACTTCATGACGTGGTGATTCATTTTAATTCCTTGGCTCGAGTCTTTGCGCGTGAGTCGAAGGGGCTTAAGCAGGCTTCCCGTCAGAGGTTGCGGTGGGCAACAGGGAAGTATGCGGTAATGACAAATGGCGCGCGGCGACTCTTGATAGAAGGATTGTCGAAAGGCAAAGTGAATTTGATTGACGGCGCCGTGACCCTGGCCGCTCCGAATTATTCCAGTCAAGCCTCAATGACGCTGTTTGCGATTGTCTGCAGCGTTGTGCTCGCTCAGGATCCAGCTTGGAGCTTTCTCCTGCCCTGGTCGCTTGGAGTGCTTGGGTCCTTGGCCGGATATTTTCTCTTGGGCGCCATGTATACGCAGTCTCCCCTTAAGACTCTGGCTGGGATTCCGTACATTGCGGTATTCCTTCCATGGCGGCTTTCGATTGAGATCCTCGGCATGTTGGGATTTGGGAGAAAAGGGTGGGGCCGAACATTTCGAGATACTGCATCTCGTCGCAATACGCCTGGTACATAAGGCAACTAATGTGTTCTATGGTAGGCTTCGTGAATATGCTTCTAAGTGATATTAATTTTGTGCTCCCTGTTCCTAGTGCGTTTTGACCTGATTTCCCTCACGATAGATTCGTTCCAATAGCAGATTGTTTGGGGCTTCTGTCAAGACGACGAGGACAGTGCCGTCGTGGAAAGCTATTGTCAACCCGTAAGCTCCCCCGTCAAGGAGACAGAGTCAGGGGAGAATTTCTGGCCTCCTGACGTTGCCCCCGTTCTGAGACGGTTCTTAACCAGAGCAGAGAGCTTCTTCGACGGTCTGTTGTCCCTGACGTTGTGCGACGAACTCGTTCGGGGTCAGGTGCCCAAGCGAGCTGTGAGGCCGACGCTGATTGTAGTCCACGCGCCAGGCTTCGATGAGGGCCTGCGCCTCGGCCAGCGAGGCGAACTGATGCACGTTCAAGCACTCGTCCCGTAGGCGCCCGTTAAACGATTCAATAAACGCATTTTCCACCGGCTTGCCCGGTCGAATAAAGTCCAGTTGGACGCCTCGCCGATAGGCCCAATCCTCCAAGGCGCGTGATTGGAATTCCGTCCCATGATCCACCGTGATCGAGCGGGGCACCGCTGGTGTGTCCAGGACACGATCGAGCACCTGAGCGACTGTCTCCCCCGTCATCCGAAACCCTGCCTCTAGTAGGGGACTGTGCCGACTCCAATTATCCACGACCGTTAAGATCCGAAACGATCGCCCGTCGGCGAGGGTATCATGCACAAAGTCCATGCTCCAGCGCTCGGTCGGGCCCACCGGGACCGGAGCCGGGCCTCGGTGCAACGCGATATGCTTCCGTCTCCGCACTCGCATCCGCAGCTGGAGCCCATCGAGCCGATACAAGCGGCGATCGCGCTTGCGATTGATGCGCCACCCCTCACGCCGCAGCAAGACCCAAATCCGCATGTAGCCAAATCACGAATGCGCAGCCGGATCGCCGACTGATCTTTCTCGCAGCTGCGTCGATACCACGAGGCTCGTCCAAACTGTGCTAAGCGACAGGCCCGCGCACAGCTCACCTGAAACGTCCCGTGAAACCACTGGGCCAGTTCCCGGCGGCGGGCGGGCCTTAGACTTTTTTTCGCAGGGCCTCCGACAGCAGGTGCTTGTCGAGGGAGAGATCGGCCACGAGCCGTTTGGGCCGGACGTTCTTCTCTTCCACCTGCCGCAGTCGGCGGAGTTCGCTCACGCCGAGATGGGCGTACTTCTTCTTTCAGGCATAAAATGTTGGCTCGGCGATGCTGAGCTGTCGGCTTGGCGGAGGGTATAGACGATCTGCTCTTCGGAGAATTTCGACCGCTTCATCGATCCACTCCCTTCGTCGAGGACCGCCGAAGCCAGTATCTTACTCTAGTTCAGAAGTGCCGTCGTTTTCCGGGGAGACGTCAGAAGGCCTGTGGATTGAGTCGTGGGATGAGGTGCCAAGAGAGCAGTGTACGCTCGCATAGGTTTAAACGCTCGAATGGCTCAATGTTGAAACAGGGCCTTCCAGGTCGCTATTCGTAGATGGTCGTCTCGATTATCAGGCAGGGGCATCAGGTAAAATTAAGATTATAGTGAGGAAAACAGGGCTGCTGACGCTCCAATCAACGTGATCTTAGGGGTATCGGCAGCACTCTTGGATTACCTCTCAGTCTCATCAGTGACCGAGAGGAGTAGTCATCGACATATTGTGCAACCCTGATCAGGAAGGGCTTGGCCCTAGAACAAGGGCCAAGCTGGAGTTCGAAATCGATTCATTGTCTGTGCATCTATCATGGAGTTGTGACAGTTCTCATCGTAGGGGCAGCCGGAGGGCCAGGAGGGTTGTCTGTGCCGGCGCCTCCATTTGGAGCACTAATGTGTAAATGATCGATGTAGTGAGCTGGACTACTTGTAAAACCTGATCCTGCTGTAAATCCATCCCATGTTTCTGACCAAAGCCATTCGCTTACGTCTGGACCATATGCATAATTCAGGTAATTGCCCGCTAGTGCGCCATTAATCCACCATCGAAGAACTCCATCGCGGCAGGTCGGGCAGGAGCTTGCTTTAAAATAGGCCTCGATCTTGTACCAGGTGCCGGGTACCAACGTTACGTCATTTACATTTGCAAAGCACTGATCGATGTCAGCCCCTCCGCATTGATTTAGGTTATAGGGAAGTTGGCTAGTCCAATACAGGCGACTTGTGGACGTTCCTTGAGGCTTTTGCCAGACAAATACGCCATTCTGTTGAGATCGTCCTCTAATAAAAAAGGTCTTATTGTTGCCTACACCGTTTCCACTAAACTCGGGATTTGAACGCCACCACAGCCCGACAAATATTTCTGTCAAAAGGGTTGGGTGAACATAGTGTAATTCAGTCCCCCCTGTGCGGTCCGGATAGGTCATCGTGGAGCGAACAACATTGGAAGGGCTGAGGGGGGCTTTGCTGTCTGACTGCACAGTTAAAGTGTTTCCAGCCGTACCGTAGGGATCAAACAATTGCCCAGAGCATGTGGGGGTATCGAAGCCACAATCGAGCAAAACCGCCGCACCCGCTGGTTCATTTGTCCAAACGCCGGCTGCCTGAGCCTGTGGGGTGGTGAACCCGAAGGTTAGGGTTAACACGGCCACAATAGTAGCCAACCTCTTGGAGGCGTGAAGTGTTGCGTTGCCGTCCATGATTGCCCTCTTGTTCGTAGTGAGAATGTGGGTAGTTGCTAATGTGGCCATGCGACCGGTTTGTCGATACTACAGCGGCACCAGCAGGGGTAACTGAGACTACAGATGCTAATTCCCGTCCAGAAGAATTGCCCGCCCCTTCGTTAGAATGAGCAAGATCAGTGCCTGCAGCATCCAAAACGGTCTTACCATACAATAGGCTCCCTAAGCTTGCAAATGGTTTCATGATTTTTAGAGGGCTCGGGTGAGTCCTTTCAATGAAGAAAGCAATCCGCCCAAAACCCTTAGTGTGTGTATGAGAGGACAGTCTCGGCCAAAATCGTTCCTTGCGTGCACATCGTGATGTCTGGCAGTAAGGGGCAGTTGATGTGGCTGGACGCACAACTCCGGTGAGCTGGAATACCTCAGTGAGTGCAGGTGAGGATGATTGTTTGAGTGAGGGGTCCTCTTCTATGTTGTCCTCGAAAATATAGCGCCACACATAGTGTGTGGGGAACCGAAAGACTTCTGAATACGATAGTCCTGGGAAATCGTTGACGGATTGCCGATATTCTGCCATTCTTTTTTCAACATTGACCGGGTGGTGCGGGTGTGACTGACAAGGGGAGTGACATGGCCAAGAAGATGCAGCGGCAGATTGCGGTAGTGGGATTGGGATATGTCGGACTGCCGATAGCGGTGGCGTTTGGTAAATCTGCGCCGGTAATCGGGTTCGATATCAATAAGTCGAAGATCGATGAGTTGCGCAAGGGTGTCGATCGGACAGGAGAGGTCTCGCCACAGGACTTGAAGTCCAGTCGAGTCCGGTACACGTGTGAGCCGAGCGATCTGAAGACGGTCGATTTTATTATCGTCGCGGTGCCGACTCCAATCAATGATGCGCTTCAGCCGGATCTCACTGCTTTAAAGAAGGCTTCTGAACTTATCGGCGCGAATCTTTCCCCCGGCGCCATCGTCGTCTATGAATCCACGGTGTATCCAGGTGCCACCGAAGAAGACTGTCTGCCGATTCTCGAAAAAGCCTCCGGCATGAAAAGCGGCATTGACTTCAAGATCGGATATTCACCGGAGCGCATCAATCCCGGCGATAAAGAACATACGCTGGAGCGCATCATCAAGGTCGTTTCTGCGCAGGATGAGGAGTCACTGGAAATTGTCGCACAGACGTATGGTCTGGTGGTCAAGGCCGGAATTCATCGAGCATCCAGTATCAAGGTGGCGGAAGCGGCGAAGGTGATCGAAAATACGCAGCGAGACTTGAATATCGCCCTCATGAACGAACTGGCTTTGATTTTTCATCGCTTAGGAATCGATACGAGATCCGTTCTGGAAGCGGCCGGAACAAAGTGGAACTTTTTGAAATTCAATCCGGGCCTAGTCGGGGGACATTGTATAGGCGTAGACCCTTATTATCTGACCGCAAAAGCGGAATCAGTAGGGTATCACCCTGAGGTCATCCTGGCCGGCCGGCGTATCAACAACAGCATGGGCAAATATGTGGCTGAACAGACCATGAAGCTGTTGAGTCAGGTCGAACGCCCCGTCAGCGATTTACGTGTCGGCGTGCTGGGGCTGACCTTCAAGGAAAATGTTCCGGATCTGCGGAACAGCAAGGTGCCGGATATCATCAATGAATTGAAAGAGTATGGGATTCAGGTTGTCGTGCACGATCCGCTCGCTGAGCATGAGGAGGCGGTGGGTGAGTATGGACTGCGCCTGTCGTCCTGGGACCAGCTCAAACAGCTTGATTGCATTATCCTGGCGGTGGCGCACCGTGAATATTTGAACATGAGCGTATCGGAACTGCTGAAACCCTTGCGCAAGCAACGCAACAACGTTGTGGTTGACGTCAAGAGTGTCTTGAGTCCGGAGACCCTGCCGGGTTCTGTGAAATATTGGCGACTATAAACATATAGCGATGCAGGTGCACTCCGGTATTGCGAACAATCTATAGGTGGTGGGCTGTATCGCATATAACAATAGCCGCTGCGAGTTTCTGGACTGCTGTATGTCGGCGCACTGACGTGTGCAGTCATTGCGACATTGTTGATGTGATGCTGGCGAAAATCCAGAGCAATTCCTGCCTTTTTTCACACTATTCCATCTTCCAGGCATAAGTTGCTGATAAGTGGAAGGCAACGATACCCAAGCCACAGTATGCCATATTGGTTTACCGCCGAAGCATGCTGCGTCGGGGAAGTGCAAAGGATAGCGTGTAAAGCCTTCCACAAGAATCCTCAGGAAATGGGAAGAATGCTAATTGGGCGAAGGAGTGATGTGGGGTACTCGAGACTCTGGTTGCTGCCATGCCGCTGAAGGAGGAGACCAAATCTTGATGGCTGCCTCAAGGTTCTCGCAAGAACTGAAAAGTAGAAAGATCTTATGTCCTACCGCTGTTTTTAGCTTCCCCGAGTGCAAATCGCTGGGAAAATCTGTGGGATTGAAGAATCGGGTACAAAGCATACGCAGATCCAATGATCATAATGCACTTTAGAAAATTGGATATGTCAGGCGCACTAGGCGCAACATTCTTAGTGATCATCCCCGCTAAATACGAAATCAGTCCAGACATGACGTAGATGCAATAAGAACGTTGGCCTATTCGGCTTATTATTGACCCCAGTTGCGTTTGTTCAAGGGTTTTGGAGAGGGATAGGATCAATATCACGCCAGCGCACGCACTAATAATAAAGTTTAAATAGTTGGAAACCGAAAGGGTTGCAACAGCTACATCTGTCGTTAGAGCAAAGTACCATACGAGACCAAACATGATTGGCAGCAACAATGTGCTGCGTGGGTAGATAATTTGCCGTAATTGAAAAAGGTAAACAAAAGGCAAGGCAAATATTGCGATATCGATCCCCCAGAAATTTAAAGGTCGGATGCCCAGGCTAGAAGACAAATAATAAACGGCGTAGGAAAAGGCTACGGTGATGCAGAGCATCACTGCTGGATGTAGTTGTTTGGTGAGAGGGGACAGCAGACGTAGGAGAATCACCAGGCTGAATAGCGTAGGTAGAAACCAAAGATCAACAAACACATTCGCTGCTGAAAGGGCATCCCAGTTGGCCAGTAAGGGAACCCGTACTAATGCTGACACTGCGTCAGTACTAAAAAGGGAGAAGCTCTTTGTGTCGCCAACGAAGCTTCTGAAGCTACCCTTTGCCAGTTCGAAGGAAAAATAAAGTAGAGTCCAGAATAGGAAGGGTACGATAAGTCGTTCAATTTTCTGAACCAAGAAATTGCGAAACGGTTGAGCATTTGCGACATACAGCCCACTGATACCCAAAAAAACAGGCATATGAAACGAATATATAAATTTATGAAGCGACTCGTGACCGCTATCCCAGGCGGCAATCGTATGCCCTGCTACTACGAGAATGATCCCCAGCCCTTTGGCTATATCGATGGGCATTTCTCGGAACGTGCTGACCGGCGATTTCTTCAACAGGTGCCTCGTATTTTGCTAGTCTACAGTTGCGTCTTAAATTTGTCGATCTAGAGGGAGATTGGTGTTTTTGGCATCGTCCTAAAGCCAGAAACTCATTGTCGCGTGTGTGTCAGTTTGATATACCAAAGAGGTTCTAACCTTGTTGAGCAGATGTATGCGTTCATTCTTCCGTTCGGCACACGTCGATATTGTGAGTAAACGGCTGAAGGGGGTCGTCACGACCGCCACCGGCCTGGCCTGGTGTCTTGCGCTCGCCGCCTGCGGCACCTTGACGTCACCTGACGTCAAACGCGGGGACCAGCACCTCGCGGCGGGAAATTGGGAAGAGGCGAGTGTCGCCTTTCGGCAAGCGCTCAAAGATGATCCGTTCGAACCGTCGCTTCAAAACAAATATCGGGTGGCAAGAGAACGTGCTGCCGCGGCGCACGATGAGCGTGGCCGACAGTTGCTGAAGGATCGCCAGTTCGATCAGGCCGCCGAGGAGTTCAAGCGTGCCCTCACGATTGAACCGACGAGTAAGGAGCACGAATCCGGGCTGACTGAAGCGTTGCGATTCAAGGAGGCCCGCGATCGTTACCGTGAGGCCGAACGTCTGGCGCAATTGGGCCGAGTGAACGAGGCAATGGCCGGGTATATGCGGGCGGTGGAATTGGACCCGTCCTATAAGGAAGCACTCGACGGGGTTGCCCGCCTTTCCGCAGAGCAGCACGCAGCTGATCGTGATGATCGGCAGAAACAGCCGGTCACGCTGCAGTTTCGCAATGCCGGATTGAAGGAAGTCGTAGAGGCACTGGGAAAAGCGGCGCACGTCAACTTCGTCTTCGATAAGGACGTACGCAACGATCCTATCACCGTGTCGCTAGAGGAAAAACCCTTCGACGAAGCCCTGTCGCTGGTCTTAAACAGTAACAGTCTTTTTGCCCAGAAAGCCGGCCCGAGCCTGTTCATCATCAGCCCCAATACCAAACAAAAGCAGGAACAGTATCAGGATCTGATGATCCGGACGTTTTATCTCTCCTCGGCCAAGGCGAAGGACATGGTTGCGCTCCTCAAGTCCATGCTGGATGTGAAGCATATCCATGGCAATGAGGCGCTTAATACGATTGTTGTTCGTGATCAACCGGAGAAAGTGGAGCTGGCCGAGAAAATCATTCAGGCCAACGACCGCGAAGACTCAGAAGTGCTGTTCGATGTGGAAGTGCTGGAGGTGAACCGGACGGTCGACCAGCAGTACGGACTTTCTTATCCCAAGCAGATTGGGGCTGCGCTCGTCCCTCCCGGATTTACAGGGACCATTGCCGGCGAGCTGGCGCAGCAGTTTACCTATCGCAATTTGGCAAGCTTGGGTCAGGACAGTTATCTGTTCAAGGTCCCTACCAACGTGCAATTGGATTTCTTTAAGCAGATCACGGATGCGAAGACCCTGGCGGCGCCGAAAGTGCGAGTGCTGAACAATAAGAAGGCCGAGGTCAATATCGGCGACAAGCAGCCAATCTTGTTATCCACTACCAACGTGTTGCCGGGGCAAGCTGCCACTGGTGCGGTTCCCACCACTTCGACCGTGACGTCGATCGAGTTCCGTGATACCGGCGTGAAGTTGACGGTTGAACCGAATATTCACCTGGCGAACGAGCTGTCCCTGAAAATGAAGATCGAGGTGATTCGCCTGGGCGATACCGTTCTGCTCCAGCAGTCTCCGCCGATTACGCAGTTTAAGTTCGGCAACCGTTCGGCAGAGACCATGCTGAACGTGCGGGACGGCGAAACCATCATCCTGGGGGGCTTGCTGCAGGAAGAGGATCGTCGCACCAGGGTGACGATTCCATGGATCGGGGATATCCCGTATCTGGGGAATCTCTTGAGCTCGTTCAAAACCCAGCGGGTCACGACGGAAGTGATCTTGACCATCACGCCCCATATCGTGAATTCATTGCGTATCCCCGGACCGCAGGGGCAGGCGTTCTGGTCAGGGACCGAGTCCGTCTATTCCACCTCGCCGTTATTTGCGATACAGCCGAAGCCCGTGTCGGCACATGTTGATATGTCGGGGGGGGCCGGGACGGTTTTTGACAAAAAAGCTGTGAAGAAGTCCAAGGCTGGGGTAACGAGCTCAGAGCCCACGCTGTCCGAAATGCACTTATCCATCCAACCTGCGGATGCCACCGTTCAGATGGAGAAAGAGTTTCGAGTCGACGTGCTGGCAACACAAGCTCACGGCTTCGACACCGAAACGTTCACGTTAGAGTTTGACCCAAAGATCCTCGAGTTCCGGGATGCCACGCTCGGAGAAGTATTGGGGACTGAAGCCGGCAAAGCTCCGGTGGCGGCCACCTCGTCCTCGGCGGCCGGTGTGGTTGAACTGCGTCTGCATCGCTCACCGAGCGCGACCAAGGATGACGGCCGGCTGCTGCGATTGACCTTTCTCGCGAAATCTCCGGGTGTCTCGCCGGTGCGGCTGCAAATGGCAAAACATGCCGGCCATGATATTCCGGAGGGAACCGGAGAAGCCTCAGGAGTGGTGAGAGTGCGGTGAAACAGTCCGGCGTCACGTTGCTTGAGTTACTCGTTACCCTGACGATTCTCACAATCCTTGCCTCGGTCGCACTGCCGTTCACCAAAGTCTCCACCAAACGGACGAAGGAGATTGAACTACGGCAGAATCTCCGGGTGATTCGCGCCGCGATCGACGCATTTCACCTGGAGTGGGCACGTGACGGCGACACCCTCATGGGCCCTGCCTGTGTCAAGAACCGGTTGAGCTGCAAAGATGTGACTGGTCCGTACGGGTATCCAAAGTCGCTCGACGCATTGCTGGGAGTGAAACTCACCGGTGAGCAAGCCACGGTGCGAGGGACGACGATTCGGCGCTACCTGCGTTCGATTCCTCTCGATCCGATGACCGGAGCAGCCGACTGGCGCTTGCGATGCTACCGGGACCCGGCCAGCGTGAAAGACTGGTGCGGAGAAGATATTTACGATGTTACGACTCAGAGTCAGGAACTGGCATTGGATGGCACGAAATACCGAGAGTGGTAAGCGCGCATGGGCGTTGACGTCATTCCAGGGGTTCACCATTATCGAGTTGATGATTGTGGTGACGATCGTCGGGATTCTTGCCACGTTGGCCGTGCCCTCGTACCACGCTGCTATCATCAAAGCGAAGGAAGGTGCCTTGCGTCAGGATCTGTTCTCGCTGCGTGATGTGATCGATCAGCACCGCGCGGACAAGGGGAAGTATCCGGAAAGCATTCAGGCATTAGTGTCGGCCGGGTATCTCCGGCGGGTGCCGACCGATCCGCTGACCGGGGCCACGACATCGTGGCAGGAGATGGTCGATGAAAACGAGGGCGGAATGGTCGATGTGTTTTCGGGGTCCGATCTTGTCGGTACCAACGGGGTTCCATATAACCAATGGTAAGGCGATGAACACCATGATCCAATCAACGGTTCCTGCGCGGCGGATGGTCGTCGGGTCACGATTCGGGTGCTGGATGGTCGCATTCCTGCTCGCTGTATTTTCGGGCGGCTGTGCGCGTGTGACGCCTAATCATGAACCAACGCCTTCCGATCTTCAGGTAACGGCGGATTCCCTCAAGGTGGCGGTCCGTGAGGCGCAACGCACGGCAGCGGAGTTGCGCACGGAGCTGGATGAGCAACGGAAAGAATTGGCGGACGCGCAAGTGGCCCGGGCACAATTGCAGGGCATGCTGCGGGAAACAGAGCGGAGGCTGACGGAGGCCAGGCAGATCATTGAGTTGCAGCGCGAGGAGTTGGCCTCAGCCCGCACGGAGCGGGAACGGGTCGCTCAGGCAGTTCAGCCGTTGCACAGCCGGCTGAGACAGTCATCTCCTGCGGCATCCTCTCATAGTAAGAACATCACAGTGGATGCGGATACCATTGCCCCGGCTTCAGCCGATACGCAGGAACAGGTGCCTGAGGACTCTGGTGTTCAAACCGAGGGCGTTACCCTGGCTCCCGTCTCTCGAGAGCGTGAGGGCCGGCAGAATTCAAATACCGCGGGAACGGCGACGGTTTTGCTTCCCACAATTCCTGAGCAACGGGCCCCGGTCAGAACGATTGTGGTTCAAAGCGGGGACACGTTGTGGCGGCTTGCTCGTCGGCACAAGGTGGAACTCCAGGCCCTCCGATCGCTGAACGCGTTGTCGGGCAATCTCATTGTCGCCGGACGGACGCTCCGTTTGCCGGAGCCGCGGCTGCAGCATGCCGCTATGCAACCGGCTGCTATCGGAACACTCGTTCAATAGAGGCTGACGGTCATCGTGTGATGTGTCGAGCCGAATGAACTCATGGCTGTATTCTCGTACAGGGCGGCTCGCGCGGATGGAACGACCTTCGAGGGCCATATCGAAGGCGACGACGAGCATTTGGTCCGAGCGAAGCTCGAGGCAGATGGTCTCCTGGTATTCCGCCTGTCCAGAAGCGGGACGGGCTTTGGTGTGCCGGGGCTGGCCGCGGGGCGTTGGGGAAAGCTTCCACTCCAAGATTTTCTCGTGTTCAATCAAGAGTTGCTGGCCTTGATCAAGGCAGGGCTGCCGGTCTTGCGGGTGTGGGATCTGCTCATCGATCGTACCCAACGAGCCCCCTTTCGAGAGGCATTGAAAGCGGTTCGGCAGGATATTCGCGGAGGGGCTTCGGCATCGGAAGCCCTGAGCAAGCATTCCACTTATTTTTCAGATCTGTACCTGGCCACGATTCGAGCCGGTGAACAGTCTGGAAATTTGGCGGAGGTGTTGCAACGCTACATTGCGTATCTCAAATTGATGATCAGCCTGCGTCAAAAAGTGACGAAGGCGTTGGCCTATCCGGGCTTTCTCGTGGTGGTCGGCATTGCGGTCGTCGGATTTCTGTTGAGCTATGTCATGCCGACATTCATCTCCGTCTACGGCGAATCGTCGGCGAATTTACCGACGGCGACCCGGTTGCTGATCTCCGTGATTCATATGGGGGAAGCGCAACTGATTCCGGTGGCGATTGTGGTCATCGTGGCCGGTGTCATGGGGCGGGCGTGGTATCAAACGTCGGCCGGGCGGTTGTCTGTGGATCGGAATCTGCTGCGCCTGCCGCTGCTGGGGACTATTCTTGTGGAGCATCATACGATCCAGCTGACCCGTACGCTCGCCACGGTGCTGGCCGGCGGCACGCCCATCGTCGAGGCCCTGGAGATTGCGCGCGGTGCCGTGTCGAACCGGTTCGTCTCGCGCGGGCTGGTCTCAGCGGTCAACGAGATTCGCGAAGGCAGCACGTTGGCGGCTGCCATAGAACGGCCGAAAATCTTGCCGAAGCTGGCGATTGAAATGTTGTCGGTCGGTGAAGAAACAGGATCGCTTGAGCCCATGCTCAGGGATGTGGCTGAATTTTACGAAGGCGACCTCGATGTGCGGCTCAGTCAGCTCACCACCTGGATCGAGCCGGTCTTGTTGCTGGTCATGGGGCTGCTGGTGGGCGGGATTGTCATCATCATGTATCTGCCTATTTTTCAGATGGCGGGGACGATTCAATAATGCGACGGAATAGCCGGAGCCCGCTGATGGCCTCATTCCTGTTCCGGGTCGGAGGACAGTAGCATGGCCATGCAACGTCATCTCACTCGTCCGTCTTTGGCCGATGTGCTGGTGCGCGAGGGGATTCTGCCCCGGCGGACGGTGGACCAGGTCGTGGCCCGCCTCGGCGGCAGCACCACGGCGTTGGGGGCTACGCTCGTTGAGGACGGCACCATTTCCGAGGCGCAGTTGGCGCAGGCGCTGGCTGCGCAGTATGGCCTGCCCTATGATCCGCTCACCGGTTTTCGCGTCGATTCGGAGTTTTACCACACCATCTCCGTCAAGCTGATGCGCCGTCATCCGTTTGTGCCGCTCAAGGACGAGGCGGGGGTTCTGACTATCGCGATCTCCGATCCTCAGAACCTGCTGGCGTTGGACGAACTGGAAATTCTGCTTAATCGCCCTTTGCACTACGTGGTGAGTTCACGAAATGCCATTCAGGCCGCTTTGGAGCGGAGCGAAGGCTCCAGTCAGGCGTTACGTGAATTGGAAGCGGAATATCGGTCGGTCCTGGTCAAAGAAGATGAACGAGGCGAAGAAGTCCTGACCGTGGACCACTTCGGTGAAGACCAGAGTCCGGTCGTCAAGCTGCTCGATACGATCATGTTGAGCGCCATGCAGCGCCGGGCGAGTGATATTCACATCGAGGCGACGGATCGCGCGACGACGGTCAAGTTTCGCGTAGACGGCATTCTGGTCTCGGCCATGGATCCGCTGGATGTGAAGCTGCATCCGCCGCTGGTCTCCCGACTCAAGGTTATGTCCGATCTTGATATCGCCGAGCGACGCGTGCCGCAAGACGGGAGTTTCCGGATGCGGCTCGACCGAAAGACCGTCGATTTCCGCGTCTCGATTTTGCCGAGCGTCTTCGGCGAATCCGTCGTGATCAGAATTCTGGACCGGGAGGCGATCACGACCGGTGTCTCCACATTGCGATTAGATCGCCTGGGGTTCAACCCGGAAGATCTCAAACGGTTCCGGCGTGCCATTACGCGCCCGTATGGAATGGTCCTTGTGACCGGCCCGACCGGTAGCGGAAAAACAACGACGCTCTATGCCGCCATCAGCGAAATGAATATTCAAGAGGACAAGCTGATCACCATCGAAGATCCGGTGGAGTATCAGCTGCCGGGAGTCGTGCAAATTCCGGTGAACGAAAAGAAGGGTCTCACGTTTGCCCGCGGGTTGCGGTCGATTCTGCGCCACGATCCGGACAAGATCATGGTCGGTGAAATCCGGGATGCGGAAACCGCGCAAATTGCCATTCAATCCGCCCTCACGGGCCATTTGGTGTTGACCACGGTGCATGCCAACAACGTTTTCGACGTGATCGGCCGGTTCGCTTCGATGGGCATCGATTCCTACAATTTCCTTGCGGCGTTGACGTGCGTGTTGGCGCAGCGGTTGATCCGGGTGATTTGTCCGGATTGTCGGCATCAAGTCACACTCGACCAGGCGCTGGCCGAAGAGTCCGGCCTCGACTATGACGAATTCAAGAGCTCGCCGTTTTACGAAGGAAAAGGGTGCTCGGAGTGTCATGACACCGGGTATCGAGGCCGAAAGTGTATCACCGAATTTCTGGACCTGACGGACGAAATCAAGGAAATGATTCTGGCGGATCGAGCGCTGTCGGAGATTCGCTATCGTGCGGTGACCGACGGAATGATCACCCTCCGGCAGTCCGCGGTGAAAAAGGTGCTGGCGGGAGAGACGACGCTGCGGGAGATCAACCGCGTGACATTCAGCGAAGAGCGATAAGCCATGTGGGATTGGATCACCAGCAGACCGCAATATTGCCTGAAAATCGGGGCGCACGACTTGGCTTGGGCAGAGGTGCATCGGAACTGGCGCGGGAGACCCCGGTATCAGTGCGTGGTTTCTGCGCTGCCGCAAGGCATCTTACGGTTGTCACCGTTGGAGCAGAACGTCGTGTCACCGCATGACTTGGAATCTCACATACGAGCCATCGCCGGGTCAGCGACCACTCAGGCTCCGGGACGGTCGTCTACTCCAGGGGTGCCACGCGCCGCGACGGTAATTTTGCCGGACCTGGCTGTGCGGTTAGCCGTGGTCCGTCTTCAAGACCTTCCCTGGAGTTCCGAGGAACGGGATGCCCTGGTGCGCTGGAGATTGGGGCAGGAGCAACTGCTCTCGTTGAGCGGCGCGAAGGTCTTTTCTCAGGTCCTCTCCGAGCCCGGCGTGTCCGGCGATGGTCCCTGCACCGTGCTTGCGGTCGTAGTGCAGGAGGCTGTGTTGGCACAGTATGAATCCGTGTGCGAAGCCGCCGGCCTCATTCCGCAGGAAGTCGATGTGGCAAGTTTGCGTCTGTTCAACCTCTGGGCTCACGGGGCTTGGCGTTCGTCCAGTTCGACGGCCGACTTTCTGTGGGTGAATGCAACGGACGGCGGAGTGACGGCGTTTATTTTTCACAAGGGGACGTTAGTCTTCCTCCGCTCCAAACTACAAGGCGGGATCGGCTCGGGTGGGGTATGGCCGGCCGGTTCCGAGCAACTGGGCATCAATCGGATCGTGCAGGAGTGCGCCGACTCGATTTATGCCTGCCAGCAACAGACCCCGGACTTGGCCATCAGCCAGGCTGTGGTGATCGCCGACGAGGCCATGGGGCCCGGCTTGCGGCAACAGTTGGAGAAGGGGTTGGGGGTTCCGGTGCAGGAGCTGGACTGGGAGCGCGTGCAACAGTACGGCGGCGGTACGATCGCGGGGCCTCGAACCAGCGCGGCCTTGCCGGCGATTGCAGGGGTCGTCTAAGTCATGTTGTTGGACAATCTGGCATCAGTGCTTCGCGATGTGGCCTTGCGCGTCGGTCAGCCGTCGGCCCGCAGTGGTATGTTCGCGATCAACCTGAGCAGCCGCTATCGGTGGTATCTGGCTCCCGCACGGCTGGTGATCATGGTGCTGGCGGGGGCGATTGGGATGTTCATGCTCTGGGACATCTCGCAGGCCTGGTTGGTCTGGCAGGACGTTGAATCGAGAGAATCGGCCTTAAACCAAGTACAGGAGCGGGACAGAGAGCTGTTGAAGGAAGCGCAGCAGGAAGGCCTTGATCTGTCGGACGCCGCGTTGCAGGTGTTGCCCAAGGAAATCGAATTTGCCAATCACCTGATCGAGAAGCGGAGTTTTTCCTGGACAAAGTTTCTCACTGAGTTGGAGCGGGCCATTCCCCAACGGATTGCCGTCAACAGTATTCGGCTTGATCCTGCCAATGCGACGATCATGCTTACCGGCTCGGCCCGGGCGCTGGAAGATGTGACGACCCTGACGGTGATGTTTCAAGATCATCCGCAATTTAAGGATCCGGTGTTGGGCCAGCACCGGGTGATGGGTAACGGACTCGTGGAGTTCGACCTGACCTTGCGGTATCGGAATCGTAACCAATGATGTTTCCAGGACTCGACCGGCTTCAATTGACCTGGCGGCAACCCTACGCACCCATTCTTCCCTGGGTCGCCTTCGTGGCCGCCCTCTTTGTGCTGAGTTACGGCATTCATGCTCTGGTCCTGGGGGCGGCGGAAGAAGAGCAGGTCAGACTCGAGGCCGAGTCGGTGAAGGCGCGGCAGCAATTGAATCGGCACCGGGAAGCCAAGAAGGCCAAGGCGGATCTCCAGCGAGTCTGGGCCGTTCTGCCGCTGTTTCGTGATTTTGCGCCGCTCGCCCTGGGCGTGACGGAGGAGGCCAAGCGGGACCAGGTCACGTTGCCGGCTCTTTCTTATAAGACAGAGAAGACCTCGGTGCCCGATGCCACCAAAGCGGTTCTGCAGGGGACGGTGACCGGGCGGTATGAAGATTTGCGTCGCTTCCTCCACAATTTAGAATCGGCGGAAGAACTGCTGTTCATCGAAGACCTCAACCTGGTTCGTTCCGGCAACATTCAGGATCAGCAATTGACCTTCAATATCCGGATTTCGACCTATCTGCGCGGGGAGCATCTGCAGTCCCCGACGCCATAACGCGCATGAACCGAGTCAGTAAAAATCAAGGGCTGCTGTTGCTGACCCTCGTGGTGCTCTGGATCGGATTGCTGATCTGGCAATTCGACCATTCGAGTGAGCAGGCGCGGGCGCCGTTGACCCATGTCAGTGGGCAGCGGGCGTCCGGCAAGACGCCGGCGGTGGCTGCGGGCGGCGAACTGCAGGTTCACCTTGAGCGCCTGGCCACCATCAAGGGGCAGCGCGAGGCGACCTTCTCGACGCCGCGTAATATTTTTGCCA
>VOPR01000016.1 GCA_009594995.1 Nitrospira sp. | reverse complement strand
CACACGTATCAGCCCGCGTGTCTACCTCTCCGGTGATCACGCTTTGCAGTTTCTTGCTGTGCAGGACCGCACCTTCGTGATCGGTATAAGAAAATTCAAGGCCCAGCGTCACAGTCGCGGGATAGGATTTGTTGGCCTTACGGGCAATAAACATGTCCACCTGACGAAGGCCCAACGCCACATCCACCACCCCGTCGATGGCCTCAGCAGGAGGCCCTGGCTGCACGACGACTCGCTCAAACACCTGCGCCATCCGCTTCTTTATTTGGGCTTCTAGCGGGTCATGAATCGGGAGCGCCACACCCTGACCACAGGCATCACGATAGTCCACAGCGGCAGCCCCGATACTCTGGTCGAGGCGCAGCTGCACCGCCAACGGAAGATTGTAGTTTGTGGGGATGTTGCTACGCGGGCTGAAATACTGGCATCCCGAGGACACAAGGACTGCCGTCATGAGCGCCGCGACAGCACTGCGGGACGATCGCCGAACACGACCCCGGATCCATCTGCACATCAATCGCTGCACAATAGTCTCGTTATACCCAATCTCGTAAAGACATGACAACCGCACTCGATCGCGTTGACAGGCTCTCTGAGCTCCGCTATGGTCCAGCACGTGGTTCCTGCCAACGATTCAACCGAATCCGCACCGCCGCCCTGGTCGTGGAGCGCCGTCGCCGACCTGATTCGTCTGCGCAATCAATCCGGTACCTGGCTGCTGATGCTACCGAGTCTTTGGGCCTTGGTCCTCGCCAATCAGGGACGCCCACCGTTGTGGCTGGTGGCTATCTTCGCGCTGGGTGCCTTTGTCATGCGGAGCCTCGGCGTGGTCTTCAACGACCTCGCGGACCGCAATTTCGACAGACACGTCGCCCGCACGAGCACTCGGCCGTTAGCGGCAGGGCGACTACTCCCGCGGCAGGCACTGCTCGTTGCACTGGGCCTGGCGCTGCTCGCGGCCGGGCTAGTCTCCACACTCAATTGGCTGACCATTCTGCTGAGTCCCATTGCGCTGTTCCTGGCCGCCGTGTACCCGTTCTGCAAACGGTGGATTCATATCCCGCAGGCCGTGCTGGGAATCGCGTTCGGATGGGGAACAATCATGGCCTGGTCGGCTTCGCGCGGCACGATCGCTCCAGCGGCATGGTGCCTCTTTGCCGCAACGACTTGCTGGGCGATTGCCTACGATACGATCTACGCCCTGCAGGATCGCGAGGACGACCGCCGCATCGGAGTCAAGTCATCGGCACTCCTGTTCGGCACAGCCGTTCCTGCGGCCGTTGGAGTCTTCCTGATGGGAATGGTGGTCTGCCTGATCATGGCCGGACAGTTGTCTGGCCTACGGATGGGATACTACGTGGTCCTGATGCTGCTTGCGGGAGTCTTTATCTGGCAAGCGCGGCGTCTACGGTTTCCCGTGACGCCGCAAGATGCTTTCAGGATGTTCCAACAGCACGTCTACGCCGGAGTGGCGATTCTCATCGCCCTGTGGCTCGGTACGCTGGATACCAGTCTCTAGGCTATTCCTCGCCGACCTTGCCGAGAGGCTTGTCGGGCTTCGGGGCACGCAGAGTCTTCAGATACAACGCCACGGCTTTCGCATCGGCATCATTCAGCCCCAGGCTAGGCATGCGCGTATCAGGCTTCATGGCTTGCGGATTGCGCAGCCACCGGTAGACCCAGGTAGGGTTCAGGCGGTAACCGGCTCGATCCAAGGCCGGGCCAACTTTCCCGCCTTCTTCGCCGATCTTGTGACATCCATTGCAACCATACTTGGTCACATAGATCTGTTTGCCGACTTCAACCAACTTCGCGGCCGCATCCGGCTTCATGTTCAGATCGGGTCGAGCAATGTTGACGCCCTTCCCCGGCCTGGTGGTGAAGTTGACCAATGCCGCCGTCGCCTGATCGAGTTCCTTCTTCGCCTGCCCCATCGCCTGCATTTCTTTGGCGTACGCGTTATCGTCGACTTCTACGCCCTTCTTGTCGGCTTCGTCGCTGGCCTTCTTCTCCGCTTCCTGCTCCAACCGCTCGGCCTCTTTATACTTCTGGTCTGCGGTTTGCTGCGCGTCCTGAAGTTCCTTCTTCCGGCCTTCGACGTTGAATTCCAACTTCTTGCCGTGCAGCGAGCGCACATATCCGACAATACCCCAGATTTCTTCTTCGGACAGGGTGTACTTGAAGGTCGGCATGGTCGGGACGGCGAACTCGTCGTCACCAATTTTATCGCCGTTCGGGCTCGTGTCCTTCATGTCCCGCGAAATCGTGGCAAAGATATCTTCGTCTTTGAAGGTGCCCATTTCCGATTTATTGGACAAGTCCTTCGGTTTCGGGTCGCTCATGGAGGACCAATTGAAACCCTCGTTCTGCTTTCCGGTTTCGCCGTGGCAATGCATACAATAGTGCGCGTAGAGCTTCTTGCCCTTCGCGGATTGTTCATTCTGTAACATCGAACAACCCCCGGCTCCGATGAGGCCCGAGAGTCCGACCACTACTGAGACCGCTCCAATTACGCGTATTCTTCGCCACGCCCTCATGCTCAGGACCCTTTCTTTAAACGTCTCACGAGGACCAACTCAAAGCCCAAGGCCAAGGCCACCGCGAGTACTGCATACATGTACGGCGAATAGTCCGGAGGCGCATCAGCCCGGAAATACCACCATGAGGAAATGGCCTTTTCAGACCCCTTCTCCTTGGGTTGACCGGTCTCCATCTTCTTGCCGTCCCAGATGGCGAACGCGATGCTGGCAAATTCTCCCGGCTTGAACTGCGTGTCCTCTGCCACATGCTCCGTGCTCAAGGGCCGCGAGAATACGACCTTCCACACGCCGCCCTGGTAGACGCCCTTCGCCTTCACATCCTGATGTCCGTGCGGCTTGAGCGTGCCAAAACCCTTGGCGCCCAGGTCTGAACCTTTGCCGTCCTTATTCTTCCAATACCAAATATTGACCGGTCCACCTTCCACCTGCGCCATCGGCTGGCCGTGGGCAAAGTGTGCCTTGGTATCGCCGACCATGAACTCCAGCGCTGCGGCGTCGTCAGGATCTTCTGATGGATCCGAGTATTCCAACAAAATGGCGACGGTGGTGCCATCGTGCAGGCCGCGAACCTTCACGCTCTTCGCGGTGACGTCGGTAATACGCACCGGCCAATGCACCTGGGGAGACATGGGGAATTCGGATGCTGCCGCAGTGGCCCATACCGCAGCCGTCGGGTCATCAGCCGGAAGGGATCCCTTCACCAGTCCTGCGCGGACCGACACGCTTTGTTGACTATAGGCCGGCTGCACACCCGCAGCCACGCACAGCCCCACAAGGCCGACGGCTCCGACCCACCATTTTGTACCTGGTCTCCTCACTCGTGCCATACGCTCCCCTTAATTGCTCAGCAATCTCTGATCGGAGAAATTACTCGGACTCATCCCATGTTCTCGGCTTTTGTCCGGCTCCGTCATATTCGCCCATAATAACTTTCCAGATGTCCTCATCGGACATTTCAAGCTCCCAACGCGGCATGGCCGACTTCCAGGGCATTCCTTCGACAGGAAGCCCGACCCCGCCCTTCTTGATGCGCCAGAACAGGAAGCTCTCCTGAAGCATTGCGATCGTGGTGGGATCCTTAAAGTTCGCCGGCGGCGGCGTGAATCCCGGCGCTGCAAAACCCTTCCCGTCGAAGTTGCCATGGCACGGGGCGCAACGCGAGGCATACAAACCTTTGCCATACATAATATTTTCCGGCGTCTTCGGCACAGGATTCGAGAGACCCGTGTACTCGCCGGGAGGAGCGGGGTGAATGGTGCGATTTTCTGCCGGAGGGGCATCGCTCGATGCCGTGCTGCCGTAGGTCTGCCATCCGACGAGCAACGGAAACAGTGCGAGGACCAGGTATCGCGCCCCGCTGAGAGCCCCACCACCTTCGCCCGTAAGGAAGCGCAGGATCGGACCGAAAAACGCGTCCTTCGATGCACCGCTGAGCGTCGCAAAAATAACGATCCCGGCTGTCGTCAGCATGAGGTACAGGAAGATCAAGCTCGAGGGCAGCGGCGCGGAATGCGGCAGATTCGGGACGATAAACTTCAGAAACACATAAATACAGACCGTCAGAATAATCGGTCTAACAAGTACGCCTCCCATAACCTTCCTCCTCTACTTCACCGGCAACTATCGAGCCTGCGCCATCGCGAGTGCACCAGCATCAGCGGCCTTGACCGGAGCCGGGGTTGCCCGCGGGAGATCCAACTCAGCCGGACTGACGCTGATCGGTTCACCGCTCATCTGCTGCAGGAACGCAATGACGGACAGAATCTCATTCTTGGACAAGCCGATCGGATTCTTATTGATGTACGGCATGCGCGCCGGATATTCCTTCGGGACACCCTCATGACGGTAGTCCAGATAGAGATAGGCCTGCGGTTCCGTCAAACTTTCAAAAATAAACTCGCGGGATAATTTGGCCCCAATGCCCTTCAGGTCCGGACAGCGAGCGGATTCGCTTGGCCCGATCGAATGGCACAGTGCGCACTGGCCTTTGCTGAAGAAAATCTTTTGACCTATCGTCGCCATGTCGGTAGGCGTTTTGATATCGGCGATGTTGATGCTCTCCTCGGCCGGCGGTAAGGAGGCCATCTGGGGCACGGCCAAGGCGACCAGCGAAAACAGGCCGAGCACGATCGCCACAAAACCGATGACCCGAATAAATTGCCCCTTGATGAACAGGAGGATCACTGTTCCAAGGCCGATGACACAGAGACCGATTAGCTGCAGTTTGACTACTTCACTCATAAGTCCTCAACAAAGGATAATGATCACGACCCGCCCCTGGTTACCAGAAGAAGATCATCTTCCCGATCAGACCGGACGATTTGCCTCAGACGTCTCAGCCGCAGGACCATCCAATGCCTGCGAGCCCCCGGCCATGGCCGGAATGTGGCCCGGTTCAGCAGCGCCCTTGGCACTGGCTGCAGCCTTCGCCTTATCACCCATGGTGGCCACCCAGAAAATGAAGGCGACCAACATACAGAACAGGAACGTATTGAGCGCCATGAGAGCGGCGGCATAGCCCAACGCCGGCGAGAATGCATATTGAGACGAATCGCGCATGACGCCGTAGATATGCCAGTGAACGCGCGATGAAGAACGTGCGTATCCCATGAGGGTCATGAGCAGGATGACCATGACCGCGTTCAGGACCAGCGCGTACCCGGCGCGTGGCGGCATTCTTCCCCACACCATTTCGGTGGTGGTCTTTGCGCTCTTCAGAAGGAGCGCGGTCAAAGGAGTAATCGTCAGCATCACAAAGATGACGATGCCCACCTGCGATGTAGAGAAGTAGTTAATACGGATAATGGCCGGGACGAAGTAGCCCCAGACGCCGAGCACAATAACGGCAATCGCTGCCAGTCCCAGCACGCCACCCATGAGTGCCTTGGCCGCCTTGGCCCATCCGGCAGTGTCTTGCTTGCCGGCGCGCCAGTACATGATGAAGCTCATGAAGGTGACAAGTACCATGAGGTTGGAGACGGTCATCTTGGCCGACATGACGCCGAAGACACCGAGCAGGGGATGGTGTGTACCGCCCATCTTCTGCGCTTCTTCCAAGCTGGCAACCAGAGAATGGGGCGTCATCCACACGCCGAGGCACAGAAGGAGGATGATCAACATGGCCATGATCGGTTTGCGATACTGAGTTTCAGACCCTGGAATACGATGGGTAATTCCGAGCCAGAAATAGTAGTTGGACCCCAGGAACAGGACACCGATCAGCATGGCCTGCAGGATGAACAGCCAGGACAGGAATCCGCCCATGAGCGTGATACCCATCTGCTGGTTGTACTGATAAATCTCACGCATCAACCAGTAGCCGGCGAACGGGAGGGGGAGCAGACCGAATACGCCGATGAAGTTGCCGACGTACCCCATCCAATCGTAGTGATATCGCTCTTCCGTGCTCTTGGCTGAGAGATAACGAATGCCGGCGTAGGCGCCGCAAATGTACCCGCCGAGTACGACGTTGGCAATCAGCCGGTGAATGTTCACCGGCCACCAGGTCGGGTTCCAGGTGGCCGCCCAGGCGCGGGCGAAATCACTGCCCTCAGAGATAACGACCGGGCTGGATTGGAACGTCGCCCAGGAATTGGGCACGATCATAATGAAGAAGGCAAACACGTTGAGGAGGAAACCCAGGAATATGTGAAACTTCTTCCCGTTTCCTTCCGCCATCGCATCCCAGCCATACCAATAGAGATACAGTGTTGCGGTCTCAACGAGGAATAAACAGCAGTACACCAGGAAGGATGGGAAGAAGATGTCGGTCAGATAAGCCATCAGCTTCGGATAGAAACCGATCAGCAGGAACAAGAGGATTCCGCCGAAAAGGGCCGTCGTCGCATAAGAGGAGGTCAAGAGCTTGGTAAACTCTTTGGCCAGCTTGTCGTAACGCTTATCGCCTGATTTCCAGCCGACGATTTCGCACAACCAAGCGAAAATCGGCACACCGAGCACGAACCCGGCGAGCAAGAGATGCAGCTGAGCAATGATCCACACAAGGTTTCGACTACCGATGTACGGAAGGTCTCGATAGGCAGTCGGGGCCTGGGCAGCAGCCTCCTGGGCCAGAGCCATATCCGGCAATCCCGCCCATCCGAGCAATGCAGCACATCCAGCCAGCAAGGCCACGCGGCCCGCAATTTGGCGACCGTGATTTGTGATATTCCGACCTTGGTCCATCATTGTTCTCACCTCGTCATTCGCCATGATGTCACTTGCTTCCCGCTGGTTTCCCGGCTGATGATTGCGAAGCCTTGCCGTCGTTCTTGGGAGCGTTCTCCTTGACACCGGCTTTGTCCTTACCGCTTTTCTGCTTTTCCTTCTCGTCCTCGGCCGTCTTCTGTTCAAGCGCAGCAATCTTCACTTCCGCGTCTTTAAACGCCTTCTCGCCTTTGGTGAGCGACTTCTGAGCATCGAACGGCGGGACCGGTGCCACATTCGCCGGCTTACAACATTCGTGCGGATGTGGAGTCGATACAGGAAGGACCATCCAGAACAAGATACTCATCACTGCACCGGCAGCCGTAAATGCCGTGAGCATCAAACCCTGATCGGCAGGCACCCGGATCATATCCCAGCGGGAAATCAGCCCCTGATAGGTATCACTGGCATCCTGGGCTCCCGCCATCCGGCCCTCGACCAACTTACCCAGAATAGAGAGACCGATGTAGGTCAGTGCGAGTAGCACCAGCAACGACGCACTTCCCCATGCCGTAAATTCGAGGCCGATACGCTCGGCCACCGGCATACTCTTCAACATATCCATATCCAGGATCGATTTGGTAATCGATCGGGCAAGGTCTGTTGCCCCGCCTTCAATCACCCACAGGAGCGGCAGGTATAGTGCGCCGGCCACGGCAAAGCGCACCCACAGCCCAATACCGAGAGAAGCAGGCGGTTCAAGACGCAGGCGCTCCAAGAAGACCGTCCGAGCGACCAGACCCAATGCCCAGATATCAATGGGGATCGACACCAAAAACAACAGCGGGAGCCCGGTGCCTTCACCGAAGTGAAAACCAACCCCCAACGAAATCACGAAAAAGGCAAATACGCTGACCGGGCTCATGAGAAGCATCAGGAAGGTAATCCCGAGCTTTGTCTCCAGATGGATCGTGCCCATGGCCATAAACAACATGGCAAATGCCATCTTGATAGGCAGGGCGGTCCAGCAGGCAGGCCAGAGAATGCTAAGCCCCAATTTGAATGACGACATCGTCTCTCGACCAGTCATGTGCCCAAGACCCTCCGCCTATTCCAAAAATTCGCGGTTGATGATCGCCGCCACGGTGAAAATAAGAATGCTCGCCATGACCACGATCCAGCTGATTAATGCGATCGGCCGCTTGAAGATATTCCGTTCAGGATCACGATCGATGAAAGGCAATGCGGCCAGCAAGGCCATGAACACCCCCGGCAGCGCGATGGCGCCGAGGAATTGTCCGAACTCTCCCGCAAAGACCTTCAGACGCAGTAGTTGAAACAGGAAAAGGAAGTACCATTCCGGCTCGGGATGATAGTCACCTGGATCGGGCGTCGCTTCTTCAAGGAGCACGATCGGCTCCCAGAACGCGAGACTGCAGATACACAGGAACACGGCCACCATCCCGACGATATCTTTCCAGATTTGACGTGGAAAGAAGTAGTCGGTCTTGGCCTTGATCTCTTCCACGCTGCCACGGAAAGGACCGGCCGGGCCCGCCTTACGGAACAAGAAGAGGTGCAGACCGGCCAGACCCATCAAGGCCGCCGGCAAGACCATCACGTGAATGACGAAGAAGCGGCTCAAGGTCATCTGACCAGGAGTTGCTCCGCCCTTCAGGAACCGCGCCATGAAGTCGCCCAGCAGCGGCGTCTTGTCCATAATTTCGACGCCGACCGTGGTCGCCCAATAGGCACGCTGGTCCCAGGGAAGCAAATATCCGGTGAAGCCGAACCCCATCACAATGCCAAACAGGGCCAGTCCGACCAACCAGATGAGTTCGCGTGGCTTTTTGTAGGCGCCCCAGAGAAAGACCTGCGACATGTGCGCAAAGACGCAGACCACCATCGCCGTCGAGCCCCAGAAGTGGTAACTCAGCAGGAACCAACCGTAATCCACGGTATGGATGATGTACTGGGTACTGGCATAGGCGTGGTCAGCGGTCGGCACGTAGTAGAACATTAACAAAATACCGGTCACCGCCTGCATGATGAAGATGAAGAGCAGGACGGAACCAAATACATAAGCCCATCGAGAGCCGCCAGGGACCGGCTCGTTGAGCATTTTGGCTTGCAAAGTCTTCAGGCCGACGCGTTCGTCGACAAAGTCAAAGACTTTTTCAATCGCTGATGGCTGCGTGGTCGTCGGCTGCGTAGTCGTATCCATTAGACAATCCGAACCTGGGCCTTGGTGCCCGCTTTGAATTCCATATCAATAATCGTGATTTCACCCGTTGCCGTAACCTTGATGGGGAGTGGATCCAATGGCCGCGGCGCCGGTCCGTCCAGCACTTTGCCTGCGGCGTCATAGATGCTCAGGTGACAGGGACAAAGAAATACCTGTCCGAGCGTCTTGTGCGTACGCCATTTAAATCCGCACCCCAGGTGCGGACACTTCCCGGAAAATGCGATATAGGGCACGTCCTTCTTGTTCGTCCAGATATGCTTTCCGGCAGAGTCACGAAACTCCATGTCCTTGCCTTGATAGATCGTCTCCAGCACCTTGGGAGTCGCCTTCAAGACCCAGACGTTTTTGTCGATTTCCTGCTCCGGCATGTAGGCTTCTTTGATCTTGCGCTTGTACTTAAACTGAACGCCGACATCATCCTGCTTGATCTTGCCGGAGTTCCCGATCTTGAGCCATTCGTTGTCAAACGGCGAATACATCGGCTTCATCAGGTAGCGAAGAACCGGAAACGCAAGGGGGAAGCCGATCAGAAAGCCGATGGCATGGGTAAAGTTCATGAAGAATGTCCGACGCTTCACGCTCCGTTCGAGTTCCGGGAACGGGACAAGAACTTCGCCGGGCGTGACATGGATCCGCTCCTCAAGGTGAGCGATTTCCACCTCATGCGTGGTCACGTATTCATCGCGCTTGAAGGCGGGCAGCATCGCGTATTCGGCCGAACCGATACGAAGCGTCACGACTTCATCGCTGACCGCCTGCACCTGCCCCATGGGGACCTGGCGCTCCATAGAGTCGACTGCGCCATCGCCTACGACGATATGGCTGATTTCGTGGGAGAGCGGGTCCATAATGACCCGGCGCACTTCCCCGACTTCACGGTCCGCACATCGAACTTTTGATTTAAGTTTCGGCTGCATGATGCTCACTTCATCTTGATCGGCTTCGGAGTATTCACCGAAGCGTTCTTGTATCCGGCCAACCAGGTCGCCAAGGCATCCACGTCCTTCGGCTCCATCAGGTCCTTATACTTATCGGGCATCTTTCCCTTCTCGTATTCCTGCTCAAATCCTTCAGCCTTATAGCTCTTCGGATCGAGAATCTTTCGGGCGATTTCCGCAGCGGGGAGAAGGTTGCCGATGTTATCCAACTCAGGACCGCGCTTCTTTCCGCCCTCGCCGTTCAGCTTGTGGCAGTTGTAGCACTCCTGCAGTTGCCATTGCTCTTCACCCAACTTGGCAATATCGCCGCTAGCGGCAGCCGTCGTGGCGGTCGGCGCGCTGTCTCCACCGGCCTTCTGATCGGCAGGCGCTTGCGCGGCCCCTAAGGCCTGCAGCCGAGCAGTGAGCTCTTTGGCTTTTTCGTCCAAAGCCTTTGCCCGCTGCATCAACACTTCCACCTTGCCGGCTTCGTAATGCTCTCGCTTCGGCTTCAGAATTTTATCGATCTTCCCCTTTTCATCTTCCGGATCATATTGCGGCCACATGGAGGCACCGGCAATGTAGACGACCGAAAGAATGGCGTAGAACACGAGCAATGCCCCGACGGCTTTCATGCCGCCGAACGGCTTGAGCGTTGGAAAATCGAGAATCATGAATACGACGGCGCCGAGCATGGCATACCCAAAAAACAGCGCCTGAAAGACAAACGGAAAGCCCAGCGCATTGGTGGCGCCGAACAAGATTCCGCCGACGACGATTCCTACGACCAATTTTTTAATGACGTTTCCCATGAATGCCCTCGTTTACCGCCCTTCCAGTAAGGTGACCGCCCTATTTGGCCCCTGCCGGAACCGGGCTCCCCTCGTGCGCATGCCCCTTTGAATCATTCGGGCGCAAGGTCACGATGATAGCGAAGCTGACGACTGCGTAAAAGACAATGGTAATGCCGGTGATCCACCAAGCTGAATAGGACAGCGTTGGGGTAAAGGATTCGGCCGTGAAATCCGGCAACAAGTTGTACGTGTGGAAGTATTTCCGCAACAGGGATCGCACGGCGCCCATGAGGCCCATGGTCCAAATCGCACTGAAGGCCAAGAACACCAACACAAACTGTGAGGCAAAGTCGATTTTGCCCCAGACGATCGTCCCTTGCGAGACGGCACGGTTATAAATGACATAGTTTACAACCGTAACGAAGACCAGCGTGAACGCCGCGGAGTTCTTCGCCGGCATGAGCGCGAGGAAGTTCCAATCAGACGGCAACTCCAACTCGGCGACGAGCTTCGCGCCGGTCGGCACGAACCCGTGCGGGGTCATCCAGATCGCGTTGCCCACAACGACCATCAAGAAACCAATCTTGATGACAGTACTGGAAGACACCGTGAGCGGGATAAAGCGGCCAAGGACGGCCGGTGCCAGCAGAAGCGGCAGAAGGAAGGCCAGCGACGTGGCGTCCGGCACAGGATAGTCCGTCAGAACCTTGGTCATGACGATCGGAAGCAGGACCATCACGATCGGCGCAATCACCGTCATGCGAACCCGCTCGACACCCTCGATGCGCTTCATGCTTAGCCAGATGTAATAGTTACTGGCCAGGAAGATGAGACCGATCATCGCGCCCTGCATCTCAAAGAACATCGAAAGCTGGTCGGCCATCATGTAGGGACAGATGGACGCGTCATAGTCGCAGAGCTCGTAGGCTAACAAATAGCCCATGAACGGCAGGAACAGCAGCGCGCCCACGCCGATCATATTGCCAACGAAACCCATCCAGTCGTAATAGGCGCGATCCTCTTCTTTCTTCGAGCCCATGAACATGTAGGCGGCAATGAGTCCAGCCACAAATCCACCGAAGGTCACGTTGCCGACCAGGCGATGCAAATTGAGCGGCATCCAGCTGTAATTGAACACTTTGTCCCAGAGGGACGCGGTTGCCAAAAATTCAGCCGGCGAGATTCCTTCAGCGCGAACCGGAGTATTCATGAAGGAAGTGGGCGCATCGATCACAAACAATGTGATGGAGCCGATGAGATTGAGCAGCACGCCCAGAGCAATGTGTCGCCCCTTCTTCTCACCCTTCCAGGCGTCCCATGTGTAGAAATACATGTAGAGGACAATCGTCTCACCGATGAACAACAGTGGGTAGACGACGGCAAATATCAGGAAGAAGTGATTGATCAGCCACGTCGTGAACTGCGGATAGGTTGCGAGGAGCACAAAGATGAAGAGACCGCCCGTCAATGCGGTCATGCTGTACAGGATGACCGTGACCTTCGTGACCTCTTTGGCCAACCGGTCGTAGCGAGGATCCTGCTTGCGATACCCCAACCACTCTGAAATCACCACGAAAATAGGGGCACCCAGAATGAATCCCGCAAAGAGAATGTGGAGCTGAGCGACGATCCATACCGCCGTGCGGTTCCCCGTATAGGGAAACTCCACGGGGGGCGCACTGGGAGCCTGGGCATATGCCACCCCTCCCAATACCGCCACTAGCGCGAACATAACTAACAAACAGCGCTGCCAGATTTTCATGATGTCTCGCCGCTCCTCCTCATTCCAACCGATTGACCCGTGACTCGAACCGTACTAGGCGCGAATTACTTCACCTGATCAGCAGGCACCCAATCCTTCTTATTGGCATCCCAGCCCTTGCCAGACAAGCCGAACGAGCGCTCAAACGCCAGGATCTTCCAGCGATCTTCCTCGGACAGCTTACTCTTCCACGGCTTCATCTTCGTGTTCGGCACGCCCTCGGAAATGCGCCAGAACCAGACCGAATCCGAATACAACTTCATGCGATCGCCGTTACGGAAGTCGCGGGCGCCCGCCTTAACCGGCTTGCCATCCTTGCCATGACAGCTGGCGCAATTGACGTCAGGATTCTTCCCGCCGATATACAGTTCCCGACCTTCCTCGAGAACCTTTGGATCCGTCCACCATCCGGCAGGCATGTGCTTGTCGGCGTATTCTGCCGGAGCAGGAGGCGGCGGAACCACCGGACCTTCACTCCCGCCCCCTTCACCACCGCCGCCGCATCCGACGACGCCGAATCCAAACCCAAGAATGCCGACCATCAGAGCCAATCTCTTCATGCCTGCTTGTTTCATAAAAAAGTTCCCGCTCCTTTCTTCATGCCCGCGCCCTCTCAAGCACAGACACCCATTACCATCGACAGAAAAAAAAGACGCTTCCCTGAAGCGCACAAAGCAGCCTCAGCAAAAGCGTCAAGACTCACGATACAACGAGGTCACGTTTGGACTTCCCCGCCTACTTCTTGCTATTCGATCCGGCGAGGAACAATGCCCCACGGACCGTGCCCTATTTCTGCCGCTTGCCCTGTCCCTTCTTTCGCCGTTGCTCTTCACGCTCACGCTTGCGGGAGATCTTTAGCCCAATCCATCCCACAATAGCAACAGCCGCGATCCCCAGCCCGTACAACAACCACTGCGGAGGACCAAGATCGCGCTCGCACCCACTTCCAAAATCGACCCGAAGCTTACGCTCGGTCTCCAGATCATTCGGATCGAACTGGATTTTATAATTCTTTTGCTCCCCGCCTGCCTCTACCAGGAGCGGGTCGCCGACATTGTCATTATGCAAATGCAGGGTAACTTTATAGTACCCGTCACCATCAGTCTCCACGGTCTGACCAACCGTGATCCTGGTGTCTTTGACCAGCACCTCAACCTTTGTGCCGGGGCGACCATCTTTTCCGCAGACAAACCCTTCGACGGTAAAGCGATGGTCGGCTGCATGGCTCGCATACAACACCGACGGTACGAGCAACGCTCCGATCAGGCCCCAAACAGCAACGGCATGCCAGGCGGCTTTCCTGCTAATTCCACTCCGCCCACACATCCATTTGCTCCGCGCCGTACTCGTTTCCAGCCTCACCCACATCCCGCCAAACACCATGCTACGAGAGGCCTCATCGACACGGAGTCGACCCAAATTTGAGGCCGATTCTTCTAGCATAGCCCCCCCTCTTTGTCAACAAATGGATGGAGTCAAACGGATGGAGAAACGCAGAGAGGAGCGGTCAGAAATGAAGAGACGGAAGGGATGGAATCATCGCAGTAGCGTGCATGACGCCAGCACGGTGCGTGATGAAAACAGGCTCCGCACGTACGTAGCACATGCCGCTATAAATGCCCCCGCGCCTTGGCATCGGCGGCCGCACGATCCACTTCTCGGCGTCGCTCGGAATCCTTTTTGCTGATCCAGGCCTCCCAGGACTTTCCCGTCGCGGTGTCTTCGCCTGTGAAGGCGATCGTCGCCACCTCCGAGTAGGGAATCGTCATGGTCCCGCTACTGGTGGCGGGAAATAGCTCAATCGTGGGTTGTTCTCCGGTCGCGGTCCGGTTGAAGAGGTAGCCGGTGACCTGGCCGCCGGCTTTCAGTTCAACCGTGATATCCCCCCGATAGTCGAACGCGAGCTCTACAGCTTCCCGCAACTCCTCCAGGGTGGCAGGCCGAAACACCCGCCCCTCAAGGCTGCCGGTCTCCGGCGCATGATACTTGGCGTCAGTCATAGTCTTCTCTTATGGCAAAAGGATAATCGGTGAAGCGTTCGGCCGGCTCGGCGACCGAACCGCTTCACCATTGCAGCAACCATCACGGTCGAAGGGCCGGCTATCGCGCATTCGGCATCAGCGTAATCTTCACGGTCTTCGTGAAGCCGGATAACGACCCGAAAGTGTCTTCCACCGCTGAGGCTTCATATCCGCAGTGCACCATGCAGTCCGCGCATTTTTCATTGCGGCCGGTGCCATAGGCATCCCAATCGGTCTTCTCCATGAGCTCCCGGAAGCTCGAGGCATACCCTTCTTGCAACAGATAGCAGGGTCGTTGCCATCCAAACACGTTGTAGGTGGGGTTCCCCCATGGCGTGCATTGATATTCACGCTTGCCCATGAGGAACTCCAGGAACAGGGGAGACTGATTGAACTGCCATCCGCGCTTCCGGTTGCCGAGGATCTTCGAAAACAGTTCCGTAGTCCGGCTGCGCTTCAAGAAATGCTGTTGATCCGGAGCCTTCTGATAGCTGTACCCGGGCGAGATCATCATACCTTCAACGCCGAGGCCCATCATTTCATCAAAGAACTTCCGGACGCGCTCGGGATTGGCATCGTCGAACAGCGTCGTGTTGGTCGTGACCCGGTGCCCCCGCTTGAGGGCCGCCTTGATAGCCTTCACCGCGACGTCGTACACCCCGTCGCGACAGACCGCCAGGTCGTGCTCATCCCGCAGCCCATCCATGTGCACACTGAAGGTCAAAAACTTTGACGCCGGATACTCGTCAAGTTTTCGCTCCATCAGAATCGCATTCGTGCAGAGATACACGTACTTCTTGCGCTCCACCAGCCCGCGCACAATCTCCGGCATCTCGGGATGAATCAGCGGCTCGCCGCCCGGAATACTGATGATGGGAGCGTCGCACTCATCGGCCGCGGCCCAGCATTGCGCCGGGGTCAACCGTTTATCCAGCACATGATCCGGATATTGAATCTTCCCGCACCCCGCACAGGCGAGATTGCAGCGAAACAGGGGCTCGAGCATGAGCACGAGCGGGTACCGTTTGACCCCCTTCAGCTTCTGGGTCAACACGTACTTGGTCACTGTATACATCTGGGAGACTGGAACAGCCATCCCGTTCTCCTATTCTGGTAAATGTGAATGTGAGTAACGACTGAGACTTCCGGCCTTCTAGCAGAGAAATCGAGCGGATTCTACCATTGCGATTGAAAAATCGTCAATTTCGGGTTGGCGAGGAGATCTGCCGGACTCGATCACGGTAATCGAGGAAAAACGCGAGGAACATGCCGATCACGAGGGCCAGCACCCCAGCCACCGCCACGTTGAGCAAGATACGCGGACGGCTCCGTTTATCCGCCGGTACGGCCGGATCCAAGACCTGCACCGTCGGCGTATCCCGAGCCTCGGCAATCTTTGCCTGTTCATGCTGCGACGTCAGCAAGGTGAACAGGGTTTCTTGCACCTTCACCTGCCGGAACAGTCTCCCAAATTGCAGGGCCAAATCAGGCACGGCTACCATGGCCGGGTGAAGGCGATCGCTCGATAGGACGCCCTTGGCATCTTTCCCAGACCCCATGATCGCCAGCTGCTTCTTGAGCTCATCCACATTCGAGCGAATTCTGGCAAGATCGGGATTGTCCGGCGACAGATAGCCGCCCATCACTTGCAGCTGAACTTCTTGTGCAGTGATCTGCCCTTGAATCATCGCCGCGGCTTCGATCATCACCTTGGCCTGCGCCTCGACCGCGACCGTCTTGTTTTTGGCCTGAAAGTCCCGCAGCGCCTCCTCGGCCTTGCCCATGCTTTCCATCGTCTCGTTCAATCGCCGCTCAAGAAAGATCCGATTTTGCCCGGCCTTGCTGACTGTGACCGTGCGATTCAGGCGATCCAGGTTTGCCACATAAAAATTCGCGATATCCGCCGCAACCTGAGGATCTTCATCCTCCACCGCGACCTTGATCACCTTCTCCTTCGTCACGGTGATCCGAAGATGGTCTTCCAGTTCTTTTCTGGTATCGACCATCGTTTTTTCACGATATCGGTTCATCAGACCGAATTTTTCGATGACCTCATCGGCCATGAGTCGGGATTTCAAAATCGAAACGAAGACATCGGTTGGTGTGGTGGGAAGCCCCGGTAGCCCAAGACCAAGATTCTGCGCCATACCGGCCGCCCCAGGCGATGTCAGCAGTGCCGCCAACGCCCCGCCTTCCTTGGACTCCAACTGTGGCAACACAGACGACGTGGATTCGTAGATTTTCGGGAGAAGGAGACTGACCGTCAGAGCCAGAGCCGTGCCTATGAGAAAGACACCTGCCACCACCCTCCGCCTGGCAACAAGGACATCCCAGTAGTCAAATAGTGTCGCGGAACTGTCGACAGGAGATCTCTCGACGGGAGGGCGCGGAGGATCCAGAAGGGCGTGGGGACTATCCGAAGGCCAATCCATAGACAATCCAATTGACTACCGGCCGACCACGGCAATACCCGCCGCCGTCAAGGCAAGACTGCCGATAATGCTCGCCACGGTCTGCCATAGTGCTAATTGAGGCGGACGTGCCTCGATTTTCTGCGGAACCACGATGGTATCCCCCGGACGCATTTCCTTGGCGGAGAGATAGGAGGAATCTGTGGTCCCATTCGCCCGCATGACGTACATCTCACGCTTGTTGGCATCTTCGGTGACGCCCCCGGCCTGGCGCAAATAGTCGCTCAGATCCAAGCCTGGCCGATAAACCACAGAGGTGGGATTCTTGACGGAACCAATGATCCCGACCGTTTGTGGGGGCGTCGGAATCGTAATTCGGTCTCGCGACTCTAAAATGATATCGTCCTCGGTGCCTTCCAGACGTTCAATCGAATCCAAACTCACAATGACACGACCCAACTCGATCCGTGATGCGGTCGCCTCCAGTTGTTGGAGACGCAAGGCCAGGACCTGCTGTTCCGCCATAGCCCCGCTTGCGCCCGCCATGACGCTCAACCCGGCAGTGCCGGCAGCTATTCCGGCCGATTGCGCCGTTAACCGCTGGCGTTCCGCGGCAATAAAGCGGTCCAATTCGGCTTGCTGCTTTACCTTCACCGACTCTCGCACAAGCACGATGCCATTCGGGAACGCATTGGGAGTGAACCCACCCGATCGTTTCAACACAGAGCTGAGGCGCTCGCCGATCTCAATGGTAAAGTATCCGGCTCGTCGGACCTCGCCCTCCACCAGGACTAACGACGGCGGGCGTTGCTGACTCGCGATGACGACCTGGTCTAATCGACTCAGCACCACATTGTCAGACTCTCGCCCTTCAAACACCGCCTTGGGGCTAAAAGAAATCACCTTCGTCAGATAGGTCACTGGATCAGTCCGGACAATTTCAGCGCGGTCGGCATAGGCATCGACCGTGAGTTGTTCGGGAGTGAGGATATCCTTCACGTGCATTCCAGCACGAAATTCATAGGGCCCGGGGCTTTTTACCGCCCCGACAAGGCTCACCACATTGACCACCTGCGTGGGTAGCGTGGCAATCCGGATATAATCTCCGTCCAGCAGGATGGGATCTCCGCCTTCCACACCTAAACGGTTTTTCTCCTGCCCCTGTGAGGCGAGGGCCCGCACAAGATCCACATCGATCATATTCCGTTCCTGCAACGCAGGATCCTGGCGGAACAGGTGACAGCGTTGGCGATCTGATAAAGGCGTGAGCCCCCCGGCCAACGTCAACAGTTCCGTCAACCGAGTTCCAGGTTTGAGTTCATAAATCGCCGGCCGCTTCACCGACCCGCTAACGGCAACGACCGGCCCAAGCGGCGGAACCAGCACGACATCGCCGGCCTGAAGCCGGTTGTCCTGCCGCCGGTCGCCCTGCAGCAAAAACTCATAGAGGTCTAACTGCCCGACCGTTTTCCCCTCTCGCATGATGCGGACTTGCCGCAAAGAGCCCGAGCGGGATGGTCCGCAGGCCGCATATATCGCGTTGGATGCGGTGGCCAACGCGCTCAGCTCATAGGCTCCTGGTCGTGCCACTTCACCGACCACATACACTTTCATGGTCCGGATGCGGGCCATCGACACGTGCAACTCAAACCGCTTCAACAGCGTACTCAGGCGAGCATGAATCGTACGCTCCGCCTGCGAAAACGTTTGTCCGCCGACCGGAATGGCACCGACTTGTGGAATCACCACCATTCCGTCTCGTTCCACAGGCGCGATATAACTGCGATTGAAGTTTTGATCCGGCACGTTCCAGATGTGGACCGCCAGCGAATCCTGGGGACCGATCACATAGTCCGGCCCAACCGGGACATCCTGAAGCGACGTGAACCCACCCGCATGGGCGTCGAAGAAATCATAGCCGAACTGTTTTAAGCGGCTTTTGACTCCCTGCAGCACCGAAAATTGTGCGAAGGCCTCTTCCACTGAAAAGTCCTGATGTCGCAGCAGTTCGGCAGTGAATGGCTTTTGCTCAACCTGAAGCTTCTGTTGGTTGAGCTGATTCTGGGCTTGCCCCTGCATGCCGCCCACAGCCCCCTGCATTGCCGATTGCAGCCCCTGGAGTTGGGAGACGCCCTTCTTTTCCCGCTCGACCTGACTCTGTAATTCCAACCCACGCTTTTCTTTTTCTGCCTGCACTCGTTCCAGTTGCCGATCACGCTCCTCTTCTTCCTGTCGCATGCGTTGTTCGACCGACGCCGGAAGTAAACTATTCGCAGCCATCGGCCAGTAGTCGTTGAGGTTCGGCACCGTGTTTTCGGGCGACAAGTCGGGAGCCGTCGGCATCGGGCAGGGAGCATGCTGCGGCACAATGGGCTGGATCGCCGTCGGGTTCGTCACGATGGCCTGTCCCGGAGGGGTCGGCAACCCATAGTTCCCAAACGGAAGAAAGGGCGACATTTGACTACTGATCGAAGGGCTGCTGGATGAACCGGGGGGAGAAGTAGGCAACGCAGGATTGGTCAGCGTCTGCGCGAGCAATGAAGGCGGCACAACCATGCCCCCGACCAGCAACCAGATCACCACACGCATCCATCGGCCCGGTACTGACCGTCGGGGAACGACAGACACACGCCATTGTGTTGAACGATGCATAAATCCCGATCGGTCTCGCCTGTGGATAACGACTGTAGGTTCTAATCCAAAATCACCGGCTCAGTCAAACGAGCCCAGGGCCGCAACTGCTAGAATTGGACCGCCACGGATGTCCAGACGAGGTGGTTCTTCGCCGTCACGCCGGAGGCAAACGTTTCAACAAACGGCGTGATATCCGTCACCTGGCCGGGATTGGTCAAACGCTGGAAGGTGTATCCGCCCATAAACTGGACATTTCTGGAATACCACCAGGTCAGATCCACGGCGGCTTCGCGTTTTTTTTCATGAACCGGCTGCCCCCGATCCCGCTCCTGAATATTGAAATTCGCACCGAGTTGCACGGTCTCGGTCAGGTATCGGGTCGTACGGACAAAGAAATCGGTGGCATCAGTTCCCATACTGTGACCAAGCGGAAGTCCGCGGTAACGCATCCCACTCGTATAGGTCCCGTTGTTGTACCAAACCCCTCCCAACTCAGGATGCCGTTGCCGCCCGTAGTCCGTGTCTGCGTATTCAATGCGCAGGTCCAACGTATCACCCTGAAACACCTGTGGAATGTAGATGCCGCCTAAAAAAGCTGCACGGCTCGGAATGGGCAGTTGCGACCACTTGTCCTCCGTCCCGATCTCTCCATACACCTGGAGCCCGGCAGGAAAGGGAATCAGGTATGGGACCGACGGAAGTCTAAGCCGAAAATCGGCCATCCCCTGTTCGTTCACATCCTTGTCAGCCCCCTGATTCGCCGGATGGATGTAGGAATCGACGACCGTTTCCGGAAACGATTGATCGCGCCCGCGCCCGCCGAACTGCGTCAGCCGCGTCAGACCGAACTCCAACCAGGAGGTCGGCAGGTAGCTGATGCGCAAACCGAAGACCCGGGCGCGTGAAAAGTCGCGATTGCGTTCCAGTTGAGCCAAAAATGCATTCACCTTCCAATCGCCCAGGCCGCTCAGGAACCCCGGCAATTGGAACGGACGCTCCGTTCCCAATTTGATCATGTCCATCGGAAAAGCGTGATCGGTCAGCAACAGAGACCCGTGATATCCAGGCCCCCACCACTGCGTCCCCCGTCCGGCTTCCAGCGCGATGTTGGCATAACTCAGCTTGAGGCTGAACTCACGCATGTAGAAATTGTCGCTATTGTTGGTGGCCCCAAGACCCAACAAATGACGATTGCTGATAAATTTCGGTTGGACCATTACGGCGGCCCATTCGTTCAATTCCGCCCAGGCCCTCACATCCGTCTGATTCTGAACGCCATTGGCGAAATACTCCCCACCTCGATTCTCTCGAAACCGGATCGTTTGGCCGCCACCGATGGACGACGCATCGACCTCCGAGGTGACACGGGCGCCGAATCGCAGAGAGCCGGTCTTGTCTTCCGGACGAGCGCGGATGGTCCCGAGGCGAATGAGTTCCGGGCGAAACTCCCCGAGCAATCGTTCCAGAAGCGGCTCAGCAACCACCTCACGTCCATCCAGTTCAACCTGGTCGGCGCGAACCCGCTCAATGGCCCTGGCCACATACTGCGCCGCCTGCAGACGAGTGAAGGGCTTGGCACCAATCAACGCATGGTCGATCACGCCGAGTCCGATTAAGCGCTCGATCGCGTCATAAGCCCAGTGGTGGAGAGGAAGATTGCTCGAGGCCAGGGCAACGCCGCTCAGGACAAGCCAGAAAGCCATGCCGAGACTGAACACGAATGAAAGGCGACAGATTTTCACAAGGCAGGCCGAGCGGAAACACAAAGAGGGATGGGGTGAATGAGCGATAAGTCTGGAATTACCGGCATTAAACGGTGACGAGGCATCATTCCCGCCTGTGCGGAACGGTCGGCGCGAGGCCAGCGACCGTTTCGATACCGGCAGGTGTCGGTGAGGGCTCCTGAGACAGAAGAGCATCGGTATCGCCCGCCCCCTCCTGAATCAGCGACAGGCCAGCCGGGCAGTAGGCGGGAAGAACGGCACAGAGGAGGGCCTGGACCTTCGACACGTTCCCCTCTGCCGCCGACTCCTCCAGTTTTGCGACGAATCCAGCTAGCTGAGCGAGATCGCGTGCCGGATCGGGCCGGACGCACAGGACCTTTGCCACCAAGGTCGGCTCCACCGTTTCGTGAGGGGCGACCAGTTCCTCCGTCAATTTCTCGCCCGGTCTGCAACCGAGATAGGTCAAGGCGATATCTTGGTCGGGAACCAATCCGGACAGTCGAATCAGATTGCGCGCCATCTCGAGCACGCTGATCTGCTCGCCCATCTCCAGCACAAACAGCTCTCCCCCCCTGGCCAACCGTGCGGCCTGGAGTACCAGATGCACGGCCTCGGTCATCAGCATGAAATAGCGGCGCATGTTCGGATCCGTAATCGTGACGGGCCCGCCCGCTCTGATTTGCTCCAGGAAGAGCGGCACCACACTGCCATTGCTGCCCAACACATTGCCGAATCGCACTGTGGCAAACACCGTCCGGGACGTGCGAGAGAGTCGCTGCACAAGCAATTCCGCGACCCCCTTGCTCGCCCCCATTACACTGACCGGATTCACCGCTTTATCGGTCGAGATCAGGATGAACCGGTCGACCTCATGACGATGAGCCGCCTCCGCGACGATTCTTGTTCCGCCGACATTATTCAGCACGGCCTCACAGGGGTTGCCCTCCATCAGCGGCACATGTTTATGCGCGGCGGCATGAAACACCAGCGTCGGGCGGTATTCCGCAAACAGCCGGTTCATCTGGCCGACTTCAGTCACGTCGCCGATCACAGAAGAAACACACGTCTTCCCGGCCGCCGCCAATTCATTCGCAATGGCAAATAATCCATTTTCGTAGCGATCGAGCAACACCAACGATGCCGGGTTCAGTCCGGCCACCTGCCGGCATAACTCTGCGCCGATCGATCCTCCGGCCCCGGTGACCAACACCCGCTCCCCCTGCACCAGCGCACGTAGCGGCTCGGGATCCAGATCGACAGGCGCCCGGTCAAGCAGGTCCTCGATAGACAGGTTGCGAATCTGACTGACCTCTACCCGACACTGCAGCAGATCCCGCAAATTCGGCAGGGTTTGAATGGGAAGGTGGAACGGCTCCAGCGCCTTCACCATCGCCCGGATCGTGGCGGGCTTGGCACTGGGCATGGCAATGAGGACCGCCTCGGGACTCTGCTCAGCGATGATGCGGGGCAGGTGAGCCCTGTCCCCTAAGACCGTTACTCCATGAATGCGATGCCCGTTTTTTGCCGGATTATCGTCGACAAAGCCAATTGGACGATAGCCGTAGGAAGGATTATTCCGCATTTCCCGGACAATCATCGCGCCGGCATCGCCGGCGCCAACGACCAGTACTCGTTTCTGGCCGGAACCCATCCAGTCCGTTTCCCGAATGAATCGGGGCAACAGCCGCAAACCGGTCAACAGGCACAGGAGCAGGAGGGCGTCGATCATGATCACGGAAGACGGATAGGCCCGCGCGCCCAGCCCAAATCGCACCGCCCCTACGAACAGCAGCGTGCTTGCGACAATACTCAAGGCCAGATCGCGGACGTCCCACAGACTGGTGTAGCGCCAGAGACCGTCGTACAACCGAAACGGATAGAAGGTCAGCGCCCTGATGGCCAGAAGGACCGGGAGCAGGGTGATGAACAAGTTCCACTCAGCGACAGGAATGGTCTGATCGAAACGGAGCAGAAACGCGAGCCAATTGGAGAGGGCTGCCAGCCCCAGGTGGGCGAGAAACAGCAGCAGACGTCGTTGGCCACCGATGACGGATGTGGTGAAGAAACGAGCCATACCTATTCCAGTTGACCACCCTCGCCGACGGGGCTGGCTTTGAGACCCAGGGTGGAAGGATACCTCGTCTTGAATAGACGAATCCACCCCTGGAGCCCGCTCCAGGTAGGACCTAGGCAGAAGAGACGGCACGGAAACCAGCCAGTGACTTGTGAAGGAATCGAGTCAGGTCAGACGGGTCGGCCGACAGCAAACAGGATCTTGTAGCCGGGAACCGGCTGATCCTGAGGAATGCCCACGGGCTGAACGTAGGTCGCTAGCCCATCATCCACGGCCGTGGGAAACGGAACGAGCCCACCAAGGAAGAACCGCTTCAGCAAGCGCTTCCCTGCCATGCTGGCTGGAATGAGGTGCAATGCGACCGCCACACGTTTGATCCATGACACACAGGAGGCCCGAAGCGATGCCCCGACGACGGGGAAGGCAGCATACATCTCAGTCTGAAACCCGGCTTCCCGCATCACGCTCACTAGCGCACGGGTTGAGTAATACTGCCGGCCATAGGGACTGGGGTTGAAGTCCGGCCACTCCGGGTTTACCGTACAAAGCAGGAGGAGCCCCTGCGGAGACAACACTCGACGGCATTCCTGCAAGAATTGTCCTGGGTCTCGAAGGAAATAGAGCGCTTCGCAACAAACGATGAGGTCCCTGGACGCCGGAAGAAGCGGCAACTCCTCAGCCTCCAATCTCAGCAAAGAAATGCTCTCCTGCACCCTGTCACGTGCATGCTGAAGTAAACTGTGGGTGAGATCCCCCCCGATCACATCCTCCGCATGCCTGGCCAGGTACCCCAGCCCAACGCCTGGCCCGCAGGCAATCTCCAGAACCCGCCGGCCTCGACAAAAATCAGAGGCGAAACGATAGCGTGTATAGACCATGGACACCGCCTCAGGCGTCACCCAGTCGCCCGCTTTTTCTGTCACAGCGCTGTAGTCGGAGAGGGTCACGGTTGCATTGAGAAAAACGCCCGGAGCGCGGCAATGATGAGCTCGACCTGCGCCTCTGTGGTTTCAGCGCTCATCGGCAGAGACACCACTTCCCGACAGATCGAGCGAGTTTCTGGGGCGTCTGGAACCGCCAGGCCCAACCCTTGGTGTTCCCACATGGGTTTCTGCCAATGGACGAGTGTCTCAATCCCCTGCTCCTTCAGATACGCGCGCAGTTGATCACGGACCGTGGTGCGGATGACATAGTTCTGGAAGATGTCCTTGTGCCGCGCTTCGTCGAATTGAGGAATTCGCAGCTGTGTGATTCCGGACAGCCCCCGGTGATAGGCAGCGGCGATCCCCCGCCGGTGAGCAATCCAGTCCGGCAGATGACGCAGCTTCACGTCCAGCACAGCAGCCTGCACGTTATCTAACAAGGCAGTCTGTCCATGGTAGTGATATTCGCCGGTAGCGCGATCTTCGCCGTTATAACGGAGGAGAGTCGCCATGCGGGCAAGCGCCGCATCGTTCGTGGTGATGGCCCCCCCGTCTCCGAACCCGCCGAGCACTTTGAATGGATAGAAACTGAAACAGCCTGCGCGGCCCTGACTTCCAGCACACTTGCCGTCGAACGTCGCCCCGAGCGCCTGGGCCGCATCTTCGATCACAGCCAGTCCATGTTTGTCGGCCAACGCCAGAATACGATCCATCTCACAGACTCGTCCATTCAGGTGCACAGGGAGCAGCACTTTCGTCTTCGGGGTGATGGCCCGCTGAATCAGATCGACATCCATGTTGAAGTCAGGCCCGACATCGATCAGCACCGGGTGCGCCCCGCAATGCACGATGGCGGAGACCGTCGCCACGAACGTATGGGCCACGGTGATAACTTCATCGCCTGACCCAACACCCGCGCCGAGCAGGGCGAACAGTAGCGCGTGATAGCCGCTGTTGACGCCAACGGCATACTTCACCCCGACGAATTCGGCCAGGTGCTGCTCAAAATCCTTGAGCTGGTGCCGATTGACGAGATCCCCGTTAGCCAGGCAATCGATGATCGCCCGATCGATCTCAGGCTTGAGTTTCGCGTAATGGCTGCGCGGGTCGATGAATGGGACGTGATAGGCCATACCTACGATCGAGTACTCGCCACAAGAACTTTCTCCACGGCGGACACAATATTCTCCGCGCCGATGTAGTACGCCTGCTCGAGCACAGCTGAGGTCGGCGCGGGCACATCCGGCAAACAGACTCGGCCGATCGGCGACTTCAAGGCGTGAAAGATCTCTCCCGCCACCGACGCGGCAATTTCAGCCGCAAAACCGCCGCTCATCCAGGCGGCATCCGCAATAACCAATCGGCCGGTCTTTCCAATCGACGAATACACCAGATTGCGATCCCAGGGCTTGATCGAACGCACATCGATCAACTCCACATCGATGCCCCGTTGAGTCAGCACCTCGACCGCCTTCGTTGCCTCACTTGCCATATAGGAGGTGGCGAGCAGCGTCACATCCCTCCCGCTCCGACGCAGCGCCGCAGATCCAATCGGTACCTCATAGAGGCTTTCCGGCACGTCTCCCTGCAGGTCATACAGCCATCGATCGTCGATGTAGAGCACAGGGTTTCCGTCTCGTACAGCAGCAATCAGCAACCCCTTCGCATCATAGGGAGTCGCGGGCATGACGACTTTCAGCCCCGGCACATGTGCAAACAACGCTTGCAGGGCCTGAGAATGTTGTGCCCCCTGCTCACCCCCTCGATTGATCACCGCTCGAATCACCACGGGCACAGACGCTCGGCCGGCAAAGAGATACGACCAATTGGCTGCCTGGTTTATGATGGGATCCGCTGCCAGCAACATGAAATCCATGCGAGGATGAAACACAATGGGGCGCATGCCTGTGATGGCGGCGCCGATCGCCGCACCGGTGGTGGCATTCTCCGACACCGGAGAATCAATCACGCGATGTGTACCGAACTCCTTGTCGAGATCCTGCAGGCTGGTTCCCGCATACCACGGATTCCGGACACCTTGGCCGATGAGAAACACGCGCGGATCTGTGGCAAGGAGTTGTGCGTGGGCCTCACGGATCGCTTGGGCATACGTCAGTGTGCGCATGCGTCTAGCACCCCCTCCGTGCGGCATACACATGCTGGAGCAATTCGCTCTCATCCGGGGCCGGCGATTGGAGTGCGAACGTCACGGCCGCCTCAATCTCTTCCCTCGCCTTTGCAGTCACGCCATCCAACACATCGAAGGGCACTCCGCCGGCACCGAGCAACGCCCGGCACTGCGCAATGGGATCACGGCGCTGCCACTCATCCAATTCACGCCGACGATCGGCCCCGACTCCGAGATCGGCCGCAGGGCCCACATGCCCCCGCCATCGGTAGGTCCGACACTCCAGGAGCGTGGGGCCTTCGCCGGATCTGGCACGTTGCACGGCCTGATGTGCGGCCCGATAGACAGCCGTCACATCGTTCCCATCCAACGCCATACCAGCCAGCCCGTGAAGCGCCGCGCTCTCGGCGATATTGTCCTTCACCCGCCGTTCCTTCAGCGTCAAATGCGTGGAGTACAAGTTGTTTTCACACACAAATACCACGGGGAGGCGATACAGCGCCGCCAGATTGAGGGATTCGTGAAAGTGCCCTTCGTCTGTTGCTCCATCCCCGAAAAAGGCCACGGCGACCTGAGCAGTCCCTCGGAGCTTACCTGAGAGGGCAGCGCCCACCGCCAAAGGAATCGTGGCAGCCACCAGGGGAACCGTCCCGAAGATTCCCTGCGCCGGAGCCACAAGGTGCATCGAGCCTCCACGTCCACGAGCGCAACCAGTTGCTTTCCCGAAAATCTCCGCCATCATGGCGTTGAGATCTCCGCCCTTCGCCAGGTAATGCCCGTGCGAGCGATGCCCACCCCAGAGGCTATCGTCCTCGTTCAATGCCGCGCAGACGCCGACGGGAATCGCTTCCTGTCCAATCGAGAGATGACAAGGTGTTCGGACCTCCCGACTCGCGACGAGCTCCCCGATACGTTCTTCGGCCAGACGGATCCGTTGCATACCGTACAGGAACGACATCATCTGTTCGTCCAACAACGAGGGGGCGCCACTATTATTCTGACGATTCACGACCCCAGCTCCAGTGCCCGTGCCTCGCAAAATTTCACACGGAACAGAACCGCCCCCATGGTCTGATACAGGATACCGAGGTCGGTCCAGAAGCCGGCTCGCCGCACGTAGGCGAGTTGAAGTTGAAGTTTTTTGGGCCTGATGAGTTCGCAATAGGCCTGATCGGGGTCGGCACTCCCCTCAAGGACCGCGCCTTCATCGATGTTCCACAAACTAGCCCAATCGGTCAGACCTGGTCGAACGGTGAGAATCGCCCGTTCTTCCTCTGTATAGAGATCCACAAAGCGTTGCACTTCCGGTCGCGGACCGACCAGACTCATTTCCCCACACAGCACATTCCAGAGTTGCGGGAGTTCATCTAACTTATAGCGTCTAAGCACAGCCCCAATGCGGGTGACGCGCGGATCGTCGTTGGCAGTGGAGCTCCCCCCAAGCCGCTCCGCGTCCGGGCGCATGGTTCGGAACTTTAGAATACGGAATGGCTTGCCAGAAAGGCCCACACGCCACCCCCGAAAGAACGGAGATCCACCGTCGCCCAATACCACCATCCCCGCGATAACCACGAGCCCTGGACACAGAAAAAGCAACATCGCAGCAGCAATGAACAGATCAAATGCTCGTTTCATAGATACCACTGCGCCCCTCTCACAGTCGGCCTACAATCGACTTTCACCCAAGCACGGCGCGAAATCAGCCGCATGCGTACCGCCCTAATTCCGCAGTATCGCTGGTGAGACGGTACGGCTTCAAGAGCATTTCTTTACGAGGACGATGGGCCTTTGATGGGCTGCTCCAGCACAAATACGGCCATCCAAGACTGCCATTTGAGCCAGGGCAGGCGAAGGAGGGCCGTATCGACGGCCTGAAGCAGATTCAGAACAGGGACGAACAGAGACAGATTCCGGAAAGGGACCGCGCCCAACGTGGCGAGATGAAAAAAGCGTTCAACACGAACCGCTCCAAAATACCGGGAGGCAGAGAAAATTTCTTCTTTCCCCAAAATATGCTCAGTCTCCCAGGCAGACCGAAGATGGGGCGTGAGCTTACGATACCAATGAATCAAGAGGTTGTGACGCAAAGCCTCCGTCACAATGATCAGCCCATTCGGTTTGAGGATACGCGCAAGTTCCCGATAGGCACGGTCAAGGTCTAAATGGTGCAACACTCCACTGATTACGATCAGATCGAAAAAGCTGTCGGCAAACCCCGTTGCCTCGGCATCCATGACCTGGAACGTCACCTTCCCCGACAATGCTCGTTGATCGGCTTCTCGACGAGCATTCTCGATAGACACCGGGGAGATATCGATCCCGTGAGCGACTGCGCCACGGTTCGCCAACCAGAGCGCTTGCTGCCCGTTCCCGCAACAATAGTCGAGAACGATTTTCCCTGCGCAACGCTGCGCAAGCCAGGCCTGAACGTGGTCCTCGTTAAGGCGGCTGATCGAATAGAACTTCTTGTTGGAGTTACAGTGAGGATCGTGCTTTCCACTGCCACGAAGGTGGTCGTGCAGATCCCGCTCAAGCTCCTTCCTATGAGGCTGAGGTTGCACGGCGTGCCTCCGGTATCATGACCCTGTGCCAAAACTCCGGGGTCACCAGGAGTTTCGCCGCCCCCCACAATGAGCCCAGCCCATACCCAAAATGCAGCAAGGCAAAGATGCACGGCATCAGAAAGGCATATCGCGGATCTTTTGCCTTCCATGCGACATGGAGTGAAACCCCAATGTTAACGGTTGAATAGGCCGTAAGAATGGCCACGAGGAGCCACTCAAACGCGCTATTCCACATCAGCAAAGGCACGGTGGTTACCAGGCTGCCAACAAAACACAATGGAACAAGATGCCGCACACTCACCGGGAAGACCGTACTGTAGGCAAAGGGCAGTACCGCCCACACACCATTGATCCAGTTATGGCACCAGAATGATCTGAGATCTGATCGAGCAAAATAATAGCTGACTATATCCGGCACGAGAATGGTACGGCCACCGGCTTTTCTCAAGCGGAGGCTAAATTCCATATCCTGGCCACGAGTCAGCCGTTCATTGAATACGCTGGCCTGATTCAGACGGTGATTAAATTCTATATCCTCCCCTCGCACAAGCGTTTCGTTAAAGCCACCGAGCTCCTGAAAGACCTGGCGCCGCACGCAGAAAAATGGCACGGTGTCGACAATCATCGGCTCCCTTGCCCATCCCAGACGGAAATGTGAGTTCCCAACCCCAAAAGGATTCGAGAGAGCCTTTACAATACTGCGGCCCACGAGACTTTCCTTCCGGGGAAGGGTTCTAATTATGCCCCCAACATTGTCCGCCTGGTATTTACCCAATGCCTCCACACATTGAGAGATGTATCCCCTTTCGTACTCAGCATGCGCATCCATTCGCATGACAATAGCCCCACGAGCCGCTTTGATTCCAATGTTCAATGCGGCGGGCGTCACGCATTTCGGGTTATCTAAAACTGAAATAATGGCATATTCACGGGCATAACGATCAAGCAACTCCCGCGTTCCATCCTCACTGGAACCATCTATGACGAGCACCTCCAATTGCTCCTTTGGAAAATCATTCGCCAGAACGGAATCGAGACACCCGCTCATGAAGATTCGCTCATTCCGGCATGGAATAACGATTGAGACGAGGGGGACACTGTGGGCAATTGATGCAGGGATTGCCCCCTGAGAGCGTGCATTACTAGTCATACAGCGCCACCCTACGCTCCTCTGGGGAGTTGTCCCAAAATGACCCCGGCACCCGATTCATACGTTGATCCCTCGCAAGCAGCGAACGAAGATGCCTTGCTAAAACCTCACCGGCCACCCGATGGCCAGTCTCACTCCAATGTGCTCCGTCTGCATGGAACACATCCTCGCCCCGACGCGCCGCTTCATCTACCGCCAACGCAACCTCCTCGACGAACAGAATGCCGTGTTCATGCGAAATCTCCTTCAGCGCCGTATTATAGGGCTCTACCGCCTTACAGGTGAAGGCCACGATCGGACGTGCACCTGCTCGAGCACGAACACGGCCCATGATCTCACTCGTTGTACTGGCAGCCCGTTTAAATCCAGGATGCTGATCCGCCTGCTGCTCAATCTCCGACTCGACACTGTCCAGAAAGTACTTGCCGTAGAGCCTATCTATCCGGCTCAACAAAAAAACCACGAATCGGGAGTACCGATATGCCAACTTTCGAACCGCTCCCCAGGCTGACCCAGGCATTGCATGAACTATTTTTCCATCCACCCAATACGGCCTTTGACGAAAGTCTGTGTGCAGCCTCGTACGGCCTTCCAGCGCTGGATCATTATTTACGAAGTCATTAAAGCAGTATTGCCATATCACCAAATCCGGCTTGATCTCATCAACAAACCGATCGAAAACCATATATTCCTGTAGCGTACCGAAGTTTTCCACACCGTAGGCGAACATCTCAATATCGAGATTCTTCGCCACCAGTGCGTAATATGTTTTCCTGTCGGATACCTCACGAGCGTGGGTGAATGAATCGCCAACAACAAAGACCTTGGTCTTCGAACTGGTCGGCCGACCATACATTCGGAAACCCTTCTCGTCTTGTGTCAAATCCAGTGTGTACGGGACTCCCTGGCTTGTCTTTTCCATACGAACAACGTGGTAACCCTCTGTAGCTTTCCACCCCAAATTCTCATCGAGTGTGGAATTGCCAAAATGCCCGACAAGAAATCGATGCCACTGAGCAACAGATACGCCTTCTACCGTGAAATAATAGATTCGGATAGATGTCTCTCCAAGAACGAAAAAGGCCACTATCGCTAGCAGAGGGAGCAGGCTCAGGATCGTGACTTTTGTTATCTCATGAACCCTGAATGTCATAAGTAACCCGGAAGTCGAACACGACGCGAGAGTTCTCCTCCCACGAAGGTACAAGCGCTACACATCACAGTCTGCCATCACATGGATCCCATCGATGCCAATACGGAACGGAGTACAGCGCCTCCACGGATTTCCCGCATGCACTCCTGTCCATACGGGCATCTGCCATACAGCGGTGTTTCATAGCAGGGCATACAATCAGGAGGTGTTTCGGACCGAATAACCTGATGCCCTTCACCCCAAGGCCTAGTATGTACGATATCTGTAGGCCCGGCGATTGTCACAACGGGAGTCCCTACGGCAGCCGCAACATGTCCGATTCCCGTATCGCCCGCCAAGAACACACGAGTTCTTGCTATCATGGCCGCTGTCACACGCAAGCTCAGGCCTGCCAGCAGCACTACTCGGTCGAGTCCCCATTCATAGTTTCGTAGAAGGTCGATCTCGTCCGGGCCGAAATAGATTACTACTTTTCGGTTGCTTGCTCCGGCTAAATACTGCGCCACCACGTTCCGGCATAACTCGACGGGCAACGCTTTGTCCGGACATTCACTAGCTCCTCCGCCAGGATGAATGCCCAGCACATCGTAACCTTCAAGCTGGGAGTTGGCCCAGGCAGATGCGGCCTCAGTTCGGGCACTTTCATCCAGATGAAAATACACAGCCCCCGCCGACTCAGTGGGCCATAATGGTTCAAGAATGGAGAGATTCTCCATGACTTTATGATGGCTCACATCAACCGCTCGCCAGTGGGTATATCCCCACCCCCGAGCCCCCGCTCCATCCCCCATCACAATCTTGACCCCGGAGAACGTGCGGAGGCAAAGCGCGATTCTTGGCGAGAGTCGACTCGCAACTACTGCAGCGTCAAACCTATCTTTTCGCAGGCGCAAAAAAAATCGGAGAATCGAGATGGGCGAACTATCCCGGAAGGACATCATGCGAATATCATCGCATAGTGATGAATTCTGAATTACCTCCGCTGCGGCCGCCGAGCCGGCAACGACAGTAAGATGTGCTTGAGGAAGATGTGCGCGCAGATGGCGCAGCATTGGTGTCGTCATCACCATGTCCCCGATTCCCCACGTCTGGAAGACCACAAGTCTATCCACATCACACCTTCCAACCGTTGGAACCCGTGACTCTCAGCACACGCACATGAGGGAATCGTGGCAGGATAAATCTAATCGGGATACCCCAGGAGCCAACCAATTACCTCTGTTGCTAAGCGAAACCGAGGCGGCTATGGTCAAGAGCCGCCGCTCTCAACTCACGCAACCAACCGAGGACAAAACCTGCGAGAATTGAAAAGCTCGGCAAGAAACTGCCACTTGCCCAAAAGTCAGACAAAGCCAAGGCCAATAGAAGAATAGCGGCAGCGATGGGAGCAACTTCGGAAGAGGAGCGCCCAACCTTCAGCGCCCGAACAGAAAGCATGATAACTATGCTGAACCAAACTGCATAGGCAGATAATCCCGCCAGTCCTGTTTCTGACGCAACACCTAAGACCAAATTATGCACCCCCGGCAATTCCTCAACATCAGTGTATTGGTAGGGAGACTCAATCCCAAAAAGCTGAGGCAGACTAGCCTGCTGTCGAGCGAACCCGCCTGAACCAATGCCTGTGATCGGGTACTCAAGAAACGCAGCAAGAGCCCTATCCCACAGATAATACCGTTCCAGAACCGATCCTTCCCCATGAAACGCCATCAGAATTCTTTCTTCGATAACCTGTCCCACACGCGGCAGGGAAAGATAGGCCACTGCGCAGAGACCCGCCACTAGCGTGGCCAACCCGCCGCCGACGAGAAGCATCTGGTAGCGCTTGGACCTTTGGCTGTAGGCCAAATATCCATAGGCCAGGGCCAGTGAAAGGGCAGCGAGGATCATTCCTGTGCGTGTGAGACTCGCCAGCACTCCTCCGATGATTACAACCAACCCCAATCCTGCGGGAAAAACGAAATTGACACGCTTCGCAGCAACGAGCAAACACAGCGTCGCAATAAATGCTTCCACCACATAGGCGCCTTCGCTAACCAGAATGCCCCGTTGCTCTCCGCTCGACGACAAGGTGATTAACATCCCGCCGAGAGCCTCTGTCAGTGCAGCAATGGTAGCGCCCACGACAAAAGCCGTCCTGCTCGAACGCACGCTAAAGAGGCCTGCAGAACCGATGATAAGGACAGCGATTCCGGAATACCGCAGGAGACTTAGGAATTGGTCGGGGGTGGATTCTTGCGCGAGAACAATCGAAATGGCCCTACTACACAAGACAAGGAATAAGGCTAAAATAATGCGACGCTCTGCCGGCTTCACCACGAAGCCCTTTGCCACAATCACCACCACGTTCACAAATATTGCGACAGCCTCAAATAGAGACAGCCCGTAACCTGAAGCGACGGGCAGGTAAAGCCACTCAAACCAGCCGTCTTTGCTTGGATTCACAAAAAGAAGTGAGATCCCCAACCACATGCTCAGGATGAGAAAGGGATCCAACTGCATGGATACTTGCGGACCAGAAGCGGCAGATTGACCTGATGGATCCGTCATTCTCAAACTCTTGCGCACACCATGCTCCCTACCGTGCAGCGGTCACCATCACAATTGACCGGATCGGCTGCACCAATACCTGAACCAACAGTGCATACGCGCAGGCAAAGAGGACGGTGCCAGCACACACAACACCCAAGCCAACACCTGGGAGCATGAACAGGAAACCTCCCGCTAGCGACGCGCAGGCAGTGCATTTTACGAAGAATGATGCGAGGTCTAGCCCGATGGACGATTCCAACCTTCGCCCCAGATACAACACCTGTAGCGCACTATCCGCAGCTAAGGCCAGTGACAGGCTCAGCGCGACGCCGCCCAGTCCGAACAGGGGCGTTAAGACGACTAACAGCGGAACCAGCACACACACACTTCCCGTCGTAGCCAGCAAGGGAGACCGGGCATCTCCCACCGCATAGAGCGCGCGTGTGCCGATCGGTTCCCAAGCCGCAAAGGTCAGTCCGATGGCCATGCAGGCAAAGGCTGTCACCGTCAGTTGGAGCGCCGTATCATCGAACAACCCTCGCTGGTACAGCACCCTCAACACCGGTTCACGATACGCAACAGCCACTATCGATAGCGGCACAAAGATCACCACGACGAGTTTGCCCAACCCCACCACAAACCGATGCAGCGCCTCCCGTTGGCCGCTTGCAAACAAGTCAGCAAAGGTCGGAAAAACCCCGCGTGCCACGCTCAGCGTAATAAGGGTGACCACTGCGGTCAGCAATATTTTGGCATAACTGAACGCCGCAATACTGCCTTCGGCCAATCCCCCGGCAAAGTAGTTAGCGAGCATACCTGGAAACTGTGAACAGAGGTAATATGCTGCGATGGGCAAAGAGGTCAGCAGCGGGGCGCCCACTTCCCCCGGTCGAACCATCCCCCCGCCCCATTCGCGCTTTACGCTAAGTAGGGCAAGAGCCAGCAGCAAGCCGCAGGCCGCAATGCCTACCAAGTTTCCAATCACCAAGGCGCGCACCTCCCAGCGAGCAACGAGGCCCACAAACACCACCAGCGCGGTGAGGTTAAACACCAGCTCACTCGCCGCCGGCACCCGAAAGTGACTGAGGGCATGAAAGGCCGCCGACAACACATACACCATGTTCAACAACAACACGTACAGCGCTAACCAACCCATCAGATCGGCGGTCAAGCGGGCCGTACCGTCCGGCAATGATGGAGCTGCTACCCCTACCAACACTTCCGGCACAGTCCACACAGGAATCAACAACAATAGGGACCACACGAACGTTGAAAAACACGTGGTGGCTAGAAATCGAGTGCCCGCCTTACGTCCACGCTCTGCCACCTCTTGATGATATCCAGGAACTATACTCGTCGAGAAGGCATACCCAACGCCGCCAATCAAGAAGAGAGGAATCGCATAGGCAACCGCATACGCATCCACCTGCCCACTCGCACCTAGGTAACTCGCCAACAACAGTTCACGGAAAAACCCCAGCGCTTTACTCGCCCCGGTAACCCCCAACAACATCACCGAAGCCGATGTCCAACTTTGTACCGATAACGTTTTCCCGACTTCTTTTTCCATTCTGTTCTCAGTTGGCTGGAGCATCACCTCGCGCCCTGCACCCTATCCCCTTCCAGCCCGGTGGGGTATCAATAACAGGGTCATTGACGCGGCACCGTCCCGATTCTTATGATCCCCCCCCACACGTGACACTCCACCCCACCCATCGCCGTTCTTGTCGTCTCTCACGGGCATGCCTATTCCTCACGCTGACTCTACTGGCCTTCCCCGGACTGCTCCTCGCTGAAGAAAACGACCACCCCGCCCCTTCTCATCTGGTCGACATGCGGTTCTCCACCACCACCTACGTCCTCAATCTGGAGAAACAGGGGCTGGAAGACAATACCTTCACGAACGGTCTTGGGCGAGATACCACTCTCATTGGCAACTTGGTGAATGCCTCGATCTACAGACGCCTGCTTCCCGGACTTGAGGCTGAGCTGGGCGTGTTCGTCAACATGCCGTTCGGGCACGATACCGAAATCTCACAAGTCCGTCCCATCCTACGGTTGACCTATCAGCCCAGCGAGGCGCTGACGGGCATCATCGGAACGCTGCGTGTACCCCATCAGGATTTCCACAATGCCGTCTTCTATCGGGGCAATCGCTTCCTGCGCCCAATTGAGCAGGGGGCTCAAATGCTAGTGGATTCCAGACACTATCGGCAAGACCTCTTCATCAACTGGGAACAGGCGTTCCGTGGCTCCGCCACGAATCGCTATGATGTCGGTTATGCTGGGCAATTTCTGGCCGGTCCGTTCCGCTTCAACGCCCAGGCCCATTGGGTCCACAATGGGCAGGCGCTCTGGAAGCTGGATCGATCGTTCGATACGGCCGACAATCTCACCACCGCCCTAGGCCCAGAACTGGTCGTGGAACCCTCCACATATTTCCAGGCCCTGACCTGGTGGCGCCAAGCCGGCATTCGCGCCACCTATTTGACGTCGTTGAACGACTCGCTCGCCGGTGGCCCTGCCGTTCGGGGGCGCGGCTATGAACTGATCGTCTGGATGGACTTCTCGGGATGGAGGCCGTCGGTCTCCTTTTGGAGGGGACGTCACTTCTTGAGTCAGCAGGGCGACCCTGAATACGCCGCCAGCAATTTCCCCGAATTCGGCCTCTCAAAGATCGTCCCGCTCGGCGAGTCGGCCTCCATCGAGTTTGGCGTCCAAGCACGCCGCATCCGGGCCTTCTTCACCGAAGACGGGGTGAATTATCAGAACCGGGATACCTTTAAGTGGGTCAATCAACAATATCTGGTCTTCAACTGGAACTGGGATACGGCTGACGGGCGCCTCATGAGAGACCTGTTCCCCACTCAGAACACTGGGGCGTCCGAACAGCCAGAAACTACCGAGCCGCGATTCACAGCTAAGGTCGATGCGCTGACCTACGTCTACAACATTAACTATTCCGGCCTCGGACAGATCGGCGGACGGCCCGTAGCCAATGCCACTTTCGCCGGACAGTACCTGGCACCGGTACTTCGCTATGCCCCTTCGCCGAGACTACACTTTGATATCGGCGTGTTTGCAGGGTTGCCTGTCGGGGACACTCAACGCTTCCACACCGTGCAGCCGGTCCTATCGGCAGAATATGAATTCTGGCCGCAGGTATCGGTGATTGCTGGCACCATCAAGCGCAACCACCCTTTTGTGGATGCGCTGTTTAACGATGCTACGTTGTTTGCACGCCCCCTCGAGCAGGGCTTCCAATTGCTGGTGAACCGAGAACATTATCAGCAGGATCTCTTCATCAATTGGAAGCAGCTTGAAACGTTCCAAAAGGCGGAACGTTTCGACGTGGGCTATGCGGGGCGAGCAGGCGCGGGATTCCTTTCCTTCAATGGTCAGGTCTATTGGGCTCACAGCGGGGGGACGCAATACTCTGAATCCCGCACGTTCTTCGGCGTAGGCCTTCCACGCGACAGACCCGCCTCGAATAATTTCCTGACGGCCTTCGGCCCGCAATTGACCTTCCAGCCAGGCCGATACTGGTCTGCCTTGCCTTGGTTCAAGGAGATCGATGTGATGGCGTTGTACCTCACGAGCCAGAACGAACCGACTCAAGGCGGCGCACCGATCGTGCGGGGGCGCGGGTATCAGCTAACCGCCGGGGTGAACCTCGACGGGTGGCGGCCCTATGTGACCGTTTGGCGCGGTGAGCATTTTGTGAACGAACAGGGCGATCCTGCCTACTACGCCGGCAATTTCACGGAATTCGGACTCTTGAAAGATTTCCTGCTCCCCGCCGGCTTCTCGTTGCGCATCGGCGGATTTGGACGTACCATCGACAACCGTGTCACGCACACGGAATATGCACTGCTGAACTGGTCCTGGGATCATTCGCCGTGGCGAGGATTCTGTCTGCGTCCGACCCTGCTGCATCGAAGCGAATCATCCTGCGGCCAATTCTGAGATGCACTTCTCTCTTGCCACCTCGCGGCAAGCCCGTTAGAGTAGCATCCTAAGTGCCATTTCAAGGATTTGTCCTGGCAAGAGGAGGGGTAATGCGCCGTTGGGTCATCAGTCTACTATTCCTAAGCCTGCTCGGGGCTCCTATCGTTGCCCAGGCTGAAACCTATATCGCAGCAGGAATGGGCATGAACACCCCCACCTTCGACACCACGGATGCGGGTAAAGTATCACTCCAGAAGGACCTTTTCTACGGCGGTAAAATCGGCCATTATTTCAACGACCGCGGCTATAACTGGTTCGGCCTTGAGGTTGACGCCTACCGCTCCACACCAGGCGTCAAACAGCAAACGCTCCCCACCTCCAGCAATCCGCGTTTGTCCGGAAGGATTCCCGGGGCCGACCTCCAGGTCCATTCGCTGGCATTTAATGCGTTGGTTCGGGTCACTGGCTATCAATACAAAGTAGAGCCCTATGCCGGTTTGGGTATCGGCCTCAACGTGGGCAATATTTCCAATGGAAATTTCCGGCCGGAAGCGTCTTTTGCTCCAAGCTTTAACGTACTGGCAGGTATCCGCTATTACATGACCGACTCCATTGCACCCTTCATCGAATACAAATACAACTTCGCCCAGTTTAAATTTAGCCGCGACAACATCACCGCCGACTATCGAGCCAATCTGTTTATGTTTGGGATCGCCTATCACTTCGGGCGATAGCACAACGCATCTAGACCGTCCTCGATTCAGCTCAGGGCGCAATCTTTCTCATCGCTGACCATTCCCTCAGAACGTGCGCCGCCTACCTCCTACGAGCCAGGCTCCGGGCTTGCGCTCGATGCTCGGAACGCCTGGCAGGACTTCAGATAATCGAGAATGTTCGGCTTCGAGACATGCAATGCCTGAAACGCATGCCGAATCAAGGTGTGCGCACCCTCGACCTCAGGGAGAATGACTTCCGTTGCGCCTACGCTCTTCAAATCCCCCGCCTCCCTGAAGTCATGCGCTCTGGCAAGGAGAGGGATTTTTTCATTCAGCGCCCGGAATCGGCGAACGGTCAGCGACGCCTCATGAATCACTGGCAGGGCCACGATCACCAGCGCCGCATGTTGCGCGCCAGCCGCCTTCAACAGTTCTGTTTGCGAAGCATCTCCGTATACGCAGGAAATTCCCCGCCTGCGGAGCTGCCGGACCAGGTCCGGGTCGCGCTCAATCACGGTGTATGGGAGCTGAAAATGATCGAGCGCGAGCCCAACCGTGCTACCCATTCGACCAAACCCGCACAACACCACATGTCCGGCTTGGTCGTCAGAAACCCCGCCTTGAGTAGGCAAGGACGCTCGTCCCATCTTAAAGTGCAATGCGGCAATCCATCCCGGCGCATACCGGACGAGGGGCGCGTTGAGGAGAATACTCAGCAGCGAGGCGGCCAGGGTGGCATTGTAGACATCCTCGCTCACATGGCCCGCCGTTTTGGCGACCTGAACCAGCACGAAAGAAAACTCGCCGATCTGCGTGAGCCCGGCCCCTACGAGCAGGGCTGTGCCCCAGGCATAACGAAACAGCCTCACGACCAACGTCCAAATGACGAATTTCCCCACGATAATCAATCCGAGCATGAGACCGAGCAGCGGAAGATTGGCCCACACCACGCGCGGATCAATGAGGACACCGATCGTCACAAAGAACAGGGCCACGAATGCGTCGCGGAGCGACAGAAGCCGGGCTAAGGTTTCGTGCCCATACTCCGATCCACTAATAATCAATCCTGCCAGAAATGCCCCCAATGCCAGGGACAAGCCCGCCAACTGTGTAACAGCGGCCGTTCCAATTCCTAAGGAGAGTGCGACCAGCAAAAAGAGCTCGGCATTTTGTGTCTTCGCAATGCGAGTCAACAAGGGCGGAATGGCTTTGGACGCGAGATAGGCGAAGGGAACCAGAATCAGAACGGCAAGCCACAGGGCCTTTCCGATCGTGGCAAAGCGCCCGGGTTCCAGTGCACCCAGCGCCGGAACCAGGACGGTGAGGACGACCACCGCCAAATCCTCCACGAGGGTGATTCCGAGCATCACCCGGCCATGTTTGGCCCGCAGGTCTCCACTATCTAGCAGCAAGCGCGCCAAAACCATCGTGCTGGCCACGGACACCACCGACCCGATCACCATGCTTTGAATCCAACTCCATCCCACGACATGGCCCAGACCGACGGCCAGGAGAATGGAGAGGACAATACCGAGTGGCCCTCCCAGCAAAGCGACCCACCGCACTCGTAACAGGTCATTCAGGGAAAACTCGATCCCGATGCAGAACATCAAGAGGATCACGCCGATCTCGGCGAATAATTCGAAACTATGCACATCCGAAATGGAGGGGCCCGGGGTAAAGGGGCCGATTAAAATGCCACCGAAGACATAGCCAAGAATTAATGGCTGACGAAGCAGGTAGGCGGAGGACCCGCCTATGACCGCAGCGATGAAAACATATGCGAGATCTCGGAAGAAAATGGGATCTGGGGCCATGAGTCCTCTCAGATAGCAGGTCGTCCTTCAGGCTGCAGCCTACCATGAACCAACGCCGATTCACGCGGCTGCTCAAAGGTGAAGAGCATATTTGAGAAGGAAATTCGCGTCAGATATTCGGCAGGTATCAGCGATGCGCGGCCTAACGGTGTGAAGATACACCCCGTCTATTCGGCAATCATGCAGGGGCAGACCGCGCGCACAAAAAACAACCCACTGGAAACGAGTATCTCGTCGTCCGGAACCATTGAAGGGTTTCAGGGTGAGATCAGCCTAGGAAGGGAAATCACTGTAGGATTTTTGTAGGAGGAGAAAAATGACTCTGCTTGAATGGCCGCAGAGACGTATGAAGTGCGGGTTGGAGGCGCCGGGCGGGTTCGAACCGCCGCATCGCAGTTTTGCAGACTGCTCCCTTAGCCACTTGGGTACGGCGCCACGGAACGGATTATAGAAGGGGGAGCTTCAGGAACTCAACCGCGAAGAGCCATGAAACGCAGGAATATTCTCAAGAAATATCGCAGCGGGTACACGACGGCAAATTACGGCTTGGTTGGAAGCACGGGAATATCACGAACGATCGTCGAATGTTCATCCGGCGCATGGCCGATCAGTTCCCAGCCTGGCTCCGCATGCCCATCGACAGCAGCCGGCGCCTCGTGAGACACCCCGGCGGCTTCGGCTTCTTTTTCCTTCGCCAGTAACTCAACTTCATGGATCAAGGTGTCCATGAGTTCTTCGAGCGGCACCTTCCGCATCAGCTTGCCCTTTTTGAAGAGAATGCCTTTCCCTTCGCCGCCGGCGATGCCGATATCCGCTTCTTTGCCCTCGCCGATGCCGTTCACGACACAACCGAGCACAGATACGTTCAATGGCGTCTTGATATGGCCCAGTTTCTTTTCCAGCTCGTTCGCCATACGCACCACATCGATTTCAACCCGGCCGCAGGTCGGACAGGCGATCACGTTGATGCCGCGATGCCGCAGCTCCAGCGATTTGAGGATCTCGAAGCCGACTTTCACCTCTTCCACCGGATCAGCAGCTAGCGACACGCGCAACGTGTCACCAATGCCCTGCGACAGGAGCCAGCCGAGGCCGATGGCGGACTTCACGGCACCGGTCATGGCAGTCCCCGCTTCCGTGATACCGATGTGCAAGGGATAGTTCGACTGGGTGGAAAACAAATAGTAGGCATCGATGGCGTGATGCACATCGGAGGCTTTGAGCGACACCTTCATGTTGGTGAAGCCCTCGTCTTCCAAGGCATGGACCGCGTTGAGGGCTGATTCCGACAAGGCTTCCGGCGAGGGCCAGCCATACTTGTCCAGCAAGGGACGTTCGAGCGAGCCGCCGTTCACACCTACGCGCAGGGGAATCCCCCGCTCATTGACGGCCTTGATCACTTCCTGCACTTTCCACCAGGCGCCGATGTTCCCGGGATTGATGCGGACACAATCGACGACCTCGGCGGCCTTGAGGGCCAGCCGATGATCAAAGTGAATGTCGGCGATCAGCGGAACCGTCATCGCGGCTTTGATCTGGGGAAGCGCGGCTGCCGCCTCGTCATCAGGGACAGCAACACGGATGATTTCACACCCGGCCTCTTCCAGCTGACGGATCTGAGCCACCGTGGCCTTCACATCGCGTGTATCCGTGGAACACATCGATTGGACTGAAATCGGCGCATCCCCGCCAATCTTGACCGATCCCGCCTGAATCTGCCGTGTCTTTTTCCTGGTGATATGCATCAGCTGCTCAGCTTCTCTATTGTAGTGTCGTCTACCGGCCCGACTTCAGCTAGCTGCCCTGCTCATCGCCGTGCGGCAAACTTCCCACGAGCGACGCCAATCGTGCGGCATCGTCCGTCGCCACACTGGCGCCGAACAACGCTTTCACGCTGTTATAGATCCCGTCGGCCGTCAGACCATATCGTTCGCGCAGTAGATCCTGAGGTCCCTGCTCGATATACCAGTCGGGAAGGCCGATCAGCTTGGTGCGCAAATGGGTGAGCCCTTCTTCTGACAGGGCCTCTAGAACCGCGGACCCGAATCCGCCCATCTTGCATCCTTCTTCCACTGTCACCAGACAACGGACTTTCTTGGCGGTATTGATGATCAGTTCCGTGTCGAGCGGCTTCACGAACCGGGCGTTCACGACGGCGGCAGAGATACCCTCTTGCGCCAATCGCTCCGCGGCCTTCAGGGCCGGCCACACCGTGACTCCGATCCCCACAATGGCCACATCAGTCCCTTCCCGCAACAGCTCGCCCTTCCCGATCGGCAAGGCCGTAGGCTCCGGATCCATCGACACCCCGAGGCTCACGCCACGAGCGTATCGCACGGACGCGGGACCATCGTAACTGACGCAGGTCTTCATCATGTGCTGCAGTTCGTTTTCGTCCTTGGGTGCGGCAACGACCATATTCGGCACATGGCGCAAGAACGCGAAGTCAAACGCGCCGTGGTGCGTGGTTCCATCTTCCGCGACGAGGCCGCCCCGGTCGATACAGAACGTCACCGGCAAGTTTTGGGTCGCCACATCGTGTACCACCTGGTCGTAGGCCCGCTGCAAGAAAGTGGAATAGAGGGCGACAACCGGCTTCATCCCCTGCGCCGCCATACCAGCCGCAAAGGTCACGGCATGTTGCTCGGCAATACCGACATCATAGATACGATCCGGAAACACTTTTTCAAACGCATTGAGGCCCGTGCCTTCGCACATGGCGGCGGTGATGGCCACAACCCGTTTGTCTTGGTGAGCCACCTTGATCAAGGCATCCACGGCCATGCTCGTGTAACTCGGCCGCACGGCTTTTTTCGCCGGCACGCCGGTTTCGCGCACGAAGGGAGGGCAGGCATGGAACCAGACGGGGTTATCCATCGCCGCCTGATAGCCCAAGCCCTTCTTCGTGATGACGTGCAGCAGGACCGGCCCCTTCATTTTCAGCACGTTCTCCAATGTCGGAAGAAGGTGCTCGAAGTTATGTCCGTCGATCGGCCCGGCGTACTGAAAGCCCAATTCTTCGAACAATAAACCAGGAAGAATGGCGCCCTTGGCTAATTCCTCGGCCCGGCGAGCGATTTTCTGCACTTCCAGCCCGATGTGGGGAATCTTCCGCAAGAGCTGGCCGGTTTCTTCCCGCATCCGCGCGTAGAACTCACCGGTGAAGGTCCGGTTCAGGTAGGCGGAAATGGCACCCACGTTGCGCGAGATAGACATCTGGTTGTCATTCAGGACGACGATGAAATCCTTGTTCGTCCCGCCCGCGTGGTGTAATCCCTCCAGGGTCATGCCCGCCGTCATCGCGCCGTCGCCGACAACGCAGACCACCTTATGTTTCTCGCCCCGCTGCTCGCGTGCCTCCACCATGCCAAATGCGGCGGAAACCCCGGTGCCGGCATGCCCGGCGTTAAAGGTGTCATAGACGCTTTCTTCACGCTTACAGAAACCGCTCAATCCGCCGTATTGCCGCAAGGTGTGGAACTGTTCCCGCCGGCCGGTGAGGAGCTTATGGGTATAGGCTTGGTTGCTGGTATCCCAGACAATCTTATCTTTCGGTGTATCCAGGAGATATTGCAATGCGACGGTCAATTCCACGACGCCCAAGTTGGAGGCCAGATGCCCCCCGACATTCGAAACCACCGCAAGGATCTGCTCACGAATCTCCTGGCATAGTTCCGGAAACTGTTCAGGGGACAGGCGCTTCAAATCAGCGGGACTGTGGATATTTTTTAGCAGAGACATTGCACAATCTCCTTGTCAAAGCATGACTGGACGCAGGTATTCATATAGGTGGAAAACAATCGTCTTGAGAAGGTCGTGGCGAAGCAGCGAAAGAAGTTTCGTACAAATCGACTCATCCTCACATATGGCAAAGCCCATGTCAAGATTTCGCTCCCTCCGCCGGGGGCGGCCAATCGAATTTCATGACCGAAACCGGTAGGTGAAGACGGTCGACAGCGTGAAATCCGCCGCGCTCCCGGTAATAAAATCCAAATTCTCCACTCCGTACAGTTGCCAGAGCAGACCCGGCAGCACCCGGTAGCTCACCCCGAGCACCGACTCGGTCACCCCCTTATCCAAGACGCGCGTTCCTGTGCCGTGAAACGGTGGGGAATAGTAGTCGAACTGCGCGGTGATGGAAAAATTCTCGGTCCAGAGATATTCCACTGCGACCAATCCGCTTATGACCGGCTGGAGTTCGAGTCCCGCGATTTTCCCGGTGGGAAAGACCCCGTTCAAATTGGCGTATAGAATCCATCCAGAAGCGAAGGTCTTATCCAAGGCGAGGCCGATGCCGGCATCCGGATGGCCGCTGCCGAACACTTCGTTCGTATCTCCGGTCGGAGCCTTCACCCCTACCCGCACCGACAGGGCTGGAAGGCTGCCAGTCTCCTTGAGCAACTGATACTTCCCATAAAACGAAATATCGCCCAACCCCGTCGCGCCCTTCGAGCCCTGAAACATCGTGCGGCCACCGTTCGAAACATTGAAGGCGTAGTCGGTCTCCCGCAGGGCCTTGCGAGGCGGCGAAATCCCGGTCGTCCCACGCTCGACTCCGAGGATCGGCTCTTCCATGAATCCTCGATGCCGGTGGTAGGCGGGAACTTCAACACCAAGCTCCAGTCGGTCGGTCAGACCATATCGAAGAAACAGCCCGGCCCGTACGGTTTCAAACTTCATCGTGACGTCGGCCTGCTCTTCCTGATCTCTGGCAATCGACGCGGTATTGGCCGCTTCCAGGCGGATGTCGAAATCGCCCTTCTTCAGCACCGCCGCCCGCTCGCCCGGCATGGCCAATACCAGCTGGTCGAGCGCTTGAAAGTTTCTGACGGGGAACGGGCCAAACCCTTCCGCTCCAGCCAGAAGCGGCAATCCACAGGGGATCGCGAACATGCAGAGGAAATAGATTGTGTGCCGCATGAGTAATACCGGCCGTTCACTCACTGGCGTCTAATAGGGGAAATCTAACCCGGCGAACACCGCTCCGCCTTCACGACTATATCCATAATCGACCCGGCCAACAACGTTGGGCCGGACGATCGCGCGAAACCCGAGGCCCGGGGTCATCCGGTAGTCCTGAAAACTGACGTCTTTAAAGGAATTAAACACCTGACCGGTATCCAGAAAGGGCGCGATCTCGAAATCCGCCGTCACCCCCGCCAGTTTCGTCCTCAGAATATGTATGCGTTCCTCGATACTGAGGGCGATGAGGTGCTTGTCGATGTAGCGGTCCAACCCGAAGCCGCGCAGGTTGTTCTGCCCTCCCAGCGACGACTGCTCGAAAAACGGAACCTGTGAACCGATCGTCGCTTGCAGATCGGCGCGAACAACCAGAATGGCGCGCTTGGATTCACTAGGAAATAACTTTTTGACTTCGAGTTCATACCGCGAATAGACCGGATGGTCGCCGTTTTTTATATTTTGATTCAATTCGGCATAGGCGGTGACCGCCACACCGTCGGTCGGCGAGACCAGACTGTCGCGCGTGTCGTAGTAAAACGTGGCCCGGTGACCGACGATGATCGACTCGCCCTGAATGCCGTCGACCGTAGGGAACTGTTCGACCGAAAACGGGAGATCCGTGGCACCCCGCTGCAACTGTACCTGCCGCACCCGCTGCCCCACCGAAATCTGCGTCACTTCATTGGCGTAGAGACCGAGCCGCCAGTAGGCGCGCGCTTCCCGCGCCGTATAGTTCGACTCACCGGCCTGCACCGTCGCCTGCCCGAGTCCGAAGAACCGCGAGGTGGCGTTCTTGAAAAACGTGCCACCGAAATTGAGCGAGTATTGTCCGTTGGCGAACGCCGGATCGGCATAATCGAACACCACCTTCCTCTCGATTCGTTCGGTCAGCGAGGCAATGAATTTCATCTGGCGCCCGCCCGGCTCGTATTTGAAGAGATTGAACACCCCGCGGGTACCCACGATGGAGTTCTGGATGAGCATGGGCGCCATGAGATATTTCAACTCGCCGTCCGGGTCCGTGATCAGAATCGGCGCGATCAAGCCGGCATCGTTCCCGTCGTTTCGGCTGCTGGAGACCGACGGCACAGGGAAAATTTGCGTGTCCGCCCATGCCGGATCTGAAAGACTCAGCGAGAAGAGTCCGGCCAGCGCCAGGAAAACTCGGATCGACAAAAAATAATCACGCTGCATGGCGCTCGCCGGAATTGGTCGCTCCCTACGTACTACGGAGCTTTGATCTTGTCGGATTTCTTGCGGAGTTGGTCAACGAGGTCGGAATACGAGGAGGTGTGGAGGATCTTCGTAAATTGTCCGCGGTAATTGTTCACCAGACTGACGCCATCGACCACGACGTCATAGACATGCCAGTCGTTACTTTTATTCAGCAACCGGTAATCCATGGGGATTTCGGTCTTGCCGGACAGCACCTTGGTGCGCACTTCCGCATATTCTTTTTCCGTGCGCTCATTGAGATACTGCACCCCTTCGCCGGAGTACGTCTCGACCCGATCGGCATAGGTGTTGGTCAGCAGGGTTCGAAACAGGTCAATAAATTCCTGCTTCTCCTTATCCGATAATTGATTCCACTGCGCCCCCAACGACCGCCGGGACATTTCGGAATAGTCGAATCGCGCCGCCACCACTTTCTCCAAACGCTGCCGGCGATCTTCTTGTCGGGCGGGCGCCTTCAGCTCCTTATCGTTCAATATCCTGAGTACTTCATCGACCGTGCCCCTGATCGACTCGGTCGCCGGCCCGGCCAGGGCGGACGACAGCCCACCGACGCACAGCTGCAGGGCCAAGACCATCCCTACGACTATCCATTGTCTGACATACATATCGACACCTCTCCTGTGAGTGGTGATCCCCTCGCCTCCCCGGATTTTTTCACGCATGGCCATCCCTGTGACGCGTGACGCGGTGAGACTAGTTGACCTTGCCATGTACATACTGGCTAACCAATTCTTCCAGATCAAGTCCGGCCTCGGTGTCACGAATCTTATCGCCGGGCTTCAACACGTCGCCGCCGCCGCCCACGGAGAGCGCGAGATACTTATCACCGATGATTCCGCGGGTCTTGATTGAGGCAATCGTGTCCGAATACAGCTTGACGCCGTCCTGAATTGCCAGGGCGACCAGGGCCCGGTCGCTGCTCAAGCCAATGTGCCGAACGCGGCCGACCTCGACTCCGGCGATTTCCACCGATGCGCCGGGCTTGAGTCCCGACGCAGACGTAAACTCCGCCTCGACGGCGTAATTGTGCCCACCGATGACTTCCAGCTTTCCCAGCTTAATGGACAAATAGCCCAGACAGGCAAGCCCGACGAGCACGAAGACTCCGACCATCAGTTCCAGCTTTGCACGTTCCATAACGTCTCCTATCAGAGGGATGCGGTGGGCAGCCCCTTTGCCGTGACGGTGCCTCCAACAAAAATGAACTCCCGAATCTCTTCATCCGTCGTTTTCACAAACTCGCTCGATGGCGCCATCTCGGCGATCCGGCCGTTCTTCAACATCGCCACGTAGTCGGATATACCAAAAATTTCAGGGATCTCATGGCTGACCATGACGGCGGTGAACCGGAATTGCTGCTGCATCGCCACGATAAGGTCGTGAATGGCCTTGGCCATCAGTGGGTCAAGGCCCGTGGTCGGCTCATCGAACAGAATGATTTCCGGCTCCATCACCAGCGCACGTGCCAGCCCGGCGCGTTTGCGCATGCCGCCGCTCAGTTCAGCGGGAAACTTATGTCCCATGCCCTTTAACCCGACCTGCTCCAGCTTCTCCTCAACCCGCCTGGTGACGACGTCGCCCTTCAACCGGAGTTTTTCCCGCAAGGGGAAGGCAACATTTTCAAATACCGTCATCGAATCGAACAGCGCGGCGCCCTGGAACAGCATCGCGAATTTTTTGCGAACCTCGTTGAGCGCCTGCCCTTTGAGACGGGCGATGTCCGTCCCGTCGATCCAGACTTCGCCTCGATCCGGCTGCATCAGGCCGATGATGTGCTTCAACAGCACACTCTTGCCTTCACCGCTACGTCCGATAATCGTCGTCAGTTTTCCCGTGGGAATCGTCAGGTCAACGCCGCGCAGTACCGGCTGCTTCCCCAGGGTTTTTTCCACACCGACCAGCTTGATCATAGTTCCTCATCGGGGCCACATCCCGCCCCCTGCCGTCCCACTCCCGCTCGCCTCAGGCGCTTCACCCCTCAGGCTTGAGGGCTTTACAGCAGTACCGAGGTCAGGAAATAGTCCCACACCAGAATCAAGACCGCCGAGAGCACCACGGCTTCGGTGGTTGCGGTTCCCAACCCTTCGGCGCTGTGTTTGGTATGAAATCCCTTATAGCAGCAGACCCAACTGATCAACAGGCCGAAGCTGATCGATTTGAGAATGCCTCCGTAGACATCCTTCCATTCCACCGCCGATTCAATCGAGCTCCAGTAGGCGCCCTCATTGCCGTTCAGTAACTGCACGCCGACGACATACCCGCCGTATATGCCAACCACGTCGAACAAGGCGACCAACAGCGGCACGGCGATTAAGCTGGCCACAAGCTTGGGACCGATCAGATATTGCAGCGGATTCACCGCCATCGTGTCCAAGGCATCGATTTGTTCGGTAATCCGCATGATGCCGATCTCAGCCGTCATGGCAGAGCCGGCGCGGGCCGTCACCATCAACGCCGCGAGCACCGGCCCTAATTCCCGAATGATGCTGAGCGCCACAGCGGAGCCGAGCACGGCTTCCGAGCCGAATTTCCTCAACGTGTAATGCCCTTGAAGCGCCAGGACCATGCCGGTAAAGACGGCCGTGAGGACAACCACGAAGGTGGACTTGTAACCGATAAAATTCAGTTGCTTGACGATCTGGTAGACCCTGAACGGCGGACGGGTCAACCAGGCAAAGGACGACAGGACGAACATCATCATCCGCCCCATCTGTTCCGTCAGGTCGATCGTGTACCGTCCGATGCGAGCAATCCCTTCCACGCCACTCCTCCTCTCGCCTCTCGATCCAAGAGACGTGTCCTGCGTCGTCCTCGGTCAGGCAAACCCTTCGCGCAGAGCCCGGTCGGCACAAGCACGATACAAGGCCGTCAGCTGCGCCCCTGCGATCCGGCTTTGCACCCGCAATCGGTTGAGGCCGATGAGGCTCGTCGGATGCGTGAGGCATGCGACCACGCCCTTCGCCCATCCAGATGGCCTGAGAAACAGGTTGAAGTCAAGCGGCAGACTCTCATCCACCAGATCCGAAACCGTACGCACAATCGCAAACGGAATCCGGTGCTCCGAAGCCACGAGCCCCAAGGCTGCGCTCTCCATATCGAGACCTATGCCTCCTGCTTGTGCGGCCATCTCTCGTTTCTCTTCTGCCCGACAAAGCACTCGCGGAACTGTCACGAACCCACCGGCCTGCATCGAAAGCCCCTGCGCCTCTACGGCCTGCCTCATCCAATCGACCAGCGTCTGAGCACAGGACACCGGCCGCCCTGTCGACTGGCCGTCCTCCATGGTGACCTGCGTGCCGATCAAAACATCGCCGATGCGGGCAGAGCCCAGAGCACAGGCAAATCCAGTGGACCATACGGCAGTGAATGGCTGCGCGGCGAGCATGCGTCTCGCAGTGGCAGCCGCCCGCTCAGGCCCGACTCCCATGGGAATGATCCACCATTCCGCCTGCGCCTGCCGCGCGACCAGACAGCGAATTCCGTCGACGACCCGCGCCTCGGTTGTCCCGAACGCACGACGCACCGCGTCGAGCTCCCATCGAGTCGCTACGAAGACTCCGATCGCGGTCACAGCGGCTCCCGGGGAATGATGACAAGAAGAGGTGGGTTCGATGAACACCCACGGTCAGCGTGGCGACCGGAACTGTCCTGATTGATAGGCCAGCTGGCGCAATTCATCCGCCCTCGTCGTTCCACGAGTCTTCAGATTGCGGTACATGGCCAGCGCCCAGAGGGGGAAGTATTGGCAATACCAATGATAACGAAGATAGAACACGCGAGGGAAACCGGTTCCGGTATGGCGTACCTCTTCCCATGACCCATCCTTCCGCTGATTCCGAATGAGGTAATGGATGCCCCTGGCCAGGCTGAACGAGTCAGTCACGCCGCCTGCCATGAGGGCCAACAGCGCCCAGGCGGTTTGCGAGGGGGTACTCTCGCCACGGCCGCTTTCCGCGACATCGGCATAGGACAGGCAGGATTCGCCCCACCCGCCGTCAGGATTCTGTTTCGATTCGACCCAGCTGACCGCCCGGCGGATATAGGGCGACGAGAGGTCTTCACCGATGGCGCGCAGCCCGGACAGAACCGACCAGGTGCCGTAAATATAGTTCACTCCCCAGCGACCATACCAGCTGCCGTCGTGCTCCTGATCGTTTTTCACGAAGGCCAGGGCGGAGGCCACCGAGGGGTGCGTCCAGTCATACCCCAGGCTCGCGAGCATTTCGAGGCATCGACCGGCCAAGTCGGCCGTGCTGGGATCCAGCAGGGCACGGTGATCGGCAAAGGGAATGTAGTTGAACACGATCCGGTTGTTGTCAACGTCGTAGGCGCCCCAGCCGCCGTCCGACCCCTGCATAGCGGTCACCCAGCGGCATCCGCGACGAATCGCCAGCCGCTGCTGCTCTTCATCCGGAAGTCGCACTTTGGTCAGGGCCATCAGCACCACCGCCGAATCGTCGACATCCGGGAACAACTCATTTTCGAATTGGAAGTACCAGCCACCCGGCTCTGCTCCGGGCGAGGAAATAATCCAATCGCCGACAGTCTTCGTTTGTTTGGACAGCAACCAGCTGGCCGCTTTTTGTAACGCCGGATGGTCCTGCGGCATTCCTGCCTCGGAGAGCGCATTGATGAGCAACGCCGTGTCCCAGATCGGAGAATGGCAAGGCTGCAGATGCAGGGCATCGACACATTGCCCGTTGTCCATCACGGTGTCGTGAATCTCGAGCTCTTCGATCTCCCGCATCGCCTTCGCCAGCAAGTGATCGTCGTTCTTATACCCGAGGCAATGCAGAGCCATGACGGAGTTGGCCATGGCGGGATAAATCGCGCCGAGGCCTCCGCTTCCCTTCATGTGATCGAGCATCCAGTTCTCGGCGCACTTCAGCGCCTTCTGCCGAACCCATTCCACCGGCGAGCGATCGTAGATCTTGAGCAACGCATCAAGATTGATGAAAAAGTTTCGGGCGGTAAACCAGGTCCGGTCCTTCTTGAAGGGCGGCACCGTGCCATAGTCAATCTGCGCCGGGGGCTCCGTGTACAACTCGTCTATGCCCTGCTCCGGCGGCACATAACACTGCGGTCGTTTCGCGAAAATGATCAAGAGGGGAATCAGCACCGCGCGCGACCAGTAGGAAATGGCGTAGATGCTGAAATAGAACCGCTTCGGCAACAGCATGATTTCGGGAGGCATGCTGGGGACGCCGCGCCAATCGTACTGCCCGAAGAGAGCCAAGGCGATTTTCGTGAAGACGTTAGCCGCCACCACCCCGCCCTTGTCGAGGATACAGGTTCTAGCATTCACCATGAACGGCTCATCCGCGGACACGCCGGAGAGCTTCAAGGCAAAGTAGGCCTTCACAGAGGCGCTGATATCCGCGGGGCCTCCGTGGTAAATCGGCCAGCCTCCGCAGGGAAGCTGCGCGGATTTCAAATAGCGGATCACCTTGCGCTCGCGCTCGGGATCGACGCAATTCATGAACCGGCGCAACATCAAGTATTCGGAGCTCAGCGTCGTATCGGCTTCCAGTTCGGCAACCCAGTATCCTTCAGACGCATCCTGCCTCGCCAGAAACCAGGCCTGACTTTTCCGGAGCGCCTCTTCCAAGGCTTCCAGTTGGCCGATCGAATGGGAAGGAGCCCGTTTCGCCGCACTGTCCCCGACCGGAGCGTCAGGTTTGTTGGAGACCAATCGCAATACCGGAGCGGACGCGAAGTCGCGCGCCGCCCTGATTCGACTGGGCACCGACACCAAGAGGCTATCGGACAGACGATTGAACAGGTTCTTGAGAAGTCGCATAGCGTGTTGCCGTGAATCCGACAAAGACGGCGGGATCGATATTCGAGACGGTTCCATCAATCAAGCTGCGATCACATGAAACCGCACAGTACCAGTTATAACCATTAGCAGGACTGTATAACAAACTGCTTTGGGCCAGTCAAGGGAAGCAGCCCCTTCCATGGATCCTAAGTGCCCGCAGGAACTGAAGACTACGCACCCGTTCGGCTCGCGCGTTTCCTCGATTAGGCCGGCTGGAGATCGCCGAGCTTGACCGAGATCAAGGTCGACACGCCGGGCTCTTCCATCGTCACCCCGAAAAGCGAATCCGCCATCGCCATCGTCCGCTTGTTGTGCGTGATGACCATGAACTGGGCGGTCGACGACAAACTGCGCAACACGCTCGTGAAGCGCCCGATATTTTCTTCGTCGAGCGGCGCGTCGATTTCGTCCAGGATACAGAACGGCGTCGGGCGGATCAGGAAGCTGGCGATGAGCAGCGCCATCGCGGTCAGGGTCTTTTCTCCGCCGGACAACATGGTAATGCTCTTCAAACGTTTCCCCGGCGGCTGCGCCACGATCTCCACACCGGGCTCGCGGGCGCCATTGTCCTCCACCCCTTCTTCCAGCGGCTCCTCGACCAATTGCAACTCGGCGCGGCCACCGGGAAAGAATTGAGCGAAGACATCCCGGAACTTCTGCTGCAGTTCGTTGAAGGTCTCCACGAACATGTCTTTCGTCGTCCGGTTGATGCGCTGAATGATTTCCTTGAGAGAGGCGATGGACGTCGAGAGGTCCTGCTCCTGCGTCGTCAGAAACTGATAACGTTCTTCCAATTCACGATGTTCGTCGATCGCCGCCAGGTTGATCGCGCCCATACGGTCCAGCCGCTCGCGGATCTTTTGAATCTGCTCCCGCAACTGAGGCGTTTCCAGCAGGGAAACGGGCGCCGCCGGTTCTTCGCCCTCGGGTACCGGCTGATCATCCGCCGGTGCCATGAGTAGCGTGGCCGGATCGATTTGATACGTACCCGCCAGCGTGCTCTCGATGGTGGATAGATGCGCCTTCACTTCGGCCTTCCGCACCTCGGCCGTCATCCGGCGATCATGCAGCGCCGACAGACTTTGCCGCACGGTGGAGAGGGTTTCCTCCACCGCATGCAACCCGCTCATTTCCTGGGCCTGGCGCTCCTGAGCAGCCACCAACTCCGCCTTGATCCCGTCAACTTCGGCGCCTAACTCCCGGCACAGCGCCTCCTGCCTGGTCTGCTCCTCCCGGCTGCTCTCCGTGGCCTGCACCAACCCGGCCACCTGCTCTTCGAGATCGGTTGCACGCCGCTGCGCCGCATCCAGCCGTTGTGTAAACCGCGCAATGTCTCCGGTGGCATGCTCCCTCCGGCCGCGCATGCTTTCCAGGGAGAGGCGGACTTCCGTCAATCGTTGCTGAATCGCAAGCCCCTGGCTCTCAATGACGACCAGCCGTTCCCGTACCTGAAGCAACCCGCTTTCCTGTCCGACCTTTTCCCCCACCCATTGCTCCAGCTGCGCTTGGCTGGACTGGAACTGCTCCTGAAGCCGCGCCTGTTCAGCCAAGCTCCGCTGCAGTTCTTCCCCCAACACGTCCATGCGCCGGTGCAATTCTCCGCGCTGGCGCTCCACGCCTGCATCATCCTTCTGCAGCGACAACTCCAACATCTCCGCTTCGCGGATGGCTCTGCCGAGGCGCTGTTCGTCCTCACGACCTAGGCCCAGCGCAGCCGCCGCCTCTTCGCGCGCAACCCTGGCCAGCTCCAGCGCCTGCACCGCCTCGGTCCGTCGCGCCTCCAGCTCCAGGACTTCACGCCGACGCTGCAACAGTCCGGCACCGGCACTGGTGCCGCCACCGGTCATCACGCCTGCCGCATCCAGCGTCTCGCCGGATAACGTCACGTAGGTTGGCCCTGCCGGAGCCGCCCATTGATGCTGCTCCCAGAGTTGCAGGGCGACAGCCAGGGATTCCACGATGACAATTCCGTCGAAGAGATAATTCAACGTGGAGGCCGACGCCCCTTCGGCACGAATCAGATCCGTCGCGCGACCGACGACTCCCGGTTGCCCATTCAGCGCCGGCCACCAGGAGGCCGAGGCATCACCCGCCACCTGGTCAGCGGCCCATCGTATCTGCTGTGGGATAAAGGCTCCACGGCCGAGGTCCTTGCCCTTCAAAAACTCGACCGCGCGGCTCGCGGCCGAAGGCTCATCAACCAGCCACCCACGCACACGCTCGCCCAGAATCGTTTCCACCGCGCGATCGAGCCCTGGAGGAATCACAAGCCACTCCGCAAGTGCCTCTCGCACGCCGTCGCAGGTTTTCAGCGCGGTACCTTCCTCTTCCCCTTCCCGGCCATACCCCATTTCTTCCCGCACGACGCCTTGCAGTGCGCCCAGTCGAGACTCTACACCGGCGACCTCTTCCGAGAAGCGAACGATGTCGCGATCCAACCCCGTGATCTGCCCGCCCAGTCCTTCAATGTGTTCGATTGCTGCCTGCCGTTCCGCCATGAGGCCCTGGATACGTTGAGTTGCTTCCTCCCTCTGTGCGGCCAGCAATTCACGCTGCTCATCCAGTCCGGCCACTTGCGCGACCATCTGTTCCTGCTCGCGCGAGACCCGCTCCGCCCGTGCAGCGGTTTCCTGTTGGCGCGCCGTGATCTGCGCAAGGCTCTGTTCCGTGTTTGCGACGAGGACGGCGAGATTCAACACGTCCTTCCGTGCACGCTCCTCTTCGGCGACGGCTCCAGCTCGATGTCCGGCCAGCGCCTTCGCTTCGGCATCTGCCTGCTGAAACTGCGCTTCCTGCTCGACGATGTCACCGTCCAATTGGAGCAAGGTCGCGCGAAGTTCTTCGATCTCGGCCTGGGCCTGTTCCTGATCGGCTGCCAACCGTTCCATCTCCTGGGCAGCCTGCACGCGTTGCCGCTCAAACAGTTCAGTTCGGTTTCGCTCAACCTCCGCGGCCGTCAAGGCCTGCGACTGCCGCTGCTCGGTGCCGGCCAACGTGTCGCGCACCCGCGAGATCGCCTCGGCGGTGTCGTTCATGCGGAGCCGGATGGTCTCCTGCTCCGAATCCAACCGCGCCTGCTCGGCGACCTGCTCGGTCTCCAGCGCTTCGACTTCACGCGCTTCACGATCCACCGATTCCAGGTCGGCATGCATGGTGCGGTAGTCGCGGGACAAGAGCTCGATCTCAAGCCCCCGAGCCTCTTGCTGCAAGGTTTGGTAGGTCCGGGCCTGGCGAGCCTGGCGTTCCAGCGAGTTCAGCTGCTTCTTGACCTCCGCCACAATGTCGCGCACCCGCACGAGGTTTTGGTGAGTAGACTCCAATTTGCGCAGGGCTTCGGCCTTCTGCTTTTTATAGCGAACGATGCCGGCGGTTTCCTCAATCAATTCCCGGCGGTCCTGCGGCGAAGCCTGCAGGATCTGCTCAATCCGACCCTGCTCGATGACGGTGTGCCCCTTGGACCCCGCCCTGGTCTCGATCAGCACGTTGCGAATATCCTTTAGCCTGCAAGGCGTTTTGTTGATGAGATATTCGCTGTCGCCGTTGCGATAGAGACGCCGCGTGATCATCAGTTCCTGGTATTCGCTCAACTGACTCGGCAGCCCCGAGATCGCATCCAAGCGCAACTCGCCCAGCCCGCCGATCACCAGGGACACTTCCACCAAGCCCAGCGGTTTGCGCACTTCGGTCCCGTTGAAGATGACGTCTTCCATCTTCTCGCTCCGAAGCGTTTTGGTGCTTTGCTCGCCCAGCACCCAGAGGATGGAATCCACGACATTACTTTTGCCGCTGCCGTTCGGACCCACGATCGCCGTGATGCCCTTCGGAAATTGGATCTTCGCCTCTGCGAACGACTTGAAGCCGAGCATTTCCAATGACTTCAGATACACCGGCGACCTCCAGAGCAAGAAGGTTGAGAAGGGACGTTGTGTGAGGAATAAAACGGAAAATCTTCTATCACAGCGATAGGATCAATGCAAAGAAAAACCCCTGATATGGGGGAACAAAGAGGCCACTCCCCCAATATATGGAGAAGTGGCCAGATCCGTACGTAGGAGAACGGGAAGGCGCCCGGCGAAGCTAGTTCGCGGAGGCCGCCGTTCGCGAGGCAGACTCGATGGTGACCAGCTCTTTGGGAAGGAGAAACTCCACATCCTCTTCGATGACGGTCAATTCCTCAACTTCTTCAGAAGAGCCCAGGCGCTTCAGGTACGCCACCACTTCCGTGACCAACACTTCGGGAGCGGAGGCACCCGCCGATAGGCCCACACTCTTCGCATCCTTCAGCCAATCCGGATTGATGTCCGACGCGGCATCGATGAGATAGGAAGGAATACCGCAATGCTCGCCGAGTTCGCGCAGCCGGTTTGAATTCGAACTGTTCGGCGACCCGATCACGAGGATGACGTCCACCAGTTTCGACAACGACTTGACCGCGTTCTGCCGATTCTGGGTGGCATAACAAATATCTTCCTGGTGCGGCCCCTTGATGTTGGGAAAGCGTCGATGCAAGGCCTCGACGATATCCCGGCACTCATCCACGCTGAGCGTGGTCTGGGTGACATAGGACAGATTCTGTGTTTTTTCAACCTGCAGTGCTTCCACGTCTTTCACTGAAGACACCAGGTGGAATTTATCGGGGATCTGTCCCAATGTCCCGATGACTTCCGGGTGGCCTGCATGGCCAATGAGAATCAACTCGTAGCCCTGCGTGTAATCGCGGTTGACCTCGTTATGCACCTTGATGACCAGCGGACAGGTGGCATCGATCACGTGCAGGCGGCGGCTCTGCGCTTCTTCCCACACCGACTTTGCGACACCATGAGCACTGAAGATCACCACTGATCCTTCGGGCACCTCGTTCAACTCTTCCACGAACACGGCGCCCTTATGCCGGAGCGAGTTCACCACGTGCCGACTATGGACAATCTCGTGGCGCACATAAATCGGCGCGCCATATTTTTTCAGTGACAGGTCGACAATATCGATAGCGCGGTCGACACCCGCGCAAAATCCGCGAGGATTGGCTAAATAAATTTTCATATTCGGTATCCCCTTGACGCTCACGATAGCGCGCTCGGCCCTCCGGGAGGACACATGGCCACACTGCACCGGTCACCTTACGTCAGACCTGCCCTTGTCGTCAACCAACGCGGACCGCGTCAGCCGCCACAAGATCCTGTTGAGGCGACAGGAGTATTGTGGGAGAATCCCGCCATGTCCTCGCCCGCACCAATCCACAAAAAAATTCTGATCGTCGAAGATGAGAAAGACATTCTGCAGCTCGTCAAACTCTATCTGGAGAAGGAGGGGTTTCGGACAGTCGCGGCCATGACGGGCACAGAGGCGTTGCGTCAGGTGAAGGCGGAACACCCGGACCTAATTATCCTGGACCTCATGTTGCCGGAATTGGACGGACTGGAGGTCTGCAAGCGCATCCGCCTGAATCAGGAGACCGCGCTGCTTCCTATTCTCATGCTGACCGCCAAGGCGGAGGAGTCGGATACGGTCATCGGGCTCGAACTGGGAGCCGACGACTATGTGACCAAACCCTTCAGTCCCAAGGCGTTGGTGGCACGAGTCAAAGCTCTGCTCCGGCGCTTGGATCGCAACGCGAACAGCGCCCAAACCCAGTACCATTACGGCCCGTTGACCGTCGACCTCTCCCGGCATGAAGTCAGACTACAAGGGGAGGAGGTCACGCTTACGGCCAAAGAGTTCGGCCTCCTGGAACATCTGCTACGCAATGTCGGACGGGTGCTCACGCGCGACGTCCTGCTCAGTGCCGTCTGGGGCTATGACTATTACGGAACGACGCGCACCGTCGATGTCCACGTGCGACGGCTCAAACAAAAACTCCCGCTCCTCGATGACGCCATCGTGTCGATCAAATCACTCGGCTACAAATTGCGCGAGTCCGACAAATCTGCATGAACCTTGGCATCCGGTGGAAAGTCGCCCTGGGCACACTCGCCGCCGTCCTCGTCGGCCTCCTGGTCGCGGGCTGGCTGGTCATCCGCTCCGTCGAACAAACTGAACTCAGCCGCATGGCGGAGATGCTGGAGACCCGGAGCGGCCTGGCAGCCATGACACTCCGCCCCTTGTTCGATCAATCCGGCCCGACCGTAGCCGGGCCGATTCTTCACGCGACTATCCGCGAACTGAGCCAACAGGCCCACCTCCGTATCACCGTCATCAAGCAGGATGGCACCGTGCTCTCCGACAGCGCCGTCCCCGCCGAGGGCCTGGTCCATGTGGACAATCATCTTGCTCGCCCCGAGGTGGCACAGGCACTGGCATCCGGCCGGGGCATGGATATCAGGGCCAGCCAGACCACCGGAGAACGTACGTACTACGTGGCGCGGCTGCTGTCCGAGCCCCCCCAACTCCGGCCGGGAGTTCCGGTCATCCGGCTCGGTCTTCCGCTGACCTCGATCGACGAACGCGTGCGGCACATTCAGCAGGATTTGGCGACCGCCTTCGGAGCCGCCTTTCTCCTCGCCATGATGCTCAGCCTCTGGGTGTCACGCAATCTCACGAAGCCGCTTTCGGAGATGGCCGCGGCCGCCCGTCAACTCGCCGGAGGCACGCCGGGAGTGCGCCTGGTTGTCTCCTCCGCCGACGAGGTCGGCTTGCTCGCGCAAACCCTCAACCAGATGACCGACCAGCTGGAAACGAAAATCAAGGAGGTCTCCGACGACCGCGCCCAACTCCTGGCCATGCTCATCGCAATGGTCGAAGGCGTGATGGTGCTGGATTATCGAGGCACGGTGGTCCAGGTGAATCCCGCATTGGAACGCATGTTCGCGCTGGAATTGACGGAATCGCGAGGCCGTCACTACGCCGAACTCATCCGGCATGAAGGCCTGACCGCAATTGTCTCCGCGGTTTTGCAGACACGCTCCGGCCAGGGCGGCGAAATCACCCTCTCCCCCGGCGGCCGCTGTCTGCGCGTGGAAGCGTCAATCGCCGGGGGCATTCGAGAGCACGAGGCCTGCGCCGTATTTGTGTTTCATGACATCACGGAATTGCGCCGGTTGGAAAACATCCGCAAAGATTTCGTCGCCAACGTCTCGCACGAACTCCGCACCCCGCTCACGTCCATCAAGGGCTACGTGGAAGCCCTGCTGGACGGGGGCAAGGACGACCCTGAGACTGCCGCCGCGTTTCTGGAAATCATCATGCGGCAAAGCAATCGCCTTAACCTCATTTTGGACGACTTGCTGCAATTGTCACAAATCGAATCGGGGCAGGTGCTGTTTCGCCGGGAGCCGGTTGAGCTGCGGGCCTTGCTGGAGCGGATAGTGGCGGTCATTAAGCCGCTGGCGGACAAGAAGCACCACACGATCGAACTGGCGCTGCCGGATGAGTATGTCGTGGTCGAGGGCGACGAGGAGCGTTTAGTGCAGGTGTTCATCAACCTGCTTGAAAACGCCGTGAAATACACCCCGGATCATGGACGGATCTCTATGGCCATCCGCCATGCGGCGCAAAGCCGGGCGGCCTCGCCTCGCGCTATGATCGAGGTTGTCGTAGCGGATTCCGGAATTGGCATTCCCGAAGCGGACCGGCCGCGCGTCTTCGAACGGTTTTATCGGGTCGATAAGGCCCGCTCGCGCGAACTCGGCGGAACAGGCCTGGGGCTCGCCATTGTCAAACATATCGTCGAGGCCCATAGCGGGCATGTTTGGGTGGAAGGCAATACGCCCAGGGGCAGCCGGTTTGTCGTCCACCTCCCTGTTGCGCAGGAATCGCCTACAACAATTTCGACAGGAGCAGGTAGCACATAGTCGAGATCAACGCGGCGCCCGGCAGGGTAAACAACCAGGCCGATAGGATCCGACGGGTCACGCCCCACCGCACCGCCGACAACCGCTTGACGGCTCCGACCCCCATGACCGTCGAGGTGATGGTGTGCGTGGTACTGACCGGAAGCCCGATATGGGCCGTGGCCATCAACACGATCGCGGCGCCGGTCTCGGCCGCGAACCCATGGACCGGCTCCAGCTTCACGATCCGCATGCCCAGAGTTCGTACGATCCGCCAGCCGCCCACAGCCGTCCCGAGACCCATCGCGAGCGCGCAGGATCCGATCACCCAGGTGGGGACTTCCGCCGTGGGAATCACACCAGCCGACACGAGCGCCAACGTGATGATTCCCATGGCCTTCTGCGCATCGTTCGCCCCGTGACTGAACGCCATAAAACTCGCAGAGACGAGTTGCAGGCGGGAGAATAACCTCAGAGCCAGGGCGCGCGGCACCCTGAAAAACACCCAACTCAGGATCACCATCAGCACCAGCCCAATGGCGAAACCGAAGAAGGGCGACAAAATCATCGCCTCAAGGACCGACCGCAGCCCCGAAAATTTCACGGCCTGCATTCCTCCATGAGTCAGCGCGGCGCCCACCAGGCCCCCGATGAGGGCATGGGACGAGCTGGTCGGCAGCCCCAGCAGGAGGGTCATGAAATTCCATACAATGGCGCCGGCAAGCGCCGAGGCCACCACGGTCTGGGTCACCGATTGCGGGTCCACGATCCCGGTGCCGACCATCTTGGCAACCGCCGTCGACATGAACGCGCCGGCCACATTCAGCCCGCCGGCGACGAGGACCGCGATGGAGGGACTCACCACACGGGTTGAGACCACCGTCGCAATGGCATTGGCGCTGTCGTGCCAACCATTCGAAAAGTCAAAGAGCAACGCCAGGATCACGACCACTAACAACAGTCCGCTCAGTTCAGCCATGAATGCTGCTTCCTACCCTTGAAATGTCGCCAGAATGAGTACCGAAGAAGACGCGGGAGGCGCTCACGTGTGTTTCAGAGCGATGCGCTCGAGAATGTTCGCGACATCTTCACACCGATCGGTTCCTGCCTCAAAGTTTTCGTAGATCTCTTTCCACTTGATGACGGCGATCGGGTCCGTCTCCTTCTCAAACAACAACGAGATGGCGTCGCGGGAGATCCGGTCGGCTTCATTTTCCAAGCTATTGACCCGCACGCTGCACTCCGTCACCGCCTGGTGGGACTTGCCGAGCAAATCTACCGTGGCCCCGACCTCAACTGCAGCCTGATACAGCACATTCGCCAGCCGGATCGCCGACTCCGTGGGAGCCGCCACCTTGTAGAGGACAAATCGGTCCGCGATGGCTTCGACCACATCCAGAATGTCGTCGAGCGCGCTCGCCAGATCATGGATGTCTTCCCGATCAATGGGCGTAATGAATGTCTGGTTGAGCTTTCTGGCAATCTCATGGGTAATACCGTCCCCCACATGCTCGACATCTTTGATGCGCTTCGCCTTCTCAACCGGATTCCGGAAGTCCTCCGTCATGTCCTTCAGAAGGCGACTTCCCTCGATCATGTTGTGCGCTGCGTTCTTGAACAAATCGAAAAACGCTTCTTCCCGAGGTATGAGACCGAACATAACGTCCTTTCTAGCCGCGAGGGGTTACCACCGCACCAATCCTGTGGCCCAGGTTAAGCCCCCGCCGAATGCGCCCAACAACACGAGATCTCCCGCCGCAAGCCGCTGTGATCGCACTGCGTCATCCAATGCGATGGGTAGCGAAGCCGAGGAGGTATTGCCATAGCGTTCAATCACCGAGTACACCGCCTCCTGCGACAACCCGAGGCGGCGACGAAGCTGTTCCAAAATCCGTGCATTTGCCTGATGGGCGATCACCCGAGTCACATCATCAACCGTGAAGCCGAATTCTTTCAGGAGTGCTGCGACCGCTTGCTCCAGACGACGCACTGCGGCGCGAAACACGGCGCTCCCCCGCATGTGAAGCAGGTGCTCTTTCGCACGAACAGTTTCCGGGCCACCCGGCTTCCGCGATCCCCCTGCAGGGATCGTGATGAGACCATGCCCGGCGCCTTCAGCATACAGGCGTACGCCCAAAATCCCGGCCGCATCCGGCTGCACCGACTCCTCCTGCACGACGACCACCGCGCCCGCGCCATCGCCGAACAGCATAGCCGTCTCCCTGTCCATCGCATCGAGCGAACACGACTTCACCTCAGCGGCAATAACGAGGCAGTTGCGGATCTGACCACTTCGAATCATGGCATCCGCCATCGACAAACCATACAGAAATCCCGAGCAAGACGCAGACAGGTCAAATGCCGTGACCGGACCGGCCCCCAGTGCGCGCTGGACATGGCAGGCCGTGGAAGGAAAGGCGCTATCGGGCGAGGTGGTCGACACGAGAATAGCATCCAACGACCGGGGCGCCAGCCCGGCAGCTTCGCAGGCTCGCTGCCCAGCTACCAGCGCGAGATCCGAGGACGCCTGGCCCGGCTCCGCCCAGTGCCTCGTCCGGATCCCGGTCAGGGCCATGATTTGATCGGGATGCAGGCCAAGCGGCGCCCCCACCTCCTCATTGCCGACAACCCGAGGGGGCACATACGAACCGGTTCCGACAATACGACTGCGCTTCACGGGGTCCCTACTGGAGCATCTTTGGGATGGTCGATCACAACGTGCCGCACTATCATTTCGAGGTGCGGCGAGATTATAGGACCCGGCTCCTGGAGGGTCAACCTCCGGAATTTGAATTCGTTGCTTTTCATTCCTTGATCTGCTAGAAAAATTGTATAGTTACGATCACTCGACAATCTGTTTCCTGTACCTGAAGGAGTCGCTGGATGCACCGGCATTCAATGGGTTGGTGTGTGCGCTTTACCGTTATGGTGGGATTGCTCTGCTTTGCGGGCGGATGCTCAAGCAAACCGAAAACCACGGCCCAAGGCAAACCCGTGAGCGGCACCGACGAGCAAATCTTCCTGGGCGACACTATTGAAAAGAACTACGACCCCAACGTCATCATGAAACGCGGCGAGGCCTTCTTCGACAAGGAAGAGTTCGCTGAAGCGATCGTTGAATACCAGCATTTCTTGGAACTGCATCGGGCCCATCAGTTGGCCGTGTATGCACAGTTCCGTTTGGCTGAAAGCCATCTCAGAATGGGAAAATCGATCGACCGCGACCCGGAACCGATCCAGAAAGCCATCACCGCATTCGAAAAGCTGCGAAAGGACTTTCCCGGCAGCAAATATGAAGCCCAAGCGCTTCAACGTCTGGCCGATTGCCATGATTGGCTCGCCCAGACGCATTTGTTTGTCGGGCAATTCTATTATCGCCGCTCGTCCTACCTGGCGGCTGCCCACCGGTTTGATCTCATCATCAAAGACTATCCGGACAAGAAAGTGGCGCCAGAAGCCTTGTACTATCTGGCCCTGACCTATCAGGAACTCGGGGCTAACGATTGGGCGACCGAAAAGCTTCAGCTGTTGGCTGAAAAATACCCGAACAGCGAGGTCGCCGGAAGCGGCCGCCGTCTGCTGACCAAGCTGGAGAAAAAATCACCGCCTACGACAATCGCAGCCAGCAAGGAAGCGCCGGCACCAAACACTCAACCATCCAACACGCTGCTTGCCGCTTCAGTTCCCCCGGCACGCCTGACCGCACCCGCTTCAGCGGCCGTACCTGATCTGAAGCGCACTCCGAGTGTCTCTCTGACCCAGCCGTTTGTCTCGTGCCGACTTGGGGCCTGGTGCTGACGCACGCAGACTGCAACCAACCTATTCATCGCAAATGGAGTGCTTCGAGGAGGAGGTCGTTGACCGATGCCTTGAGGCGTTTCTTCGCGTTAGGCAGAAACTGCTGGGCGGTGATGCGCCCTTGTAGGACTTCGAAATAATCCTGCACCACATCCTGGTAGCGGCGCAGCAGTTTAAACCCGAGGCGAGGGAAGGCATAGATGACACGGGCAATCCTCGCTGTCACCCGAAAGTCCGGCAGAATCTCCTGTTCCAGCGCCGTCTCATAGGCGGCCAGCGACAGGCAGTGGTCGTCTTTGTGCGCCAGAATCGCACGGGCTACCAGTTGTCCTGAACGAACCGCGTAATAGATTCCCTCCCCGAACAACGGGTCGACCAAATGGCCTGCATCACCGACCAGCACCGCGCGACCAACGACAAACCGTGAAGCGCGTTCGTCGGCTTGCTGCCCTTCAGGCTCTGCATAGGCAGGAATTGGGTGCCCCACCGGGCGCGGCACGGTCCAGCCGGTCAGGCCTTGCTCTTCTTTGACGAAACGGTCAAAGGTCGAGCGCAGGCTCGTCGTTTTGCGACGAAACTCTCCAACTCCCACGGACAGGCACTCCCGCTTGGGAAAGATCCATCCGTACCCCTGTCGCGCTGCGCCTACATCCACAAGAATCGTTGTGGCGCCGGGATAATGCCGGCCATCTTCGATGAATACTTCGCTCTCAAGCGCCGGAGCGCGAAACTGGGATCTGTCTGGAAACAGCTGCCGGGCAACCAGACTATTGGCACCGTCAGCGCCGATGACGATTTTACCGCGATACCGCCCAGTCCCGGTCGCAACTTCGACGCCACCGGAGTCCTGCTTGATCTCACGCACTCCGTCGCCGGTTCGGATTTCGGCTCCAGCATCGATGGCTTCTTGAACAAGATAGTGGTCAAAACGATCCCGCATGACCATATAGGCAATCGGCTGGGCTGATTGAATCAACAGCGGATCTTGCCCGCGATAGACGAATTGCACGCCATTCACAGACTGCTCGACCACCGATTGAAACCCGGGGTCTAACACCTGCTCAATGCGCGCCGACAACCCGCCACCGCAGACCTTGTACCGGGGATGCGTCTCCTTATCCAAGCCGAGCACTGCCAAACCGCCGCGACTGAGGGCCGCGGCAGCGGTCGACCCGGCCGGGCCAGTTCCGACGATGATCACATCATACGTTGTGTGTACCTGCCCACCAGCCATGTCACATGCACCGATTGTAGAAAGTCCTACTCCGCAACAGGCCGGCCTGCCGAAGTAGCGAATGGTTGCTGCGTGGACGTTCGGGAAGCGCGAGACGGGGAAGGAGCAGAGATCCTGATTATTGCCCGAGGTACCAGCCAATCCCGTATCGTTCGAGAAAACTCGTGATCATGGTTAGCGAATTCGCATAAATCATCACGCCCACGATAATGAGCAGCACTCCGCTCACCGTTGAGACCCCCCAGAGGTAGGCGCGTACTTCTTTAAAATAACTGAGGAATCGATCCACGCCGAGGGCCGTAAGAAACAACGGTAGAGCTAATCCCAAGGAGTAGAACGTGAGCAAGACCACTCCACTGAACATCGATTCGGTCGTGCTGGCATAGAGCAGAATCGTCCCCAGAACAGGCCCTACGCAAGGCGTCCATCCAGCCGCAAATGCGATCCCAATTAAGAAAGAACCGAGGAATCCGGCCGGGCGGTTCCGAAACTGATAGCGGTGCTCCATTTTCAAGAAATTCAGGTTCAAAATACCCAGGAGGTATAGACCGAACACAATTACGACAATTCCCCCGAACCGTCGCAGATGTTCCTGATAGGTAATCAGAGCCTGACCCAACAGGCTCGCCGAGGCACCGAATGCCACAAACACCGTTGAAAAACCCGCGATGAACAGCAGGGAATTCAAAATGATCGCCTTGCGAAAGCGGCTGCGTTCGGACACGTCGGTCAGCTGTTCGATTGAAAGACCGGTGATGTAGGAAATATAGGACGGAACCAGAGGCAATACGCAGGGCGAGACAAACGAGAGCAGGCCGGCTGAAAACGCGGCGACCAATGAAATCGATTGCACCGAGTCGGTCATGCTAGGACCCCTGCAAGAGCGCTTCGACCAGGCGTTTCCCGGCCGGGGCGCTCCAGTCGCGGGCACCGGGAATCCGATTACGAATAATGCCCTTCCGATCGATCAGGAATGTCATTGGTAACTGGCGGGCACCATACTGCAGTCCGATCCTGAAATCGGCGTCATGGAGCACAGGAAATGTGAAGCCGACTTCCTGCTGAAATGGGCGAGTCACCGCCGTACCCTGGGCATCAGTTGAGACCGCCAGAATCTCAAACTCCTTACGGCTGAACGATCGATACAATCGCTCCATCGCCGGCATCTCGATTTTACAGGGCCCACACCAAGTGGCCCAGAAATTCAGGAGCACGACTTTCCCGCGAAACTGATCCAGAGTGACATTGAATCCCTCGGAATCTTTGAGAAGAAAGTTCGGTGCCTCCTCGTCAACCTGCGGCGCACGATTAGCCACCACAAGAAGAGCAGGATCTGAAATCGATGACGCCCCGCGGGCATCGGCAAGAATAATTCCGCCAATCACTACACCGACACCGATCATGGAGAGGATCGACCAGCGATTCAGCATCACAGTCACAAAGCCGGTGCCGCCTGGGGAGAGGCCACATGCGCGGCTTTCTCGGCAGGCTTGAGTAATTGCGTGAGCACTTTGAGATTGTCCAATCGCGTCCAATCCCGAGGTCCGATCACTTTTTCGCGCAAAACGCCTTGCTGATCGATGATATAGGTTTCAGGAACCCCCATCAGCTTGTAGCGTTTGTCCGTCTGCCCCCAGGAATCGACCAGCACGGGAAAGGTGAGATTCAGGCCCTTGACGAAGGGCGGGATTTCTTTCTTCGTCGTCACCCGATCGATGCTGACCGCGAGAATGACCAACCCGTCTTTTTCAAAATTCTTATACAGCACTTCCATAGAAGGCATTTCTTCTCGACAGGGCTTGCACCAGGTGGCCCAGAAATTCAAAAAAACCACTTTGCCGCGATAGTCAGATAGCCGCAACTGCTTGTCGTTGAGGTCAGGCAATTGAAAATCCGGCGCCTCTTTTCCGACAACCAGCGGCTCGTACTTGGAGCTTTGCAGCCACACGACAAGGAACATCACGCCAAGGATGGCCGCAGCAGCGAGCACAACCACCGTTCGAGAAGGACCACTTCGCACGGCAGCGCCGGTTGAACTCTTATTTACGTGATCACTCATGGTCTACGCGTAGGCATGCAGACCAGAGAGCAAAAAGTTCACTCCCCAGAAGCAGAAGATCACCATCAAAAACCCGAAGATCGCGTAAATCGCGGCCTTATGGCCTTCCCACCCCCGCGTCATGCGGGCATGGATATAAGCGCCATAGATCAGCCAGACGATCAACGACCAGGTTTCTTTTGGGTCCCAACTCCAATAGCCTCCCCAGGCATAGTTGGCCCACATGGCTCCGAGAATGATGCCAAAGGCCAGCAGTGGGAAGCCCAGCATAATCGCCTTGTACCCGAGTTCGTCGATCGTTTCGAGGTCGGGGAATGCCGCATAAAAACGGGACTGGCTGCCCCGGTTCACCGCCCGCTCCTTGAAGAGGTACATCAGCCCCAATCCGCCGGCCATGGCAAATGCCGCGTAACTGGTCAGGGTGACGGACACATGGATGTAAATCCAGTAGCTGTTCAACGCGGGCACAAGCGGTTCCGCCGTCTGATATCGGTAGGGCAGGAGCGACGCCGCGCCCATCGCGATGAAGCCGATTCCCACCACAAAGGCCCCGACCGCCTTGATCCTGTACCGGAACTCCAGGAGTACATAACCGAGAATGATCGCCCAGGACACATACGCCATGGCTTCGAACTGATTCGACCAGGGGGCGAATGTCCCGGAATGCTCCATCCGCTCGAACGCCCGAGTCGTCAAGGCCAGGGTATTCAGCACCCATCCGAAGACGGTCACCAGGGTTGCGACCTGACCCAACTGGGTGGCCCAGGCGCCATCCCGATCTTCAAGGTTATCGATGGGATGTCCGGCCGGAGCCATCTGCATGGCAGGACGTTTCGCGAACAGATAGGCCACGTAGAGGCCCAACGCTGCCAGGTAGAGCCAGAACGTCATATCGAAAAGAAACAATGATCGCATCATACGGGCCTCCGTCTATCGTAGCGTGCAGTGCCGGCTTACTGGAAATTTCACACAGCGACACTGCATCGGGCTTCAGGATGAGGTCTTGGCTTGAATCTTCTCCGTCAATTTCTTGAATTCTTTTTGAAAGTCGATCTGACTTTTGTGCGTAGTTCCGCCGAGATGCAACGTAACACCGGATTCACCGGGCAGGATCTTCGCCCACAGCCGCCGGTGATAGATGAGCGACGACAGCGTCATCCCCACCACCAACATCGTACACCCGATCCACACCATCATGATGCCCGGATTTCTGGCAATCTGGAGACCGGTGAATTTCTTCGGTTGATATCCGATAAATTCGAACTGATACGCCGAGTCCTTGATCTCAAACAGGTCAGGGTAATGATAAAACACCCAGGGCGTGGATTGCACGGTGTTGCGTTCGTCGACCGCCAGACGAATGGCAGGATTGGCATGCTCGGCGGTTTTGGAAAAGACCTTCTTCTCCGTCGAATTAAACGCAAAGTCAGCCACAAAATCGGTCATCTTCATCTTTAACGGCAGGCCATCGACCGCTTTTTCCTTGTTCCACTCCAAATCAACCGTCGCAACGACCTTGTCCGACGCCTTGTCCTTGATGTTGATCCGCGCCGCCTCAATCTGGTCCCACGCATCACCATAACTGGACTGGTAAAACCAGATACCCTTGTAGACCAACGGATCATTGACGGTGATCGTCTTCGTCATAGTCGGTGCGCCCTGATCGATCACCGTCAGCGTGCTGTTGTAGGATTTGACTGAGCCATTTTCATGGTAGTCGATCCAGAACTTGTCCACCCGAAGGTCAAAGTTGCCCCTGGGGATATGGTAGGTCTGCCCCTCAAGACAGACGCCGAACTCAGAAAATCCGTAATAACTGCCGAGCAGGCCTCCCAGCACGATGACCGTCGCACTGAGGTGGGCGACGTGCGCACCAACGCGGCCCATAATCCCTTTCGTGGCATAGACCGTGACTTCGCCGGGATCGCTTTTCGCCAGCACCTTGTAGCCTTTCTCTGCAAACAGCCTCACCAGCGACTCCGCGACAACTTCCTTGGATTGGTTGAGCGTCAGCGCGGTCTGTTGCTTCATCCCCTGGATAAAGGCCAGGGACACACTGACTTTATCCTGACGCATGGAGCGCCACACGCTGGGAAAGCGCTTATGAAAGCAGGTCAGCGAGTTCACGCAGAGCAGCCCGAGCAGCCCGGTAAACCACCAGGTGTGATACACATCCGTAAAGCCTAGGCGAAGGAACCAGCGGTACGCCTCTTCGCCGTACTCCTGGACATAGGTTTCTGGCCGCTCGCCCTGCTGGATCACCGTGCCAATCGTGGCGGTCATGGCCAGGACAATAAACAAAAACATGGCCAGCTTAATTGAGGCGAAAAAGTCTACCACCTCGCGCGAAAACTCATCCCAGCCCAGCCCGGACGTGGAAGGACCGGATGCGCTCACCTCGGATGCTGCGTCGGGTTTATCGTTCATGAATTAACACACCTAGCTGCTTCGACCTGGCCGTCATACAGACCCCATCATCATATCTAATGACGAGCTGCGTGTGGGATCCTGCGCCAATGCAGGCCGATACCACGAGGTTGGAGTTGCCGGGGCAGAGCGTTTATGATGAAAAATGTTCCAAATGCGCGAAAAGTAAGCTATCTTACAAGTCGTCTCAAAGGGCTGTCAAGCAAGACGCTGGTCTCGTAAAAGACACCATCAATTCCGTCAGAACGGTAGACAAAAACAGCCTGGTCAGCTACTATTGCCTTAGCTTTTTTGCGGGGTTGTCTGATCATTGCAAGCGTAGAATCTTCCACGTTCAGTCGTCGTACCGCCTAACTCTAACCGCCGCATTCTCGAATCACTTCACTTCCAGGGGGAACAATGAGACATAACTATCTGTTTACGTCTGAGTCGGTCACCGAAGGGCACCCGGACAAAATCGCTGATCAAATTTCAGATGGAATTCTAGATGCCATCATCGCGCAAGACAAGCTCTCGAGAGTGGCGTGCGAAACCATCCTCACGACCGGCATTGCCTTCGTTGCCGGCGAAATTTCCACAAAAGCCTACGTCGAAATTCCCGACATCATTCGTGAGGTGATTAAGGATGTCGGTTATACGGATGCCTCTTGGGGATTCGACTCCAACACCTGCTCGGTGCTGACCTCCATCCACCAACAGTCTGGTGATATCGCCATGGGCGTGGATTCCGGCGGGGCCGGCGACCAGGGACTGATGTTCGGGTATGCGACCAACGAAACGACTGAGCTCATGCCGATGCCGATCGTTCTGGCCCACCGCCTGACCAAACGTCTGGCCGAGGTACGGAAAAAGAAAATCTTGAAGTGGGTTCGGCCCGACGGCAAATCCCAGGTGACAGTCGAATATAAGGATGGCAAGCCCTTCCGTATCGACACCATCGTTGTCTCTACCCAACACAGCCCTGATGTGACCAACAAGCAAATTGAGCGGGATCTGATGGAGCACGTCATCAAGCCGTCCATGCCGAAAGGGCTGTACAATGCGACCAGCGTGAAACACCATATCAATCCGACGGGCCGATTCGTCGTGGGTGGCCCGATGGGCGATACGGGTCTGACCGGCCGCAAGATCATCGTCGACACGTACGGTGGACACGGCAGCCACGGCGGCGGCGCCTTCTCCGGTAAGGATCCCTCCAAGGTCGATCGCTCCGCCTCCTACATGGCCCGCTACATCGCCAAAAACATCGTCGCCGCCGGGTTGGCGTCAAAATGCGAAGTGCAGCTGGCCTATGCGATCGGAGTGGCTGATCCCGTCTCGGTATTAGTTGATACCAAGGACACGGAAAAGGTGGCTCCCGAAAGCTTGGATAAGTTGGTCCGGAAGCATTTCGCATTGACCCCTCGCGGGATCATCGAGCATCTGAAGTTGCGTCGTCCTATCTTCAAGAAGACCGCCGCCTACGGGCACTTTGGTCGTAACGAACCGGAGTTCACGTGGGAAAAAACCGATAAGGCCAAGGCCTTGCGGAAGGATGCGGGACTCTAAGATCCCGTCACACGTGGCACCAGCCGAGGGGGCGGGTCGCAAGCCCGCCCCTTTTTTCTGCGATCGAATATCAACCATCACCGTTCATGAGCACGACACAGGAGGAGGAACCAGTGGATTACGATGTGAAAGACATGGGCTTAGCAGATCAGGGCAAATTGAAGATTGAGTGGGCCGAAGCAACCATGCCGGTCCTACGGCTGATTCGGAAGCGGTTCGAGCGGGAACAACCGTTCAAGGGCATTCGCGCTACCGCCTGCCTGCATGTGACGACCGAAACCGCCAACCTCATGAAGACGCTTAAAGCCGGTGGAGCCGATGTGCGCCTCTGTGCATCCAATCCTTTGAGCACCCAGGACGACGTCGCAGCCGCCCTGGTCAAGCATGAGGGAATTCCAACCTTTGCCGTCAAGGGAGAGGACAACAAGACGTACTATCGGCACATTGAATCAGCCATTGCCCACAAACCCCACCTCTCGATGGACGATGGTGCCGATGTTGTCTCTCATTTGCACTCGAAGCGGAAGGACTTGCTTCGCCATGTGATCGGCGGAACCGAAGAAACCACCACCGGCGTCATTCGGCTTCGCAGCATGGCCGAAAAGAAGGTTTTGAAGTTCCCGGTTATTTCCGTGAATGATGCGGATACGAAGCACATGTTCGACAACCGGTACGGGACCGGCCAAAGCACCATGGACGGCATTGTCCGTGCCACCAATCGGCTGGTATGCGGCTCGACACTGGTCGTCGCTGGCTACGGCTGGTGCGGGCGCGGAATTGCTACACGTGCGCGCGGCATGGGTGCCAACGTCATCGTGACCGAAATCGATCCTCTCAAGGGCCTCGAAGCGGTCATGGATGGATTCCGTGTCATGCCCATGGATGAAGCAGCTCCTCTCGGCGATTTTTTTGTCACCGTTACAGGCAATTTAAAGGTCATTCGCGGCGAACATTTCGCGGCTATGAAGGACGGGGCGATCGTATGCAACTCCGGACACTTTAACGTCGAACTGGACATTCCTGCTCTGGAAAAACTCAGCAAGAAAAAACTTGCCGTACGCTCAGGAGTAGACCAGTACACCTTGAAGAATGGCCGTCGCGTCAGCCTTCTGGGAGAGGGGCGCCTTGTAAACCTCGCCACGGCTGAAGGTCACCCCTCCAGCGTCATGGATATGAGCTTCGCGAACCAAGCCCTTGGTGCGGAATTCATTGTGAAGAATTACAAGAAACTGGAAAAGAAAGTTTACCCGGTACCTGCTGATATCGATAAGGAAATCTCCCGGCTCAAACTCGCCGGCATGGGTGTCTCGATCGACAAGCTCACCAAAGAGCAGGTGAAATACCTGGCTTCGTGGGAAATGGGAACCTAGTCCTATACGACAAGCGGCCGGATGCATTCATGCACCGGCCGCTTGCCTCTCTTCAGAAGCGTCGCCCGCCACACACACCTCTCCATTACCGTAGCTTCACTCGATACCGACGAGACCCATTCGGGAAGACCGGCAATCGGGAGTTCTACCCTTTCTACTTGCCTCACGACAGCAGTTTGGATTTGAGGTCAGCTTCACATTCATGACTTGTCTTCGTTATCATCAGAGATGATCACGCGCTCTTTATATCCATCTACCTTGCTGCCGATAATTTCCTATGGCTCGCATTCGCATCGGTCTCTCCGGCTACTCATATAAGGCGTGGCAGGGAAAGAATCGCTTTTATCCATCAGGGATCAAGCCGTCTGATTTTCTGCCCTATTACTCAAACCACTACAACACCGTGGAATTGGATGGTGTGTGGTACAGGCTCCCCGCCTTGTCGTCGGTAGTGAAATGGATCGAACAGACACCCGATGACTTCACGTTTTCAGTCAAAGCTCATCGCATGATCACTCACATGAAACGGCTACGTCTTGAATCCGTTCCATTCCTCCATACCATGCTGGAGCACCTGAGCCCCCTGGCTGCGAAAGGAAAGTTGGGACCGATCCTTATTCAACTACCTCCCAATTTTACGCGAGACAATGATCGGCTAGCCGATTTCTTACCTTCTCTGCCCACAACATTCCACTGGGCGATAGAATTCCGCCATGACAGCTGGAGCCATGCTTCAATTGAAGATCTCTTGTGTCGTTTTCGTATCGCGTGGGCGGCGGTGGATACGGATGATCGCCAAGCGGAGCATCGTGACACAGCCGATTTCGTGTATGCCCGACTCCGACGCAGTCGCTATGCGGACAAAGACCTGGAGCAGTGGGCTGAGCACTTCAGAAAAGCGAGAACGAACGGGAAGGATTGCTATGCATACTGCAAACACGAAGATGAGGGATCGCCATGGATCTGGGCGGATCAACTGTTGCGACTGACGGAATCATCTCCCTTACCTGGTTGAAATCATAGGCAGCTCCCGAGCCCCTTCAGCTTCCTGCTGAATCCGCTGGCGTTCGGCTTTCGACTCTTCCAACACGCTGTGCAGCAACTCGTCGCTCAGTTGAGTGAGTTGAGCCGCTGCGTCCTTCATCTCGGAATGCTCAACCGCGCGGGAGAGGACCTCTGCCTTAGTCGCGCCTTTCTTCTGTCCCAGAAAGGGCTTGATGATAAGGTAGGCCACATCGCGGAACGGCATATATCGCAAGAAGCGACGCAACAATTTGAAGGTCTGAATCGGGTACCGGGTGAGCTTATAAATGAACAGCCTCTTGAGCCCCTCCTGTCGCACTGAATTAATGGTCGCCCCTGGCAAACAGGTCGGATCGATCTCAGAACACTTGAAATATTTGTACCAATCCTTGGCATCGCTGACTAATCCGCGCTTGATGTATTCCTGCCACAGCGGGGTTCCCCGGTAGACGCAGAGTCGATTGAATCCGAATGTATCCAATGGCAGCTTGGATGCGAAGTCGAAGGTCTTCTCCATGTCCTCCACTGTCTCGTCAGGATTGCCCACGGTAAAGAAGCCGTGAACAATTTCGATACCGGCCTTCTTGGCGTTTCTCACCGCCGTCTCAACCTCTGCCAGTGTTTGTTCTTTCTGCAAACGATCCAGGATCTTCTGACTGCCGCTTTCAATACCAAACATCACCGTTCGGCAATGCGCTTTGGCCATGGCAGGGAAGAGATGCTGTGCCACCGAATCTACCCGGCCTTCAATTCCCCATTGAATAGAGAGTCTGGCATCAATGATGCCCTTGCAGATCGCATCGATTCGTTTTGGTTGGAGGAGGAAGTGATCGTCCACGAAGTAGACCGATCCATAACCGTTCTGCTCCAGATATTTCAGCTCGTCGACAACGTGCTGTGCGCTACGCGCGCGCCATTTACCTTCATTAAAGATCGGAATATCGCAAAACACGCAGGGCCATGGGCATCCTCGCGATGTCTGCATGGTCGTAAACCGTTCCATGGATAACACCGCAGGCACATCCAACGGCATAGACTCGACAAAGTCCAATTCCAAACTTTCCCGATCTGGAAAGGGCCACTGGTCCAGGTGACGTTCCATGACCCGGTTGGGATTGTTGATGACCTTGCCATCCTTCGACCAGGTCAGGCCACCCACATCCTGCGGATCATCCATGCGTTCAAGCAGATCCAAGAGCAACTGCTCTCCGTCTCCCCGGCAGACAAAATCGACCTCCGGACATTGCAGCTTCACCAGGCCGGCGTTGAGGCTGGCAAACACACCCCCAAATGCCAGTTTTACCGTGGTATCAGCAGCCCGAATTTGTCTTGCAAGAATTTTCGCATAGGGGTAGCTGGTCGTACTAAGAAAACTCAACCCGACGAGGGCTGGTTTCCGTCGCTTGATTTCCTCAATGATAAATTCATTCGGCGTCTCCGGATGTGCCTGATCAAACATGACACATTCATGCCCCGCCCGCTTTAAAACCGAGGACAGAGACATGATGCCGATGGGAGGAAATCCCATCACCCGAATACGCCCATTCTTGGCTCGTGTCTTTGCTGGAAGGGCATAAAACTGGGGATCACGCACATGTATAAGAAACACGAGCATAGTGACGTCCTTTCATAGGAACAGTACGAAGCCCTAGCCTGACAGTTTCGCCTGCTGGAAAACCCTCAATACTACTCGAACAGGCGAATTCCCTAGGGCCATTCGTCTCCCAGTGGGCGCCCCTACAGTACCACGTCTGGCGCGAGGGAAAAAGGGAAGATTCTGGCACTCATTCCGAGCACGACATTCATCCCATTCGGCATGAGACATTCATTTCCTAAAAATAAAGAGGGCGTCGGATGGATTCCGACGCCCTCCTTGCACTGCGTGCCTATGACTAACTAGCGACCAAGCGCCGCTTTTACGGCATGGCCGATCTCGGCCGGATTCTTCACCACGCGAACCCCTGCGGATTCAAGCGCCTTCATCTTCTCCGTCGCCGTTCCCTTGCCGCCTGAAATGATCGCTCCTGCGTGGCCCATGCGTCGGCCAGGAGGGGCGGTAATCCCGGCAATGAAACTGATCACCGGCTTCTTGACGTGCTTCTTAATGTATTCAGCAGCTTTCTCTTCCGCATCGCCGCCGATTTCACCAATCATGACCACGGCCTGAGTTTCAGGGTCCTTCTCGAACAGCGGCAACACATCAACGAAACCCGTACCGTTGACCGGATCTCCACCAATGCCGACACACGTCGTCTCACCAAGGCCCAGCGTGGAAAGTTGATGCACTGCCTCGTAAGTCAAGGTGCCACTGCGAGAGACGACGCCCACTACCCCGCGCTTGTGAATGAAACCCGGCATAATACCAATTTTGGCTTCATCGACCGTAATGACCCCAGGGCAGTTCGGACCAATCAGGCGGACATCGCGACCATGCAAGGCCCGCTTCACCTTTACCATATCGTTGACCGGAATACCTTCGGTGATACAGATGATCAGCTTCACACCTGCGTCAGCGGCTTCCAGAATGGCGTCCGCACAGAATGGGGGCGGCACAAAAATCAGCGAGGTATCACACTCAGTCTTTTTTACAGCATCGGCCACGGTGTTAAAGACGGGAATGCCCTCGACTTCCTGTCCGGCTTTACCCGGCGTCACCCCGGCGACCATTTTCGTCCCGTAGGCTTTGCACTGCGTCGCGTGGAAGGATCCTTCCTTCCCTGTGATCCCTTGTACCACCACTCGCGTATTCTTATTGACGAGAATGCTCACGGTCTTCTCCTTTACGCCGCCTTGCCGGTCAGCTTCACGATTTTCTGCGCCGCTTCCCACAGGTCGTCGGCGACCTCCACTTTCAGGCCGGACGCTGACAACAATTTACGCCCCTCGTCCGCATTTGTGCCTTGGAGACGCACGACCAGCGGCACCGTGATCTTCACTTCCTTGGCCGCTTCGATCACACCGTGCGCGATTCGCTCGCACCGCACAATGCCCCCAAAGATGTTGATGAAAATACCCTTAACGTTCGGGTCCTTGAGCAAAATCCGAAAACCCGCCGCCACCGTATCTTTTGTTGCGCCGCCGCCGACATCCAGAAAGTTTGCCGGCTCACTACCCGCCAGCTTAATGACATCCATGGTAGCCATCGCGAGTCCGGCGCCATTCACCATGCAGCCGATATTGCCATCAAGCTTTACATAGTTCAGATTGTTGGCCGTCGCTTCGATTTCCAGCGGATCCTCTTCATTGAGATCGCGCATCTTCTGAACGTCTTCGTGCTTAAAGAGACCGCTGTCATCGAAAGACACTTTTCCGTCCAGCGCGACGAGCGTCTTTTCCTTGGTGATGATCAGCGGGTTGATTTCCACAAGAGCTGCGTGCTTCTCCATGAACAGGCGATAGAGATTGCCCAGCATCTGCACAAACGGATTGATGACGGCCGGTTCCATAACCTGAAGTCCCAAGGCGAAGGCCACGTTGCGCCCATTGTGTCCTTGGAATCCTACGGCCGGATCAATTGCTTCCTTGATGATCTTCTCTGGAGTCTTCTCGGCCACCTCTTCGATTTCCATGCCACCTTCTGTGCTGGCAATAAAGGTGGGCCAACCAGTGTCTCGATCTACCAGGATACTGAGATAGAGTTCTTTGGCAATGTTCGCGCCTTCCTCAAGGAGCAACCGATGGACCGTTCGTCCCTTGGGCCCGGTCTGGTGCGTGATCAGAGTCTTGCCGATCAGCTCCTTTGCGAAGCCGGCAACGGCCGCCTTGTCCTTCGTGATCTTCACCCCACCGGCTTTACCCCGTCCGCCCGCATGAATTTGTGCCTTTACAACAAAGACCGGGGTGTTCAGTTCGTTCGCCCAAGCCGTCGCTCCCTCGGGCGAAGTAATTTCTTTTCCGCGTGGCACCGGGACCCCGAACTGTGCAAATAACTGCTTGGCCTGAAACTCATGAACGTTCATTGAATCCTCATAAGAGCTAATGGCTCATGACAAATAACGTAGCGCATACAATCCCGGTGTAGCCTCCTTGGCCATCCCCACCATCACTTGTTCACAGTACGTTCTGGTTCTTTGCGTGTATAGGCGGGAAGAATCATCGGAGAGATCACGCCGCTGGAACTGCCGTGCTTTTTAGCCTCGGCCCGGAACCGCTGCAAGTGATTGACCGTGAGTTTGCCTTGTGGCATGGAGCCGGCTCGCGAGGCGGCCGTTAGGCCTGAACGTTTGCCGAAAACCATCAGATCGAGCAACGAATTGCCCATCAAGCGATTTCGCCCATGCAACCCTCCCGATGCCTCACCTGCTACAAACAGATTCTTGACGTTAGTCTCTGAATTCGCATCGATTTTCACCCCGCCGTTCTGGTAGTGCAAGGTCGGATAGATGAGCACCGGGTCCTTGCTGATATCGATGCCGAATCGTTCAAATTGCATCATCATCGCAGGAAAATGCTTCTCTACCGTTCCAGGCCCATGTTCCGCATCGAGCAAAGGGGTATCCAGCCACACTCCGACCCGACCTGACATCGTACGAATGCCTCGACCTTCCTCACACTCACGAATGATGGAAGAGGACACGACGTCACGGGTATCAAGCTCGTTCACAAACCGCTCGCCTTTTGCGTTCACCAGATGGCCACCCTCTGATCTGATACCTTCGGTAACGAGGGCGCCAATCAACTGCTCCGGATACACTGCCCCGGAGGGATGGTACTGAAAAGTATCAATGTGATCCAACTTCGCGCCCATTCGATACGAAAGGCATAAACCGTCTCCGGTGGCGCCGTAGTGATTGCTCGTGGGAAAACCCTGAATGTGCAGGCGACCGATGCCACCGGTGGCAAGAATCACCGACTTGGCTGCCACAACGACATGGCGATGATTGTCGAGATCCTTAAAAATCGCTCCTGTACACTGACCATTTTCATCACTCAGCAATTCCACCGCCGCGCAGAACTCCAGAAGTTGAATCTTCTGATTCAGCACTTCGTCCTTCAGGACGCGCATAATCTCCAGGCCGGTATAGTCCGAGCAGGTAAGAAGGCGCGGCTTCGAACTACCTCCCCCCTTCTTTACATGCAAATTACCGTCTGCCTGCCGATCAAAAAGCACACCCAGTTCGATCAGCCACTTCGCGATCGACGGACCTTCCTCAACCATGACTTTGAGCAAATCATGGTCGTTTTGCATGTGGCCACCCTTCAGAGTGTCAAGGAAGTGGGTGACCGGAGAGTCTTCCGGGGCGACGGAAATTTGCATGCCGCCCTGAGCCATCACGCTATTGGAGTCACCTAGCCGTAACTTGGTGGCGAGGATAACCTTGGCGCCTGTTCCATGGGCATGAAGCGCGGCAGCACAACCTGCCCCCCCTCCGCCAATAACTAAAACATCGGTCGTGTACTGCGGGGTCAGATCGATATTCGCAGGAATCGAGCTATCGCCCTCAAGTAAGGCCGCTAATTCGACAACCGTTTTGTCGTCGGCATTTGGGCCGAAGCGAATTGGCCGATAGGCACTGGCTCGATAATCCGGATGATACTTGTGAATGAGCTGGTCGCGATCGCTAGGAGAAAACTTCGGAATGGTCTGTTGGCGACGAGCATCGCGGGTTTGATGAACAATCTGCTGGAGTGCGTGAATATCCATGATTTCGCTTTCAGCGCGGAGCTCGGTCCCCTGACGTATTCGCTCGGAACCGGCTGACGGCACAATGCATTACTTCACTGTCGCGCAGTGATCGGCCAACTCCTGCTCATTCATCGCGAGCACCTTCTTCCACTCGTCGTTGAATCGGCCATCCTGAATTTCTTTGATACGGAGATCGAGGCCTTGTGGCTTCTCGGTAAAGTGGGCTCCCTGCGCTCGGCTCACATATAGGGCCACCAAGTTGGGGGCAATGTCGGCAATACACACCGGCGTGCACATCCCGCACATCACACAATCCATGAACATTTCCGACACACTTTTGAAGTCACCAAAGACGGCTTTCCACACACCTTCGCGGACGTCGATTTTCTGGGGACAGGCTTCCGTGCAGGCATTGCAGTTGCGGCAGAGCGGCGCTTCCGGATACAGATTAAAGAGGTCCTGCTTAGGATCTTTGAGTGACTGGATGTCGTACAGGGCTTTACGCGCAGGGAACGGAGGCATGATGGTAAAAGACATGCCATCTTCAACCGCCATCTGGCAGGCCAAACACGTGCGGACCTTCGGATCATCTTTCGTTCGATAATACGTCGCACAGGCTCCACAGAATCCACCGAGACAACCGGCGCCTCGCACTACCTCTTGTCCGGTATGCCACAGGGCCTTAATCACGGTGATACCTTCCGGCACTTCATACTTCTTGCCAGAAATTTCTATCGTCACCATTTTGTGACGCAGGACTTCCGGCTGATCGATCACATTAGTATCTTCTTGTGCCATGGTTCTCTCGTGAAGCGTGAAAGGTGAGGCGCAAGGAGGAAGCAATCCTCCTTGCGCCTAGCGCCTGATCAAATCACATGCCGTCAGGCAATCGCGTCGATGATAGCATTCAGCGTGGCACTCGGGCGCATCGCCTTCGTGGACTTCGCGTCATTGGGATGATAGTAGCCACCGGTATCAACCGGCTTACCCTGAGCTGCAATCAACTCCCCAGCTATCTTGGCTTCATTGTCCGCCATTTCTTTTGCAACCTTGGCGAAACGCGCCGCCAAATTCTTGTCTTGCGTCTGCTGTGCCAGGGCCTGCGCCCAATACAACGCCAGATAGAAATGGCTGCCGCGGTTGTCGATTTCTCCGACTTTGCGCGCCGGCGATTTATTGCTCTCCAGGAATTTGGCATTGGCTTGATCAAGGGTATCCGCCAGCATTTTCGCCGCGGGATTGTTGGCCACTTTGGCTAGATGCTCCAGCGAGGCTGCCAGCGCCAGGAATTCACCGAGCGAATCCCACCGCAGATAGCCCTCTTCCTGGAACTGCTGCACGTGCTTCGGCGCGGAACCTCCCGCACCGGTTTCGAAAAGACCGCCGCCGTTGAGCAACGGCACAATCGAGAGCATCTTGGCACTGGTTCCGATTTCAAGAATCGGAAAGAGGTCGGTCAGATAGTCGCGCAACACGTTTCCGGTTACGGAGATCGTGTCCTTACCTTCCTTGATCCGCTCCAGCGAGAAGCGCGTCGCATCCGCTGGCGTCATGATCCGAATATCGAGCCCATTGGTATCGTGTTCTTTCAAATACTGATTCACCTTTGTGATCAACTGCGCGTCATGCGCCCGGTCTTTGTTCAACCAGAAAATTGTCGGAGCGCCGGTCGCCCGTGCTCGCGTCACTGCTAGCTTGACCCAGTCACGGATCGGCGCATCCTTCACTTGGCACATACGCCAAATGTCACCTTCTTCGACTTTGTGCTCAAGCAGGCTTTTTCCCGAGGCATCCACCACACGGATTGTGCCGTTACCGGGCGCCTTGAAGGTCTTGTCATGTGATCCGTACTCTTCCGCCGCCTGCGCCATAAGGCCGACGTTGGGCACGCTGCCCATCGTCTTCGGATCGAGCGCACCGTGCTTCTTGCAGAAATCGATCACTTCGCGATAGACCGGCGCATAGCTGGCATCGGGAATCACGCACTTGGTATCCGCCAGCTTGCCGTCCGGCCCCCACATCTTGCCGCTGTCACGAATGACCGGGGGCATGGAGGCATCGATGATGATGTCGCTCGGCACATGGAGGTTGGTGATCCCCTTGTCGGAATTCACCATCGCCATCGGCGGACGCTGCTTGTACACCGCCTGAATGTCTGCTTCGATTGCCTTGCGCTGATCTTCCGGCAATGCCTTGATTTTAGCGTAGAGGTCGCCGATCCCGTTGTCCGGATCGACACCCAGCTTCTTCAGCGTCTCGCCGTGCTTCGCAAACACATCCTTGTAGAAAACCGTTACCGCATGACCGAAGATCTTGGGATCGGAGACCTTCATCATCGTCGCTTTCATGTGAAGCGAGAACAACACACCCTGCTTGGCCGAATCCTGAATTTGTTCTTCGAGGAATGTACGCAAAGCCTTTACGCTCATGAAGGTCGCGTCGACAACTTCGCCTGCCTGCAAGGCTACTTTCGGCTTCAGAACAGTGGTTTTACCATCCTGCCCGACGAACTCGATCCGCGCATCGGTCGCAGCGGTCGTGGTCAGCGACTTTTCATTCGAGAAGAAATCGCCACCCTTCATATGGCTGACATGGGACTTTGAGTCTGGACTCCAGGCACCCATTTTATGCGGATGCTTTCTGGTATGAGCTTTTACAGAAAGCGGCGCACGCCGGTCTGAGTTGCCTTCACGCAACACGGGATTGACAGCGCTGCCTTTGACTTTGTCATAACGGGACTTGATGTCCTTTTCTTTGTCATCCTTCGGATTTTCAGGATATTCAGGCAGCTTATAGCCCTGGCTCTGCAGTTCCTTAATGGCTGCCTGCATCTGCGGCAGCGAGGCACTGATATTGGGCAACTTGATGATATTGGCCTCCGGCTTCTTCGCCAGCTCACCCAATTCAGACAGAGCATCCGGTTGTTTCTGCTCAGGCGTCAGATATTCTGGAAACACAGCGAGAATACGCCCAGCCAGCGAGATATCCCGCAGTTCCACCGAGACCCCAGCTGCCTTGCTGAAAGCATTGATGATCGGCAAGAGCGAATAGGTCGCAAACATCGGCGCTTCATCTGTCTTGGTATATATGATCTTATCGGCTTTCGTAGTCATGATTCTCCCTCTTATCCCCCATGATTAGTTCAGGGCGTTCAACGCGGAACCCGCCTTAAACCACGCGATCTGCTGTTCAGTAATACTGTGGTTCGTCTGGATGGTGAACGCCTTTCCATCCGGCTTGTGAATCGTGACCTGCACGGGCTTGCCGGGTGTGAGATTATTCAAACCCGTCACGCTAATGCGATCTTGCTGTTCGATCTTCTCGTAGTCCTTAGGATCAGCAAACGTCAACGCCAGAATGCCCTGCTTCTTCAAATTGGTCTCATGGATCCGAGCAAAGCTTTTCGTGATCACGACCTTCACATTCAAGAAACGCGGAGACATGGCAGCATGCTCTCGGCTGCTGCCTTCGCCATAATTCTCGTCACCCACGACTACCGAACCAATTCCTTGCGCCTTGTAGGCACGCGCGATCTGGGCGATCGTGAGATTGGTCTCGCCCGTGAGAACGTTTGTCCCTTTGCCCGGCTCCGAGGTAAATGCACTGTTTGCACCCAGGAACATGTTGTCACTGATCTTGTCGAGGTGCCCACGGAACTTGAGCCAGGGCCCAGCCGGAGAAATGTGATCGGTTGTGGTCTTGCCCTTGGTTTTGATCAAGAGCGGCAACTTCTCGAAGTCTTTCCCATCCCAGCACGGAAATGGTTTCAAAAGCTGCAATCGTTCACTGGTGGGTGGGATATCGACCGTCAACCCCTCGCCATTTTCGGCTGGGGCCACAAAACCTTCTTCCCCTTTGGCAAAACCCTTGGCAGGCAGTTCTTCGCCTTGCGGCGGCTGGAACTTGAACTCCTTTCCGTCTGCACCCTTGAGCGTCTGATTGACCGGATCAAAACCTAAGTCGCCGGTAATGGCGTAGGCCGTCACTACCTCAGGGCTCGCTAGAAACGATAACGTTTCGCTGATACCGTCGTTTCGGCCAGGGAAGTTACGATTAAAAGAACTGACGATCGAATCGGCCTTCCCTTTCACACCATCCGCACGCTTCCATTGCCCGATGCAAGGACCGCAAGAGTTGGAAAGGACCGTCCCGCCGAGCTTTTCAAACGTCTCCAGAAACCCATCCCGCTTCATCGTATGGTAAATGCGCTCGGATCCTGGCGAGACAAGAAACGAAGCCTTCGCCTTCAATCCAGCCTTCAATCCCTGTTCCGCCACATGCGCAGACCGGCTGATGTCTTCGTAGGAAGAATTTGTACAGCTACCGATGAGGGCGGCCTTCAACTCAACCGGATAGCCCTTCGCCTTGGCTTCAGCTGCCAGCTTTGAAATCGGCCGAGCAAGATCCGGAGTGTGCGGTCCGACAACATGCGGTTCGAGCTTTGACAGGTCGACTTCGACAATTTGATCGTAATATTTCTCGGGCGATTGATAGACCTCTGAATCGGCCACGAGAAGTTCCTTATGCGCTTGAGCGAAACTCGCCAAATCCGCTCGATCCGTAATGTTCATGTAGGCGACCATTTTCTGGTCAAAGGGGAAGACGGAGGTCGTAGCACCGAGTTCCGCGCCCATGTTGCAGATCGTGCCTTTGCCGGTCGCGCTGATTGTTTCCGCACCAGGCCCGAAATACTCGACGATCTTGTTGGTGCCGCCTTTCACCGTCAGCAGACCACAGAGATAGAGAATGACGTCCTTCGGCGAAGCCCAGCCATTGAGCTTTCCCGTCAGTCGCACGCCAATCAATTTCGGATGAAGCACCTCCCACGGTAACCCCGCCATCACTTCGCCTGCATCGGCTCCGCCGACACCAATTGCCAATCCACCCAAACCGCCGCCGTTCGGGGTATGCGAGTCCGTCCCGATGATCAAGCAGCCGGGGAAAGCATAGTTTTCCAACACGACTTGATGGATAATCCCGGCGCCCGGCTTCCAGAAACCAATGCCGTATTTCTTCGCGGCCGAGGCGAGGAAGTTGTAGACCTCACGGTTCTCATCCATCGCGCGCAGGAGGTCTTTCTCAGAACCCATCTCCGCACGAATGAGGTGATCGCAGTGGATCGTGCTGGGCACGGCAGCCGTCTTCTTGTTGGCCTGCATAAATTGCAGCATGGCCATCTGCGCCGTAGCATCCTGCATCGCAACGCGATCTGGCCGGAGGGCCAGCATCGCCTTGCCCCGCTCCCAGGTCTGCGCGTCAAAGTTGTCTGCGTGAGAGACCAAGATCTTGTCCGCCAGCGTCAACCCGCGGCCGAATTTCTTTCGGGCCTTGGCAAACACGTCCGGCATCTTGGCATACAGCTTTTTAGCGAGATCCATCGACATGACTTATCTCCTTATATATGTCCTTCTTCAACTACTGCCCAGAACTCCCGCGAATACAGCGCGCTCCAAATGGATCCCGGACAGCCGATGAGGAGTGACCATTGACGCTTTATTTCAATGGCGGAACTTCCCGCCGCTTAGGTGCTGCATAGTTCACAAGGTAATCAAACAACCGGATCAACCGGCTGTCCTGACGCTTTTGGTCGACCCAGTGCCCGATCAAGCCAATCGTGCGTGACAAAATGAAGAATCCGTTCAAACTATCAACCGGGAACCCGATATCGACCAAGACCGCGGCCATAGTCCCATCGACGTTCAGGATCAAATTATCCTTCTTCACTGACGTGATCTTCTCGACTTCCAGCGCAAAGTCTAAGCAGGGAGTCTTGATCTTGAGGCTCTTCACGTAGCCGACCAGCTCTTTGACTCGCTTGTCCGGATTGCGCAGGCTCTTGACCCGATGGCCGATCCCCGGCACCGGGCCATGATTCTTCTTCATATACGCAAGAAATTCGTCGACAGACATCTTATTGTCGACGGCATACTTGAAGAACCGTCCGGCATCGGTCACCGCCCCACCAAAACGTGGACCAATCATGATCATCCCCGCGGCAACCGACTGCGACAGCCCGATGCCGGCGCATGCCGCCAAGATCGTCGCGTAGGCACCACTGACACAGGGACCATGATCGGCAGAAAGCATCATGATGCGCTTAATGATTTCGGCTTCCTGCTTGGAGATCAATCGCTTGTCCCAGAGGAGGCCGATCACGTGAGGAATTTCATAGCCCTTATTGATCAGCTCCGAGGCAGGATAACCGTCGTAGCAGGGTTCGTCGCCGCGGTCATCGCTGATGGTCGTGCGGATGAGCGGGGCAACCATGACTTCATCGGCCTTCATCGCCTCTTCGACCGTTTTCGGCAATCGAGGCAAGACGGCCGGTTCAACCGGTGCCTTCACCTGACCGGACTTCAGCAATTCCTCATACGTTTCCTTGATAGCCGGACCAAGTGCGCCAAAAGTCGGAGGCACAATCGCACCGGACTTCTTCAGTGCGTCGGACTTGGATCGAGCCGATCCTTCACCCTTCATACCTTCCTTGGCGCCCGCATGGCCGAATTTCATCCCCTTGGGCAAACTCTCCTGACAGAAACCAGACACTACGGCGATCAACTTCACCCGCCGCTTTTTCGCCCCGTACCATTCGGCTGCCCGCTCTTCGAGATCGCCGCCCATTTCGCCGACGATGACGACAGCCTTTGTTTGCGGATCGTTTTCGAACATCTCAAGATAGCTGACGTAGTCCGTGCCAGGGTAGGCATCGCCACCAATCCCGATAGCCGTCGTGATGCCGTCGGCAAATTGGGAACAAATCCAAATAATTTCGTTCGAGAGACCGCCAGACTTGGTAATGACGCCAAATGACCCTTCGCGATAGAGCTTGGAAAGGACGAGGTTGTCAAACGCGCCACCGATGACGCCCAAACGGCAGGCTCCGGCAGAAATGATACCGATGGAAGAGGGACCGTTAAAGACCTTGCCTAATTTGCGTGCGTGAGCCCCCAGAATTTTTGCGTCCTTCTCGGGCACTCCCTCGGTAATCATCGAGACTACTTTGATATGAGAATCATCAAGCGCTTCCATCCCGCCCTTCATCGCGCGGTCAGCGCCGATGTAGACAAGACTCGTATTGAGCGTCGGGTGATTTTTTGTGGCTTCAGCGATGGACTTATACACCGGAATGGCGATGAGGCCGCTGCCGTAGGGGATCTCATTGGTCTTGCCGGCATCAGGCGGATAGACGAACGCCTCGACATTCAGCGGACGCTTGATGAGATAACAGAACTCGGCCATGCGGCGGGCGGCGTTGACACCGGCTTGACCACCCTGGATCACCACGCGGGTGTCTTTGTTTGCCAGAATACTCATCTCGGGATCTCCCCTTATATTCAGTTGGTCATAGGCGGCAGGCTACTTCGCCTGGAGTGCCTTGTCGACAATGTCAGTAAGCGGTGTGTTGCGGTCGAAGACATTGATATCAAAGCCCTCGTCTTTCAGCGCGCGCATCGCATCAAGGCCTTCTTTCTCACGCGGCCCACCACGTCGCACCCAGATCTTCACATTCTTTAATTTGCCTTCCGACTTCGCCTTCCGGAAGCCGTTGATGATGCCGCCGAAAGTCTTTTTGACGTCGGTGAAATTCGCAATGGCACCACCGACGATGATGTTTCGGATACCAGGAAGGGAGCACACTTTCTCGGTAAGAACTTCGACTGCCCAATCAGGCGGGTCACCTGAATACTCGGCATAGTTTGCAAGCTTGCCGCCGCGAGCGACCACTGCATCCGAATAATACACACTGGCGCCGCCGCCTGCCGGCAACATGGCCGTATCCCCACCCGGGATTTCGATGAACTTGACCGACCCTTTAATCTTGCTGTCGACCGCCATAACTTCAAGCTCCTGCTTGGAGTAGGCTCGGCCGAATTCTGCGGCAAAGGCAAAGTTCCAATCCGGATGTCTAAACTTGGCATCGCCGTCGAGCAGGGTGACTGCGTCAAGGGCGACCAGTTCATCATCGCCGGCACGAAGCACAACCGGGTTGACTTCAAGGTACTGCGCGTCTTCGCTGTCAAAGCAGGCAAACATCTTCCCGGCGAAGTCGGCCATTTTCTTGGCCAGCGAGCCGGTAAACCCTGCTTCCTTAGACAACTTTTCGAGAGATTCTGGAGATGGAGATTGTCCGATCTCTAGGCAGAGACGTTTAACGCGCTCCCAATTCGACTCAACTTCGATTCCGCCACAGTTGGCCACGAGGACTTCACTGCCCTCACGCGTCGATTTCACAGCACAGTAATATTCTTCTTTGTGCGGGATCATTTCAGAGACAATCACCTGGGTCACGGTGATGCTACCGACTTGTCGGCCAATCATCTCCTTGGTGGCCGCTTCCGCAGCTTTGAAATCTAAATCGACCTTGACCAATCCCAGCTTAAAACGGGAGCCAAGCGCCTCGTGCGCCTTGGCGACAAGCTTAGACTTCTTCAGCCATTCATTGGCTTGCCCGAGCTTGGTCAGTTCATCAACCGAAGTTACGACGACGTAATTGGGGACGTTGATTCCCCACTTTTTCATTAGCCCCATCCCGGGACCTTCCAGCACTTTCGCCATGATTGACGACTCCTTGGTGTGTGATAGGGCAGAGAAACGGAGCGACAGAGTACCGAATTCCGCCGATTAGCTCAATCCTCCAAAGGGCCTACGCTACGAGCTCAGAAGTCCTACCACAATGCGCACTGAAGATTCATCACCATAAATTATTGATAACTTTATATTGTCATCGGCCACGCACAGAATATCGCCACTGAACTCCTGGTCCCTAGCTAACACAACGGCGCCTCATCCGTTGGCAGGTCGGACAGTAAAAGGAGCTTCGCTCGCCGACCGAGCGCCTGATCGTGGCCCCACAAACATTTGGGCAAGGCTCACCCGTCTTGGCATAGACCAAATGCCTGCGTTTATACTGCCCCTCTGTCCCATCTGGAGCGAAATAGTCCCGCACGCTAGACCCGCCCATCGTGATGGCCTCGCGCAACACCGCGCCCATCATTTCATACAAACGCGTCGCAGCCTCTTCCCCGACCTGATTGGCCGATTGGTCGGGATGAAGCCTGGCACGAAACAGGATTTCGTTGGCGTAAATATTCCCAATCCCTGCGATGACCTGCTGGTACATCAAGAGGGTCTTCAGCCTGCTACGCGTGGAGGAAAGCAGTTCTAAAAACTGATTCAGACTGATCACGAGAGGATCATGCCCGAATCGACGAGCGACATATTGATCCAGTCCGGCTTGATCGAACAGCGATAGGCGGCCAAAACGGCGAGGGTTCCAGTATCGAACTTCTCGCTCAACTGTCCCCTCAAGGCGCAAGATAAAGTGTGTATGTTGAGGAAATTTGGTCGGCGTCCGCTGGAACAACAGCAATCCGGTCATACCCAGTTCGGCGGCGAGAAATCGGGCCTGTTCTTCACGAAGAAAGGTTATGATTACACTCTTGCCTCGTCGCTCAACTCCCGAGATCCTCGCTCTTCGATACCATGCCAGAGAAGACAATCCTTCCCTCACAATATCTTCGCGCCCAACCCAGCAGTCGCTCACGATGGCCCCGACAACCCGTTCGCGTAGCTGACGTGCGGCAACTTCTGCTTCCGGCAATTCAGGCATGAAATAGTTCCTGCACTTGTGGGCAAAAAACCAGGAAGAGCGAATTACGCCACGCCGCCAACATAAAATGCAACTGCAGCGCGCCAGACTTTCGAAGGCCTTAGCGCACTAATAGCTGCTAGGGAGTACTGTGAGAGGGGGATCGCAGGTTATAGGCAGAAGACTATGCAGGGGCCGGGAATCCTTGGCACTAGGAAGGGGACAAGCTATCTCCTCCCCTACGTCTACGACAAACACCCTCGACAACCTCTTGGAGACGGGGCAACGGCATGCCGCCCGGGCGTCTTGTCAGAACGAGCTTCACCGCGTCGGCGTAGGGCATCCCCTCTACGCAGCAAAGATAGGCAATGACCACCGAAACAGAGCGTCCCATACCGACCCGACAGCACACCATTAGCCGATGGTCCGCAAGATGCGTCTCAATCCATTGCACCGCCTCGAACAGAGCCGAAGCCGTCGGCTCACCGAACTCCTTCAATGGAATCTTGGCGTAGAGAACCCGTGACGGAACTGTCACATTTTGTTCCTCTGCCACCATGAGAACCGCGCCAACTTGCGGCGGTGGATTCCTGGCGTCGTCGGCATTGCCGACGAGTAAACGCTTATTGATCATATGCATGCTGTCGTTAGTATAGGGGGCGGCGGCGGCGGGTCAAGGAAATCCCTTGATTCCTAGCGAGGCCGTTGAAGATTCGTGCAAGCGGTGCCTATAATCCTTTCAGTACAGAATGGGGGATTGATGGCTCTTATTGCTCTTGAACAAGTCGAAAAACGGCTGTCTAGCGTACAGTGCGCAATCTGCAAAACGAATACATTCGGTATCGATCGAAGGACTCTTCAATCGGACGGCGAATGCCGCGGTGTCTGCCTCAAATGCCGCTACAGCTTTCCGGTCTATACGGACATGGAGTTTTACACGCGCACTCAACCCGATATCCCCTATCGCCTGAAAGAGATCTCGTGTCCAAGCTGTCAACATCGAGGCGTCGCCCTCGACTTCCGCATTACCATGTCTGTCAGAGAAGCCATCTATTTCGTCACCTGCACTGCATGCCAGACCCAGTTTCCAGAACGTTCGTCATTGGAGGCTTTTGAATAGCCATTCCGACCTAGATTTCGTGTATACTGATTCAACTATGAGCGACGCGCAAAATAAGAATCCCCAGCAAGATCCTCCTCCCACCGCTGACACGGCACCTAAGCCTCGTAAGGAAATCCCCCTGATCTCGGTTCCCAACGATCGAGACATGATTGCAGCGGAAATGGCCGAGCTGTTTGATGAGGATCGGGTATCCCATCAACACGGATCCTCGGAGCCCGAAGCAGACTAGCCCATCACGCAGGGCGAATTAGTTCCACTGCTCCAGAGGAAAGTATCCGGCCGACCATTGCCGGACGACCTTTCCTTTCTTTCCTTACTAGCTCGCTGACCCGAATAATAGCCCCTCGATGGCAATCGTCGAACGCCACATTGGATGGCGCACTTTCTTTATCCTGCCGTCCTAGCTCAGATCTCCCTGTCTCATCGCACAACCAAACCCTTTTCTCCCCCTTCATAACACGCAACTCGCTCACGACCCGATGGTAGCCTGCCTTTCGAGGGACCAATGTTTTCCCATCCTTGCGCAGAATCACATAGGAAAACTTTAGCGCATCCTTAATAAGACCCACCTCTGAATCAATCTGGGCAATCCAGGCTGGTGTTTCCCATTGGCGCTCCTCATGACACCAATCATCCGGTTTGACGAGCGCCGGACAGGGCTGGTCATGGAGGCAGGGGCTATACACTGAGCAATGAAATCCAGCCAATAAATTGTTCCGTACCTCATGCAACCCCCGTGATGTTGACTTGAGCGCAGGCTCAATCAGCATCAAGCTCCCGTCCGGCGCCAGACGTTCCAACAAATGGCTGACAAACGCCGTGCGTTGGCCACTGGGGTCCGAACTCTTGGTGAAGAGCTCCGAAAGTAGGTTCTGGACAATGATGAGGTGATACCCATTTTCCGGCGCTTTCACTTGAAACACCGACGGAAGGGAGCGCTCGAGATTACACAGGACGGTCTGCACAGGTCGAATAGATTGAACGCCGGACTGTCCGGCATATGCCTGCCAAAGCTCGGCGCACAGCCTCAATACCTCCGCCGAGCGGTCAACGATCGTCATACGGATCGATGTGGCCGGCGGCAGGGATTCTGAACAGCACCAATCGAGCAAGGCTAGTGCCCCGGTTCCGGGCCCACCCCCGAGGTCTAATACGCGAAACTCGTCATCTGGGAGAATGGGGAGTACAGGTCGCAACTCTTCTAGGAGAAGCTGCACCTTACCTAGGTTAACTGGCACATAGTAGGTTAGGTAGCTAGCCCGTAACTGCTGGTCGTCAAGATAGGCAGTCCCGAGGCCTTCACCTCCTCTCGTAAACATTTCGGACAGCCTCCTCACGCCATTTAGGAGTGTGCCCGATACGCGCCGGTCAATTCCTGAAACATTCAGTTTGGCTACTGTTGAAATGGCATGTAGCACTGCTTCCGACAATTGGTACATAAGGACCCGTCCTTCGGTTGACCCTTCAAATAGTCCTGCGGTATTCTGAGTTCAAGAGGAGTACTTCACATGACCGACCCTATTTTGCAAGCCTACCGAGAGGTAGAAATGGCTATGGAGCGTTTTACGCTGGTCCTCCATGACCATGTCGATCATCTGCGCAAGACTGAGGCACCTGGCTCAGATAAGTTGCATCGCATGGCCAATGGCACCAAAGCCATGCGTGATAGTGCATCGATTTATTTATCCTATGCTAAATATGTGGCTCACGGGATGCCGGAGAGCCCTGATCTGGTTGAAGAAGACCTACAAGGTTGATCCACATTTTAGGACGGTGGAAATGAAGAGGGCCCGTTCGGCTTAGCCGAACGGGCCCTTCTTTTTTCAATCAGGTTGCGCCGCTGCGAGTTAAATACTGCGCATGAAATGCCCCATGGCTTCGTGATCAGCCGCGGATGCACCCATAACCTGAGAAATCGCGACGTTCGTCGACTTCTTTCCGGTCAACCCGGATTCAACTTCGTCCACAATTAACTCTACCGGCATCGACTGGCCACCATAGACCCTGGGCCCTCCGATGATCTTCGCATTTGAAAAGCCGTAAATGGCGGTGGCCACTTCTTTGGCCAACCATCCCACATAATTAAATTCAGGCACGACAATCAACTTGGCCTTGCCACAAAGCTTGCGCAACTCTTGCGTCGGGAAGGGACGAAGCGAGCGAATCTTAATCAAGCCGATCTTGATTCCTTTTTCCGCACAAATGCGCACAGCTTCACGAGACTGAGCCGCTGCGCTGCCGGAAGCAATAATAACGGCCTCGGCATCATCGACATTTTCAGCCGTAAGCAATCCGCCCATATATTGATTGATATACTTCCGAGAACGTTCCACCGCAGCCCATACTTCCTGCTGCCAAACTGCGTGGATATTGTAGGCCATGAAATTGGACTTTTGAACCGGGGCATCGCGAGAAAGTCGGGCCGGAGGATTCTCGGCATCTAGAACAGGAACCGCTCCGCGCCAGGGCTCGCGCGGCGGAAGCTTCATGTCACGATCCTGCATACGCACGTAACCACGAGCATGCGTCACAAAGAATCCGTCGCAACAGACGCCAACAGGAAGAGTGACATCATTTTTTTCGCTGATGATAAATCCTGCTAACGTAAAGTCATACATGTCCTGCTGATTTTCAGCATGGAACACAATCATGCCGCAATTGAGCAGATACGACACTTCAATATTGTCAGGCTGAATGGCCAGTGGAGCGTTGACCACTCGACAGGTAAACATAGCCACAACGGGCAGTCTATGACCGGGCCAGGAAGCGATCCCCTCTAACCCTCTCAGGGTCCCAGGACCCGCAGTGGCGGTATAACAACGAACTCCCGCCCGCGAACCACCCGCGATGGCAGCCATGACGCCAACTTCTTCTTCCCCGCGATAATACTCCTTTACATAGCCTTCACCATACAAAACACCTACTAGCTGCATGGTTTCGCTCTGAGGAGTAATGGGGTAGGCGATAGCAAGATCGACGTTAGAGCGACGAATAGCCTCTTTTGCGGCTTCGCTCCCGGTGATAAACTCCTTGGTCCTAGGAGCCTCCAAGAACATGTATTCCGGGGTTACAACCTTCTGCTGCTTGGCGGCTGCATGCGGATCTTTCTTAGCTTCTACCTTCGGTGCCGATACACTCGTGGCAGGATCGCCCTGGGGGCTAGTCTTTTGCTTGGGTTCCAATGTTTCGCTCATCGTTGCACCTCTTGACTGTATCGCCTTAGCCTAAAACCCTAACCTTCTCGCTTCATCTGATCAGCCGAGTGACCAAAAGTAGCTGCACTACCTGTTCCTGCAGCCGAAGGCATAAAAGTCATAGGATTTGTATGCGTCTTGCCATTGTGAACTTTAGACTGAGTTCCGGTGAATCGGACATTTTCCCCGTTGTCAGGCAACTTAATGCCCATTTCCTCACGAACCTTCTTGAAGATTTGTGCGGTCTTCTTCAATTTCAAAGTATCTGAGTCCCGGATGGTCAGCATGGCATCTTCGTGCCCTTGCTCGGCACAGATGGCCATCGTGCAGCAATTTGTCCCCGCACGAATCATTTTCAGAGTGAGATTGGCGTAGTGGCAGTGCACCCCGATAAATATGCAGGCTTCAATCTTGTTACCCCAAATCGTAAGGTTGGGATGGTTCGGATTGATCACTTCCTCAGGATCGATCTTTGGATACTTCGGGCGATAATCCGGCATGGGAATAATCATCACATCCGGGATCTGCGCGGCAATTTCCAACACCGCCTTCGCCTTCTCAACGGCATGATCATTCCAAGCCCATAGGACGAGAGGTCCCGGAAAGATCGTTGCATTCGGACTCGTCAGCATTTTGCGAGCCATCTCTTCGATCACTACGTCTTCACTAGGCTCCAGAAGGCCGTAATAGAGCCCCTGCCCAGGATCTGGTAGCGACACTCCCAACTGAGCCGCTGACGGTGGATGGAACCCTGCCGGTCCCGGCACGATAATCCGTTCTCTCGTATCTTGCGTCGTTCCCACGCCCGTACCCCTTTCGTCCAATTACCCAACTACAGGGCTGACCAATGTCGCCGTCGTGCTCTTTTCCCCATAGGTAATATTGTCCGTCAATGCCGCTACCGGCAACTGGTCGATCATGATCATTTTAATGGCATTATTTTTTGCCATGTTGTCGCAGACCCACACGCATTGCGCGCAGCCCTTGCATCGGTCCACAGCCACATATGCCGACCCGTACTTAAACCCTTTATCCTTGCCCATTTCATCGCTGTAAAGGATGGTGTTGGCCTCAGGACAATATTGAGTACACAGCTTACAGCTTTTCGCGGCACAGATTTCAACGCTGATATCGGCTACGAGATACATGAGAACTCCTTGTCCTTGAACCGGATTATGCGGTGACGCTCTCCACCGCTTCGGAACGTTTCACGGAGGGAGCAGCCCATCCGTGGTCAACGGCATAATTCCAGCCAGCTCGAATAACGGCCACATTTTTCTCGATCAATTCTTGCTTCTTTTTGAATTTCCGTTCGACGACACTATCCAACGCCGCCGTTCCACCGGACACGACAAATCCTTTTCCGAGGAAACGATCCTTCACGGACTGTTCTAGCGCCTCAACTGAGGTCAGGCCCGTGATAGCCCCAATGCAGCCCATCAAGGCCATATTGGTGGCGAGGTCCATGCCAGCAACCTCCAGCGAGAGCTTCGTAGCAGGGAAGTAGTACAGCTTGGCGTGACGCTCCTCAAGCTCGCGAGCCTGATCTCGGTGTAATTTCATCGGCCCATCATTATTGATCAAGGCGATTCCATTTTCCTTCAACCCGAAATAGAACGGCATCGTATAGGATTTGCCGTGAGTAATAACTTGGGGGTGAAAGATGATAATGATGTGCGGGAAGGTGATTTCGCCGATTTCGTAAATAGGCTCGTCAGAAACTCTGACGTAGCTTTCTACCGGCGCCATACGCTTTTCCGATCCATAGAACGGAACGATCGTACTTTCCCCTCCGGCATGGATGACTGCCGTGCTCAGGATGTGCGAGCCGGTCACAACGCCCTGGCCACCTACACCCGCCATACGAATATTGAACCGTGTCGCCATACTCAATCCTCCTTAAACGTTGCTCAAGCCTTGGGAAGACCAGGAGCGGGAGCAGCCGGCTTCGGGAGGAACTCCTTATAGCCATAACGCTCCGTGAGAAATTGCTTTGCCTCATCGGTGATGTATTCGGAGAACTGATAACGATCGTTTTCAACGTTTTTGGCGTCTTCCATGACCTTGTCGGTCGGAATGGCATACTCAATGTTGCAGGAGGTGTAAGCCTGAATGTACGTCGATCCAACCTCTCTAGCGATCAACACAGCCTTCTTGATCACGCTCTCAACACGGCGAGGATTGTTCGGGACAACCGTCGCGACGTACGCGCAGCCGGCAACTTTCGCCATCTGCAACATATCCATTTTCTCGAACTTCTTCCCGAGCGGTGCCATCTTCAACACAGCGCCTCGGTTCGTCATTCCGCTTTCTTGGCCGCCGGTATTTCCATATACTTCGTTGTCCAACATAATTGTGGTGAACCGTTCCTTGCGGAACCAGGAATGGAGGACCTGCTGGAATCCGATATCAGCCGTACCCCCGTCACCCGCCATCACGACCACGTCTTTCGGCTTGTCACCGAAGCGAAGGCGCAACCCGCGAGACAGACCGCTCGCGACGCCATTCTGGTCACCGTAGTTCCCATATACGAATGGAATCGCAGCTTGTGAAATTGCCAACCGTCCACAACCGGCAGTACCAACAGTGATCGTATCTTCAGGATTCGGGAAGGCAATCATGGCAAGTCGGATGAAGAGAGTCATCGCACATCCGGCGCACATAGGGTGCTCTTCGAGCACTTCCTTGAAGGACCCCATTTGCGAAACGGAGACTTTTTTCCCGAAGGGGCCATGCTCGACCATGTCCCGATATTCTTTCGGCATAAACTTTTCAAAGCCGTTTGAAAACTTGACGTAATCAAGGCTCATA
>VOPR01000023.1 GCA_009594995.1 Nitrospira sp. | reverse complement strand
CACGTAGGGCATGAAGCTCGTCCCGATGATGTTGTCTTCATCCTGGAAGAACAGCGCCACATCGCGATAGTTCTGGCGATTTTCGTAGCCTTGGATCGTCCGATTCACGATGACATCGGCCACCCAGCTGTTCTTCGTGGAAATATCCGCACCGGTCTTCGGATCGCGATAGGTCGCCCCCTTGGGCCCGATCACGATGCCGCCGTAGAGTCCGTTGCGCGGATTGGTCATGACATTCCCCCAATCCCACACCAGGGACGCGGTCTCCCCGATGAACGGATCGGCGTAGTAGGTGTACACGCGGCTCTCACCCGGCGCGACAGTCTGCTCGCCCGGATTGTTGCCGACGTTGGCACCCAGGGAATCTTTCGGATCGAATGCCAGGCCCAGCGCCGAGAACGACGCCCGACCCTGCTTCATCTTATTGGTCAGCTTGACCTTGAGACAGTCACCGACGTTCGCACGCAACGTCAGCGGCATCGGCTGCACGCCGGACGCCACCGTCGCCACGTCCTCGTCCAAGACATAAATCTTGGCCTCGGGGTTGACCATCTGGATGGTCCGCTCGAAATCGACCTCGATGGCATCCGGTGCTTTCGGGTTCAATTTCATCGACGGGAAATCGATCGCCGAGACGTTGAAACTCTTCACCGGCGCATCGGCAGGACACACCGCCGGAGCCTTCGGAATTTCATTCCGGCCGCTGTATCCGGCAGGCAACTTCTGCAGATCCGTCACGTCCTTATCCAGGACGCGCAAGATACCCCAAGCGCCTTCCGAGAACTTCGACGAACGACCGTTGAAGTGAATGTAGTCGCCCGCCTGCAGGCGCGGTCCACCTGCTTGCGGAACGACGAGGTCGTATCGTTCAGCGATACCGACATGGATCGAGTTCTTCCGATTCGCATCACCGGCATACCGCTCTGTCAGATAGGTATGACCGGACAGCGTCCAGACCATGCTTTCATTGGTCATGGTCTGCAGCAACCGGAACACGACCGTGTCACCCAGGTACGCGCGGATCATCGGCGTGTAGGGATCGCCGTGTACCGTGCTGCTGAAGAGCTTCGACGGATCCGGATTCGCCTTCAAGCGTCCGCTGATCGGCTCCGCCCTGAAGTTGAGACTGCCGCCCGTCGTATGGGTACCGCCGTTCAGGAACGGCATCGGCGTCATCTTGATATGGTCAGGAATCGGGAAGGAAATGGTCTTCCCCGCTTCCAGGGCAATTTCCACCGGCTGGCCGGGAGGATTGCCTGCCGTCACGATATTGATCGTGTGCGGCACACTGTCGTTCAACTGCACCAGCAACTCACGGAAGCTGCCGTTCACCCCGTAGCCCACAGGCTCCGCGGTGCGGATGTCCGCCAACGGACCGCTCCGGATCGGCGCTCCGGTCTTCGGATTGTGATAGGTCGATCCGACCGGCTCAACAATCATCGTACCGAATCCGCCATGGCCCCAGGTAATCCGGCCCAACGCATGGTCGTGCCAGAACACGGTGCCCACATCGGAATCCACCCAGAAACGCTGCCGCACAAATTCCACCGTCACGATATCCTTCACGGGATGATCGTTTTTCAACGGACGCACGAGCGTGATCTCGTTGCCCTTGATCGAGTGAATCCGCCCGACCTCATTCCCGCCGACGTTATCCGCGCCGATCAGGATTTCAATGCCGGGATGATACTGCGCGGCGTTCTTGAGGGTGATCACGCGATCGCCCTTCTTCCCCGCCTTCGTGAACGTGGTGTTCAACGGCAAGGGCAAGCCCTTGTCGGTCTTCTTTTCCAGCATGGTGAACGGGCGCACCGACTGTTCGTTGGAGAACCCGGTGATCACGCCGTCCGATGACTGGTTGTCGAACTGCAAGAAGTGCCAATGGGTATTGACCTTCGAGGCATGGAAATTCCCGAAGTCGTCGTCATCCCACTCGCTGGTCAACATCCAGTCGACGCAATCGTAGATGTTCGACCGCACGACCAACGGGAATCGCAGGTCGTTGTTCTTCCGGATGGCCGCTTCCTCTTCATGCAACACATAAATCAACCCGCCCTCATCCGTAATGGCCGGCGTGTCGCCTTGCTTGTCGGCGAGCATCATCGGCGTATGGATAAAGTGCACGTTATATTTCTTCGAACCGGCATTTTCCGGGCACAGGCTCCAACGTCCGTTCTCACCCGGCTTGGCGGGATAGGAGCTTGGCTGGCCGTCCTCATCAAGGTGGATCATCTCCAACCAGGGGGACGGATTGTGGCTCTTCGAGAACGGCACGCGGCGCCCGAAGTGCGGCTTCAAGTGCGGCCAGGAGACCTTGCCGGTCAACGGCTCGAACACGATCGGCAACCGCTCGCCGGGATGGGCCGATTGATATCGCGGATTCGGCACCGTATTCTCAGGCTCGGTCACCGCGCGAGTTCCCTGCCAGCCCCAATTCAACACGCTGGCATCGTAGGACTTGGTCTGCTCACGCTCGTCTTTCTTGTGACCAGGCAAGCCCTGCGGCGGAAACTGCATATCGACCCAATCTTTCAGGGTCACCACCGCCGGTTCTGCCTTCCAATCGCTCTTGCCCTTCTCAATAATCTTGAACTGCTTGCCGAACCAATCGACGGTCTTCCCGATCAGCTCATCCGACGTGACGCCCGTCTTGATGCGGCCCTTGCGGTCCGGCAACTCCAACAGATCCGGCATGACGTCATTGTGATTCGCGCCCTGCTGAATCGTGTTGTACACGCGCCAATAGCCCCACATGCCCGCGATGTAGTGATGGGCCACGTGGCAGTGGAACAGGAAGTCTCCCGCCAACTGCTGGCAGAGACCGGATCCGCACTCCGTTTCCAGGTCCATGGTCTCGGACGGACCGATGACTTCCACGTCAACGCGATCGGACTTGGTCCGGATCACGGGATATTTCACGGGACCATTTTTCGCGGTATGCCAGAGGGGCATTTCGTCGATGGCTCGCGGACTTCGCGGCCACCGGATCGATCCGCCGTGCGGATGGTGCGAGTGGAACACTTCGGAGCCACCATGCACCAGCCGGAACTTGGCCGGGTCGCCGAGGTAGCTGCGCGGAATGGTCGTGGCCGGATCGCCGAACGTATAGGCGCTATAGGCCATCGACTCGTCCTCGAAGCCGAAGTATTCGTGCTGCGTCTGCATATTGTCGACGCCGAACGGCTCGCTACGATAGTTCAACGCGCGGGCCACCGGACGATACACGTCGGTGAGCGGATCGCGTTGCGGAATGAAGTCGCCCTTCTTGTTCAAGGGACGGAACGCTTCGTCGCCGACCTCATGATAGAACAGCACAAATTCCCGGAAGTCCGGGCCGCTGCCGTTCTTGATGATCGCCTGCCAACCGCTCTTGGTCGGCTGCGGCTCGCCGGTTCCCAACGGCTCGAGGTACTCAGACCCCTTCGGCTCGATCACGAAGGACCCGAAGAGCCCCATCACGGTCAACTCGCGATCGTTGCTGTACGAATGGAACTGGCGGCTGCCCTCCTGCTGAGTGGGCGGGATGTACCATTCCATTTCGACTGCTTTGCCCTTGGCGGCAATGCTGTCGGGATTGGTGGTCGTGGCCGGCTGTCCCGTGGCCGACATGACCATGCTGGAACCATGGATATTCAGGCTGACTTCTTCATCACCTTCCAGCTGATTCCGGAGAGTCAACTTCACGCAATCACCTTGATTGCCGCGAAGGACCAACGGCTGAATGAACTGATTCTGCAACCCGTTCATGACGCCGCCCGGATCGTACCCTTCCTTATCACGGGCCTCTTTATTCTTGGTCTCTTCGGCACGGACCTTATCAAGATTCTCTGTCAGCGTGTACATGTAGCCCGGATAGAAATCGAGCCACATGTTCAAGGTGATTTCCACATTGATCGCCGACACGTCATAGGTGCGAACCGGCGCGCTGGCTGGACACTTCCCGCCCATTGAAGAGACGGGCTCAGAGCCGCTGTTCGACATCAGCAACAGATCCTGATTGCCGGCGCCGTACTGGTGCAACATGTTGACGTTGTTGTACTGGCCGCCTGTCCGCTGCGCTTCAGCATCATGGACCAACTGCTCGTTGATCTTCTCCATGATGCGCTGGTGCTGGCGCTCCATCATGGCAGTGCGCTCGACATGACCTTCCTGCGCATCCTCGATAATGGTCTGTCCCTTCAGCTGCTCAGCCCATGCCGGCTGATTGTGCGCAGCCGCGTGCATGTCCGGCGGCGCTGCCGAGACGACTTGGAATGCCCCCACGCAGAACGATGGAAGCATCACTCCCAACAGAAGCTTCCAGGCCGCCTGGGACCTGCGCTTACTGAGTTTCCTAGGCCCGCTACGTACCGATCTCATTAGACCTACCTCCTCTTGAAACCATAAAACAAACCTCCGCATCCCCACTCTCTGCCATCGAAACGAGGTCGCGCACGGTGCAGGCCCGTGAAGGCCTGCACCTTATGGAGTGGAAACACCAGGAGGCCGGTCCTTCGGTTTCCACACCCTTGCTTCGCGACAACGAAACGATGGCCCACCCATCGATGCGCATAAAAAGAACTGCGCACAAAAAGACGGCGGATATCAGAGCAACTCTCGTTCCAGCTGTGATCGAGTCAAGAAACGCAAACTTTGTTGGATATTTACGACAGGAGGCCTGAGAGCAGAAATGAAAATGGGGCGCAGTCGCCCCATCAAAAACAGGCAATACTCAAAAACACATCGAATTAAAAGGCGATATGCGAGTGTCCGAAGAATTTGTCCCAATGGGGCACCGATGCCCCATTGGGGAAATGGCGAGACTTAAGAAGGTTCGACAAGCTGTAATCCAAGATTGTCTGAAGGCGCACCTTGCACCCGTTGGCCCGATCGTCCTTCACTCACTCAAGCCTCTCATACTGGGTGCGAAGAACAGCTGTGAGCGCTCTAGACAATCTGCATACGTGCCCTGTTGATGCCTGGGCATGAGTCAGATCAAATCGCGGAGCCCATGCTTTTTGACCATCCGCTCGACCGTCTTTCGATCCACGCCAGCTTCGCGAGCGGCTCGCCCCATGTGCCCATCGTTCCGCTTGAGGAGCTCGATCAAAAAACTCCGTTCGAATGTGGTCACTGCCGCCTGCTTGGCATGTTTGAAGGAGCCGGCCTCGCCAGAAGGCGCCTCGTCGACCGCCACCTGGCGCAACCGCTCGGGCAAATGCGCGCCGGTAATCAGGGGGCCATCGGCTAGCACGGCAGCGCGCTCGATGACGTTTTGTAACTCCCGCACATTCCCCGGCCAGGCATACCCACTCAGCAACTCCGTAGCCGTGGGGTCTAGATTCGGGACGAATCCTAGGGCCGCCCCCTGCTGCTTCATGAAGCGCCGCAGAAATTCTCGCGCCAGAATCGGAATGTCGCCTTCCCTGCTCCGCAACGGCGGCAACACGATTGGAATAACATTCAGACGATAATAGAGATCCTCGCGGAATTCCCCGCGGCGGCAGGCGGCCTCAAGATCCTGGTTTGACGCCGCAATGACACGCACATCGACATCCAAAAACCGGATGCCGCCGACCCGCCGCATCTGCCGCTCCTGCAACACCCGCAGGAGCCTCGACTGCAGGGTCTGACTCATCCCGCTGACCTCGTCCAGAAAGACCGTCCCGCCCGCCGCGACTTCGAACAACCCCGGCTTCGAGACATGGGCACCGGTAAAGGCACCCTTCTCGTGACCGAACAGTTCCGATTCCAGGAGCGTGTCGGGCAACGAGACGCAGTCCACCGGAATGAACGGACGGTCTGCTCGCAGACTGGCGTCGTGAATCGCGCGCGCGACGAGCTCTTTGCCCGTTCCGCTTTCTCCATAGACCAGCACGTTGGAATGCGTGGGCGCCACTTTTTCGATCAAGCCAAAGACCGATTCCATGGCCGGGCTTTCCCCGATGACGCGTGACAGACCAGTCCGCTTTCCAGCACGATTCTGGTCCGGCGAGGCAGCCACCTCGGCCGCTCCATTCACGGCCGAAGCTGCATCCCCATCTTCGCCGAACGCGCGCCGGGCCACTTGCAAGAGGTCCGTACTCGTGAATGGCTTGGTAATGTAATCGAACGCGCCGTACCGCATCGAGGTGACCGCGGTCTGCACCGTGGCATGGGCCGTCAAGAGCACCACCTGCACTGAGGGATCGAAGCGTTTGGCCGCAGCCAGGACTTCGATCCCGTCGAGATCAGGCATGCGCAAATCCGTGAGGATCAGTCCCGGCCGCTCGCGTTGAATGACGTCGAGAGCACGGGTTGGATTACATTCTGTCAGACAATCATAGGGTCCACGACTCAGAATCCGGCGACAATTATCGAGTGCATCCTGCTCGTCATCGACGATCAGGATTTTTCCTGCAATCCCCATGGTACTCCTTCATGGACTCGCTCGCCGAGACCCACCGCCGGCAAATAGACATCAAAGACGGCGCCGACCGTGTCGTTGCGCACCTCGATGCGCCCGCGATGGTCCGAGACAATTCCATAGCTCAAAAACAACCCCAAGCCCGTCCCCTGGCCGGCCGGTTTGGTGGTAAAAAAGGGATCAAAAATACGGTCCACAATCGCGGCCGGCACACCCGGTCCGTTATCCGATATGCTGACTCGTACCCACTCGTCCCCATTGAGCTGCATCCAGGCTGTACGCACTGTCACCACGCCGTGATCCCCGCAGGCAATCACGGCGTCGATGGCATTATTGAGCACATTCAGCAACACAGTTTCCAATCGATCGCGGTCCCCCATCACCGGAGGCAATTCCGGTACAAGTTCTGCGTCGATACGGACGGAGAGCGCCGCCACACGCTCTCCCGCCATGGTCACACAGGTTCGTGCCACGCAGTTCAAATCTAGCGGTTTCAGCATCGACACGGTTCCCCGGGAGAACGTCAAAATGCTGCGTGTCACCCGGGAGATCCGTTCCGCCTGTGAGCGGATGGTGGTCAGATCGCGGGTGACCTCCTCCGGTATATGAGACTGAGCGGCGTCGGCTTCCATACATTCAATGCGGTTCAAAATGATGCTTAGCGGATTGTTGATTTCATGCGCGATCCCGCTGGCCACTTTGCCCAGCGTCGCCAGCCGTTCGGATAGCTCCAGCTTTCGCATCTGCCGGGTAATTTCGGCCGTTTTTTCCTCGACCCGATGCGTCAGTTCGGCATTCAACGATTCCAATTCTGCGCGCGACGCTTGCAACCGGTCGGCCATGCGGTGCACCGCCACGGCAAGCTCCTCAAATTCATCGCCGGTCTTCACGTCGAGCGGGCCGTCGTAAGTGCCGCGGCTAATCGCCTCCACGCCTGTTTTGAGCACCTGGATCGGCCGGGCAATTCGCGTCGCCACATACCGTCCCATAGCCCAGAGCAATCCGACCATCACCAGACCGATCGCCGCGAGATTTCTCAGCTGATCGCGAATGGGCGCATAGCTTTCCACCGGCTGCTGGCGCACAAAGATGTGCCAGGTGTTATCCGGCAACATCAGGCCGGTCACAGGCGCAAATCCCACCACCGTATCCGTTCCGCCGTGGCCATCGTCATCCGCAATCCCCCAGCCAGGATCGGCGGACACAATCATGGTCATCAACTGTCCTGGAATACGATGCGCCTGTCGGGGAAGAATGGGGCAGACCAACGGGTCTCCCGCAGCATTGAACAGCATGGCATGGCCCGTCTGCCCGATACGGATCTGATTGATCATGCCAAAAAGGGTATCGAACCGGTAGGAGGCTTTCACGGCACCGATCACGGTGTGGTGCCGGTCATCGAGGATGGGGACGGCAATATCGAAGGTTTCTTCCGGCGTTCGGAACGAGCCCACTTGCGCAGGCATCATCCCGCTGAGATAGACATGATCGATGCCGCCCGCGCGCACGGCTTCCCACCAGGGCTCCCCGCTGAACGAGTAATGATCCGGCTCAGAACTGGAAGCGACCAACGCGCCGTATTGATCCACGATCAACAACCCGACGAGTTTGTCTCCGCTGCGGACTTTGGTATCGAGGAGAAAGCGCGACAAATCCCGATGGAGCAATTGGGCCGCGGCTTCCTTTCCCTTCTCCCACACCTGCGTGCGGGTTTGAATAATGCGTTCGGTTTCGGCTTTGTCTTGTGGATAGGAGGCGTTGGCCGCCTCGACCGGCTGGCGGACGCGTAATGGTGCCGACCCCAGCAGCCGGGCGGCCTGGATCTCGCTTTGCACGAGCATCGTCACCCGGTCGGCAGCCTGGATCGCCACGGCCTGCAAATTGCCGCCGATGACGTCGCGCAGCGACTGCATCCCGGACATGTAGGCAAGCACCAGTCCGATCAGCAGCGGGATACAGCCGACCAGCACGATGGCGAGCACAATGCGGCCCTTGATGGTACGAATCGTCATCCCCACCCCAGAGGGGACATTTTAAACAACCAGCCGAATAAAACGCCACCTGGCCTGCCTGGGGCAAGGATCAAGACAAGGGCGGAGCCTCCTTTGGTTCGCCCGCCGAGCGGGCTGGGAGAAGCGGCTGTTCCCGGGCAAACGTCGCTGTGTGCGACCGATGGATCCGGGCACGATGAAAGAACCAGAGGGCACATCCTGACAGACTCATCAGGAGAATGGGGACGCCTGGAATATTCAGCAGGGTCTTCTCAAACCCGAAAAAATTCAGCTGGTGCAGTTGCATCACCGCAAAATGCACCCGCCGCCAGCGACCTTCATCTTCGAGGATGTCCCCGGTCTGCCGGTCCAGCACAATTTCAGTGGCATCGGCATCGTCGAATCGAACACGCACCGCATCCTGGGCTCGCTTCTTCTTCCGGGGTGTATACCGCTCGATCTCCACGCCTGTCACCGTCGCCGGCGTCCGCACATACTGCTGTGCAATCACACGCGCTAGATCGGGCGAAATCGGCGACAGCCGCTCACCCGTCATGGCGTCGAGCAAGAGCGTCGTGGACACGCCCTCGACCCGCAACTTGAGTTCGTAACACACACGGCCGAAATCCGACCGCAGCACCACCTGCTCGATCAAGGCCCGCCCGCCCACGGCCTCCTTGGCCACGAGAATTGCACGATCGACTGGCAGTTTGGCTGTCTCCAGCGCCGGGCCAATTAGCGGCCGAACCTTCTCCTTATAATGATCATCCCAATAGAGAAACTTCGCGTCCGCCCACAGAAGGCCGGTGACGACGGAGAGCAACAGAAAGCCCAACGCCCCCATGCCCAGCCAGCGATGCGCGCGCCTGATGACCCGCTCAGATCCACCGCGACTCATGTTACTGCTCCGCCGGGCGCTCGGCCCTCACCTGCAGGGCCAGGGTGCTGCGATGGCGCAACGCCTCATAAGCGGTGCCTTCAAATTCACCCGGCGTCTTTTCGACATGAATCATCTCCAAGACATACCGGCCTGGCCAGAGCGGCGTGAAGGACACAATGCCATCGGCATCCGTTTTGAGTTCCTTGTCCCACCCATTGGGCGCATGCACCAGTACCTGCGTCCCCGGCAGGCGTTGCCCGTTAAAGACGGCTTTTACCACGATCTCGCCGCCCGGCCCTGAGGTCACGCGGCCCGACGCAAGGTTCAACCCTGTGGTAAGCGGAATCAGGTCCAGCGCGAGTGGCGTCGAATGGTCTCGCTCGTGTTCATTGACCCGGCTCTCCTCCAGACAGACGAAATAGGTACGGGCGTAAAACATCGGCTTGACGATGCCCAGGTCATGCTTGCGCAGGTCCTGAACCGGCGCCTTCGCCTGTTCCGCAACCACCGCGTTCCGTCCCGGCAGGCAGGATGAGAGAGCCCCGGCAAAGTGGTTGACCTGCTTCGTCAGCGGGACGTCAGTCTTCCCGCGCTTCGGATCCTGGACGCGCAGTGTGACGCCATCGATGGAATCAAGCCGGCCACCGCGCTCTTCCCGTAAGAATTCGGCATATTCGCCGAAATACACTTTCACCGGCTGCCCCTTGTCAGCCAGCGCCGTCGCGTCCGTCTCCACCCACACGAAATGGGCTTGAGCCGGCGCCACCTCCAACAACCCAGCCACCAACAAGATGCCCCACAATCCACGATTGAACATATTGCGATTCATCAGTGCCACTCCCTTTTTTAATTCGGTCAACGGTTGCAGCTTCCGTTAAAATCTCCACGAAACACCGCCGTAGAAGTTCCGGATCTCACCGGGCTGAATGCCGAGAAAGCTGCCGGTCGTGCGTTGTGCGATGAACGATTCATCGGTGAGATTGCGTACACCCGCGAAAATGGCCCACTTCGCCTTCGGCGGAGCATAATTGAGCCGGAGGTTCCAGATGGTGTAGGACGGGATGGCGCCGTTCGTTCCCAGGGCATTTTCTGTTTGAGTATTCGCGCCATCGGTAAACTGCTGCGCGACGTACATAGCATCGGCTTCGATCGACGCACCGGTCGGGTGGTAATACCCTACCAATCCATAGAACGTCATACGCGGGGCATACGGAAGGTCTTTCCCATCGGTCGTTCCAAACAGCGATTTCGGTCGCAGAAGTGTGATGCTGCCTCTGGTGACAAAGCCCTGCAGCGGACGAACAATTTCTCCCCAATCAAGGCTGACGGTACTTTCGATTCCCTCCATGAGTGTCTTTCCGGCGTTGACGAACTGGCTGCCTTGCTGGACGATCTGATTGCTGAATTCGGTGCGAAACAGAGCGACTTCCGCACTTACACCGGGCATGAGAATGGAACGGATGCCGATATCCGAACTCAACGCACGTTCAGCGGAGAGGTCTTGTGTGGTTCCGCTCGTTGGATCGACCGCATTGGCGAAGGTCGGCGGCCGGAATGTCGTATGGACATGGCCGAACAGCATGCTGTCCTGGGTGAGTTGATACTTGACCCCGGTCCCATAGATCAGTCCTTGCGTGGTCTTATAGCTCTTAAAATTCGGCTGCGCCGCCGGAGGAATTGCGTTCATCGTCTCGCGGCTTTGATTCACCTGCTCCCAGCGTATGCCCGGTGAAATGGTGAGCGCCTCGGTCAGACGAATCGCCGTCTCCGTATAGGCGGCATAGGCCACCGACTCCAGATCGGCGTTGTTGGTCGTACGGCTGATCTTTGAGCCGGCCGTGCCAATTCCTGTGATATCGGTCAGGCGCTCCGCGTGATACCGGACGCCGGAGGTAATCTGTTGATCCAATCCAAAGAGAGAGAATTTGAACTGATGTTGCGGCATGACGCCGAAGACATTGAACTTGCGCAAAAAGTTCTGGCTGGTCGAAAGCAGCGTGCCGTTGGCGGCCTGGTCCTGAATATACCAGTTCCGTTCGAACACATTGCCGTAGACGATGACCTTGGCCGTGTTGTGGGCATCGATGTCCCGGCTCGCCGTCACATCGATTGCTCCACGCTGCCCTTTGAATTCATCATTTGGTTTGCCCGCCAGCGTGCGGTCGTTTCGATATTGCGTGGGCGTGATGCTTCCAGGCGTCTGTGTCGTTTCGTCGTACCAGGAAATGTTGGTCGTAATGCGGGTTCGATCGTCAGGATTGGCTTCGAATCGCATCGTGAAATCATCCAGCTGTGATTTGCTACGATCTCGAAAACCGTCCGATTGGCGCCGGACATACCCGAGCTGCGCGCCGAAATTTCCCCAATAGCCACCGTACTGCGTGTCCGACTGAAACAAATTGAAACTACCAAACGTATTCGTCGTGGAAAACGTCGGCGTCGTAGGAATCCGTTTTCGAATAAAATTAATCAAGCCCCCCTGGGTATTGGGCGAATAGAGGACCGAGGCACCTCCTTTGATCACCTCAATATGGTCGATGCGTTCGATGGGGACCATGTAATAGGTCGAGGCATCTCCAAAGAGGGCCGGTTGTAGAGGGATATCGTCCATCATCAACAGAATGTTTTTGCTGCGTCGGGGATCCATGCCCCGGATGCCGATGTTCGGTCGCAACCCTTGGCCATATTCGTCCAGCACATTGACTCCGGGAATGCGCCGCAACATCTCGTCTGCGTTTTTCGGCCGGGCCCGTTGAATTTCCTCTCGAGTGACAACATTGACCGTCCCGGCGATGTCCTTCACCGACTCCTGATCCGGCTCGTTTCGTTCATGCACGTCTTTGACGACCACTTCCGGAATTTTCACGGGCTTGGCCTTCGGCGATTCCGCCGGTTCAGATGTGGGGCCTTCACCTGGAGACTGAGCCGGGGAAGCATCCTGTGCCGGAGCAGCGGCCTCTACCCCTTCGGTCTGAGCATAGGTTCCCCCTGCCCATATCAGTCCCACCGCAAACAGACACACTGTTCCTCTACTCACAACCCCGATAGTTACCGCCATGTTTGTTTCTTCTCCTTCTTCATACTTCTCTGCACGGTGCTTAGGCATAGACAACAAAGCCCAAGACCGCATGCACGGTCTTGGGCTCTGGACAATGTCAGTCCTTTGGCCTCTATGAAATTATTCGATCGGGAACAGGCTATGTCGCGAGCATGGCCGGCGGCCTCCCTGCGATTGCATCGAAGGCAATGGTTACGAGACGCCTGCACCGCTTGCACTTGATTTCAATCCCCTGCTCCGCCCACCGAGCCACGAGTTGTCCGCATCGGCAGCGCACATCGTCATGACTGAGAATTCGGGCCGCGTCGCGCTTCGTGCTGTTTGTCATGCCAGGTCCCCCCACCCGACGGCCCTGTGCGCCGCCGCTTTCCAGTGATCGTCAGATCTATTTAAAAGCGATTCGCTTGAGTTCGACCGCCGGCAATTCAACCTCCCCAAAATCCGATTGCCCCTTGAAACTCCCGGCGATCGCCAGGGTAAATTCCCCGGCTTTTCCATCGTTCAAGGTAATCGACACTGCGGGGGGCGTCCCGTTGCCGGACGGTTTCACATCGATGGTCTTGATCGCGTCGAACTTGATTTTGACCGTCGCGGTCCCGCGTTTGACCGGCACCTCTTTCAGTTCGTGCGGCACAAACGCGGTCTCACTGATTTTCTCCTCCCAATAGAAAATGACCCCATGCACCTCGGTCTCGATGCCTTTCGTATCGGTGGCCACCACCTGAAATGTCTTTTCGCCTTTCGGCTGCGCAAGGGCCGTTCCCACACTCAGCCACAGCGCACACGCGCTACACAGCACCGCGCTCGCCATCCCACCCCAACTCTTCCGCTTCACATCGTTCATGATTGAACTCCCTTTGTTTCCTGTGAGATCACGCTGCTGCCACTAGCTCTCAAGGCGATAGGCGATTGGCACCAGAATGGTGATTTGCTCTTTTCCCAGTGGATGTTTGAGGGCGAGCGGAGACGCCTTCCGCAACACGGAGATGGCGTCCTGATCCAGCAGGCCATGGCCGGAGCTTTCAGCAACCAAACATTCGAGAATCGTTCCGTCATGGCGGATCACCGCTTCCAGCACCACCTTGCCTTCCCATCGACGCACACGCGCCTGTCGGGGATACCGTTTCAATTGTTCGATACGCTCCCACAGCGACTCCGATAACCAACCAAGGTCTGCCTGGGCCGACTCCCTTTCGCGCACCACCCGATGTTCAACCGACGCGTGATGGACCACGACCGGCTCCGACTCCACTGGATCGTGCGGCTCACCCTCGGTTGAAGATGCAGCTGTTGTGTGCGCCTGGACCTCCACCACCGGCTGCGCGACAGCCACCGCCTGCTCCACCGCCATCACCTGAGCCTCAACAACAGGTGCCGCTTCATGGATCACAGCTGCGGAGGACTCAGCGGTCATCGCCGATACGTCGCTGGACTGGATAGTTTCATGGATATCCTGTTGCACGACCTCTTGCGCATGAGTGACCGCCGTTTCTTGAACTGGTTGCGCGGCCACAGCCTGCATTTCCTTCGCCACCGCCTGCCGCTCCTGAATCGCCGATCGCTCTATCACTCGTGGGGTGGATTGCACCGGCTGAACCGTCTGCACGACCGCTGTTCGCTCCACGGGCCGGGGAACCGCAGCCTTGAAAGGTTGCTGCACCGGAGGAGACAGCGACGGACGACGTGCTGGTTCAGGGACAGGTTCTTGCCGCGGCGTGGCTGCCGACGCGACAGGCGCCGGTGCCTCCTGCAGCGCCACCTTCCATTGAAAGGTCTCCGGCTGCAGGTGTGGCTTGACCTCCATGACCGCCTGCAGGGCCAGCGCCACGACTCCGCCATGCAGCATCACAGAAATTAACCATCCGCTGCTGCGGGCCCCCCGCACAGGCGAAACATCCATTCTCATCACTGCGTCTGCCATTCTCCGCCCTCTCCCCTTCCGCCCCAGCAAACCATCATGCAGGGGCATAAAAACAAAAGCCCAAAGCTGTCGTGAGACAGCTTTGGGCTCTGACCGCAGGGGTCGCTGGCCTTATTTACATGTTGAGCGCACGGGGCACACTATCAAGACACTCGGCTCAGATTGAGCAGGTCTGCACATGACCAATCTTGATAGCAATTCTCAATATCATGATTGTCGAGATATTGTCAATGCACATGTTTCTGTCCCTGCTATTGGGGGACCAAACGGATCGGCGCCTATGCGGCAGGATGGAGAGAGGTCGTCCGGGTTCGAACCCATCGAAGACGCAGGCGGTCGAGAAACAGGTAGACGACGGGAGTCGTGTACAACGTCAGGACCTGGCTTACCAACAGGCCGCCCACAATGGCGATACCAAGTGGACGCCGGAGTTCAGACCCTACGCCCATGCCTAAGGCAAGGGGTAGCGCGCCTAGCAAGGCTGCTGCAGTCGTCATCATGATTGGACGGAACCGCAGCAGGCAGGCCTCATAGATCGCCTCCTGAGGCGTCTTGCCCTCTCCCGTCCGTTCACTGTGCAGGGCAAAATCAATCATCATGATGGCATTTTTCTTCACAATGCCGATCAGCAGCATGATTCCGATCAACGCGATCATGCTCAGTTCCGACTTGAACAGGAGCAACGCCAGCAACGCGCCGACTCCGGCAGAAGGCAGGGTTGAGAGAATGGTGAGCGGATGAATGTAGCTCTCGTACAAAATCCCCAAGACGATGTACACCGTCACCAACGCCGCCAGAATCAACCAGGGTTGATTCTCAACGGACGACTGAAAAGCTTTGGCCGTTCCCTGAAAGGTGCCACGCACACTCGCCGGCAGACCGATGTCGTGCATCGCCTGATCCACCGCGGCCACCGCCTCGCCGAGTGACGCGCCAGGCGCCATATTAAACGACAAGGTCACTGCGGGAAACTGTCCCTGGTGATTCACGGACAAAATCGTATTGGCCGGTTCATACCTGGTCACCGCGCTTAACGGCACTTGTGCGCCGTTCGGTGAGCGGACATAAATCTCATGCAACGCGGAAGGGTTCTGCCAGTATTGCGGTGCCACCTCCATCACCACATGATATTGATTCAGAGGCGTATACATAATCGACACCTGCCGCTGGCCGAAGGCGTCGTACAACGTATCGTCGATCAGCTGGGGACTCAATCCGAGCCGTGAGGCAGTCGTCCGATCGAATACAACTAGCGATTGCTGCCCACGATCCTGCTGATCGCTGTTCACATCCACAATCTCCGAAACCGTCCGCAACTTGGATTCGACCTTTGGCGCCCAGGTGTTGAGTTCGGCGAGATCCATGCTCTGCAGCGTATATTGATATTGCGCGCTGCTGGCCCTTCCGCCGATACGCAGATCCTGAATAGCCTGCAGATACGTGGGAGCGCCCGGCACCTTCGCCAGCTTGGGACGCAGCCGGGCAATCACTTCATCAGAACTGAGGCCCCGTTCCTCAAGCGGTTTCAGCGCAATAAACATGCGACCTGTATTAGTGGTACCGGCATGGCCCCCGCCGCCCGTAAATCCGGTGATGCTCGCCACAGCGGGATCGCTCTTGATGATCCCCACCACCTCGCTGAGTTTCTGACGCATCGCCTGGAAGGAGATATCTTGCGCCGCCTGAATGTTTCCAAACAGACGTCCCGTATCCTGCTGCGGGAAAAATCCCTTCGGCACGAGGATGTAGAGATAGACCGTCACGGCCATGGTGGCTAACGTCACCACTAGCATGGTGCGCGGATGCCGAAGGACCCAGGCCAGGCTGGTCGCGTATCCACGTAACATGACACCGAATCCCCGCTCACTCACGCGAAACCACCAGCCGTGAGCACCGGCGGGTTCGGACTTCAGCACCCGGGCGCACAGCATGGGAATCGTCGTCAGCGACACTGCCAGCGAGACCAGGATCGCGACCGACAGCGTGACGGCAAACTCGCGAAACAACCGGCCGAGCATCCCGCCCATCAGAAAGATCGGGATGAACACCGCGACCAGCGAGAGGGTCATCGAGACGACGGTAAAAGCAATGTCCTTGGCGCCCCGCAGAGCGGCCTCCATCGCCGGCACACCCTGCTCGCGATACCGCGTGATATTTTCCAGGACCACGATGGCGTCATCCACCACGAACCCCGTCGCAATCGTGAGGGCCATGAGCGACAGATTGTCGAGGCTATAACCCAGCACGTACATGACCCCGAACGTGGAAATCAGCGATACGGGAACAGCCACGGCCGGAATCAGGGTCGCGCGCAGATTCCGGAGAAACGCAAACACCACCAGAATCACCAACGCAACGGAAATGGCCAGCGTCCGCTCCACGTCGTGCAAAGAGGCGCGAATGACCGGCGTGCGATCCATCACGATCGACAACGCCATACTGCCCGGCAGGGAAGCCTCCAACTGAGGCAAGCGTGCGCGGAGACGGTCCACCGTTTCGATGATGTTCGCTCCGGCCTGCCGATAGATGATCACCAGGACGGCCGGCGTCCCGTTCGCCACACCCATCGTCCGCAGATCCTCAACCGAGGACTCGACTGCGGCCACGTCTGACAGCTGCACCGCCCGCCCGTTTCGATAGGCCACGATTAACGGGAGATACTCTTCGGCTTTGTGCAGCTGATCGTTCGTCCGTATTTCCCACGTGCGATCGTCGGCCGTCAGTTGTCCTTTGGGACGATTCACATTCGTGTTGGTGAGGACCTGGCGCACCTCTCCCAATCCAATGCCGTACTTGTTCAATGCGGTGGGATTGAGATCGACGCGGACCGCGGGCAAGGATCCTCCCCCCACGGCAACCTGCCCGACGCCTTCGACCTGCGAGAGTTTTTGCTGCAGGATGCTCGACGCCGCATCGTACATTTGACCGCGGCTGACTAGGTCGGAGGTAATGGCCAGAATGAGAATGGGGCCGTCAGCAGGATTCACCTTGCTGTATCGGGGCGCGTTCGGCAGATTCGACGGAAGATCGGCCCGGGCGGCATTGATCGCTGCTTGCACGTCTCGCGCGGCGCCATCGATGTCTCGATTGAGCTCGAACTGCAGTGTGACGTTGGTCCCCCCGATCGTACTCGAGGACGTCATCTCCGTCACACCCGCGATGCGAGTGAACTGACGCTCCAACGGCGCGGCCACGGATGAGGCCATTGTCTCGGGGCTTGCGCCGGGCAATGAGGCGGACACATTGATCGTCGGGAACTCGACCTGCGGGAGTGAGGCCACCGGCAGAAATGGAAACGCCACGATTCCGATTAACGTCGCGCCGAGAGTGAGCAATGTCGTCGCGACAGGACGACGGACAAAGGGAGCCGAGATGTTCATCGCGGACCTATGGAAAGTGCTTCAGACAGCGGAACCTCTTGCCGATTGCGCCGAAAGCGAGCGGCTAGCCGATCAAGCGCAAGGTAGACGACCGGCGTCGTATAGAGGGTCAGGAGCTGGCTCAAGACCAGTCCTCCCACGATGGCAATGCCGAGCGGTCGCCGCAGTTCCGACCCAACCCCCGATCCCATCGCCAGCGGCAGGGCGCCGAACAATGCGGCCATGGTCGTCATCATAATAGGACGAAAGCGCAGCAGCCCGGCTTCGTAAATGGCTTGCTCCGGTGTCTTGCCATCGTTGCGTTCGGCATCCAGGGCGAAATCGATCATCATGATGGCATTCTTCTTCACGATGCCGATCAAGAGAATGATACCGATCAACGCAATGATGCTGAATTCCATCCGGAACAACATCAGGGCCAGCAGCGCGCCGACTCCGGCGGACGGCAGGGTCGAGAGAATCGTGAGCGGGTGAATGTAGCTCTCGTACAAAATGCCGAGTACGATATACACTGTCACCAAGGCCGCCAGGATCAGCAGCGGTTCGTGCTCCAATGAACTTTGAAACGCCTGGGCTGCACCCTGAAAACTTCCGCGAATACTCGGGGGAAGCCCCAATTCCTGCGTCACATGGTGGATCGCTTCCACCGCCTCCCCGAGAGAGCCGTTGGGCGCAAGGTTGAACGAAATCGTCACTGCCGGAAACTGCCCTTGCCTGCTGATCACCAGCGGCGCAGTGGTTTCTGTCACCCGGGTGAACACGTTCAACGGGACTGACCCGCCGGTGCCACGCACCTCCAACGTTTGCAGGGCCTCCGGCCCTCGTTGAAACTCCGGCATCACCTCCAGAATGACGCGATACTGATTCAACTGCGTAAACATGGTGGAGACCTGGCGCTGACCGAAGGCGTCGTACAGGGTGTCGGTGATAAGTTGCGGCGTAATCCCCATACGGGATGCGGTGTTGCGATCGATCTCCACGAGCGACGCCAGCCCCTGATTCAACTGGTCACTGCTGACGTCGCGGAGTTCAGACCGCAGTTGCAGGCTCTCCAACAGTTTTGGAGCCCAGCGGTTCAACTCTTCCGGATCGGCATCCTCCAGCGTGTATTGAAATTGCGTTCGACTGACGCGATCTTCCACGGTCAGGTCCTGGACCGGCTGCATATGCAAGGTGATGCCATCCACCCCGACCACGCGGGCTTCAAGCCGGCGGATGATCTCCTCCGCCCCGGCCAACCTTTCCCCCAACGGTTTCAAATTGATATACATGCGCCCGCTGTTGAGGGTGGTGTTCGTCCCATCGACCCCGATGAAGGAGGAGAGACTTTCCACGGCCGGCTCTTCGAGGATCAGGTTGGCCAAGGCCTGTTGTCGTTCTCCCATCGTACCGAACGAGACAGCTTGTGGCCCCTCCGTGATTCCGAGAATCACACCCGTATCCTGGAGCGGAAAGAAGCCTTTGGGGATCAGGATGTACAGCGCGACGGTGAGAGCCAGCGTCGCCGCCGTCACAACCAGCGTCGCCCGTTGATGGCGCAGCACCCACTGCAAACTTGTTCCGTATCCGGCGATGATGCGATCCAACAGTCGCTGTGATGCCCGAGACAGCGGCCCCAGCTGCTCCTCCCGCCGCTCCCGCAAGAGTCTGGCGCACATCATCGGCGTGAGAGTCAGCGATACCACCGCCGAAATGAGAATGGTGATACTCAGCGTGATGGCGAATTCGCGAAACAGGCGACCCACCACGTCACCCATGAACAGCAAAGGAATCAGCACCGCGATCAACGAGATCGTCAACGACAGGATGGTGAAGGCAATCTGTTTCGACCCCTTGAGCGCAGCCTGGAAGGGCGACTCGCCCCGTTCGATGTACCGCGCGATGTTCTCAATCATGACGATGGCATCGTCCACGACGAAGCCGGTGGAGATCGTCAGCGCCATCAACGTCAGATTATTCAGGCTAAACCCCATCAGATACATGACGCCGAAGGTTCCGATCAGAGACAGGGGCACGGCTACCGCCGGAATCACCGTGGCAGGCAGCGTGCGCAGAAACAGAAAGATCACCAGAATGACGAGGGCCACTGCCAACACCAATTCGAACTGCACGTCCCGGACCGTCGCCCGGATCGAGGTGGTGCGGTCGGTCAGCACCGAAACCTGTACCGAAGACGGCAACGTTCCCTGTAATTGCGGCAGCAACCGTTTGACCCGGTCGACTACTTCAATGACATTCGTCCCCGGCTGACGCTGGATGTTGACGATGACAGCCGGCGTCTCGTTCATCCAGGCCGCCTGTTTGGTATTCTCGACGTCGTCGAGCACCTCGGCGACCTCGGACAGCCGCACCGGGGCGCCATTGCGATAGGCCACGATCAACGCCTTGTAGTCCTTGCCGGCAAATAATTGATCGGTGGCATTGATGATCGACGCGCGACGGGGTCCGTCGAAACCGCCTTTCGCCTGATTCACGTTGGCGGCAGCCACCACGGAGCGGAGATCTTCCAACGTCAGGCCATAGGCCGCCAAGGCGCGGGGGTTCGCCTGGATACGCACAGCCGGACGCTGCCCCCCGCTGATGCTCACCAGACCGACGCCGGACAGCTGTGAAATTTTTTGCGCAAATCGGGTCTCCGCAAAATCCCGCACTTGCGGCAGGGGCAACGTGGCCGAGGTCAAGGCCAGCGTGAGGATCGGCGCGTCGGCCGGATTCACCTTGTTGTAGACCGGTGGCGCCGGAAGATCACGCGGCAGGAACGTGGCGGCTGAATTCATCGCCGCCTGCACTTCCTGCTCAGCAACATCCAGGTCAATGTCGAGACTGAACTGCAGGGTGACGACCGAGCTTCCGCCGGAGCTCGTCGAGGTCATCTGATTCAGCCCGGGCATTTGCCCGAACTGCCGTTCCAACGGCGCGGTAATGGAGGACGTCATGACCTCAGGTCCGGCACCGGGATAAAACGTCAAGACCTGAATCGTAGGATAGTCGACTTGCGGAAGTGCGGAGACAGGCAGTTGGCGATAGGCAAGCGCACCGGCCAGTAGGATCGCGATCATCGTCAGGACCGTCGCGACCGGCCGCACGATGAAAAGGCGCGAGGGGTTCACGTCCGATTCCCCTGTTTTCTCCGTTCCCCTGATGGCGCCGGGCTGTCCTGGCCCGTTGGGACCGCTCCGGCTGATGGGCGCATCTCCACCTTGCTGCCCTCGCGCAACTTCTCAGTTCCGTCCACGACAACCGTTTCACCCGAAGCCAATCCGGTTTCGATCGAGACTTCCTCACCCTGTGACACGCCCACGGTCACCGCCCGCACGCTGACCGTTTGCTCTGCCTCGTTGACGACGTAGACGAACGTCCCTTTCGGCCCGCGTTGGACGGCCGCGGACGGCACCACGATCGCGCCCTGCTTAATATCCAGGAGAAGACGCGCATTCACGAACTGATTCGGGAAGAGCGCGCTGTCATCATTGGGAAACACCGCCTTCAGGCGGACGGTTCCGGTCGTGGGATCGATCTGGTTATCAACCGTGAGCAACGTGCCCGTGGCCAGCTTGCGCTTCTGCTCACGATCGAACGCCTCCACGACGAGTGGCTTCCCCGCCTTGAGCCGCTCAAACACAGCCGGCAGATGATCTTCGGCCAGCGCGAACACGACGGTGATGGGCTGCAATTGGGTAATCACCAGCAACCCGTTGGGATCGTTGGCATGCACGATATTTCCCGCATCCACGAGACGGAGGCCCACTCGCCCGTTGATTGGCGCCGTAATGCTCGAATAGGTCAGCTGGAGCTTGGCGTTGTCGATCTGTCCCTGGTCGGCCCTGACGATGCCCTCATACTGGCGGACCAGCGCTTCTTGGGTATCGAGCTGCTGTTTGGGAATGAAGTTCTGCTTGTAGAGATCACGGTATCGCTCCAGATCCAATTGCGCATTTTTCATCTGCGCCTGATCACGCGCCATCTGCCCCTCGGCCTGAATCAACTGCACTTCGAAGGGGCGTGGGTCGATTTGGGCCAGCAATTCGCCGTTATGCACGAGTTGCCCTTCCTTAAACAGCACGCGCATCAACTGCCCGTCCACCCGGCTCTTGACCGTGACCGTATTCATCGGAATGACCGATCCCAGGCCGTTCAAATAAATATTGATCTCGCCGGTTTTCGCCACCGCCGCCACAATGGGCGTATTCCGCGCGGCCATGGCCGGACGCTTCTCTGCATTGCGCGGCTGGGCTTCGCCGGAACGGGTCATCAAGACATAAACCCCGACCGCAAGCAGACAAGCCGCAGAGAGACCAATCAACCATCGCTTCAGTACAGTTGCAAATCGTACGGACTCAGCCATCGCACTATTCCTTCCGCCCTTTGGTATCCTGCGCCTGCTGGACATACTCACGCGTCAGGCGCCAGCGTCGTTGAAGCTGCGCATGGAGGCCATCCAATTTGGATTGCTGCTCCGATGACAGCTTGGCTTTCAATTCATCCATCCCCACCGCAAGAATGCGATCGACGTCCGGCTGGTGCTGCACCCGCAACTGCAACATTTCAAGATGGGCACGCGCGACAATCGGTTCGAGTTCCGCCTGTTGTGCCGAAGACAACGCCAGTTCTTGTGTCAGCCGTTTCATGATCCGCTCCTGCCGGCCGGCCGGTCCCCGATCCCATCGATGCTCATCCTCATATTGATAATACAACGACGTCCCGACGGCGCCCATCAACGCCCCGGCGCAAAACAGCAGGGTGAGGCCGGTCCATAATCTGACGCGTGACATGCCTCGTGCCTCCTCGCTCCAACGGGTTCATTCTTCAGGAAAGGGTGATCCCGCATCAAGCTCCTCCAGCCACAGTGCCGTGACCGGATTGGAATGCTGACTGGTATACACCACGACGGACCCGGCAAACAGGACCGCCACGAAAAACGCTCCGGCGGCAACCCGCCACACTAACGGCTCCGCCCAGGCAACTTTCGAAAGCGACGGGGATTCTGCGGCATCCTGCCGAATCGTTCGCATGACCTCGTGGGTCCAACCCTTTCCGACAGAAATAGTCGGGCGAGCGCGATGCGCCTGCGCGAGGATCCGCTCGATATCTTCAGGGCTCCTGTTACGATCTGCGGTCATGCTAATGCCGCTCCCATTCCTCAAGAAATGCGGCTCGAAGGGCCTTTCTGGCTCGATAACAGCGCACCTTCACGTTCACCACGCTCCAACCCAACAGATCGGCCGCCTCACGCACGCTGTGCCCCTCCAGCGTGACGAGGGTGAGGGCCAGACGATGTTCGGGCGAAAGTTTCGCCAGGGCCCACTCCAAGACCTCCAACGATTCGCGACGGTCGGCCGCTTCACGGAACTGCTCAGCCGACTCAGCAGCCAGCGCATGATCCAACCAGCCGACTTGGTCTTCGGTCAACGCGCTCACCGGCACATCGATCCGACGGCACGTTCGCCAGAAATCGTAACAGGTCCGGACCGCCAGCCGGGATAACCAATGGTCGAACGGGGCCGGGCCGGCATACTGGGAAAGACTGCGATAGGCCCGAACAAACACGTCATGGGCAACTTCTTCCACACGGTCGGCCGGCACATGGCCTTGCACAATTTTCAACACATGCTGGCGATGCCGGGCGATCAGGCCTGCAAACCGGTCGATGTCGCCGTGCAAGACTCGGTCGATACTCTCGGCGTCATCGGACACGAGTGCCTGCGCTCCTGTAAAACGGGGCTTGCTCCACGCCTGATCTGCAGCTGCAGCATCATACCCTATCCGCCTTCAAGACCACACAGGTTGATCGCTCTACACCTTCTTAGTCGTGGCTGGCGACGAGAAGGTTACACTCTATTTTGGAAGGGAGTCCGGCGAAGACAACGACCTAAAACCGACTAGGATTCAGTGAGGGAACCGCAGGAGGCATATGCCCCCCTCTTCTCGCATCCCCGCCCCCATTCCGCGTGAATGCCCAGACGGGGACTGCGTCTCACCTCCAGTATTTCCTAACGACCTTGCGCACCTGTTCGGCCAGGGCTTGTGCCGCCTTGCTCTGGTAACCGCCCTTTTTCCACAAGAGCCCGACGCCACGCCGAGGCGTCGGATTCCTCAGCGGGATGCCTCGCAGGCCGTCATTTCCTTTCAGCCCCAGAGACAATCGGGGAAGCACTGTCGCCAACGTACTGGTCTTCACAGTGGCAAGAATTCCCTCGATAGAATTCATTTCAACGACCACCTTGGGAAAGATGCCTGCCTGGTCAAAACTCGCATCCAACAAACGACGCGTGCAAAAAATATCCGGCAGAAGGACCAGTGGCTCATCTGCCAGAGCCGCAAGTGTCACCTGACGGCGTGCCGCAAGGCGATGCCGCGGTGAGACGATCAGAACAAAGTCTTCCTCGAACAGCGGCTGACTGTCGATCCGCTCAGACCCAGCCGGAACAAACCCGATGCCCACCTCAAGCATGCCGCTCCTCACGCCGGCCTCGATGTCGGGACCGGACAGTTCATCGAGCTTGAGTGAGACGTGGGGGTGCAAGGCCGAGAAACGACCGACAATCTCCGGCGTCAAATAGGCATTGACCGTTTGCACCACGCCCACTGTAAGCGTGCCTCGTTGCAAGCCTTCCTCTTCGGCGATTGCCACCTGAGCCAGTTCCATCTCCCGCAACGCCCGTTTGGCATGTTCGCGAAAGATCGATCCCGCCCGCGTCAATTGAACCGATCGCCCCACGCGGTCAAATAGCGGCACCCCCACTTCCTGTTCCAACTGTTTGATCTGCGCGGACAAGGCCGGCTGCGACACCGGCAGCCCTTCAGCAGCTTTGGTGAAGTGCAAGGCATCGGCAACGGCCAGAAAATAGCGGAGGTGGCGAAATTCCATGCCACCTCTTATCATAAATAGAAGTGATTGATCTAATCAGAACAAACACTTTGACGCATCATCCGGCAGGGCACTAGGTTGGCTCCACCGAACCGCAGATGAATCGAGGGAGCCTGAAGGAACGGACAGGTGAAGAAGATAACCGGCTTGATACGATCCATCCAAGTGGGCCTTCCTGAAAAGGACCATCCTGAGTGCCAGAAGGAGGCGCCTCAGAAACCTTGGATAACCGGCATATTCAAACGCACCGTCCTCGGACCGGTCCGGCTGGAGCGGCATAATTTGTGGGGAGATGGCCAAGCGGACCTCGTCCATCACGGAGGGCTCGACAAGGCCGTCTGCGTGTATCCGTCGGAGCACTGGGCTCACTGGCAGGACATCCTGCCGCCGCATCAACTGGTCGGCGGCGCGTTTGGTGAAAACTTTACCTTGGAAGGGCTCACGGAAGCAGAGGTATGCATTGGAGATATCTTTGTTGTCGGGTCTGCCCTCGTTCAGATCTCTCAACCACGTCAGCCCTGCTGGAAACTGGCCCGGCGCTGGCAGATCAAGGACCTGGCCGTGCAAGTTGAACGAACCGGATTCACGGGCTGGTATTTCCGGGTGTTGCAAGAGGGCATCGTCGAATCAACCGCAGCAGTGCAGCTGACGGATCGCCCATTCCCGCAATGGACCGTCGCCAGGGCCAATCAGCTTATGCATCAAGAACGGGACAATCGGACGGCGGCTGAGGAGTTGAGTCTCTGCCCCCTGCTTTCCTCGAGTTGGCAAGGCACTCTGCGGCAGCGTTGCCGCGATCAGAACCCTCCTGATCTGGCGCCACGGCGATTCGGAGACACTGATTCTTAATCATCACTTTTCATCGGAGGCCCTCATGACACGTCTGACTCTCTCTGTTTGTACCTTGGCCCTTGGCGCCACATTGGCCATGAGTTCCTGGTGTGCCGCTGAAAATTCAACCACCATCAATATTCTCTCTCCACGCAACGGCGACACGGTGGCAGAGACCTTCGAGATTACCTATGAAATCCTGAACGCACCGGCGGGCAACCATGCACACGTCTATCTCGACGGGGCTTATCAGAAGGGATTCAAGGGCACCTTCACGCATGTCCCCAAGGGGGAACATACCATCACCGTCAAAATTGCGGATCATGATCACAAGGACGCGGGAACGGCCACCGACAGCGTGACCGTCAAGGTCGGGGAATAGCACGGAAGGTCGAGAGACTAGATAGCTTCACCCTCAGCTCAAGCCTGCCAGCCAGGCGACAGATCGGGAGGCGGCTTACGCCCTGCCGCCTCCCCTTTGCTCCTGATCTCGTCTATTGCCCGCCCTGCGTGGACGCGCGGCTGGACGTACTTTGCAGATCCATTTCAAACACGACCGGACTGTCAGGATTTTTCGGGTCGATCCGGAGGGGCATCATGTCGGCCGCAAGTTTCACCAGCGGCACCGCCACAATGTGCGGAGCCTTCTCCGATGGATTCGAATGGAGTGCAATACGAACGCTCTTCGGCCGCTGACTAGGGGCCACCTGAGTGAGCACATCCTTGCCCATAAACCCTACCAGCAGACCGCTTCCATCAGCCAGCTTATGAACTTCATAGGCGTTCGTAGCAGGAGACACCCGATCAAGAACGAGATCCGGACTCTGGGTTACTAGGGCCAGCCCCAAAAATTTAGGCAAAATATAGCCAAACGTTCCCGTCGGAGCTTGCGAAAACATGGTTTTCGAGGTCGATGCGCCGAGTTCTGCCACGCCGTTCTTACTTCGTAACTGGCGACGCAGCTCTGCTTCGCTTCCTGCAGCGTCAATAACCACCACCGCCGGTGCGGCCTTCTGAATCGGCAATACCTCCGTCTTCCCTCCCCCCGGACTGGTGCCCCCGCGGGCGGCGTTGAGAGGGGCTGGGAGCATCCCCGTGAGAAGCAGGCCTACCAGGCCCACTGCCGCCAAGTGACGAAGCGGAACATGGGGCGTCAATCGGGCAATACAATCACACATAGATGCTGGTCCTCCTGATCAAGCAATAGCGGTCGTATCGGAGGATTCTAAGAAGCTGCCGGGCGAAAATCAAACAGGAAGGAGGAGGTCCGTTTTATGGATAAAAGCTGATTCGCCGTCCGGCAATGGCCTGTGCGACAGAAGAGAGGATTTGTTCCCGCTCTGCCGGTTTCTCCAAAAATTCCACCACGCCTTGCCTGCGGAGGGAAGAGGCCAGCTGCTCGTCATGGTACCCGGTCAGTACGATGACCGGGAGGGAGGGATATTGGTCACGGAAGTAGGCAATGGCCTCCACACCGTTGATGCGGGGCATGCGGATATCGCAAATAATGACATCGACCATCAGCGGATTGTCGCCGCAGTTCAATACCTCCACCGCTTTGCCGCCGTCCTCTGCCTCTTCGACGTCATACCCTGCCTGCGTCAATATCATGCGGAGCAGGCTGCGGATTGAATCTTCATCATCCACCACTAGGACTCGCCCCAGGCAGACCTTTTCGCCCGTACTCAGTCCGAACGGCCACACCATTCCCATGATGCCCTCCCTTCCACCTGCGTCCTTTATGTGTATGTGCGAAATGAAGCAATGCAAGGGCGACGCCTTCCGAGATATAAAGGAGGCAGCGCGAATTCAATTGGTTAGCAATCAACACTCAGGGGGGAAACGATCATTAGGCGATGGAGCTGGTGGAACCCCACCACCAACGGTGCAAAAGCACCATCACCAAACAATGGCAGGAGAGATCGGGAGAGATAGAGATTGGCTGAAGGTTCCCTGCCGACGCTTTGCGGCAGGGAAAAACAAAGGATACGCGCAGGTCGATCAACTACGCGCTACGCAGCAGCCTCAATGAACAATGGGTTGACTCAAGATCTCTGTATAGAGTTGGCAATAGCGTTCGGCCTGTTCCTCCAGAGAAAACTGCCGCAGGGCGACACGACGACAGTTTTCACCTAGTGCCATTCTGCGTTCCGGGTTCTGCAACAGTTCCACCATCGCCGCCCCTAATGCATCGGCCTCGTGGGGTGGGACGAGCAGACCGGTCTGCCGGTGTTGAATCATGTCGGGAATCCCTCCGACCTCAAAACCCACCGCCGGCGTTCCGCATGCCATCGATTCGAGCACGGTATTCGGAAGATTGTCCTGCAAAGAAGGAATCACTAGCAGGTCGGCCGCGCTATAAATATTGGAGAGCAACCGGTCGTTGTTGATGTGCCCCAGATAGGAATGGGGAATTCGATGCCCGAGGTCAGGACTATTGTGCCCTACGGTCACCAAATGGAGGTGGGGGATCCGACCGCGGATATGCTTCAGGGCGCGCATCAATACCTCAAACCCTTTCCGAAAGAGCGGAAGTCCATCGGCGACGAAGAGGATGACCTTCGCTTCGTGGGGAATTCCGAACACCTCTCGAGCGCTGCCCTCGTCGCGAGGGGTAAATTCTGTGAGGTCGAGCCCGTAGGGAATCACCGACACGGGGAAACGGCCCACAATCGGACTGCGTTTGACTTCTTCGGCCAGCCAGGTGCTCGGCGTCGCAAAATGAATCTGTTCCTTGGAAAGCTGGTCAAAAAGGGATTTCTTTCGGAGCCAGATCTCGTGCGAGAGGTCATTGAGTCCTTCCCCGAGCAACTGCGGACATTCTCCACATTGATCGCGAAAGCGGCCGCACCCCAGATCGTAGTGGCACCCGCCTGTAAACGCGTTCATGTCATGAAGTGTCCACACAATGCGGGTGTGCTTTGAGAAGGCGCCGAAGAAGGACGGGTAATCTACAAAATCCGCAATCCAGTGTAGGTTCAAAATGTCATGCGACGGAAGTTGAGAGAGTATGTCCGCCCCGTATTCCGAACAATCTATTCTGAATGGTTCCAAGCTGTCACTGTCAGGGGGAATGGAGGGGCGAAGCTTTCGCTCGATTTGCTCACGTCGAATCCGACGTTTTGCTCTGCCGCAAAAGGTGGTGGTCGGTTCAAAGGTGATCACTGAACGGTCTGAGGTCCTCGCTTCACGAACAAACATGGACGAATCGACCCCCGCCTTGCGTAATCCGGCGTGTAGGCGATACGCCGCCCTTGCTGCACCACCAGCAATATCATAGGTGCTGAGGTGAACCACTTTCGGTGGATGACGGTCGTCGTTGGACCTGGCCTTGGAGTCGGCTGGCTCGTACTGGTTGATTGGTTCCGTGGAGAGACTGCTTCTCGACATGATCGAATTCCCTCTTCATGTTCCTGATTCCAAAGAGGACGCAAGATGAGTTCTGATCATACTCGGCTCGTGCACTCGCTCAACTAGGCATACCCCGAGACAATTCTTTTTAGCGATCGTCAGCGCGTTTCAAAGTGCGTCCCGCGCACTCCTATGGAGCGGAGAAGAGTGTCAGGCAAGATGTTCGGGGATAGGGAATCGTTACGGGAAGACCACGAGTGATTTGCACATACGCGTGACAGGACGCTTACCGGCAGGACTGTACCGTTTCACGGTTCGTCTGCTGCCAATCATATTTGACCAACACAGACTTTCCTCTCCAATTGGGAGGGTAGCTTTTTCCCGTCCCATAAAAGTCTCCGTCGACGACAGACAGAAGACCGGCGTTGTGCACCCAATCCTGTACCTCCCTATCATTTTCGACGTACGACATCACAAAGTACTGCCCGCCCGAGAGCGGCCATTCCGGGATCCGGAAGTCGATATGGCCTTCTCCCGATAAATCGAGGGGCGCTGTGCTCACAAGATCGGTCGACATGAGAAAATAGGCCGTCTCATAAGGATCCCCGATTTGAGCATGCAACGACAGCTCCACACGACATCGTCGAATCACCTTCTCCGACCGGCAACGATAGTGCCATCGGATAATGGTCTCACGTCCGCAAATGGCTGATGGGCACAGAGTTCTGTTCTTATCCAGCACCTCAATGGCCGTCGCCATCACCTCACCTTTTCCCTGCCTGTCGGTGCGGGCGTGCAAGGCGCTTTTGGACAAATCTGCCGTCATGCCGGCATACGCTTCCACCACCTCGGTAGCAGCACCTATTAGAGCCACACGGCCTTGTGAGAGGAAAAGCGCCCGTCCACAGAGGTTCTCAATGATCGGCAAATTGTGGCTGACAATCAGTATTGTCCGGCCTCCCCGGCTAGCCTGCCGCATCTTCCCTAAACATTTTTGCTGAAAGCCGGCATCCCCCACCGCCAGGACTTCGTCCACAATGAGGATATCCGGCTCCAGGTGTGCGGCCACGGAAAAGGCCAGCCGAACATACATCCCGCTCGAATAGCGTTTGACCGGAGTATCGATGAATTCCTCCACGCCGGAGAAATCAATAATCTCATCGAACTTGGCAGCAATCTCCGTCCGACTCATGCCCAGGATGGAACCGTTCAGATAGATGTTCTCCCGCCCCGTCAATTCTGGATGAAAGCCCGTGCCCACCTCGAGGAGAGAGCCGAGACGGCCGTAGATATCCGCGCAACCTGATGTGGGTGCCGTGATTCGTGACAGGATTTTGAGCAGTGTGCTTTTTCCTGCCCCATTATGCCCGACAATGCCGAACACTTCCCCCTGCTTCACGTCAAAAGACACGTCAGTCAATGCGGAAAATACCCGGTTCTTCGCGACACTGTTCTTACGAGTCCTCCCCCATCGAGTTATCGCGCTCGTGAGTCGATCACGAATGGTATCGTGCCGCCCCTGCTGGCCGATGGAATAACACTTCGTCAGATGCGTCACGCTGATGGCTATATCGCCCATAGGCCTCATGAGACAGAGAGAAAATGTGTCTTTCACCTATGTGACATACATAGATTTCGAGATCACCTCGGAGTTTCCCTAGTGAGCGGGGAGGCGATCCATTTCTCTGCCGGCCCTATTGCGAGGGAAAGTGCTCGGGCCCATTACACGAGCCACAAGGTCTGCGAGCGATGACGATAAAGAAGTAGGCTCTCGCTGATGATTCTTATTTTGATTCCACCGCTATCCCATACACCTGCGTGCAGGCCCGCGAGAAGAGAATGAAGTACTGGTAGTACCCGTCCACCGTGACTTCCACCAGCGCATCCGCCAAGGGTTTCGTGTGCAAAGCATCCTCCACGGCGTTCCGCATCTCATTGCCGCCGGTGATCGGAATGAGGCCTAAGAGGTGGTACACGCAATCCTGCCCGCGCACCTTGCCGAGTTCGGTATATCCCCCCGCAGCGAGTGGTTTCGTCGAAGGTGCGATACCGCCGGGATGATGCATACAACCAGCCGTGAAGACCGCCGCCATCAACACCGCAACCGTCCAACCGCGCACGCACCATGTCTTCGAGGATTGTTTCATCATCACGTGTCATTCCTTTCGTGTGCACAGCCGCCACCGGCCGTGCAGTGTGACATCCACGCAGGGAGCACAATAGTTATGATTGTCTCAGGGGATCGAAATTAAGATTAGCCGGGCAGAGCAAACACTACGAACCCACCACTTCATTTTGCACGTCTCTCCCCCCATCCTCAACCCTAAAACGCGCGACTTCCTCGAGTGACCGAATGTGCGACAGCCCAGGAGATGGCTCGCCCCTCACCCATTTGGCGTCTCCTCCTTCGTCACAATGTCGAGCCGGCAGCCAGCCAGCAGAAGAAGGTGCGACATCAACAGGTATTCAGTTGAGCAGGCATCAGTCGCCCACCATAGGAAAACGGCAGGAAAACCTGTACTGGACGCGATTTTCCTCCAGACAACCTCTCCGACCCATGGCACATGTCATGAGTAATTTCATGCCCTATCAGGAATTACCTGATATCCCTTTGTACAGCAACGTGAGACGCTTCCGGGTTGTCTCCGCGATTCGTCAAAGGCCGTGTGATGAGCGAACCCTGCCAAGTTTGAGGTCGTAAAGATCTCAGCTGAGGGTGTCGAAAGGTGCAATGGGCAAGAAGGTAGCGATGACAGCGGCATCAGGAGCATTGATGCTCGTGCTCATGGCACTACTCCTGGGCCTGGGGGAACTGGTCATTCGTTCCGTACACCTGCTTCGAGATGGGATTCCATTTTTTGAAAGTAACGCGGGAGGACGAATCGGCCCGATTACTTTGGATCAGGACCTAGGCTGGAAGGCCACCGAGCACTATCAGGAAGCGCTGGTGGAAAAGACGCAACAGGGCACATTGTATCCGGTCCGTCGATCTCAGACCCAGTACGGATTTCGTCAGTTTGGAGACCTGAAATCCAACCGTCTCAAAATGCTGGTCATAGGCGACTCGTTCACCCACGCCACCGCCGTATCGGATGATACAACCTACCATGCAATCTTGGCGAAGCTACTCAATATAGAAGTCTTTGCCTATGGTGTCGGGGGCTATGGCACGCTGCAGGAATTTCTCGTACTCGATCGATACCTCGACGTCATTCGCCCCGATGTGATTCTCTGGCAATACTGCATCAATGACTTTATCAATAACGACAACCAACTGGAGCGGCTCAGCCGCATCAATAATAATGGTTGGGTCCGGCCATACTGGCTGCAGGGTCACATTCAACTCCTGTCACCCAAAGAATCCTCCATCCAAGTGCGAGACTGGATCAACCGTCATAGCCGGTTTCTCTATTTCGTGGTGACCCGACTAGACCGGTTACGCGCGAGCCAGACGAGAGATACGGTCGAAGTCGACATTGAAGCGGAAGGCATACGGCATGCCGGGTTTGCCCGTGCGGTCGGCGTCACGGATGAATTGATGGCGCAGGTACGAGCACGAGTCGCACAACGCCCGATCATGGCCTTCAACTGCGTGGAGAAGGAGCCCTACAGCCAGGCTCTTCGCGATATTTCAGCTCACCACGGGATCACTTATTGGGACGATGTGGCTCGGACCGTTCAGGCCGCTGCGGAACGAGGCGAAGATGTCTACGCATCGGATGGGGGCCATTGGAACGAGCATGGACATGAACTAGCCGCGAAAGCTCTGGCAAAACATATCAGCACGGAACTCTCACTCAGTCCCGCACAGAAATAGGACTCCTTTTTCAATCAAGGATACCTCCGATTTCCTCGCCCGTATCACCGCTTTTTTCGAGCACTTCACTCGCCAAGCCCGTTGTAGCATCTTCCCCCTAAGCCTACAAAGCTCCGTTTCAGACTATGGCTGGTGATAGAAAAGATCGTGTTCCAGAACCGGCGCCAAAACAGATGATTGAGCTATCCCGGCAATTCAAATGCCAGCCCGCGCCAGACCAATAGCCATGGGATGATCAGCAGAGCCAAGAAGGGACTACGGATAAACTAGTTGCGGAATGGTGAGTCGGCTGGGATTCGAACCCAGGACCCTCGCCTTAAAAGGGCGATGCTCTACCAGCTGAGCTACCGACTCTCCCGAATACAGAGGCGACACAGCGTCACGAGTGGAGCGTGACGGGAGGGGGATCATACCACTGACGCGCAATGATTCGCTACGGCGAGCATTCGTCGCACGAATAAACCGCACATTTTATTGTCAACGTGTCGAGCGCGCACGGCGGCCAACCTTGAGCGGATTGTTGAGGATGATGGTTTCATCCCGCCGCGAGCCGGTGGAAATCATATCGATTTTGCACTCGGCCAGCTCTTCAATTCTCGCGAGGTACCGCTTGGCTTCCGCGGGCAGATTCTTATACGTCGTAACGCCGGTAGTGGGAGCACTCCACCCACGCATGCGCTCATACACCGGCTCACACTTGGTCAGCGCCAGGAGGTCTGACGGCATCTCGCGGTGAAGTTTACCGTTCACTCGATAGGCCGTACAGATTTTGAGTTCCTTGCGACCGTCCAAGACATCCAGCTTTGTCACAGCCAGCGAGGAAAGCCCATTCACCCTGGTGGCATGGCGGACGACGACACTATCGAACCACCCGCACCTGCGGGCCCGCCCGGTGGTGGCGCCGAACTCTTTTCCGCGCTCTTGCAACCACCCACCCACTTCGTCGGTCAGTTCAGTCGGGAACGGCCCGCTGCCGACTCGCGTGGTATAGGCCTTGGTAATGCCCATTACCGCATCGATTTTCGTCGGCCCCACTCCGGTGCCGGTACAGGCTCCGCCTGCCGATGAACTCGATGAGGTCACATAGGGGTAAGTGCCGAAATCGACGTCTAAGTGCGTGCCCTGCGCGCCCTCAAACAGAACCGTCTTGCCGGCATCCACCGCTTTATTGACGACCAGGGTCGTATCGATAATGTAGCTTTTCAGTCGATCGGCATAGGCCATGTACTGCTGATACACCTTTTCCAACTCAAAACAGTCCACCTTGTGGAGCTGTTCCAACAGCCAGTTAATGTCGACGAGATTTTCTTCCAGCTTTTGCTTGAAGAGCTGGGGATTCAGCAAATCGCCCATGCGAATGCCGATCCGCGCCATCTTATCGCCGTAGGAAGGGCCGATCCCACGCCCGGTGGTGCCGATGCGACGAACGCCCTTCGACTGTTCAGACGCTTTATCGATGGCCTTGTGATAGGGCAGGATCAAATGCGCACGGTCGCTGACAGCGAAATTTTTCGCAATCTTCACACCCTGCCCCTGCAGGTGATCCATTTCTTCAATCAACGCACCGGGATCGACCACGACGCCGTTGCCAATCAGGCAGCGGGTGCCGCGATACAGGATGCCGGAGGGAATGAGATGGAAAATGAACGTATCCCGCTTATTAATGACTGTATGGCCGGCATTGGATCCGCCCTGGTACCGCACGACCATATCGGCATCCTTCGCGAGGATATCGACTATTTTCCCTTTGCCTTCGTCCCCCCATTGGGAGCCGATGATGACGAGATTCGCCATTGTTCGCTGCCTCTGCTCTTTCTTGACTTGCTGAACTCGAAAAAAAGGCTCTGACCTCGTACTGATCAGAGCCGGAAGGGCATCATGGTAGGATTCGCCTCGCGGTTTGTCAAGCAAGGTTTTCAGGCAAAGCTTTCGCCCTTGTGCCGCGCCGCTGCATGTCTTTGACGCCCGAGAAGATTGTGGGACCATGCCATGATGTCTGTCCGCGTCTCGCTCTGCGCCTCAATCTGCCAAAGGCGGAAGCGCTTAGGCCTTAGTGCGCGCATCGAGCGGGCACATTCCGATCGTGCACGCGCCACTCTTCCCTGCTAGTTTTCCCAGGAGGCGGATGCTCTGCCCCCTTTTCCCTGCGCGTCCAACGAGGGCCTTTCGAGGCCGCGCGTTGCGCGAGCACAAATGGGGGCGAGCTTCGCCTCCGTCTCACCCTTTTCTTGACTGACAAAATCCGCCCGTGCTAGATTGCGGAGTTACGTCTGCAGCAGCATTCGTTTTCCCGATGCCTGTGCACGTTGAGAGACAAGCTAGCGTGGGGCTGTGGCGCAGTTGGGAGCGCGCGTGAATGGCATTCACGAGGTCGCCGGTTCAATCCCGGCCAGCTCCACCAAATCAAGCTTGTTCGCCCAACAGTCCAAATGTGTGCGGGGATTTCCAAACTCTACGAATCATACGCATCGTCAGCTTCCGGCAATCATATAGGCGCTGACACTCCGCAGCAGGCACCTCGCCGAACGCTTCACCTCAGCCACCGAGTGATACTGATCCATGCTTCAGCTTGAATCTGTCCATAAGCAATATTCGACCAAGGTCCTGCTCGAAGGCGCCACCGCACACTTGCGCCCCGGAGCCCGTGTCGGTCTCGTCGGCCCGAACGGCGCCGGAAAAACGACGCTCTTCCGGATGATCCTGGGCGAAGAGTCTCCCGACAAAGGCACCATTCGTAAACGGCCGCGACTGCGCGTCGGGTACCTTCCCCAGGAATTGGAAACGATCGTCGGAAAAACCGTACTGGATGCCGCACACCGCGACATCTACCCCGAGCACGAAGCCGAACGCATTCTTTCCGGCCTGGGTTTTACCGAAGCGGATTTTTCTCGGCCGATCGAGAATCTCTCCGGCGGATACCGCATGCGTGTCGCGCTGGCGAACCTGCTGCTGTCGAATCCCGACGTCCTCATGCTGGACGAACCGACCAATCACTTGGACAAACCAACCCAGCGTTGGTTCGAGCGATTTCTCCTCGACTCCAATCTCACGCTGCTGGTGATCAGCCACGACACCAAATTCCTCGATGGCATCGCCACGCACATTTGGGAGCTCCGTGATCGAACCCTCCAGGAATACCGCGGCAACTACACGAAGTTCCAAGAACTCCGCGCGGCCCGCGATGCACAACTCGAGTCGGCGGCGAATCGGCAGAGCAAAGAAGTGGCCCGCGTTCAAAGTTTCATCGACCGCTTTCGATATCAGGCAAATAAAGCCAAACAGGTACAGTCGCGCATCAAGCAATTGGATAAAGTGAAGCTGATCGAGCGGCAACGCGATACCAAGCGCGTGCGGTTCAAATTTCCGCTTCCCGCTGCCAGCGGCCGGCACGTGCTCGAGCTCAAGGGCGTGGCCAAGAGTTATGGAGAGAAGGTCATTTACCGTTCGCTGGACTTCACGGTGGAACGCGGCCAGCGCGTAGCGCTGGTGGGTGAAAACGGCGCCGGCAAAAGTACGCTGCTCAAGATGCTGGCTGGAGTGTTGCCGTTTGAAAAGGGATCGCGCCATGTCGGGCATGGGGTTACCCTGCACTACTTTGCCCAGCACCAGGCAGAATCCTTGAATCAGGACGACACCATTCTGGAATCATTGGCCGAGGTGTCGGCGCAGGCTGAAACCAATTTTCTCCGCGGAATCGCCGGAGCGTTTCTCTTTACCGGCGACGATCAGAAGAAACCCATCAAGGCCCTCAGCGGCGGCGAGCGCAACCGCGTGGCCCTGGCCCGGATGCTCGTGGAACCGGCCAATACCCTCCTCTTGGACGAGCCGACTAACCACCTCGACCCGGCCTCAGTGGATATGCTGACCGACGCCATGACTGACTTTCCCGGCACCATCATCTTCATTTCACACGATCCGACCTTCCTTGCGCGTGTCGCGACCATGATCGTCGAAGTGGACGATGGGCAAGCCAAGAATTATTTGGGCGACTACGAATATTTTTTGTGGAAGAAGGCGCAGGAGTTCGAGTCGATCAAAGAAAGTAGCGCGGAACTTGCCGCCGCCCAGGCCGACAAATCATCGGGGCCTACCAAGGCCATGGTCTCGCAGGTGCAGCCGAAATCTTCGGGCGGAGAACGGCGAGATCTCAGCAAAACGCAAGCACGCCTCGAGAAGCAGGTATCCCGCGCGGAATCTGAAATCGCCTCCATAGAAACAAAAGTGAAGGCGCGCGAACTGGAGCTGGCCGATCCCGCTCTTTATCAAGAGCTCGGCCGATGGAGCGAATTGCAGCGGGAGCAGGAAGGTTGGAAAAAGGAGCTGGAGCGACTCACTGCGCGTTGGGAATCGTTGTCCGATGAATTGCAGGGCGTGCGGGAAAAACTGACGGCAATCGGTTAATCGGTCGACTTCAACGTCTCTTCAAGATAGTAGTACAACCAGCGATTCTTCTCTTTCGTCACCAGGTCATCCCACACCACCCCGAGCAACATCCCCTTCTCCCACGGTTTCGCCCAGGCCACTGTGGCACTCAATTTTTCCTGTTGCTCGACACGATCGGGGTCCAGAAACGCCAGCGATACGGTAATCTTCGCGCCGATCGGCAGGGTTTCTTTCGAATGAAGCCCGGCGCCGATCTTATTCACATTGTTCAGAACCGCCGTGAATCCCTTGGCTCCGCTCTGCGGAGACACCAGGGCCGATCCGACCAGAGTCGCCCGGACATACTTCCGGCGTTCGCTGACACTCTCTGCTGAATTGGACGGACGCGCCATAGGAACCTCGGTGCTGAGTATAACCGGATAACCAGGTTTGTCTAGCCCCTTTCTTCATCACATGAGGGCGTTCGGGGGCGGTAGTAGCGAGCGCCCTTGAGCGGTACTGGGAGATGGCCCTGATCCGTCTTGGCCGCCGGATCATCATGCACATACCGGTAGCCCTTGCCATACCCGATGTCTTTCATGAGTGATGTGACGGCATTGCGCAGATGCAGCGGCACGCCAAGGTTTCCGTGTTGACGCGCATCACGAAGCGCCTCCTGCAGTCCCACGTAGGACGCATTGTCCTTCGGCCTGGAGGCTAGGTACGTCGTGCCGTGCGCCAGGTTGATCTGAGCCTCAGGGAGCCCCACGAACTCGACCGCCTGTGCGACGGCGTTGGCCACCACCAACGCCTGGGGATCGGCATTCCCGATATCCTCCGACGCGAAAATCACCATACGGCGGGCGATGAAGCGCGGATTCTCTCCGCCCTCCAGCATACGCGCAAGCCAGTACAAGGCCCCGTCCGCATCGGAGTCACGCAGACTCTTGATATAGGCCGATACCAGATTATAGTGCTCCTCGCCGGACTTGTCGTATCGAAGCGCCTTGGTAAGCAAGGCACTGTCCAGCACCCGCTCATCAATGGTTCGCGCACCGTCCTTCCCCGGTGGCGTTTGACCAGCCACAAATTCCATCGTCGTCAACAGGCTTCTGGCATCACCATTGCCGAACGCAATCAACCGCTCCCGAGCGGCGGGAAGGAGGGTGATTTGAAGGGCTCCAAGACCTCGCTCGCTATCGGCAATCGCGCGATCGAGAATTGAGCCGAGAGCCTCTTCGGTAAGCGGTTGCAGTACCACCACAAGAGAACGGGACAACAGGGGGGCGATGAGTTCAAAAGACGGATTTTCGGTAGTCGCACCGATGAGGACGACCGTTCCGCGTTCGACGTGCGGTAAAAATGCATCCTGCTGAGCCTTGTTGAAGCGGTGAATCTCATCGACGAAGAGCGTTGTCGCCCGCCCCATGGCCCGACGCTGCTCAGCAGCCTTGATGATTTCTCGCAGTTCTGGAATGCCCCCGGTGACGGCTGAAAACGGCACAAACTGGGATTTGGTGTGCTGCGCGACCAGCCCGGCCAACGTGGTCTTCCCGCAACCGGGTGGCCCCCAAAAAATCACGGATGACAGCTGGTCTTGCTCGATCGCAGTTCTCAGCGGACGCCCAGGCCCCACCACCTCGTTCTGCCCTACCAGGTCGTCAAAAGTACGCGGACGCAGGCGCTCCGCCAAGGGAGCTCTCCCCAAAGGTACTGCCGTTTGGAAGGAAGCAAATAGATTGCCTGTGGCATCGTGAGAAGGCATTGTCTGGCTCTCCTGAACGGACTGCTGCATTCTATACGGCGGGTGGGAACCACCGCAAACCTATGTCCGGTAGACCATCCGCTTGATTCTCGCCCACGGGAATGCTACCACCCACCCATTCGCTTCTGAGAAAGGACCTCTCATGTTGTGTCACCTCAATGGCCTACGATTGGCGTACGACGATCAAGGCACGGGCCTCCCCCTCATGTTCCTCCACGCCTTCCCGCTGAATCGTTCCATGTGGGCACCACAAGTGGCCGCGCTGTCCAAGCAATTCCGCACGATTGCATTGGATCTACGCGGGCATGGCGAGTCGGATGCCCCGCTCTGGTCTTTCTCACTCGACCAGTACGCCGACGACGTATTCGCACTACTCGACCACCTGCACATCCCGCAAGCCGTTCTCGTCGGGCTCTCAATGGGAGGGTATGTCAGTTTGGCATTCTCCCGAAAATATGAAAATCGGCTGAAGGCCTTGGTGCTGGCTGATACCAGGGCGCAGGCGGATAGCCCGGACGGGCGGTTGGGGCGATTTCATCTGGCGCAAACCGCGTACACTCAAGGGAGCGACGCGGTCGCGGCAACGATGCTGCCGAAACTGCTCGGCGCAACGTCACTGAAGAGCAGACCCGAACTGGTGGAGTATGTCCGCAAGACCATCCAACACGCACCGGTGAGCGGCATTCTCGTCGACCTGATGGCGATGGCGGACCGGCCGAACTCGGTCGCCCACCTCCGGACCATCACGTGCCCTACCCTCGTGGTGATCGGACAGGAAGATCAGACCACTCCCCTCGTCGACGCTCAGCTGATGGCGAATGAAATTACTGGTGCCCGGCTGGCCGTCATTCCAGCCGCCGGACACTTGAGTAATCGCGAACAACCTGACGTCTTTAACGATTTACTACGGGGGTTCGTCGAGGAGTTACAGTAACAGGGGCGAGCGGGGATCGCTAACTTCCGTCCCTCACACTGCTGCCACGAATCAGCTTCAGAAACTCTTCGCGGGTCTGTTGTTGGGTGCGAAATACACCCAGCATGGAACTACTCACGGCGACTGTATTTTGCTTTTCGACTCCTCGCATCATCATACAGAGATGCCGCGCTTCCATCACCACGGCGACTCCGTGTGCATTCAGCTTTTTCTTGAGGGTTTCGGCAATTTGGAGCGTCAGTCGTTCCTGCACCTGCAGCCGCCGACTGAAGGCATCGACGACCCGTGGAATCTTGCTGAGTCCCACGACCTTCTTGTTTGGCAGATAGCCCACATGGCATTTTCCAAAAAACGGTAGGAGGTGATGTTCGCACATGCTGAAGAAGTCGATGTCCTTCACAATCACCATTTCATCGTATTCAATCGGGAACAGGGCGCCATTGAGCAAATGATCAATGTCCTGGCGATAGCCCTGAGTCATAAACCGCATGGCCTTGGCAACACGCTTCGGTGTGTTGAGCAGACCATTACGGTCCGGATCCTCTTCCAACTCCACCAGAAGCTGCGTCATCAACCCTTCGATCGGATCCAGGCCTGCTGGCGTTGCAGAGACACGCGACCGTTTGGCGCGGGACCCGGAAACCACTTTAGCCATGCCTCACTCCATCTTCTCCCCGCGCATGCTCCGCGGAGCCGGAATATTCGAAATAGTTGTCTCGCGTCTCAATCACACCGACCTTCACCAGGCGTCCCGCCGGGACCTCATTCACCAACAGATCCCAAATGAGCAGCACCAGATTTTCTCCGGTGGTGGTCTGGGTGGCAAACTGCGGGTCTTTGTTCAAATCTTGATGATCGAATCTTCTCACTATGATTCGCCCGACGATTTCGTCCAGACTGGATACATCCACTACCTGATGGGTAACCGGATCGATGTCACCCTGGACAGAGACGAACACCACATAGTTATGCCCATGGCCGTTGGGATTGTTGCACTTGCCGAACGTCGTCCAATTCTCCTCCGTCGACAGCTGTTCGGTATGCAAACGATGGGCGGCGCAGAAACGATACCGCCGCGTGACAGTGGCCTGAGGCATGGGGACAATTCTCCAGAAACATTGCAGAACGAACAAGCCGGGAGGGCTACCCGCTAGAGAGGGAGCCACTCCCGGCTTGCTACTTCAGTCAACAGACAATCGGCACTCCGGCTGCGTCACAACCGGAAAACTCTTACGCACTGAATGAGCTGCCGCAACCGCAGGTCGTCTTCGCTTGCGGGTTCTTGATCGAGAAGCCGGACCCTTGCAGACTATCGACATAGTCAACTTCCGCACCTTGCAGCAGCGGGGCGCTCTGGGAATCCATGATGACTTTCACATCACCCTTTTCGATGACAGTATCATCATCGGCCATCTTTGACTCGAAGGCCATTCCATACTGATACCCGTGGCAGCCACCGCCGCGAACATAAATCCGCAGACCGACCACATCTTTTTCTTCGGTCATGAGTTCTTTTATTTTCTGCTCTGCCAATTGCGTAATCGTTACCATCGTTGGTCCTCCTTCTGGTCTACCTGTTCGGCACGTTATGTTACTTTACCATCTCGCGGGGACTTACGGAAGTCCGACCCCTTTTTTCCCGATCTCACTCGACGACGCTGATGTGGGTTGCACCCATTTGGTTTCCGGGACGCGAACCACGACATCGCCCAACACTTTTGCCTGACATCCGAGCCGATGCCACGGCTCAGAGAGGGCTTCACGGTCCAGAAGATCCTGTTCGTCGAAATCAATCTCGGACAGATTTTCCTCACCCAGTTGCACCTCAACCCGACAGGTTGTACAGGACGCGTTCCCACCGCAATCATGATTGAGCTCAAACCCGAGTGCCTTGGCAGCCTCCAACAAGGTGAGGTTCGATTCGACCTCCCCACTGCGCCCCTCAGGGTGGAGAAAACTCACACGCGGCATCTGCCAACTCCTCTAGGCCTTCGCGCCGGCCCCGGTCCGTGCCGGCTGAAATGGACAACGCTGCATCCGAATATGTTCCTCAAACTCATGCTGGAATAACCGGAGACTGCTCTGCACCAGCACTGCAGCCCCAGTGATGAGGGTACAGTACCCGGTGCCCTTCACAAATCCACAGAGCTGCAACAGAGAATCCAGATCCTTCTGACTGCCCTCGCCCCGTTCGATCTTGTCCATCAAGGTCGCCAGATTGATCGTCCCCATCCGGCACGGAGGGCACTGACCGCAACTTTCGCCCTTGAAGAAATTCGAATACTTGAGAGTCGCCGCCACCATGCAGGTGGCATCATCAATCACAATCGTTCCGGCGGAACCGAGTCCGGTGCCGGCCTTCTTCAGCGAGTCGAAATCCATCGGCAGATCCAGTTGATCCGCCGTGACCATTGAGAACGCAGGACCTCCTGGAAAGACCGCCTTGATCTTGCGCCCGTTTGGAACACCCCCTCCGCACGTCTCAATGAGGTCCCTGATCGTCACTCCCATCGGCATTTCATACACTCCGGGCCGATTCACCGATCCACTGAGAGAGAAGAGCATGGTCCCAGGGCACTTTTCCGTCCCTACCTGCGTAAACCAGGCGGCGCCATTCTTCAAAATCTGGGGGATATTGCACAACGTCTCAACGTTGTTCACCAGGGTCGGTTTCCCGTACAATCCGAAATCAGTCGGATAAAACGGAGGCTTCTGACGGGGCATTGCCGGGCGCCCCTGCATCGACTCCAGCATGGCCGTCTCTTCACCCGCGACGTAACTGCCATGCCCGGAGAAGACCTCTAAGTCGAGATCCACACCGGTTCCGAGGATGTTTTTTCCTAACAAGCCACGTTCGCGAGCCTGAGCAATAGCTTTTCTGAGGTTCGCTTCCTCTTCCTCGTATTCATGATTGACGTAAATGTAGGACGCCTTGGCATTCACGGTTCGAGAAGCGATCAGGCAACCCTCGATCAATTGATGAGGGATATGCTTCAGAAGGTGACGGTCCTTAAAAGTGCCGGGTTCATGCTCACCGGCATTGCAGACGAAGTATCGTTCCGGCACGCGATGATTGAGCACCTTTTCCCACTTGATACCGGTGGGAAAACCCGCTCCGCCCCGCCCCCGCAAGCCGGCCTTCTTGATCTCGCCCACGATGTCATTCGGCGTAAGCTCTTTGAGACACTTCCGCCAGGCATCATAGCCGCCGGTTTTGAGGTAGGGGTCGATTTCCCAGGGCGCCCCGTCAAGCTTCTGCAATACCCTTGATTGAGGTAGGGTCACGTTGTTCCCTTTCGGGGGTAGCACCCCCAGGTTAGCAGGCCTGTACTATACGGCTGCTCTCCGAGGGCCGTCAAGCCAAGTTCGCCTGATTAGGCCTGAATCTCAATCAGTTAGGTCTGATAGACCTACAGCGACTCAGCCCAAAGGCTCGCAAATACTCACTCACGGCACTGGGAATTGATTGAACTAAGAAAAAGGGGACTGATCATCCGTCGGATGACCAATCCCCGTGCTTCTTCTCACCGAAGTCGTTACTTCAAATGGCTCCCTGCCCCCATGAAGAACAGCATGGGAATGGACAACAGGAAGTTAATCCGCGATGCAATCAAAGCGGTCTTCCCCCACTGAGCCATTTCCGGCGGAGCAGGCGTGCCCTGTGCCGCAGCGGCCACCGCCGCAATGACTTTCTTCTGATTGGGCCAGATGATCCCGTGCACGTTGCCCATCATGATAATGCCCAGAAGCCCGCCGATTCCCAGGGCAAGCGCCCCCGTGCCCCCCTTCGAATAGAGGTAGCCGTAGAGGACAATACCCGCCAGAACTGTGACCGTGGCGCCATGGCGGAACCAGTTCAGCGCAGCAGGCATCAGCTTAGGAATCACAATGTTCTTCGTCGGCCCATCCAGGCTCTTGAGAAAGCCCGCATTGATCAGGTTAAAGAAATACAACAGTCCGATCCAGGTAATGCCGGCCAGAAAATGGATCCAGCGAACAACCAGACCGAACCAATCGGCCTCGCCCGCTCCCACTCCAGCCATACCCAGATAGACGACTATCAATCCGACAGCGAGCGCAAAGCCTGCGCCCAATGTCTGATACGGATCCTCCAAAAATTTCATACGCCCCCCAACTGTAACGGTTTACTGCCAGCCACGTTCTCTACTGCAGGCTGCCGAGCCTTGTCAAGCAACCCGCCTGTCCTGTCGTCCTGAGGCCGGCGGCTATGTCGTCAGCAGACGATCGACCACTCCGCATAGATCTCGTACTGCATCGGCGGAGGCCTGCAACGCCGTCCGCTCCTCATCCGTCAGATCATATTCCACAATGGACTCTCCACCCCCGCGGCCCAACGTGACGGGCACGCCCACGATGACATCCTTCAGTCCGTATTCCCCCTCGCACAGCATCGCGCAGGGAACCACGCGCTTCTGGTCGTTCATAATCGCCTCAACCATATCCACCGCCGCGGCTGATGGCGCGTAAAATGCACTGCCGGTCTTGAGCAACCCTACGATCTCCGCCCCGCCGTCCTGCGTGCGCTTGATCAAAGCGGCCAGCCGCTCTGCTGACAACCGGTCCGTGATAGGCTTGCCGGCCACCGTCGTTTGGCGAACGAGCGGCACCATCGTGTCCCCGTGGCCGCCCAGCACCATCGCCTGCACATCTGTCCCCGGCACGTGTAATTCTTCCGCAACAAACGAGCGCAGGCGCGCCGTATCCAGCACCCCTGCCATGCCGAGCACGCGCGATTTCGGTAACCCGCTGACCTGGCGCGCTACATGCACCATGGCATCCAACGGATTCGTCACCAGGATGAGAATGATGTTCGGCGAACGCGAGACCAATTCCCGCACCACGGTTTTGACGATTTTGGCATTCGTCGCCAGGAGTTCATCCCGGCTCATCCCAGGCTTTCTGGGAATTCCCGACGTGATGACAGCGATAGACGACCCCGCCGTCTCGTCATAGCCGTTCGTGCCGACGACGCGCGTGCTGTACCCGCAGACCGGACCGGCCTGGGTAATATCCAATGCTTTCCCCTGCGGAATCCCGGGCACAATGTCAACGAGTACGACATCGTACGCATCTTTCTCAGCCAGCCGCTGCGCCGCCGTCCCACCGACATTTCCCGCACCCACTACTGTAATCTTTGGTCGTCCCATCATTCCCACCTCGTGAAGCGTGAAACGTGAAGCATCAAGCGCAGCGTCTCCCGTGCGCCTGCTTTCTGCTCTTCACGCCGGTTCGTGTCCCGTCCAGCCGCCGACCTTAAAATTGATCGTGCAGACAAAATTATCGCCGTCGTAAAAGTTCACTTTGATTTTTTTCTTCCCATAATGCGCCGCAAGAAATTCCTCAGGCGCATCCACCAGCCCCTGGTACCCGCCGGCCGGGTAGTCACCCAGCTCATGAAACACCACGATCATGCCGGCTTTTACTTCCTGCAGGATCTTGGCGGTGCAACGCGGATAGATTTCCCAAAACTTGGCATCGATCTCTTCCCGCGTCGGCTCGGGCCGATCCTCGCCCGGCTTGACGTCCCGGTTCGCAAACTTGGCTTGCCGTCGAACATAGGGGTACTGATGGCCGGTGAACAATTTATAAAGCCACGGTGGCACCGTCGGTCGGGGTTGCTGCTCAATCATGGTTGGTATGCTCCAGTGCTGAAAAGGCCTTCTGTGCGACCGGTCAGGCCGTCAGCCGATGGTAAATCCTCGGGAGCTTCTCCGGCAACCCCTCCACACGATCAATCACCACATAGCGCACATCCCCGTACATCCGGCGAAGATAGGGGTCCGCCTGTTTGTCGATCGTAATGCAGACCGGCTCAATCCCGCTGGCCCGAGCTTCCCGCAGGGCCATCCGCGTGTCTTCCAGTGAATATTCGTCCTTGTATCCATCATCCAGCGGACGGCCGTCGCTGATAACTACCAGCAGCCGCGTCTTCGCCTGGCGGGCGAGCAGCTTGCTTGTCGCATGCCGGATGGCCGCACCGTCGCGGTTTTGCTGTAGGGGAACAATCCCCCCTAGTTTGGCTCCCGCACGCCCGGTCACCAATTCATCGAAGCCTTTCACCACGACAAAATCCACCTGATGCCGTCCCTGTCCGGAATAGCCATATACGGCAAACTGATCTCCGATCGCCGTCAACGCCTCACACAACAGCACCAAGCCCTGTTTTTCGATATCGATAATTCGCCGACCTTGCTCGACCTGACGGCTGGTGGACCCGCTGAGATCGACCAGGAACGCCGCGGCAACCTCGCGCTCACGCTTTTCACGCCGCACATAGATCCGCTCCGACGGCTCGATGCCCGCCTGCAGGTCAGCCAATCGGCCGATGACGGCATCCATATCCAGGTCTTCACCGTCCAACTGGCCTGGAACGCGCCTGAGCCCCGGGGGACGCAGGCTTTCAAAATAACGACGCAACAGTCGGACCGGCCCGCGCTGAGCCGCCAGGGTCTCCTCTACAAACTCCGACGACCCCTCGACCGCCTCCCGCTCCACCACGCGACACCAATTCATCCGATAATCCTGAATAGCGGCATCCCATTCGCGGTAGCGCACCGCCTTCACCGTCCCGGCCTTTTGGTCTTCAGGCCGCGCGCCTTCGCCTTCAACCGCCAACACTTCTTCAACCAGCGAGGGTTGCCGACGACCTGGAACCAACACGTCCTGTGACATCTGTTGGGAACGCGCCGTCCCCGCGCCCGACGAGCCGCCCGAATCACCGGCCAAGCCGGCCCCGCCCTCGCTGTCGCCTTGACCTGACGCCGGACTCTGTTCCGGTGAAGACTCGGTTCGATCCCGCACGAGATTGGGGTCCATCGCGCCACGATAATCCCAATTGTCCATCGGGCGGTAGGTGTCGGAAAGATCTTCCGAAGACTTCGGCGCAGGGATCGATTGTTCGGGAGCCTCCGCCTCATCAGGACTCGGGATAGCTTCTCGTCGGATCGCTAATAATTCATCCATACACACATAGAGGCGATCGGCCAATCGCACAGCCTCCTCCGCGGTGGCCAACGGATGGAAGATCGTCTGGCAGAGCCCCCACAGTTGCCCGACCTCGTTCTGTACCGCATCGGGAATCGGAACAGAACCGGGCTCAGCCGTGGACAGGAGCAGGAGCTGATCGACAACCAATTCACGCACCGTCATCCCATGCGCGAGGCTCCGAACACTGACCGCATCTTTGGCTATCGCGGCCAGATCCCGGCTCAGTCCCGGATATTCGAGGCGCAGCAGATACTCAACGCGAGCATCCTCGACGAGGGACCAGAGGTCGCGCATCAGGCCGGGCTGAGGATAACGGGCCAAGAAGTCGCCCAGGGTTCTCACTTCGCTTGAAACAGATCGTCTATACCGCTGCCCCACAACCTCGGTGAGATCCTGCACGCGGGCCATCGGAAGGTCGAAGGTGCCGAATTCCAAATGCCCGGCCTCATGGGCAGCCATCACCATATAGAGACGCACATTTTCGTCGTAGGTCGGATACCGCCTGATGAGTGAGGGCAACCCGATGCCCAGTCCATCGTCGCTGACCGTTGCGCGCGCCATTGGCTGTGCTGATTCAAGGGAGTCCGGCAGATCGTGGATACGGAGATCCCGACCACAGAGCGCCTGGGCAAACAACTTCACGCGCCGGGCGATCTGCCGCAGCGGCACGCCACTCATCGCCTGCGACACCGCGCCCAACGCCTTCTCCGATTCCATAGCAAAGTAGGCCCGGCCGCCATCCAGGCTGTACTCCAGCACCTCCATTCCGGAGGCAAACCACGCCTGGAACTTCTGCTGCGCCCCTTCACCCAGTCCGATCAATGCAATCAACTCCGGGCAGCGCCGAAGGTAGGCCAGCGCGGTATCAGCGTCGCGTTCGGCGACCAGGAGACCATATTGCAACACCTGCATCCGCCATTCATCGGTCGGAAGGGACCGGAGCATCGAGGGAGCTTCCGCCAGGAGAGCAATGCCCGCCTGCGGCGACCGCGCCGCCATCTGCGCACCCACGTGAATGACGCGATTACGTTGCGCCAAATCGGGAATATCTTTCAGAATGCCCGGACTCGTCCGGAAAAACTCCAACGCCCCCAGGTAGTCCGGCTTGCCCAGGCTGTTCTCAACGATCAGCTTCATCCCGAACTGCACCCAGTCGCGCACTGCATCAAGGGACAAGACAGGAGCAATTGAGGGAATCTGCCGGATATATTCCACGGCCAAGGCAAAATCGGTCTCCGCCAGCTCGCACGCCAGTTCCATCCAGATGGGCCAGTCCTTCGGCGACAGGACATCGATCACTTCCGGGGCGATCCGGATGAATTCCACGGCCACATTGGCCTGGCGGTCGGCGAGTTCCAAGCCGGCGGTCAACACGATGGCGCGCTTCGAAGGATCGAGGAGGCCGAGCAGCAACGGGCTCTCCTTAAAAAATCTCAACGCCAAGGCTCCGGAATCCGCGGCGATGGCCACCCCGAGATCCAACCACGGAAGCACTTCGGCGAGCAGGCCCCGGCGCTGCAGATCCGCAAAGGCGTCGATCGCGCCCCTGGCTGCCTTCGGCGCCTCTTCCGTGAGTTCCTCCAATAGCAGCAACACCCCATCCAGGACATCAGGCCTGGTAGCCGAGCCGGCAATGGCATTCACTACCGCCGTAGCGGAATCCGGCCCGAGTTGGTCCGCCAGCCGGTCAAGAAGTTGTTGGGAGGAGCGCCCAGACGCCATGGCCACCTAATCCGTTTTAGGGGAAGTCGTGGATTGTAAAGGACACAATTTCGCTTGTAAACTGTGACCTCACGCGCAGGAACTCCTGCCAGACAGACATTATTGATCGGGCGATTGTAACGCGGGGGACGGAATGGCTGAGCCGAGCAAAGAAAGTCTCGAGAAGATGTGGAAGTATGTCAAAGGCTTCGCCGAGAAAAGCGGCACGGCCATGCATCCGAATCCGGCCGTCACCAACGCCGTGGTGTTGGGACTAGCCGCCCACGTCGATGAGTTGGGAAAACCGCTCTGTCCCTGCAACTTTTACCCGGACAAACAGGCCGAGGCCAAGTTGCGTCGCTGGATGTGCGCCTGCGACGAAATGCAGATCTATAAATATTGCCATTGCTTGCTCTTCGTGCGGGAGGATGGCATGCCGATCACCGAGTATCTGCCCGAGGACCATGAAGGCCGCCAATGCTACGGCCTCATTACTGATCCGACCCCGGAGAAGGGTCGGGCGCTTCGTCACAAAGCGCTGCCCATGGCACCGAAAGAGCCGAATTCACCCACCGTCTCGGACTCTTCGAAATAACTGTGACCCGCCGTACTCAACGGGATCGACTGGACCGAGTCCCCTTTGGCCTCCCGATTCTCTCCGCCCTGCTCAGTCTCACTCTTGCCGGATGTCTCCACACCATGGAGCCTCTCGACCCGAGAATATTGCCGGTCACGACAGCCTCAGCGAAACGATTGCAGACCCATGTGTCGTTCCTCGCGAGTCCTGACCTGGCCGGTCGCCAACCAGGAACGCCAGGCAACCGCCAGGCGGCCCACTATATCGAGGATCAATTTCGCGGGATCGGACTTCGACCATTCCCCTCTCTGGGCGGCTACCGCCAGACCATTTCAGCACGGATGGGGGACAACCTGATCGGGTTCATCCCGCCTGCGGAGCAGACTGCGTCCACACGCTGGATTGTGATCGGCGCCCATTACGACCATTTGGGGTATCCCTACCTTGGTGCCGACGATAACGCGTCCTCCATTGCCATCCTGATTGAAACAGCCAGAAACCTGGCAAGTCTCCCGCGCCACGGCATCATATTCGTGGGATTCAATAGCGAGGAGTCCCCCTACTTCGGCACCGCCGAAATGGGTTCGCAGTTTCTGTTTCATCACCTGCCTCCGGAAGTCGGCACGGCAGACCATCTTCAAGCCGTCATCATCATGGACCTGATGGGAGGCGTGCAATGGGCGCCTCTCAAGGATGCGATATTTGCCACCGGCGCGGAGAAAAGCCCTGAACTGTACCGACGGGTCACACAAACCCAGGTCTCATCCCTCACAGTGTTCCCCGGGGGAATCCATCTCGTCGAAGAAATTCCCGATCATGGCCACAAGGCCTTCAGCGACTATGACGTGTTCCGCAATCACCACATTCCGTTTCTCTTTCTGTCCGCTGCACGCAGTCCCCGCTACCACACGCCGGGAGACGTCGCCAGCACCCTGCATTACGAGCGCATGGCCGCGACCGTTGAATGGATTCGCCGCCTCACTGGTCTGATGGCGCAGGACGAGGCCCGTTACACGTTTGACGCGCAGCGGATGGAATTCGCCGATGAGGTGGCCTCCTTCCGCAGCATCGTGGAGAAAGCGATTCACGAGGAGACGCTCATACCGGGCACATCGCGATGGTCGCTGAAAAAATTGAGGCAGGATGCCGAATGGCTACGGGAGGTACGGACCTCTGCGCCGACGCCGCAGCAGTTGGAGCGGTTGGAACGAATTTCGATACGCGTGCAATGCCTGATGGCCGATTACTCAGGCTGCTTTACCTTCTGAGCGGCCGGATCGCAAAAGAGCCTGCTGCATCACGACCTGATTAGTGCCACCCCTCAGTCTCATAGCCCTTCTCCTTGAGGCATCGCTCAACGAAAGCGGCATAGTCCTGCTGGGGCTGTAACGGTTTGTAGGTCCCAGCGAGGAAACCTAATACTCCCCCGACCGCACCGCCAGCTGCCGCGCCGATGGCGATTCCGGCAGGGCCGCCGATGAGTCCGGTCGAGGCTCCCACCGCCGCCCCGCCGATGACACCCAGCGCAGTGCCGGCACCAGCATTCCCGCTGCGATTGGTCCCATGCTGCAACCCGGCCCGTTCCGCTTTCAGCCCACAGACCGCCGCTTCACGATCCCCCTGCTCTTTCCCGTGAAGCTGCAAATAGGTCGTGGACTTCAGGATAGGCTCGGGCCCCGCGCAGGCGACCACGGCAATGACAATCACTAAGCTGGCCCATCGAGAAGCTCTCGTGCCAATGTTTCCCAGTCTAAGCCCCCACCGCCCCGTCATGGTTCTTCGATCACCGTGCATAGAGTCCCCCACCCCTCAATGCCTCACGCCTTCACCGCCGGCGGATCCGGCCGCTTCCTCATCGAGCCGAAGTCGTGTGCGCACCTGCTCGGCGGAACATCCTCTCACCAGAATCCGCTTCTGACGGCTGCCCGCCCCACTGAGAATCTCGACGGCATTCAATGGTAAGCCACAAGTCCGGGCGAGAAATCGGCACAGCTCCTCGTTCGCCGCTCCATCGGACGGCAGTGCCGCCACGCGAATTTTCACCGCGTGACCGTGGAGCCCTGCACATTGGGTACGGGAGGCTTTGGGCTGGACATGCACGGAAATGATGGCGCCCTCGGCAGTGGTGCGAACAACCTGTTCCCCTGCCTGGGGCAGGCTCTTTCGCTTGGGATCGGGGCTAGTCACAAGGTTCTTGCGGATACCCGGTCACTGGTTCGCGACAGACGAGGTGATCAGAAGATCGCTTTTACGACCTCAATGATGCTGCGCAACATATCCGGATCGTCGGTGATCGGCCGGGCAATGGCCACATCACACGCGCGATCAGCCGGTACACCCTGCTTGATCAGCGTGGCCGCGTAAATCAGGAGTCTCGTGCTGACGCCTTCTTCGAGCCCGTGATTTTTCAGGTTCCGGACCTTTTCGGCAATTTTGACGAGCCGCTGCGCAATCTCCGGGCTCACACCGGCTTCATGCGCCACCACGCGACTCTCGACGTCCGGCAGCGGATAGTCGAACTCGATCGCCATGAACCGTTGCTTGGTGCTTTGCTTCAGGTCCTTCAGAATGCTTTGGTAGCCGGGGTTGTAGGAGATCACCAGCATGAAATCATCGACCGCCTCGATCACCTGCCCCTTCTTTTCGATCGGCAGGAGCCGCCGGTCATCGCTGAGGGGATGGATAATGACGGTCGTGTCTTTGCGGGCCTCGACGATTTCGTCCAGATAGACAATGGCTCCCTGCTTAACGCCGAGGGTCAGCGGGCCATCCATCCAGACGGTCTCCTGTCCCTTCAGGAGATAGCGGCCAACGAGATCTGAAGCCGTGAGGTCTTCATGGCAAGCCACGGTAATGAGCGGGCGGCCCAGGCGATAGGCCATGTGCTGCACGAACCGCGTTTTCCCGCAGCCCGTCGGCCCCTTGAGCATCACCGGCATGCGGCTCTTCGCGGCAATCGTAAAGAGCCCGACCTCGCCCCGCACGTCAGCGTAAAACGGTTCGCGTGCGATCCTGTACCGGTCGATCTCCTGTTCCTGCCCTTTCGACGCCGTTGCTGCCCGCCCCTCGCTCATTCCGCCACTCCTACAATAATGAAAATAATCTGCATCGTGCGCCACGATAAACGGAAACGGGGAGGAAGTTCAAGCGAGCGGATGGGGGCTGGCACACAGCGGACACCGGCATGGCATCCGTCAGCCGACTTTCGACCCATCCAACACTTCACGAACTTTTTGCGCCAGCGTCGTGGGCGTGAAGGGCTTCTGGAGGAAGGAATGCTCGGTATCGATCCCGCCTTTGGAGAAGGCCGGATGGTCCGGGTAGCCTGACATGTAGAGCACTTTGACTTCCGGACGGACCGTTGCCAGTTTTTCCGCGACTTCCGGGCCGCTCATTTGCGGCATCACCACATCTGTCAGCAGCAGATGGATCGGTCCCGCATGTTTGGCGCCGGTGAGCAACGCTTCGATGCCATGCCGGGCTTCCAAGACGGTATAGCCATGCAGCCGCAATGTCTCGTTGACCAGCCGCCGGACGCCCGGTTCATCCTCCACCAACAACACCGTCTCGCGGCCCCTGACCGAATCACCGCCGACGGACACCGCTTCTGCTTCCGGATTGGTCGCCTCCACCCGCGGGAAGAAAATCTTAAAGGTCGCCCCTCGACCCGGCTTGCTCTCCACCTCGATGCACCCGCCGCTCTGCTTGACGATGCCGTACACGGTCGACAACCCCAAGCCGGTCCCCTTGCCCTTTTCCTTGGTGGTAAAAAACGGCTCAAACACATGCGACTGCGTATCTTCATCCATACCGTGGCCGGTATCGCGAACGATCAGCGCGATATATGAGCCCGGCTCGGCGCCCATCGGCGGACGGTTCCGGCGCTGCCCGAACTGGACGTTGGCGGTTTCTACCGTCAGCCTGCCGCCACTCGGCATGGCATCGCGCGCATTCACGGCCAAATTCATAATGACCTGTTCGACTTGGCCAGGATCTGCTTTCAGCTGCCCTAACCCCGGATCGAGCACCGTGCACAGCTCGACGATATCCTCGCCCAGTAATCGCCGGAGCATACCCTCCATGTTATGGATGACCGAGTTCAAATCCAGCACCTTCGGAGCGATGAATTGCCGGCGGCTGAATGCCAACAACTGGCCGGTGAGGCCGGACGCGCGGTCCGCCGCTTTTTTAACCTCTTCCAGTTCCTTCCGGAATCCATCCGTCGGCGCAAGGCGGCTCAGCACCAGTTCGCTATAGCCGCGAATCACCGTCAGCATATTGTTAAAATCGTGGGCCACGCCGCCGGCCAACCGCCCGACGGCTTCCATTTTTTGGGACTGCTGCAGTTGAGCTTCGGTGCGACGCAAGGCATCCTCCGCCCGCGCGCGCTCTCCGAACTGCCCGATCTTGAGACCGACATCGGCCACCATTTTCAACAACTGCTCATCCGGCTGTTTGATTTCACGCCGGAACAATTCGATGACGCCCTCGACCTCAGTCCCGACTCGAACCGGGAATCCGAACGCGCCATGCAGTCCCACCCGGGAGGCGGCACCGCCGCGGGGAAAGTTGGCCTCCTGCACCACGTCCTTGATCCAGGTCGGTTCCCCGGCCTGCCAGATCCGTCCCGGCAGACCCTTGCCGATAGCAAACGTATGCTGCCAGGTATCCAGGACAAACTCCTCGGCATTCAGTCCCGGGGACTGCCAGACGTCGAGGCAACGCAGCACACTCCCCTGCCGATCCAGCCGCCAGAAGATGCCCAACTCCCATTCCAGACTTTCGCAGATGGCTTGCAGAATCTTCGGACCGGCCTCTTCAAGGGTTCGCGATTCCGCCAACACACGAGTCACGGCATATTGGGAGGCCAGCTGGCGTTCGGTCCGTTTGCGTGCGGTGATATCGCGAATGAAGGCGCTGAAAATATAGGCATCGCCCAACCTGGCCGGAGAAATGGTAATTTCCACGGGGAATTCATGGCCGTCGCGATGACAGCCCGTCATCTCGATGCGTCGATTGAGAATGGCGCCCTGTCCGGTTTCGAGAAAATGGCGCAATCCGCGTTCATGCTGCTCCCGATCACGGGCAGGAATCACCGTTTCCGACACACGCCGGCCAAGTGCTTCCTCACGTTCCCACCCGAAAATGTTGACCGCCTGCGCATTCCAATCGGTAACGATGCCGCCCGCATCCATCGAAATGACGGCGTCCAATGCCGTATCGACAATGACCCGGTTGCGCTCCTGGCTTTGTAGCAGCGCCGCTTCCGCCGCGCGCGCCCATTCGCTTTCCTGCTGTGCCTGCCGATGCTGATCGCGCAATCGCCCTGTGGCCCAGAGCAGCAACCCCACCATCGGGATCCACACGACTACACCCGCGATCCCGAGCTTCCACATCATTGCCCGGATCGGCAACAGAATGACGTCACGATCCATCCGCAACAGAATCGTCCACTGTAAACCGGAATACTCGCTATACCCGTTGGTTTGAGAATACCCCGTCACCACCGGAACATGTCGCCGCACATGCATTTCCTCGACATATCCCGCCTTCCCGGAGCTGCTCAACAACACCGACGGCAGGCCAAGCTCACGAAGATTGACGCGGTCGAGGCTGGTGGACGAGGAATCCACAAACACCACACCGGCCCTGGTCAGAAACTGATATTCGAAGGGACCGGCCGCGCCGTCCGTCTGTTGGATTTCGCGCACCGTTTCGATGAGTACATCTTCCAGCATCGGCAACCCGATGCGGGTCGTGACGGCGCCGAGAAACTGTCCGCTGACGCTGAGGATGGGGGCCGTAAACGCGACCGATTCGATCTTGTGATTCGATTCATGAATTTCGACTTCATCCACCTGCACGGTGCCGGTCTGGCGCACCCGCTCGAACCAGCCGCTGCGGCTGAAATCCTGGCCGATGGTAGACGAGTCCGTCGCCGCAACCATTCTGCCCTGCGTATCCGTCACCCCCAACCAGAGATAGACCGGGGCGTACGTTTCTTTCATCCACTGCAGATATTCATTGATATATTTTTTGTCGGTAGCGCGATCTGTGAACGCACGGGCCATCATGCGCACGTCGGCATGGCGTTCAAACAGTAATCGATCGAGTTTGTCCGCAATCTCCGCTGAGGCAAGCGTGAGGTTTTCACCGGTGGCCTCGACCATGCGCACTTCAATGGAACGCAACATGACCACGCCGATGACAAGAGCCACGATGGTCATACCGACGATGAGGACCGGCAGCCAGGGGTAGGAACGGCGTGAAGAAGCAGTGGGGGACGAGGCGGTCATCGGCGGAACTCCGTCACAACATAATTCGGCAACAATCGTGCAGGGTGATACCAGTGCTTGGCTCGCGCCAGACTCGGGAGACCGGAATCATCCATGGTATTGATCCAACATGCCCCTTTCGCGCGAGCTTGGCGACAGAATTCACGAAACACGAACGGTCCCAACCCCACAATATCTCGATCCGCAACTTCCAGCAAGACACAGAATACCGACGGGTTGAGCCACACACCCATCGTGTACGCCCGTATGCGCCCTGCCACTCGAACCACTGCTCCGGTCAATCCCAATTCAAAACCGGCTGACAGGGCTGTCTCATGAGCACCAGCCGCGTCTTCCAGCAGGGCCTCGGCCCAATCATCCGATCCGGCCCGTTGCTTCTGTTCACGCCATTCCTGAAACAAACTCAGGCAGGCCGTTCGATCGCGCAAGTCGTATGGTTCGAGGACTCCCCCCTGTTCACGCATGAAGCGATTGCAGGCGGCACGAGGCGAGCGATACGCTTCTCCGGCAAGGTCAGCCAGATCGGCGGCGGCATAGAGATAGTCCGGTTCCTTTCCGATCACCTCATAACCAAACGCGCGCAACTCGGCGACATAGGCCTCCGGCACGTTTTCCATCCTGGTCACAGACGAATCGCCGTTCCGTTCACGCATGAAACGAAAGGCCGCTTCCAATGGTTGTGCGAGCGGCCCCTCCCCCAGCGGCGGTAAGACCATGAACAGCCCGTCAGGCGATTCGGCAAACAAACACAAGTGCCCGTGCAATTCGGCCCACAGGTAGGTCAACCGATGCCGCCATACATAATGATAGGCGAAAGAGGCGGCGGCGAGAGGAGTCCCCTGATAGCCGGCACTGGCCGCAAGAGCGGCCTCCAGACGGCCTCGATCTTGAAGGCCAAGGGCCTCCGTGTGCACCGAGGACTTCCCCGCCTGCACACGTTCCGTCACTCGGACCAAAGCCCGTAGCACAATGACGTCATCCTGAAATCGACCAATGAGCCGGGGATACTGCGCGAGGGTGGCCACACTGTTATCCTGCTCGATCCATTGCGCAACCGCCTCAGCTGCCTGTTCCACAAGCGACGACGACGCATCCCGCATGTACGGACATTTCGTATCCCACCCGAGCACAACCTGGGTATGTGCACGGTCCCACATCAGAGCAAACGGATAGAGCCGGCAGTCCAACGGGCGCACATCATACACGCGGCACTGCGATGTCGTGCTGTCAAACGCCGGACAGATGTACCCCTCCCCCGACGGATTCGGGACCAGATTGATCTGCGTGCCATCGGGTGAGGGAAACAGTTCTGGTGCGAGACCGGCCGCCACCGCCCCCTGAATTTCATCGGCCGTAAAAAAGGGCCGTAAGAAACTGTCTTTCTCGGGAAACCGGCAACAGACATCACATCGAAGACAGGCCGCACTCGGCACGATCTGCAGGAGGGAGTGACCTACGGGCCGTGGGGAAATCATCGGGGAGGCTGGAACCAATGGACTCGTCATGAGCTGTGGCGCATTGTAGCACTAACGTGTGCAAGCGCCTACTGCTCGACACGTTTGCCGCGGCCAGGCTCTACAGACGGCCGAGACAACGAGAGGCTTCAAAACGCTTCCTGCGCCGCGCGACTTGTACCCGTGCAAGAGGCCATGGTACGATTTGCTCCACCTCGAATCCAACCGCGACTGCGAAGCATGCGACTGCGCTGCGAGCATCGAGGATATTGCATTGGCACTGGCACAACATTCACGCGAACCGTTGAACTCCGACGAAGCCCGCCGACGTTGTCTCGCCATCCGTGATGCGCTCGTTCATGCCGGGGTCTATGCCGCGGCAGAAACAGACACCGGCGCGGCAACGGCCGGCGCCCCCATTCAACCGTCACGATTCCGCCTGGCCCCGACGCCGTTTCTGTTGTCTCCGTCCGAGGCCATGTTCTTTCAGCACCTAGGACAGGATCTGCTGGCCTTCTACCGCGCATTGAACCGTCTGTATCACGACAGTGCGCGCGGGACCCAGCCTGGTTGGGTCGCAACCTATCTGGATCAGGGCAAGCCGGAATCACTCATCACCTACAGCCGGATGAACCGGTTTCGAACGCTCATTCCCGGCATCATCCGCCCGGATGTGATCCCCACGGCCGACGGCATGGCGATTACGGAGCTCGACTCCGTGCCCGGGGGAATCGGCCTGACAGCTTGCATGTCGCGCGCTTATGATGACCAGCTCGGGCTCAGCCCTTCGCCCCCAGGCGCACCATTCGACCGCTCTCCTCTGATCGCAGGTCGTGACGGCATGGTACAAGGGTTTGCCGCCATGGTGCGCGCCCAGCAAGGCGACCATGAAGGCTGTCTTGCCATCGTGGTATCGGACGAAGCCAAAGAGTATCGGGCGGAAATGGAATGGCTGGCGCAGCGCCTGCGAGACATCGGCTGCCAGGCTTTTTGTGTCGAGCCCCGGGCCATTTCCTTTACGGAAGAGGGGCTGTTTCTTCAGCAGGAGACCGGACCGCGACGGGTCGGTTTGCTCTACCGCTTCTTCGAGCTTTTCGATCTGAAAAACATCCCCAAGTCTGAGCTCGTGATGTACGCTGCCAAGAAGGGGCACGTGGCCGTCACGCCCCCCTTCAAGCCGGCCCTGGAGGAAAAGCTGGCCTTCGGGCTGTTTCATCACCCGGAGCTTGCGCCGTTTTGGGAACAGAGTTTGAGTTCCGAGACGATGGCGAACCTCCGACGATTGCTGCCTCGAACCTGGATCCTTGACCCGCAACCGGTGCCCCCGACGGCGGTCATTCCTCACCTCACGATCAGCGGACGCGCTGTGTCTGACTTTCGCCGCTTGGCCCACACCACCCAAAAGGAGCGGCAGCTGGTGCTCAAGCCCTCCGGCTTCTCGGAATTGGCCTGGGGCAGTCGAGGCGTCTCAATCGGACATGACCTGCCGCAGGTCGAATGGGCCGCGGCACTGGAACAGGCACTTCACGCGTTTCCGACAACCCCCTATGTCCTTCAAGAGTTTCACAAGGGACGCCTGTTTGAATCCGCCTATTTTGACGACCGAAGCGATACGGTGGTACCGATGTCCGGAAGAGTGCGCTTATCACCCTATTATTTTGTCGTCGGCGACAAGGCGGAACTCGGCGGGATCCTTGCCACACTCTGCCCTGCCAATAAGAAAGTCATCCATGGCATGGTCGACGCAATCATGGCCCCCTGTGCGATCGCGCCGGGTGCTACGTCATCATAAGGTGAGCGTATGGCCGCAGTGATAGAATCGATCCAGTTATTGGCAGCCCAGTTTTTTTCATCATAGGTACCTATGGCCCTCACGCTCTATCACGTCCAATGGTGTCCCGATTGCGCGGTGGTTCGAGATCGCCTCAGTGAACTGAACGTTCCCTACGATGACGTCGTGGTACCGGACTTTCGTCCGATGCGCACCCAAGTCTACGAGGTGTCGGGCCAGTACTATGTCCCGGTCTTGAAAGACGGAGACACAGTCCTAACCGAAACACACGACATCCTCGCCCACCTGCAGACACACTACGACAAGGCACAGCCGTGATGAGGTCACCCGAACCCCTACCGGCCATGCCGAGGATCACAGATAACACGAGATGCCACGGACGGGCGCAAGCCTGCACGACGCGACTCATCGGAGCGGCATCAGCGAAAGGATAGACTCGTGGAGGATTGGAAACGCATCCTGGCTCAGAGTGTGGTCAAGCCAAAGGACTTGGCTGAGCAGCTCGGTGTCGACCCGAAAGAAATCGAAGACATCGTGGGGGATTACCCCATGCGGATTACGCCCACCGTGTTGGCCACCATCAAGGAAAAAGGCGACGCGATTTGGAAGCAAGTGGTGCCCGATCGTCTGGAAATGGCCGACGCGGATGCGGAAGACGATCCGCTGGAAGAAGACTTGATGAGCCCGGTGCCTCACCTGGTCCACCGGTATCCCGACCGCGTGCTGCTCATGGTCACCAACCAGTGTCCAATCTACTGCCGATTTTGTACCCGGAAGCGGCTGGTCGGAAAACCCGGCTTTCTGAAGAAAGGTGAGTTGGACCGCGCGATTGCCTACCTACGTGAACATCATGAGGTGCGGGATGTGATTCTGTCCGGAGGCGATCCGCTGTTGCTGCCGGATCATCTATTGGAGCGTATCCTCAAATCCCTGCGGACCATTCCTCATCTGGAAATAATTCGGATCGGCACGCGGGTACCGGGCAGCCTGCCGGAGCGCATCACGCCGAGACTCTGCGAGATCATCAAGAAGTACCACCCCTTCTATATGAACCTGCACTTCAACCATCCGGACGAATTGACTCCGGAAGTGAAACGCGCCTGCGGCATGTTGGCCGATGCCGGGGTTCCCCTTGGAGCACAGACTGTGTTACTCAAGGGGGTCAACGACGACCCGGAGATCATGAAACGCTTGATGCATCAGCTCCTGCTAGCACGTGTGAAACCCTATTACCTGTATCAAGCCGATCTGACGAAGGGGACAAACCATTTCCGGACTTCCGTGGAAACCGGCTTGAAGATCATCAAGGCGTTGCAGGGCCACACCAGTGGTATGGGGGTTCCGCATTTTGTGATTGATGCTCCCGGCGGCGGCGGAAAAATTCCGCTACTCCCCGCGGATTATCTGGTCAATCTGGATGAGGATAGCGCTGTGCTGAGAAACTACGAAAACAAAACCTACCATTACCCGCAGCCGAGCTCCGCTCAGGGGCGCGAGTTACCCATGGTCGGCGCCCACCCCTCCTGGACCTCGACGGGCAACGGCTGCGATGGAGGGGGAGAGCACCTGTGACACGTGCCGGTTCGTCGAAAGGAATTCTGCCGTACCAACACATCACCCAGTTGATCGTCCGCGGCGCTATCAAGTCGGACGCGCCGATCGAAGACCGACAGATCCAGCCGGCCAGCCTGGACTTGCGGTTGGGGAAAAAAGCTTACCGCCTCATCAGCAGCTTCTTACCTGAATTGTCGGCCATCAGCAGCCGCCTCAACGTGCTCGACTTCTATCAGTCCGATCTCGTCATGTATGAGATGGACCTGACCCAGGGCGCTATTCTAGAGAAGGGCCATGTCTATCTGGTACCCCTCCTGGAGCATCTCGACCTGCCCGCGACGCTCCGCGCCCGCGCCAATCCAAAAAGCACGACCGGACGTCTGGATGTGTTTACCCGCGTCGTCACGGACCTGAATGCCGGCTTCGATGAGATCCGGGCCGGCTACAAGGGGCCGCTCTACCTGGAAGTGGTCCCGCGCTCATTCGCCATCAAAGTGCGCACCGGTGACTCGCTGAACCAAATCCGATTCGTGCGCGGGGACGCGACGGTCTCGGATGCCGCCCTGCAGAAATTGCACGGGGCTGATCCACTCCTCTTTCGCAACGACTCGCCTCCGAAACCGCTCCCTCAAAAGGAGTTCCGCACGGAGCGCGGGCTGTTCTTGCGGATCGATCTCACCGGCAGCGCGCGTGAGGATCAGGTGATCGGGTATCGGGCCAAGAAGAACAGTCACGTCATTGACCTGGCCAAAATCGGACATTACGCAGCGCTGGATTTTTGGGAGCCCTTAAAACGACATCGGCAGGACAGTTTGCTTCTGGAACCGGAAGAGTTTTACATCCTGGCCTCCAAGGAACGCATCCGAGTGCCGCCCGGGTATGCCGCTGAAATGGTGGCCTATGAAGCAGCCTGCGGCGAATTGCGCACCCACTATGCCGGATTCTTCGATCCGGGCTTCGGGTATGGCGACGGCAAGATGCGCGGAACGCAGGTGGTCCTGGAAGTCCGCCCGCACGATGTGCCCTTCCTCATTCATGACGGGCAAACCTTCTTCAAAGTAGTGTATGATCGCATGCTCACAATGCCGACCCAGGTATATGGGACGGCGCTTGGCTCGTCATACCAACGACAAGCCCTCACCCTCAGCAAACATTTTAAGGCCTGAACATGGCACCCAGCGACCTTCCGGATTCCTCCACCCGTCCATCTTGGCCCCCGCCCCATCGTCCGGATGACGAAAGCACATCCGAACGCCAGGCGCACGTCTTCGGGATGATGATCGGCACGGCGCTGATGTTCATCGGCTTTCTGGACGTGTTTCTTTCCATCAGCGGCGGATTTGAAATCAACGTGGTCCCCCTGTTGATTTATTTCAGCGGCATTGCGGTCTGGGCCAACGCCGTGGTGGAAAATCCGACGGTCCGTTATTCCTTGATGGCGGGATCCGTCCTGATCAGTTTGGCGTTCTTTCACTACGGCGAGGTCCTCTTCTGGCACAAGCAGGTGGTGTTCTGGTCCACCGTTGCCGTGGTCATGTACTTCATGTTCAAAGACCCCAAACCGGCCTCGTGAATTGCCCCCATCAGCATTAACCACCGTTCCCCTCCCTCTCTCCCGATGACCATCGCCGTCATCATTCCGGTGTTGAACGAAGTCCGTTGTATCGAACAGACGCTCTCCCACACCGCCACGCTGGGGTTCAATGACATCGTCGTCGTCGACGGCGGGAGTTCAGATCACACCTGCGCAATCGTCCAAGCCTTCGCCGACCGGCTTGAGACTAGCCCCGCGACTGCGTCCATGCGCCTCCTGACAGCGCCGCCTGGTCGCGCGCGGCAACTCAACGCGGGAGCAGCCGCCAGCCGCTGCGATGTGCTGCTGTTTCTCCATGCAGACACCCAGCTCCCGCCGAACGCCCGACAAGCCATCGCCACCGCCTTGTCAGACCGAACCTGCGTCGGGGGGCGGTTCAATGTCCGCTTCGATTCCCGTCGCCTGCCGGCCCTCGTCATCAGTCGTTTGATGAACCTGCGCTCGCGCTGGAGCGGGATCGCCACAGGGGACCAGGCGATCTTTGTCCGGCACGAGGTCTTCGAACGGATCGGGCGATTTGCAGAAATTCCATTGATGGAAGACATCGAATTCACTCGCCGGCTCAAGCGAGCCGGACGGGTCGCCGCCTTGCCGGATCAGGTCGTAACTGCGTTTCGTCGATGGGAGCAACACGGCCCGGTCCGCACAATTCTGTTGATGTGGACCCTCCGCTTCCTGTACTGGATCGGGGTCAGCCCACATCGGCTCCAACATTTTTACAGCATGGTGAGATGAATCAATGAGCGCCCAACCCTCGGACCGTAAACAGCCCGCGTCCGCAGCCTTGGTGATTTTCGCCAAAGCTCCGATACCGGGACAGGTAAAAACCAGACTCTGCCCTGCCCTGACCGAGGACGAGGCCGCGACGCTTCATGGGAGCTTCGTCCTCGATACTCTTGAGCGCACCAAAGCGGCCGCCGCCAAATTCAAGTTGTCCATCGATCGGGTTCTTGCCTGTGCCCCCTCGAGCACGCATGTGTTTTTTAGAATCATGGAAGCGCGTCATGGGGTGACACTTCTCGATCAAGAGGGCGAAGACCTCGGCGCCCGGATGCGACAGGCATTCGACTGCCTCTTCGCCCGCGGCTATCAGCGGATCTGCCTGGTAGGAACCGACGTGCCGTCCCTGCCGCTCACACACTATCGAGACGCAGTCGAATCACTGACCCGACATGATCTGGTACTAGGTCCCGCCAAAGACGGTGGGTACTACCTGATCGGCATGACCAGACCGCACCCGAAGTTGTTCACCAATATTCCCTGGTCGACAGACCAGGTCATGACGCTCACTGAGCAGAAGGCTGCCGCGGAAGGACTGAAGACGGCCCTCCTGCCGGTGTGGAATGATGTGGACACCGTGGAAGATCTCCAAGGTTTGATCGACGACTGCGCGGCGGATAAGAAACGCCCCAAGCAGGAGCGCGTATATTCCACGCGAACGGCGGGCACTCTTGAGTTGCTCGCCAAACGCCTCCGCACACGCCAGCCCTGAGAGGACACGTATGCAGAACCATGTCGCCCTTATCACCGGCGGGGCCAAGGGAATCGGCCGAGCCATTGCACTTGATCTCGCCACAGAAGGATGGTCGGTGGCCATTTGTTATCGCACCAGCACAGCGGCCGCGGAGGAGACCCGCGCAGCCATCGTCGCGCGTGGCGGCCAAGCCCTCGCCCTGCAGTGCGACGTGTCCGATCCGGATGCGGCCAAGCGGTTGGTGACACAGGTCGAGGGGCAGTGGGGAAGAATCGACGCGCTGATCAACGGGGCCGGCCCGTATCATCGCGTGAACCTTTTCGACGAAACCACGGCTGGCTGGCGGGAGATGTTCGACGGGAATCTCCATCCGATTTTTTATCTCGGCCAAGCCGTAGCGCCCGGCATGAAGGCGAGAAAACAGGGGCGCATCATCAATTTCAGCATGGCCAATGCCGATCAAATGGTGGCCCAACCGGAAGTGACGGGACACTACATCGCCAAGGCCGGGGTGCTGATCCTCACGCGCACGCTGGCAAAGCTGCTTGCCCCGTATGGCATTACGGTCAACGCGATTTCACCCGGCTTTATCGATTCCGGCAGTGCGCCCCCGGAAGAACTCGCAGGAGTGGTCAAACGGATTCCGGCCGGATACGTCGGAAGTGTCGAAGATACAGTGGCAGCAGTGCGATATTTGTTGAGCGAAGGCGCACGCTACGTCAACGGCGCCAACCTGCAGCTCAGCGGCGGCTGGGGTATTTAAGGACGGGAGACGTCATTTGGAAATGAAAAGAAACGCACCGATCATGGCCGCCATGACATAACTTAGCCTCGCCTCCCGGAAGCGAGACCCCGCATGCTAATGGGTATTCGAGGAGCCGATGCCGGTGAGTAACCAGAGCGTGGCCGATGGGCCCGGAACTAAGAATCCGCGCCAAACGCCTTCTTCAGCAGCGGCATGACTTCGCCCTTGGCTTCCATCGGATCCAGGATGTCCGTGTCACCGTAAAACTGCCCGTCGATGAAGACCTTCGGCAGGGTCGGCCAATTCGTCAACTTGGTCAAGGCCTCGCGCTTGGCCGGTTGAGACAAGACGTCGATCAATTCATAGGGATACCCGTACTTTTCAAAAAAGTGCATGGTCTCCCTGGTAAATCCGCACATCGGCATCGACTTGGTGCCCTTGCCGTAGATCAGGATCTTGTTTGCTTTTATTTCCCGCTGAATCTCTTCTTCGATCGGGTCAGCCATCTGTCCCTCCTTATTTCTTTATTTCATCTGGTGTCGTGGCGGTAATCTCCAGCGCATGAATCCGCCCGTCTTTCATGGGAACGGCCAAGGCCTGATACACCAGTCGATGGCGGTCGAGGAGATTCTTATCAACAAACCCTGTCGAGGTCACTCGCACAATTAAATGGTCCTGCGTCCCGGTCTTATCGATCACAGTCACGGCAGCGTCAGGAAACACTTGACGGATATAGCTGGTCACGGATTCGGCGGTAATCATCAGTCAGGAGAATAACGCATCCGGAAAGCCGAAGGCAATCTGAACCGTCACCGGTCGTCGGACGCGGGTTACACAGTGCAACCCGCACGGATGGCAATTTGCCCGGGAGCCCGCTACACTGGGCCCTGGTAGAGCCGCATGCATGTCATGCGCCCACGCAGAATGAAAGGAGAGTTCCCATGGTTCAGACGGTTTCACGGCAATCCCGACCACTCGCACGCATCACCCTGTGCGCACTCCTGATCGCTCTCGGATCCCAAGCAACCCTGTCGGTGAAGACAGCCTCCGCCGCCGGCTCCGGGTCGGAAGCCATTCAAGGCTTGGGGAGTTACTTTTTGACCTTGCCCTATGGCGGCATCAAGATGGCCGTCGCGGTCCTGGGCGCAGTCGCAGGAGGAATGGGGTTCATTTTTACCGGCGGAGACAAAGCCACGGCGGACAAAATCTGGGGGCCGGCCATCGGCGGAGAATACGTCGTGACTCCGCAGCATCTCAGGGGCGAGAAAGATTTGCACTTCTTCGGTACCCCTCCGGCCAAATAGCGTTTTCTACAAGTCCAGGCCGGATATCGATCGGCCTTCTGCTCCCCGAAACCCGTCACCCTCCATCCTTGCGCAGCCCTGCTGCGAGACTGTATCGGTGGTGCATTTCACAGGGGCTGGTGGATCCCAACCACCAGCCCTGTTGCCCCTCTCCAGACGATCAACGCTAACAGCATGAAATCAGACGAGTCTTTCTGATTCGTACCAAGGCACGTCTGTTGCTGTACTTCATCATCAAGCAGCGCGGCATTGGAAATCACAGATCGTCACACCAGAAGGAGGGGATCATGGGAGAATTCAAATCGGGTTTCTTCATGAGCGAGTCAGCCTGCAATGGTCGGGTGCTGGTCGTCGATGATGAACCGGACATCCGGAAGGTCGTGCGGATGACCTTGCAGAAAGCCGGCTACGAAGTCATTGAGGCGGAGAATGGAGAGAAGGCCATCGAGGCCATCAATACCGGAGAAAACCGACTGCTGCTGGACGTCCTCATCTGTGACATCCGGATGCCGAAAATCAATGGCGTCGAGGCCATCGCCTACTTTCAGCAGGAGTGGCCGCGTGTTCCCATCATCGTCTTGACCGGGTTCCCGGACACCGACATGGCCACGTCCTTCTTGCGTAGCGGCGTCGTTGACTACCTCGTGAAACCCGTGGAAGGTGAGAAGCTTCGCACGGCCGTGGCCAGAGCCATGGAGCAACGGGAACTGGCGCAACTGTAGCGACAGGCCATCCCGCAGGATGCCTTCTCCTGTTCGCGTCGGGGAGGTCGTCACACCTCCCCGACGACGACACACAAGGCGGCGAGGACACCCTCGGACCGCATGTCGTAACATCACCCGGAATACAGGCATGACACCCAATACCATGAGGATCGCCATCATCGGAGCGGGAAAAGGAGGGATCGCGCTCCTGGATCTTCTCCATCAAATCCCTGACGTAGACATCGCCGGGATTGCAGATAAGGACCCCACCGCTCCCGGGCTCCAGCGAGCGCGGGATCTGAATATCCCGGTTGAAGAGCGCGTTCAGGATCTCGTTCACAACCATGGCGTCACCCTGATCATGGATGTGACCGGTGATCCGTCCATGGCCGCCTACATTCACGCCGTAAAACGTCCCGGCGCGGAAGTCCTGAGCGGAGCCGCTGCGCGATTGCTGTGGAAGCTCGTTCAGCACCAATCCAAATTGGAAGCCGAGCTGTTTCAGGCCGACAAACTGGCCGGCCTGGGATCTTTCGCAGCGGGCATCGCTCATGACATCAACAATCCGCTGCAACTCATTCTCGGACTCGCAGAAAATCTGGTGGAAGAGCAAAACCTTGGCGTCGTCCACGAACAGGCGCGCGATATCACTGAAGCCGTCAAACGCACCAGCGCCATTTGTCGCGACCTCACCCGGTACGCCAGGCGCAACGGTACCGGCGAAGATGTCATGGTCAATCTCAACACTAAATTGGACGAAGCGCTGAGAATCGCCCGCTATGCAGTCACGCTGCAGGACGTCACCGTCGTGAAACGGTATGCCGAAGAGGCGGTCGTGCGCGGAAACCCCGACGAACTCCTCCACGTATTTGTGAACTTAATCACGAACGCCGTTCAAGCCATCCAGAACCACGGCACCTTGACGCTTCAGACCAGCGTGGGGCCAGACGGCCTGGTCAGCGCCTCCGTCAGCGATACGGGATGCGGCATTCCGAAGGAAGCCTTCTCGAAAATCTTTGAACCGCTCTACACCACGAAGCCTCCCGGGAAAGGGACGGGGTTGGGATTGTACAATGTGATGTCGGTGATCTCGAAAATGGAAGGACACATCTGCGTCGACAGCGATGTGGGTGTCGGCACGACCTTCCGGATCGAATTTCCACAGATGCACCCGACAACATCATGCGCGCCCCTATGACGACCACCTGGCGCCCCTTCTCCAATCCTCTCGGATGGGGGCTGAAACGTAAGCTCATCGTGTCCATGCTGCTGGTCGGCGTGGTGCCCCTGCTACTCGGCCTCGGCATGGCCTTCTTGCAAGGCTCCAGAGAAATCCAGGTCGTGAGCGGCGAAAGTTTCCAAGCCCTCGCGACGGAAGCAGCCCGCAAACTGGACTTGCTCGTGGCTGAGGAGGTGGCCAGAACGTCGCGTATCGCCGTTCACCCGGACATCATCCGTCAACTGGAACATCACCGCGACCGGTTGCAAACAGCCGACAAAACTCAGGCCTCCGCGGCACTGACCCAGCAGCGGACCCGCTGGGCCGCGCGGGAACCCGCCGCAGTCAAAACCATCACGGAGAATCCCACTGCCCTCCTCCTGCGAGGGTTTTATGCCGGGTCGCAGAACGAGTCCGACCTGCTGTTGCCGCAAGTCGTGCGCGCCGCCACCAAGAAGCTGTTCATCACGGATGTGCAAGGCAACCTCTTCGCCGCCCTGACGACAAAACCAGGCTTCGCCCATGCGGACAATCCGTGGTGGAAGGGCGCCTTCAACAAAGGCGTCGGTCAGCTGTACATCGAAGATCTTCATTTTGATGAGCAGGCCAACTCCTACGTCTTCAGCATCTCCCTGCCGATCATGGATAGCCTCCGGTACGAAGTGGTCGGCGTCCTCCATCGGGTCATTGATGCCAAGGAATTCTTCTCCCCCTCGACCCACCCCATCCGCTTCGGCAAAACCGGCCACGTGATGCTGATCGACAGTCGGGGAATGGTGCTGAGCTGCCCTATTCTCCCGACGGGCGTTCGCCTCTCAGATCCGGCGCTCATTCCCCTGGTGACCGGGCGAGAGCCAGGCTGGGTCACGGCCGATAGCGACGGGCACGGCGGACAGGGAACCGCCATCATCGGATTTTCACTGCTTCCCGAAACCAGTCGCGCCACGAACGGTTCGCTGGAAAATGGCGCCTGGCATACTTTCGTGTGGCAGTCTTCGGACGAACTCTTTGCGCCGATCCGTCATCTCATGACGTGGATGATGATCCTGGCCTCGCTTGCGCTCTGCCTGCTCGCGACGCTGGGGTATTTCGCCGCCAGCCGGATTGTCACCCCGGTCCGCCGGCTGCAGGAAGCCGCGCGCCTCATCGGGCGAGGAGAATTGCAGGAGCCGATTCAGATTCACACCGGCGATGAATTGGAAGAACTGGCGGTCGAATTCAACCGGATGCACACACAGCTGGAAGCCGCTTTTGCCGGATTGAATACCCAGGTCGAAGAAAAAACGCAGGAGGTGCAGTACCTGCAAAAATCCACCGACCAGGTGCTTGATGCCGTACCGACTCCGATCATCATGATCGACCAGCAGGGCCTGATCCAGTACATGAACCGGGCCTCTCGTGAAGCCTTACACGCGCAGGAAGACAACTGGTCGTCCCGCCCGCTGTTCGACCTGCTCCCCATCGACGAGGATCATCGCCAGGCCCTCCGGAAGGACCTCCGGCTGGTGGAGGGAGGTCTGTCCCTCGCCCCACCCCGCTCCGACCGGGAGCAGTCACCGAAGCAGGCGCGTGATCCGCTCAATCAGGCGCTCAGCCCCGCCTCATCCTCAACCAGACGCGAACTGCGCATCGGACCTCATCTGTATCAGTATGAGTGGTTCCCACTGCAAAGCCGCAGCGGTGCGGGCAAACGGTTCGGCCTTGTTCTGCGGGATACCACCGATGAGAGCCGGTTGCAGGATCAGCTCATTCAGGCCGAAAAATCCGGCAGCCTTGACGTGTTGACCGCGGGCATCGGCCATGAGCTCAATAACCCGCTGTTTGGCATTCTCGGTCTCGGGGAGGCCATCCAGGAAGAGGGTGATTTATCGCGCGCGAAGGGGTACGCGCAGGACATCGTCGGCCATGGCCGCAAGATGGCGGCCATTATTCGCGATTTCACCGGCGTAGCGACGCGCGAATCGAAGAGCCAGCGGATGCCGGTAGACGTGACCGCCCAACTGGAACAGGCCCTGGCCATTGTGCAAACCTCGCACGAGTGCCTCGGCCTCAACGTCCAGAAACATTACGTCGCGATCCCACCGGTCACCGCCCTGCCAGATCAGCTCCGGTTGGCCTTCATCAACGTGCTCACCAACGCGATCCAGGCGATGAACGGGCGAGGCGACCTCTGGCTGACGACGGAGGAGCAGGGCGGCCTGGTCACCATCAAGATCAGGGACAACGGGCCCGGCATTCCCAAGCAGCACCTCGGCAAAGTCTTCGATCCGTTTTATACGACCAAAGGGCAGGGAGAGGGCTCAGGGCTTGGACTCACCGTCGCACAACGTTTGATTAAGAAATTCGGCGGTGAGATCCGGATCGAGAGTCCGGAAGGCCAGGGCACCACCTGTATCATCACATTGCCGGCCGAGAAGGCTGCGGTACGGAAGGAGGAGCCATGCGTGTCATCGTGACCTTCATCCGCGCGCGGATCTTGTGGCTGGCGCTGGTCCTGGCCTGTGCTTCCGCCTATTCATTGTATGCAAAAGACATCGCACCGCCGGCAGGGATCTCTCCCGAAAAGGTCGCAGACTTCGTCCATGCCGTCCTGGATGCAGACCGGACGATCTACACGGACCAGGTCGTCAACCGCATGCAGGCGAAAGGCATCGTGTCAGCGGCGGAACATTGGGAGCACGAAAATGCCTTGCCGCTGCCCGCACAATTTCTTCAACACTCGGGCAAGCTCGTCGCCGAATCCGGCCGCGGCATCCGGTATCGCCTTATCAGCCTCTGGCCGATCTACCAACGCAACGCTCCCGCCACGGATCTGGAACGGCGAGCCCTGGAAAGCTTTGCCCAGACCCCGGACCGACCCTTCACCGGCATCGTCACCAGCGGCCGCAAACAATATTTCCAAGCCATTTATTCGGATCGCGCGATTTCCGCCGCCTGCGTCAAATGCCACAATAGTCACCCCTTGAGCCCCAAGCGGGACTTTGCGCTCAACGATGTGATGGGTGGAATGACGATCACCATTCCCCTCGACTGACGAGAGCGGCGAGCAGGTGATTGATCAGGGATTTGCGGAAGGCGCAGCAATCGGCGGTTGGTATTCGTCCCGATAGATCTGCAGAGCGGTCAGGAAAAGACCGACGAGAATCGGCCCCAGAAATAGCCCAAGGATACCGTAGACCGCCAGCCCGCCAAGCACACTGAACGTGAGCAGCAAGACAGGAATCTGCGCACCCTGGCCGATGAACAACGGCTTTAGGATCTGGTCGATCGTCGAAACAACCCCGATGCCCCAAGCCAGCATCACCAACCCTTTGCCCACAGAGCCGGCCCATAAGAGATAGCCCGCCACCGGCCCCCAGATCAGCGCCGTACCGCCGAACGGCAATGGAGCCAACAGGATAGTGAGGGCCATCAACACCATCGGAAACGGCACGCCTAGCACGGCATAGGCCGCGCCGGCGAGCAGTCCCTGCGCGATGGCGGTCAGCACGATCCCCTTCACCACGGCACGAATGGTTTGATCGAGGCGGACAAGGATTTTGTCCTTGTGCGCCGCTTCGAGCGGGATCAGACCGTAGAGCGATGCCAGCCAGTGCCGGCCGTCCTTGAAGAAAAAGAACAGCGTAAACACCATGACAAGAAAATCGGCGACGAGCATGAACACGTCCCGCACGAGATCACTCAACTCACCCACGATAAATTTGCTGAACGTCTTGGCGCTCGACAGCACGAATTGTTCAAGGTCGCTCTCCTGCCCTGTGAACCGCTCCAACCACTCACGCGCGACCCCGCCGCCGGGAAGCCCGGAGAGGCGGTCAGGCAACTGCTGCACTCCGCCGGAAGCGATCCATTCCCGCACCGCACGTTCGGCGGATCCGGCTTCCTTGACCAGCATGACGCTGAGGACCACCAACGGCACCACTACCAGGGCGAGCGCGGCCAGGGTGAGGAGGACGGCGGAATGCGATTCTTTCCCGCCCAGCCACGCCGTCAAACGCGCATGCAGCGGAAAGCACAGATGCGCCAGAATGACCGCCCAGAGGACTGGAAACACGAAGGGACGAAACATCAGGCCCATCTGATACAGCAGGGCCAGCAGGACGCCAAAGAAGCAGACTGCAAAAATCTGTCGTCGATTCATAGGATGGAGAGTCGAACCCGTGTCAGCCGTTGATAGCAGAACGCGCCCAGGATGTCACGCGCAAGTCTGGCAAGCAGCGTGCCTGAAGGGAATACTGCCGCTGTGAGAAAAAGGAGCAGGAGTGAATGGAAGGGTGTGACGGGTCCGGCATCCAGGAGATCGGGGAGAAACGCCGTTCAGGCGTTTTCCCCTACCACGGCAACCGCCTTGGGACGCTGTGAAGCAATATCTCGCACGTTGCCGGGAAGCTTCTGCGCATCGTCGCCCCAGGATGTCACGCCCATATCAGACATGCCCTGAAACTTCGCGCCGTCTTCCATGGAAAACGCCGGCGCATGCACTTCGCCGACGAGGAGACCGGTCTTCAATAATTGAATACGCTCCGTCGCCCGGACGGTGGCCTTGATCTTTCCGCTGCTGATGATCGTCCCGGCGGTAATGGTCCCCTGCACGACCCCGTCTTCGCCGATCACGACGGTCCCACTGGTTTGCAGATCGCCCTCCAGCCGGCCATCGATGCGCACCGTGCCTTCCACATGGATTTCACCCCTGAGCAACACACCTTTGGCCAACAGGGTGATATTGTCGCTTTCCACAAAGCCGGGTTTCTTCATCATCTCGAGCTCCTTGTCGCAGGCAGTGGCGGATGAACCGGAGAACCATCTCAACATGAGCCGAGCCTACACCAGCTTTTCGACGACACCTAGAAAAAACCAAAACTGCGCTTCACCCGTTCCCAGAGCCCGCTTCCATGCACTTCGCAGTACACTGATGGCTCCGTGCCTTCGATAAATACCTCCGCCGTACGCTGCGGACATTTCGAGGTTGCCAACTGGGAAGACTGCGGGTCGATCTCACGCGTGACCACGGCCGGCGGCATGACAAAGTCATGCGATGCAGCCGGCATGATCTGGCGCACAAACTCGACCCACATCGGAAGGGCTGCTTGCGCTCCAGTCAGATGCAACGCTTCCTCGTCGTCGAATCCCACCCACGCACCCACCACCACGTCCGGCGTGTAGCCGACAAACCAGGCATCGCGATAGCCGTCCGTCGTCCCCGTCTTGCCCGCCACGATGCCGCGCAGCCCCATCGCCTTCGCCTTTGCGGCCGTCCCGCGCTCGACGACCCCCTTCAACAACGAGGTCATGACATAGGCCGCTTGAGGCGACACGGCCTGATGCCGCGCGGGAGTGTGGTGCCAGGCCGGATCTCCTTCCGGAGTCATCACTGCCTGCAACGCCGTCGGTGAGACGATCAAGCCCTCATGAGCCAGAGCGCCGAATGCCGAGGTGATCTCCAGCAAGGAGACGGCCGAGGTGCCCAGCGCAATGGACAGATTGTCGGCCAACGGACTCCGGATTCCCAACTTTTCCGCCACGCGGAGAATGCGTTTAGTCCCGACAACCTGCGCGATCTTGACCGCCGGAATATTCAGCGACTGTTCCAACGCCGTTCGCAGGGACACCGTGCCGTGGAATTTATGGTCGTAGTTCTGTGGAGCCCACTGGCCGGCGCCGGATTCAAACGTCACCGGCTCATCGACGATGGAGGTCGCCGCCGTAATCAGTTGTCCACCGGCCAGTTCACGGCGCGCTTCCAAGGCCGCGAGATACACCAGCGGCTTGAAGAGGGACCCGGGCTGACGTTTCGCCTGCACCGCCCGATTGAATTGGCTGGCACGATAATCGCGGCTGCCCACCATGGCCAGAATGCCACCCGTCTTGGGATCAAGCGCCACCAGCGCGCCCTGCACGACAGAGGGATGTCCCTTCAGTGCCGGATAGGCTGTTTCAAGTTTGGTGAGTTCACTTTCCAGCGTGTGAGTGGCCAACCGCTGTAACACCGGGTCCAGCGTCGTATAGGCCCTGACGCCATCCGGGAGCGGCGCGCCCGTCGCTTCCTCCACCTGCCGAAGCAGATAATCCACGAAGAACGGCGCATCGGCCAATGTGTCCTGCGGCGGCATCACTTGAACCGGCGTCCTGACGGCCTGCGTCCAGACCTCGTCGCCGATCAGTCCCTGTTCGTGAAGCCGGCCCAACACCACATCGCGACGCTGCTTGGCCAATGTCGCGTTTCTCAATGGCGAATAGGTGTTGGGCCCTTTGATCATACCGACCAGCAACGCCGCCTCTTCCAGGCTGAGGGTATCCACCCGCTTCCCGAAATAGCGGTGAGCCGCTTCGCCGACGCCGTAGATCGACACGGAGCCGACCTGGCCGAGGTAAATTTCGTTAGCATAACTTTCGAGGATGGCTTGTTTCCGGTATTTCGCCTCCAGCACCAATGCGGCAATCGATTCCTTCACCTTTCGTCCGAACGTCCGTTGCGGAGAATAGAACAGATTCTTTGCCAACTGCTGCGTGATCGTACTGCCGCCTTGAATGACCGTTCCTCGGGTCACGTTCGTCCAGACCGCCCGGCCCACGGCGATCGGATCAATGCCCGGATGGCTGAAGAATCGCCGGTCTTCGATGGCGAGGAGAATATCGAGAAACCGCGGAGACAGATCGTCGTACGACACCCACTCCCGGACCTGGCGGGAGGCACCGCGCAACCCGCTGATCAACTGCGGCTCCAGATAGGCGGGAAACAACTCATCGCCGGTTTGAATGGAGAGCACCCGCGCCACCCGCCCCTGCTCAAGCACCAACCGGGCCGGCACCGGCCGCAGATGAAAATCGGCAAACTCGTGCAAATAGATATCGATCTCGGCCGGAGCGACGCGATACTCCCCGGGCGCCCGCACCGCCGTCTCCACCGCCTGATACCCGAGCCGATTCAGGCGTTCGATCAGGTGCGAGGAGGCGATGTCCAAATCAGGTTTCAGCAGGAAGGGCGCGCCATAAATCAGGCGGGGAGGATGCTCGTCACCCGCCGGCAGCGCAAGACTGGCGGAGAGATAGAGGCCATAGGCCACGGCACTCGCCGCGACGAGGAATACGACGCCCGCCAATACCAACAGTCCTCGAACGAACCAGCGCCTCGCGAACGTCACCACCGGATCCTCATGTCGTCGAGCATACGCGATCCCGCGAACGAAATCACACTCATCGGCCCTCTTTCACCTCCAGGTCACAAGTCGTCCCGCTTGACAAAGCACCTGCTGTCCTCTTAGATGGGCGCCACAAGACCGGCCGGCTACGATCTTGTACCTAGACTTATTCACACCAGGGAGTTACCGGTGAGTTCGATGCGCGTTCTTACTGCCACTGCTTCACAAGAAACCGACTTACCTGCGGCACATCTGCCGCACCCGGGCGAACGCCGGCACGACCTGCGATGGCATCGACCCGGTCGCACCACTGCACGGCTCCTCCTCGCCTGTGGCGCTCTCCTCGGCGCGATGGCAGCGACTATTCCCGCACCCGTGTCGGCCGGAAGCTTTCGCATTTACGACCATAGCGCTTCGGCAACCGGTCAGGCCTCTGCTTTTGCGGCGCAAGCTGATGATGCATCGGCGGGATACTACAATCCAGCCGGCATGACCCAACTGAGGGGCGTTCAGCTCTCCGCCGGCACCACGCTCATTGCCGGCGGGTTTTCGTTCCAGAATGCGGCGGGCACGCAGGCGAACGGAGATCTCCGCGGCAGCGTGGCGATACCGCCTCCGTCCAATCTCTACATCACCGCGAATCTGAAAGACCTCGGCATCGGCTCCTCCGACAACACCGCTATCGGTTTGGCCGTCTTCAGCCCGTTCGGCACCTTAACCCGCTGGCCGGACAGCAGTCCCTTTTCCACCGCCACCACCAAGGCCGCCTTTGAGCTGATCGACATTCGCCCCTCCATTGCCTTCAGGCCCCTCCCGGACCTGGCCATTGGATTGGGGGCAGACGTGTACACGTTTTCAGGAGCCTTCGGCGAAGGACAGGTCGAACGGCAGTTTCGCTGGCCGGGAGGGCTGGGCATTCCAGCCGGTACCGGTATGGAGTTGAACGGGCGGGACACAGCCGCGGGATTCAACGCCAGCCTGCTCTACACCCCGTTGCGCAATGAGGACGGGAAGCCGCTCGTCAATATCGGTCTCATCTATCGGAGCCAGGCCACGCTGCACCTCGACGGCCAATTGCTCGCCGGCGGGACCCGTGTCGCGGATGCCCGCACGACGTTTGTGGTGCCACAGGTCCTCACCGGCGGCATTGCCCTCTGGCCGGTGCGCAATAAAGAGCGCGAGTGGAAACTGGAATTGGATGTGGATTACACCGGCTGGAAATCCGTGCGCAACCTGGATACGCACCTGTCGAGCGGACTCACGATCGCAACTCCGGCCAATTGGATCAGCGGCTACACCGTCATGATTGGCACGGAACACAAGTGGCTGAACCCCGAACCGCTTCCGGATTGGGACATCGCCTTGCGCGCCGGGTACTGGCATTCCCAGAAGGCCATTCCTGACCAGACGTTCAACCCCGCCATTCCCGACGGAGACAACCATGCCGTCTCCGCAGGCATTGGATTCATGTGCCGGGACAACGGGAAATTTCTCGGCGTGATCCCCTGCGGAGGATCGGGCAAAACGCTCAGTCCGAAAGGCCTCGGCATCGACCTGGCCTACCAGGCGATCATCTATGAATCCAGAACCGTCGCCGGTAATGTGAACCCGACCGTCAACGGAACGTACAACACCACGCTGCATGTCGGGTCGCTCAATCTGCGTGTAAATTTTTGATGCCCGTATCCTCGTCGATCATGCTAGAGTACGCTATCGCACGGTACGTACACTCCGCGTGACCGTTTGCGTCATCGTGCGTGCATGATGAATCTGTTATCGAGCGAGGCCTCCCGATGGATCGCCCGGCCCATACCGACCCGTCCCCGGATCTGCAAACCCAACAAGTCTACGTACTGTATCGCAACATGCCCACCGGCGTGTTGGCGAGCGCCGTCAACGCCGCCATCCTTGCTGCGGTGGAATGGCCCGTCGTTCCCCATACGCCATTGCTCCTCTGGGTCACCTTCCTCTGGGTCGTCGCGGGTGCGCGGGCGCTCCTGATCTTCAACTATCGCCGGACGATTCCTCCTTCCTGGAGCAGCGCCGATTGGCACCGGTGGATGCTGATCAGCACTACGCTGGCTGGCATCGGCTGGGGCAGCAGCGTCTATTTTCTCACCCCCGAGATTCCACTCCCCTACGAACTGGTTCAGCTGTTCGTGCTCGGCGGCATGACCGCGGGGGCCGTCTCTGTCCTGTCGGTCTCCTTTCCGCTGTTCCTCTGCTACGCCTTGCCTGTGGCCCTCCCCATGCTCGGACATCTCTTCTTCAGCGGCCATGACTTTCACGTGATCATGGGGGTTATGGGCACCCTCTTTCTCTTCGCCACGATCCACTCATCCTGGACCTTCAATCACGTGCTCCTGTCCTCCATGCGCCTGCAGTTGGAAAAGCTTGGGCTCGTGCGATCGCTGACCACGCGCACGGAAGCGGTGGAGCGGCTCAACCAGGAGATCACCAAAGAGATTCATGACCGCCGCGTGATCGAAGAGCAATTGCGAACTGCGCACAGCGACCTCGAGCAACGTATCGCCGAACGCACGGCCGACCTGGCCCAGGCCAACACCAGGCTCCAAGAGGAAGTTCAGGAACACCGTCGGACCGAAGGGGCCCGGCTCTCAAGCGAAAAGCGGTTCAACTATCTCACGGACAACCTCAACCAGGGCGTCTGGTTTGCCCGTGCGCAACCGCCTCAAGTTCTCTACGTGAACCCGGCCTTCGAGCGGATCTGGGGACTGCCGGCCGCGCGATTTTACGAGAACCCCAAACTCTGGCGAGATTGCGTGCATCCGGACGACCAGCGACTCGTAGCTGAAATCTACGACGCGGAACTGTCCAGTTCGACAGGCCGCGATGTGCAACTGCTCTATCGAATTGTCCGGCCAGACGGCAAGATCCGTTGGATTCACGATCGCATGGTCATCCATCGCACCGAGACCGGCGACGTCGACAGCCTCAGCGGGATTACGGAAGACATTACGGATGCCCGCGAACTGGAAGATCAATTGCGTCAGGCGCAAAAAATGGAAGCGGTCGGACGATTGGCCGGAGGCGTGGCCCACGATTTCAACAACGTCATGACCGTCATCCTCGGGTACAGCGCGGTCTTGCTCCAGGAATTGAGTCAGAACTCCTCCGCCCGCTACTTCGTGCAGGAGATTCAGAGCGCCGGCGAACGCTGTGCGGCGCTCACCGGCCAATTGCTGGCCTTCAGCCGCAAGCAAATGCTCCATCCGGTGTCATTGGATCTGCATCGGGTCATCCGCGATCTCATGGCGCTGCTGAAGAGTCTCCTCGGCGAACACGTCTCCATCGTGCTGCAGCTCGATCCCAGTCCGCGATGGGTCAAAGCAGACGCCGTCCAACTCGAACAGGTCTTGCTCAACCTGGCCGTCAACGCCCGCGACGCGATGCCACATGGCGGCACGTTGACCATCGACACCTGCCAAGTTCTCCCCGACGAGGTATGGGGAACGGGCCACGACTCGCGCACCAGCCGTACCTATGTGCGGCTTCGGGTACACGACACGGGCACAGGCATTGATCCCGCCACGAAGGCAAAAATTTTTGAGCCGTTCTTCACCACTAAACCGCCGGGGCGCGGAACGGGGCTGGGGCTCTCCACCGTTTATGGAATCGTGCATCAAAGCGGAGGGACAATTTCCGTAGAAAGCGCCGTGGGCCAGGGCACCACGATGACGGTCTATCTCCCGGAAGTCGTGCCGCCTCATATCGCCCTGCCGCCTGCATCCCCCGAACCAGACCACAAAACGGGAACAGAAATCATTCTCCTTGTGGAAGACGAGCCCTCGGTACGCCTACTCACTCAGCACATTCTCCGCACCCATGGTTATACCGTGCATGAAGCGGAAGACGGGTTCCAAGCCTTGGATTTGATCCGCCGAAACACCCTGCACGTTGATTTGCTGATTACCGACCTGGTGATGCCGGGCATGAACGGGAAAGAGCTCGCCATGCGGATGCGCAGTCACTTCAGCGATCTGAAGGTCCTCTACATGTCGGGATACAGCGAGAACCCGCCCGTCACAGGAACAGAGGCTCAGGGACAGACGACTTTTCTGCAGAAACCCTTCTCGCCGGAAGACCTGATCCGCCTGGTGCGAGAGATCCTGCATTCGGTCTCCCCCGCCCGGCCTGGATGAGATATGACGATCATCTCCAGGTAACGGAGATCGAAGCCCGGGGACAAGAAGATCGGACGACGGAGCAGGAGTTTGCTACTTCGCTGGATCAGTCAGGGAGGAGTGACCGACCGGCGCGTCGATGGTCTGCGGATGTGTAATCCACTGCGGTAGCAACGACCCGATCACCATTCCACCCGCCGCCACCAGGGCCCCCACCAGCTGCGGAGGCCAGACCTGATCCGGCGTCGCCGCCGACTCCAGCACCAACCAGGTTCCAAGCCCTGCGACAATGGCCAGCAGCGCCCCTTGGGTGGTCGCTCGCGACCAATAGAGTCCGGCCAGCAACGGCACAAAAGCCGCGACCAACGTCACTTTATACGCGCTCTCGACCATCTTGAAAATGCTGGCTTCCGAGTTCAGGGCGAAGAGCAGCACGCTGGCGGCAAACCCCACCAGCACCAATCGCATTACCAGGAGCAATCCCCGGTCGCTGATCGTCGGCACGAACCCCTTCACGATGTTTTCACTGAACGCCACCGAAGGCGCCAGCAAGGTGGCCGACGAACAACTCATGATCGCGGACAGCAATGCGCCGAAGAAAATGATCTGTGCCGCTATCGGCGTGTGCTGCACGATCAAGGTCGGGAGAATAAGTTGGGAGTCCCGCTCCAGCAGCTCCGCCACCTGCGCGGGATCAATCAGCGTGGCGGAATAGGCCAGGAACATCGGAACGAACGCAAAGAAAAAATACAACGTCCCGCCGAGTACGGAACCCCGAACCGCCGTGCGTTCATCCCGCGCCGAGGTAATGCGTTGAAACACATCCTGCTGGGGGATCGATCCGAACATCATCGTCACCCAGGCGCCCAGAAACGGAATCCATTGTCCAACTTCGCCGGCGGGAAAAAGTCCAATTTCCCCGCTCCTGCCGCATGGCTCACCACCGTGCCCACCCCGCCCGCTAACCCGCTGACGACCGACCCGATATACAGCATGCCGCCCATGATGATGGTGATTTGAACAAAGTCGAGAATCGCCACCGAGAACATGCCGCCGAAGGTGGTGTACGTCAGGACAATGAGTGCGCCCAACACCATACCGGCCGGCTGGCTCATCGCTCCGTCCGTCACGACATTGAACACCAGTCCCAGCGCTTTGATTTGGGCCGACACCCACCCGAGGTACGACGCCACGATACACAACGTACACAGCACTTCGACCGCGCGGTTATACCGCAAGCGGTAAAAGTCTCCGATGGTGAGGAGATTCAATCGATACAGTCGGCGGGCAAACAATAATCCGGCAAGGATCAAGCAGAGGCTTGACCCGAAGGGATCGGCCACCACAGCGCGCAGTCCGTCCTTCACAAAGGTGGCGGAGATGCCGAGCACCGTTTCAGCCCCGAACCAGGTCGCGAACACGGTGGCCGTCACGACGGGCAAAGGCAGGCAGCGCCCGGCGACGGCAAAATCCTTGGTGTTGTACACGCGGGTCGCTGCATACAACCCGACCCCGACCGAACAGGCAAGATACAGAATCACGAACCAGAGGAGCATGAGAGCATTCGCGTGTCGGTGAGACTACGCCTGCCGGTGGCGGCGGGCGAGGGGATTGTAGCGGCAGAACAGCTTGCGCGCAATGGCGGAACGGAGGGGGCGGACCCGCAACTTCTTGCCGAAGAGACGGCCTGCGCCGGCGTGGTTCGCCGGCGCAGGCCAATCGCGCCTCTTAGAGAAACGGGCTATTCCGTCTTCGCTTTTAGTTCCTTGACCTTGCCTTTGGCCTTCTCCATGGCCGCATTTCCCTTCCCCTTGGCGCGCTCCACCTCAGCTTGCACCTTGTTGCCTTTGGCTTCTTCGACGGCAGCCTTCGCTTCACCCTTCACTTCCTCAGCCTTTGCCTTCGCATCGCCCTTGACCGCTTCCATCGTGGCTTTCATTTCACCCGCCCAACCGTTGGGAACCATGCTACACGTCGCAAGCACCAAGGCCGCAGCGGGAATAGACCATCGTTTCATAGCCGTCCTCCTTGTAAGAAGTGTGAGTAGTGATTCGATCCGGAGACCGAGCCGGCAGTGTCTGCCGATCGCAGAATCTTCGCAATTCCTGAAACAGCCTACGAAATCTTATGGATCATATCGAACAGGGAACCACCACCAACGATCACTGACGACAAAAAACGATCATTTCGTTGACTCTCCATCTCCCTGTGATACGAATAGGCCATGCGTTACTCACTCTACTTTGCTTGGGTGCTGGCTGTCCTGTCCATCTGCGTGCTGACGACACTGGCCTCGTTTCCGACACTCGTGAACGGGGAACGGCCTTCGGAACCGCGATTGACGGCAGGACCGGAAAAGCTGCGGACGATCAAGATTCACCGCCTGCGGTGCAATCCGTTTACGTCCTCCTGCCATCTCTCCAAGCAGAAGCCGCCACACAAAATCTCCGACTAGACGACCCGCGCCGTTGGCTAGGAGAGGGGAATCTGTGCCTTGTTCGCCTCCAACCACTGCGCAAACGTCTGCAATCCGGCATTGAGCGTCCGGGCGATCTCCGGATCTCGGGCCGCACAAAACACCGCATTGAAGTCCCGTTTGAACTGAAACATGTTGCCCAAATCATCGGCTCCGGGAAATCCGAACGTCCGGTAGATTTCCGGCGGGACGGCGTTGTAGCGAACCTCACGCCCGAGAGCCTTCGTCAACGCCGCGGCCATTTGCGAACCGGTGAGATGCTCCCCCGCGATGCCGACGGTCCTCCCCAAATACGCGTCCCGTTTCTTGAAGATTCCTAGCGCACACTTCCCGATATCTTCCGCCGCAATGCCGGGCAATCTGGCCTCGCCCATCGGAAGGGTAAAGGCAAGCGCACCGTCCGGACCAGGTTTCGGCCCCATGCCGAAATGGATGAGATTGTCCCAGTAAAACGACGTGAGCAAACAGGTGGTCGGGACACCGAGCTGCTTGAAGAGCTGGTCCGCTTCGCCTTTGACATCAAAGTGCGGCACCTTGTACTTGCCCAGCAGCGTCGGCATCCGGTTGTCGGACAAGGGGACCCAGCGACGTGTGTCTTCAAGAGTGGACCACACCACATGCCGCACGCCGGTCGACTTGGCGGCCTTCGCCATCGCCTCGGCCTCGGCAAATTCCTTTTCGGGCGACATATGCGCCCAGAAAAATGTCACACAAAACACGCCGCTTGCTCCCGCAAACGCGCGCTTCAGGCTCTCCACGTCATGAACATCGGCAGCCACCACCTCCGCGCCGAGTCGCGCGAGTTCCTTGGCTTTGTCCGAATGGACGTCCCTGGTCAACGCACGCACCGTCATACCCGCGGCAGGATTGGCCAGAATCGCCCGCACCAATCCGCCGCCCTGCATGCCCGTCGCCCCGACCACTGCAATCACCTGTTTATCTGCCATACCTCGCGTCTCCTTTCTGTATCGTCAATACATCGCAGCGACCATTCCGGCGGCGTCGCTGTCAACCAATCTGCAACTGGTTCGTTCCCCGGACTGTGGGTCATGTCTGGCCATCACCGCCAAGGCCATGATAGGCTATTGTTAGCTAGCCAGGGAGGAACGTCATGGTACGTCTTGCGACTCACCGATTGGAATCCCCTCGGCATTGGTTTGCTTCAATCGTAATGGGATTGAGCGCGGCCTTCTTTGTCATTCCGGTTCATGCCGCCGACACATCCGGCCCGTGGGAATGTTCGAACTACTCAGGGGATGCGCATACCCGCTGCCTGCAGGCCTTTATTGAAATCCAGCGCGAAAAAATCTCGAAGCTCGAGGCGGAAGTCCACCTCCAACAAAGCACGGTCGGCCAGTTAAAGGACCAGGCCGATCGGCAGAACGCCATGACCGCCGATCTGCAACGGCAAATGGCCGAGCATTCCTCCTCAAGCTCTTCCTACACCTATGTGGCACCAGGTATCGCCCCCGGCTTGTTATACGGGTACCCTTCGGTCGGATTTGGCCTCTATCTGGGACGCCCCTGGATATATGGCTCCCCGTTCTATGCGCGCCCCTATGCTTGGGGCCCGCGCTACTATCGACCCTACTATGGGCGATGGCATCGTCGCTGGTAACCAGCGACCGGTATCCTCGCTTCCGCCCTCTCCCCTTCTCGTGATCGGGACCATGCTCCTGCGATCTGCGAATTCTGACTTATCCCGCGGCAACTGCTGGTGACGCCGGCCGAGACTGTATGCTAAACCATACAGTCCGCCGTGCGACTTCCCGAATCGCCTTGTTGGGGACCCGTGTTTCGCTTGCACCACAGCACCGGCGTTGCCTGCGCCACCCTTATTCTGATCCTCGGATATTGGTCCGATACTGACGCTCGTCCGGTCGAGAAACGGACGCCCCTCACTGTAGCCGCCACCGACTCCGAACAAGTGATCCATAGAGCCCTCACTGAGGCCTCTTCGACCAGAGCCGCGATCCTGCTTGATCGGGGAGCCAACATCGAAGCACGCAATGCCCGGGGCGCCACTCCGCTGATCACAGCATCAACCCAGGGCAACCTGGCCCTCGTTACCCTACTGTTGAAGCAGGGTGCGAAGATAAAGGCCAAAGACCGGGATGGCAATACCGCCCTTCACGAAGCCAGCTTTCAAAGCCACGTTCAGTGCGTCGAAGTGCTGCTGGCTGCGGGAGCGCAGACGACAATCCGAAACGGTCTTGGATTCACGCCGCTGCACCAGGCAGTCAGACGCTTTTGGGAATCAGCCGGCGAATCCCGGGCGGACCGATTGGCCCGACAAAGCAAGGTGATCGGCCGGCTCCTTCAATCCGGATCTGATCCCGACGTTCACGACAACGAAGGGAGAACCCCAGTTGTGTTGGCCGTCGAAAGTAACAATGCCGGGCTGCGGCGAGCGTTTAGCCCGCCACCCGCGCTCGCCGCATCGACTACCGTCACGCCGACGATGTCACGACCGGCCGAGGAGCGGACCACCGATTCAAATCAATCGATCGTTGTGCCGCCTGCCCTGATCACCTCCAACGCAAGTGCGAGCACGAGCAAGAGTCCTGAATTCAGCGACTCCATGGACCAGTCACGAGAAATGCCTTCCCTCCCAGTCCCGACAAACGATTCGACGAGGACCGGCGCTCAATCCGCACCACCCCTGCCGGCTCCTGCCCCAGTACAGCCACCGGACAGGCGCCCCGACACTGCAGCGCCCCCCTCGCCCATCACCGGAGACAGCCATGTAGAACGATCGACCCCGGTAGTTCCCACGCCGGCACAGACACAGCCCAATCCTCAAAGCTCGGCACCGAGCGCAAATCCCTCGATGACGACACCTGAACCGGCAACTGCAGCACCACTATTGGCGCTCAACAGTGAATCGCAGGGCTCCACAACTGAACGAGGATCGACAATCATCCCGTCTTTGAAATCGCCTAAAGAAACCGGACTAGAGCAGGATCAAACGCCGGTCGCCAAGCCAGGCCCGACGGACCAGTCAGTCAACACTGAAACGGCCCAACCGACCGTTCCTGCGGCACAGGTGGCACCCCAGAAGACTCCTCGGGAGACGACACAGGCCTCACCGCCTCAGAGCCCTCTCCCCATTGACCCGGCAGACGGATCCCATGATGAACAAGCGCGTCCACAGATCCCGCTGGCCCGGCCTGCTTTCCGGCCATCCGGACAGGATCAACACTCGCGCCCTGTGCCGTTCCCTGCTCATCCAGCAGAGGAATCCGTCTCACCCGTTGCTCGCCCCTCCGTTCCAACACAACCAACGCTACCCTCCAGCCACACGGAGAACATACGAACAGAAGCGCGTCAGGACCCCTGGTTATTTCACAACGTGGGATTCGGGCTCGGATTGGGTTGGACTCACAACCTGGGCGCGCGACGAGTAGACTCCGTCAGCGTCGTGAACCGCATCGTCCGTGTTGATGACGAACGAAACGACCTCGTGCGAGTCATGCCGGAAGTACACCTCTGGATCGATCGGTGGGACGAACAACGCTGGAGTTGGGGGCCATTTCTCACCGTAGCGCCGGGATCACAGATCATCGATGCCGTGGGATGCGGACTGATGATGGGATACCGGCCCCATCAAAGCGATCGCTATAGTTTCAACTTCGGCATCGGCGGCACGCTTGATTTCGACGCCCGGGTCTTGGGAGACGGCATCGTGGCGAATGAGCCCTTGCCCCCACGGGAAACCAGCGCCCGCACCAAACACACCACCGCTGCCGGTCTCCTCGTGCTCTTTTCCGTTGGATGGGACGTGGCGGCTCCACGTCAAACCCCGCAGGCTGATCCGAAATAAAGAGGCTTTGTCATACGCCTGCACGCGATCGGGTCCATGCGCAATTGACGTCACCCATTGATTCTGACTAAGGTGGGCCACGCAAGGAGAATCATGCAATGACGGGACAGGCCCAGTTTCCGAACGAACAGACCGAGGCGGGAGAATTCAAACGGCAGGCCGACGCATTTCGCCACTGGGTGACTGAGGACGGGCGTTCAGGATACCCCGCCGCAGCCGGCCGATATCATCTCTATGTGTCCCTGGCCTGTCCCTGGGCGCATCGCACGATCATCGTTCGCAAACTCAAACAACTGGAGTCGGTCATCGGCATGACCGTGGTGGATCCCATTCGCGACGAGCAGGGCTGGGCCTTTCGCAACGGCCACGGCCACTCGGTCGATCCGGCGAACGGATTTCACTTCCTCAGCGAGGCCTATCGCATCACCGACCCGGCATATCGCGGGCGCATCACCGTTCCGGTCCTCTGGGATACCGTCACCCGCCGCATCGTCACTAATTCCGATGACGATCTCATGCGGATCTTCAACTGCGAATTCAATCGCTTCACCGACAGCCCCTTGGATTTATACCCGGCCGCACTCCGGGCAGAAATCGACGAAATGAACGGATTCCTGTATGAGCAGATAAACAACGGTGTCTACCGGGCCGGCTTTGCGACCTCCCAGCGGGTGTACGAGGAGGCCGCCCGGTCGGTCTTCGCTGCGCTGGATCAACTGGAAGCCAGACTGCGCGACCGGCGGTATCTGTTCGGCGCGCAATTCCTCGAATCCGATTGGCGCCTGTTCGTCACCCTGATCCGGTTTGATGCCGTTTATCACGGACATTTCAAATGCAATGTCCGTCGCATTATCGACTACCCGCATCTCTCCGGCTATCTTAAAGACCTCTACCAGGTGTCCGGCATTGCGGAGACCGTGGACTTCGACCACATCAAGCGGCATTACTACATGACGCATGATGACATCAACCCGACCCGTATCGTCCCCATCGGTCCTGCGCTGGATCTGCTGAGCCCGCATGGGCGAGCCGCGCTCTCCTAAGCCGCACTTCGTGGCACCATGCTGGAACAGACGACATACTGACTCACCCTGGACGCCGGCAGGCCTTCCATAAGGCAAGGCTGCAGACGAGTCTGCGTGATCTTTGCAGCCTGCCCAAGAATTATCTTGAGCCGCACAGGCTCCCTAGCATATGGTGGGCTGAGTGTTATTGTTCAGCAGAAAGGATCGTCTATGCGTCATGTGACCGGTGCCGTTTCCGCAGTGGTGCTCCTCATGTCCTCGCTGAGTTGGGCCGCCGCCCCCGAACCAGCCAACGATGAGCAGAAAACCTTGTATGCTCTGGGTGCGGCCATCAGCCAATCGCTGACCCCGTTCACCTTGAACGAATCCGAGCTCGAATTCGTCAAGGCCGGTCTGGCGGACGGCGTGTTGAAACGACAGCAGAAGGTCGACATGCAGGTGTATGGCCCGAAGATTCAGCAAATGCAGCAGGTGCGGGCGAATGCGCTGGCCGATGTCGAAAAGAAAGCCGGAGCGTCGTTCCTGACCAAAGCGGCAGCAGAAGCCGGAGCCAAGAAAACGGAATCAGGCGCCATCGTAACCGTGATGAAGGAGGGCAAAGGCGCCACCCCGAAAGCCACAGACACGGTCAAGGTGCATTACCATGGCACGCTGATCGACGGAACGGTCTTCGATAGCTCGGTCAAACGCGGCGAACCGGCCACGTTTCCGCTGAACCAAGTCATCAAGTGCTGGACCGAAGCGGTGCAGTTGATCAAGGTCGGCGGCAAGAGCAAGTTGGTCTGCCCATCCGGCATTGCCTATGGCGATCGTGGGTCACCCCCGGTCATCAAGCCCGGCGCCACGCTGATCTTCGAGGTAGAACTGCTTGATATCGTGAAGCAATAGCCTTTCCACGAACGACCCTGCCGGGCTGCAACAGCCGGCAGGGTCCGACCGATCCCTACCGTCATACTTCCCTCTTAAGTATTTTCAGAATCCCTCCGATAGGCATAGCAGGACCTTGCATACCGATGTGAGGCCCTATGCATTGGACCCCGATGGCTTGGCCGGCAAGCGGAGGCATTCCATATTATGATTTTCCCTCAACCACAACTCTTACTCGTCGATGACTCTCCGCTGAATCTGAAAATTCTGCTCGAGTTTCTTCCCGAATGTGACTACCGATGCACCACGGCACAAGGCGGCCAACAAGCCTGGGACATGCTGGCAGCAGAACCCGATCGCTTCCACGCCGTGCTGCTCGACCGGGTTATGCCCGGAATGGATGGAATGGAAGTACTCCGCAAGATGAAACAGCATGATGCACTGAGCCAGATTCCCGTCATCATGCAGACAGCGGCCTCGACGCAACAACAGACGCTGGAAGGACTGCAGGCCGGGGCCTACTATTACCTGGCCAAGCCGTTCGACCAAGCGACGCTTCAAGCCATCGTCGACGCGGCAGCCCGCGATCACATCAGCTACCTGGAAGTACGACAGGACCTGCGCCGGACGACCACGACCATGCGCCTGCTGGAGTCCGGGACCTTTCGGTTCAAAACCCCCGAGGAAGCGAAAAACCTCGCGATGCTGCTCGCCCACGCCTATCCCGATGCTGAACGGGTGGTCACCGGCATCCTCGAACTGACCTTGAATGCGATTGAACACGGCAACTTGAATATCGGGTACAAGGAGAAATCACGCCTGATCGAGGAAGACAAGCTGGAAGAGGAAATCGCCCATCGGCTGAGCTCACCTCCCTACTCGTCTCGTGTCGCCACGGCGAAATTTTCCCGCTTGCCGCACGAGCTGTCGTTACACATCACCGATCAAGGGAACGGATTTGAGTGGCAAAAATACCTCGATTTCGACCCCGAGCGCGCCTTTGATACCCATGGACGCGGAATCGCGATGGCCAATAAGATTAGCTTCGATACGATCGAGTATCGAGGCAACGGCAACCAAGTGGTGACAGTCCTCCGGCTCGAGGAGGTCACACAGGCTGTGGCTGTTTAAGAACGTTGCTCGAAGCCAGCCCGCTCCGAATACCGTCACATCTGCGCTGACCGAACTGACCGGAGCCCCATCGCAGCCTTAGCGGATCTCCACCCGAGACAGCCCATACCACCCATCGGTCCGTTTGCCCTCAATGGCCAACTCGACATAGGCGGAGCGGGCATCCTCTGAAAGAATCCCGATATCCAACACATACGAACCGACTGGAACGTTTTCCGGCACCACCACCCTGTCCTCTACCCGGTGTGGCGCCCCCGGCAACCACTGCTTCAGATCGACAGGACTGACCCACTGCGCCACCACCTGATCCGTGCCGGAACGCAACCGGTAGGCCAATGGCCAGGCATGGTAGATCGGCGCCACCCCTTTATTCTCCCAACGCGAGTGAATCACGAATGGCTCGCCGACACGACTCTCGGCGGGATGGCTGAGTTCGCGTAGCACAAATCGATATCCGATCTTCTTGAGAAACTCGTTGAATCGCGGCCGCCAGGCAGCAGGCACCGGTTTCGACTTGGCGTTCAGCACGGAGACATGCCACTCGAGCCCCTTCTCCAAAATCCGATCGAGGTCGAATCCCCGTTCATACCATTCGTGAATGTAGCCGCAGACTTCCATCTGCACCGGCCCGCGCTTCCACGCATCGGCAATCACCGGCTCTTCAAGCACCGGCGCATACGCATGCTCCATGTGATTCCAATCCGGATTGAAATAACCGTAGTCGCCATAACAATCTGCCCGCCAACCAGTCCCTCGCGAAGTTGCATACTTCAATTGCCCGCCGTGCAGCATTACCAGCGGGGTCCCCGCAAAATATTTGAGATACCAGTCCGTGATCGCCAGCTGATTGGCCTCACTGGGATAAAAGGCTTTGCATTGTGTTTCGACCCCGACGCAACAGGCCGTATTCCACTCCCCCCAGCAGCCCACGGACCCGATATCCACATGATCGATATCGAGGGATCGGCCGTACCGTTCACCGAACGCCCGGATGAGCCGTTCATGGTACTCGAGAAAAATGGGATGGTTATAGTCGGGGAAGATGCCGTCCGTTTCCTTCACACTGCCGACCCCCTTGTCGAGCAACCACTGCGGCGTCCCAGTCTTGTATTCGGAGACGATTCGGATAGCGAGCGTCTCGCCTTTGGCCTTTGCCTGTTCGATCACCCGGTCGACCAACGCAAAGTTGTACTGCCCCTCCGCCGGTTCCAGTTCAGCCCAGGGCCAACGGAAATACGCGACGGTGGTGTGCGGGTATTCCTCGGCCTTGGGAGGATGACCGAACCCGAAATGAAAATCGGCAAAGCCCATCCCCGGGTTGTTCAACACCGCGTCGATTTCACGAGGCTGCACCGTCACGGTTTTTCCGCTGACTTCAGAGGCCGTCGAGGCCGAACCACCATTCACGGCATGGGCACAGCCGTCTGCACCCAGCCATAACAACGCCAACAACAGGCCCTTCCCTGCATCCCTCAGCATGTCGGCTCCTTTCATACGCAAGTCGCTACCTCAACGGCTCAACCCCTCACCCGATGATATGGTTGAATGAGACCACCCGATGCATCTGAGAGTAGGGTCGAGCCGTAAATTATGATAGGGTACGCGGCCAGACTACAGGAGACTCCCTCGGCATGCCGAATTGGTTCTCATCCGCTCCTACCTCCGATGCAGTCGTCATTACCGGCGCCTCTTCGGGCATCGGCGCCGCCTGCGCTCTCGCCCTGGATAAACTGGGATATCGCGTCTTCGCGGGTGTCCGCAATCCTGCCGATGGCGAGCGGCTGCAACAGCAAGCAGGCCCGCGCCTCATGCCCATCCGGCTCGATGTGACAGACACGGCTTCAATCGCAGCCGCCAGCCATACGGTCGCAGCCATGGTCGGAGACCGCGGGCTTGCCGGTCTGGTCAACAATGCCGGCATCGGCGTGGCCGGACCGATCGAACTGCTTCCCCTCGCCGACTGGCGGCGTCAATTCGACGTGAATGTCTTCGGTCTGATCGCCGTCACCCAGACGTTTTTGCCGTTGATCCGCAAGGGCCGGGGACGCATCATCAACATGGGCTCCATCGCCGGGCGAGCCTCGATGCCGTTCATGGCTCCCTATGCCGCATCCAAACATGCACTGGAAGCTATCACCGATGCCTTGCGTCTCGAACTGCAACCCTGGGGCATCCGCGTGTCTCTCATCGCACCCGGCGCAATCGCCACACCCATTTGGGGAAAAACCAGAAAAGAAGTCGACACCTGGGACGCTGCCTGGAGCCGGGAACTGAAAAGCATGTACCAGGAGGGGTTCACCCGCATCAAGGAAGCGGCGACAGCCGCGGGAGAACAGGCACAGCCGGCAAGCACAGTAGCCCACGCCGTGGCACACGCCCTGCGATCGAGGTGGCCGAAAACGCGATACCTGGTAGGCTCCGACGCTGCCATTCGCGCCTACCTCGCGCTGCTCCTGCCGGATCGCCTCAATGATTGGATCATCACACGTATCGTCAAACTTCCCTCGCGCCGGTAATGCGGTTCAACGACGAGTCGTTTTCACCATGTCAATCACCTGCCCCTGTCCGTCGAGGTAAATCGAGACCGATTCATTGGGATCCAGCTGTTCAATCGCCGGCTGCAGTAGAGGTCGCACGGGAAAGGATTGAATGTCATCGATCTTCATCCTGAGGCGCATCCGCCCATCGCCGATGGTGACAAACGCGCCCTCCAGGCGACGCTGTGGCGCAGGCAACGACGATCCGCCCCCGAGTTCACGCGGCTTTCCCTGGGACAACACATCGACCAGCAAATAGGCACGGTCGACGGCGAAATCAGCCGTTTCCCCGACCTCAAGAGCAGCAAGTTTATCCATTGCCACCGTCCGCGCATAAAATCCCACATCCCGCCCCGTATCGAGGCGGATCGTGACGCGTTCCTTCTGCGGATTAAACGGTTTCCCGAGGGACCCACGAAAAATCTTCGTCGGCGGCGTCTCGGCAGGACGCTGATAGGCCACAATCTCATCGTGATTGTTCACCATGATCTCCACCGCGCCGCCTACCTGCAACCCGCGAGCTTCGTCCCCGCCTGCCTCCAGGGACAAATAGCGGGGCGCCCGCTCACCGGTGTCCACTTCCACACGGTCACCGGTGATGCCCCGGATGGTGCCTTTCAGGAGTTTGGCACTTGCTAAGATGCCCGGCACCGGTTTCAATTCCTCGATACTGAGCCCGGAAATCAGCTTCGCCGAACTACCGCAACCGGCCAGCAGCATTACAGCCATCAAAACTGACCACCGCATTCGCATCGCACGTCTCATGCCTGTGCTCCTCTGTATGCCCGATCATAGAACAAAACAATCCCGGCAGGCGAGACCATCGCGCTCCCTTAGGGGATAGAAGACTGACCTTTTCGCCGATGCCATTGCACTCTAGGCTTCCGTGAACAGGTGTGCTAGAACCGCTGCTGGTGCGTCACACTCGTCGGCACAACCAGATGCGAACCTCACTGTGTACGGAAACACTCCGACGCCTGGCCGGCCTCGTCGCCGTCCTGAGCCTGGCCGGCTGTCTTTCGCCACCGACGCTGACTCGCGCCGTCATTTCCTACGACAGCGCCATGACCGATTCCATTTCCAAGCAACTGCTCATCAATATCGCGCGAGCCCATCATCATCAGCCGGTCCACTTTACCGGCGTATCAAACATTGCCGCCACGTTCGATTTCCGCATCAGCGCGGGAGCGACCCCGGCATTGACCGGAGACAACGGCAAAGCCCTCCTTCCGGTCTTCGGCGGCAGCGTCTCCGAGAATCCCACCATCAGCATTGCGCCGATTGAAGGGGAAGACTTCACCCGTCGCCTCCTGACCCCTTTTCAAGAAACCAAATTCACACTCCTGCTTCGGCAGGGCGGCGATATCGACCTCCTGCTTCGCCTGATGGCGAAAGAGCTTCGCGTGAACAACCACGGCGAGGATGTGGCATACCGCAACAGCCCGACCGACAAGGCCGGCTACGAGATGTTCCGGAAGGCTGTGCTGCATATATCGGCCATTCAGGATGCCAATCGGCTCTACGCGGAATCGCTGCTGTTTGAACGCACCTGGACCATCCCTGGAGATTCCGTCACGGCGGAGGGCTTCAAAGCGCTGGAACAGGAATATCTCGTCAGCTACGATCCGCAGCAGAAAACCTATCGGCTTCGCAAACCGGTCTCCGGAAGAATCCTGATCACGAACTATGATCCGAACACACTCCCCCACGAAGAGCGCGTCAGGCTGCACGAGGAAGCGGAACGACGCCCCATGAACGATGTCTCATTCGACATTCGCCCGGGGCACTACGGGGGGGAATGGCCGTTGAAAGGCGAGTTCCGGTTACGCAGCTTCAACACCATGCTCAATTTTTTGGCTCAATCAGTGGAAGAAGAACCGGAGTATCATGTCGACAAAGATCCCCGCACACCGCTCTTCATGGACAATCCGGCCAGAACGATGGATCTACTGGTTCAAGACTCCTCTCCCTCGAACTCGGACCTGACCGTGCAATCTCACGGGAAATATTACGCTGTCAATGTCACGGGCCCTCTCGCCCGATGGAACCGTGAAGCGTTCAAACTGCTCTATCAGCTTTTCCAAATGACCGTCACCGAAGTGTCGCGCAGCGGTGTGCCCAGCATCACGATCGCGAAATAATCCCTCCTTCGACGACAGTCCCTCCTTGCCTTTTCCGCCTCACGCTCTTGAAACTCCCCAACCCACTCGATTAGGGTGAGGCCTGGTCGAACGGATGGTGACACACCGCCTCGATTACGAGCCGCCGGCCCGTCGGAACTCCGGTCTAAACCCCATGCACCATGTTACTGCCTTCCGCCCCCTGCTATGGCAGCGGGCACTGATTCTCTTGAGTCTGTGGATGACCACGCCGGTCTGGGCCGATGAGGTGTATCTGCTGAACGGCGATCGGCTGACCGGCACGATCGTCAAAATGGAAGAAAACCTCCTGACGCTCCAGACCGATTACGGAGGCGAGATCAAGATTGATTGGAAGAAAGTCCAGCGTCTCACGGCGACAAGTCCGTTGAAGGTCCTGGTCCCCGGAGAATCGCATGATGTGCTCCGTGATTTTGTCTATGGCACCCACGGGCAACGCGAAGTGAACGAAGCCGGGCCGGATACGGCCACGCCGCTGACGGACATTACCGCCATCAACCTCGAACCCTTCCGGCTGGCCGGTACTGTCTCGGTCGGGGGGAATAATACGTCCGGCAACAGCAGCACCAAGGCCTTCAATAGCGCAGCCCGCCTGACGCTCTACGCCCACCGACAGCGATTATTGGTGGAAGGCAAATACAACTACGGGCAGGCAAACGATCAAGTGACGGCGCGAAATTCGCTCGCAAGTCTGAAACACAATTATTTTGTCAGCAAGCAGATCTTCATCGAAACGTTCGGCATGCTGGAAAAAGACACCCTGCAGGCCCTGCAACTCCGCTCCACGATCGGAAGCGGCTTGGGTTATCAGTTCTATGAAACCGCCAGCACCACGCTCTCGCTCTCCGCCGGTCTGGCCCATGTGAACGAACATTTCACGAACAGCCCGAACACCCAGACGCCTTCGGGGCGCTGGAGTCTGCGCTGGGAACAGACCCTATGGCCGGATCGTGTTAAAGTCTTCCATCGTCACGAAGGATTTTGGGACATCAATGCGGGGAACGCCTTCCGCTTCAATGCGGACCAAGGCCTCAGAATCACGGTCTACAAGAATCTGTTTTTTAATGTGGAGTATGACCTGCGGCTCAATACCCAACCGGCCCCGGGGCGAAAAAAGACCGATGAAGCGATGATCTTCGGTGTCGGGTACGAATTCCGCTGAGCCACCCGTCGGCTAGCAGTCGCTGCGCGCAGGCAGACTTGCCGCAACCGCACGGCCCGCCACCCGCCCGGTCGCCCAGGCCCATTGAAAATTGAACCCGCCGATTCGACCGTCGCAGTCGAGCACCTCTCCGACCAGATACAGGCCCGGTAAAAGCTTCGACTCCATTGTGCGGAAGTTGACCTCTTCCAACGGAATCCCGCCGGCCGTCACCTCGGCAAAATTCCAGCCTCGATCGCGCACGACAGGAAAGGGAAATCTGGTAAGAGCCGTGAGAAGGCGATCCCGAATCGCGCGTGATACTTGACCGCACGCCTGTTGCGGATCACCGCCGACATGGTGACAGAGCGTCTCGACATACCGCTCCGGCAGCGACTCCGCAAACATCTTCAGCAGGGAACGCCGGGGGTTCTTGGCCGTGTGTGCAAGAAACCATTCCCGCGCCTGATCTATCGTTCGGCCGGGCAGAAAGTTCCCGTAAAGCTGCGCCGTCTCACCTCGCTCTCTGGCCAGACACCAGAATCGGCTCGCATCCATCACCACCGGCCCGCTGATGCCGAAATGCGTCCAGAGCAGACTGCCGGTCCGCCGATCGACCGATCGTCCCTCGACCAAAGTCTGAAGCTCCACTTCCTGCGAGAGGCCCGACAGCTTCTCGTGAAAGCAGCGGTCTTCCAGCACGAGCGCAACCAGCGCCGGAACGATCGAAGTCACGTGGTGACCCAAGCGGCGCGCGAGCCCATAGCCCGATCCGTCACTTCCGGTGCGGGGCAACGATTGCCCGCCGGTGGCGAGCATGAGTCGCCGAGCATAGGTCTCACCCTGTTGGTGACGAATCACGAACCTGGCGGGCTCAATCCCACCTGACTCTGCCGCACCGTTCATGCGTGCAATGTCCGTAACGCGATGATCCGGACGAAGCACCACACCCAGCTCACGACAGCGCGCAACGAGGGCCTCGAGCACCGTCCGCGCCTTGTCGGTCACCGGAAAGAGTTTGCCGGTCTCCTCGCATTTGAGTTTGACCCCGAGCGACGCAAACCACGCCACTGTCTCCTGCACTGGAAACGCCGCCAACACATTGCGCACGAGATGTCGGGTGCCGAAAAAATCATCCGGCGTCACGACATCATGCATGACGTTACACCGCCCCCCACCCGAGACCAGAATTTTTGCGCCGATACTTTTGGCGCCGTCCAACAGCTCAATGGTGAGATGCGGTCCCTGTTCCGCAGAAAAAATGGCGGCGGCCAGACCGGCAGCTCCCGCGCCCACAATGCAAAGATCCACGATTGGAGAACGTTCTGACAATGCGTACGACCTCATACCAGCTGAGTGTCACCTGCGTGCCGCGCGGAAGAGTATCACGGAGCGTGGTGAAACTGTATGCCGGGTGGAAAACCATGCACAGGACGACCCGGGTAAGAGCAACCCGCCAGGCCGTTCGATCTGAACGCCGGTCTATGCTAGAGTCCGGCCATCGCAGCAAGGCAGCAGACGCCCTTCTACTTCGCAACAACCTATGGCCGGACCGCTGCTCCGCATCGCATTCTTGCACCTCGCCCCCGTCCCGGGGGCATTGGCACAGAACCGCCACCTCACCACCACCGCCGTCATCAAGGCCGCGCGTCTCGGCGCGAGGTGGATCATCACGCCGGAACTAGCAGTCACCGGCTACACCTTCGCGGACACGCTGGGAACCGATTGGATCGAACGGCAACCGGACGAGTGGATGAATAAAATCAGCCGTCTCGCAGCCTGCCACCGCATCACCATTTTTCTGTCACACCCCGAACGGGATTCGCAATCGACGCAACTCTATAACAGCCTGTTTGCCATCAGGCCGGACGGACAGGTGGCAGGCAGCCATCGCAAAATCAATGCACTTCGGGTCGGATCTGAGGCTTGGTCGACGCCGGGCACGAAAGCCACCACTGTGCGCCTCACGCCGTTCGGCCAGGTCGGCCTCATGATTTGCGCCGATGCCTATACACCGGCGATCGCCGCACGTTTGAAAACGCAGGGGGCGAGGGCACTGGTCTCATCCGCAGCCTGGGCGCCGGGACTTCACGGCCCGAACGGCGAATGGGAACGCTGCACCAAGGATACCGGCCTGCCGTTATTCGTGTGCAATCGGACGGGACAGGACCGCACGCTCGATTTCCGGAACGCCGAGAGCGTGGTGGCCCAGGACGGAAAACGTCTGCTGTCGCTCTCCTGCGAACGCTCCGCCATCTTCACGATCGACTGGAATCTCAAAACAGGGACGCTTGCCGATCCCGACGCCAAGCGCATGTTGCTCTAACCGCGGGGTCTGTCGACCGGCACGGAAGATCAGGACGATGCCAGCAAGCGTTCGAGCAACGCGAGGCCGGCAGGCCAGTCACCAAGATTACTCTCCGCATTGATATGGCCGAGCGCACCGACCTCAACGAAGGCGCTGCCCCAATCAGTTGCGCAGCGCTTCGCGTAATCCACAGATCCAAACGGATCATCGCTGCTGGCGGCGACGAGACTGGGAAACGGAAGCTTACCTGACGGAACCCTTTCAAACCCTCGCGCTGCCGGAGGGAAGGCCGGTGCGGCCGGGTCCGGCGGAGCGACCAGCAAGGCCGCGCGCACCGGAATCGAAGATCGCTCCGCCCAATGAGCAACCAACAGGCACCCCATGCTGTGAGCAATCAACACCGTCGGAACCGGAGCCACGGCCATCGCTGATTCGAGCCCCTGCAGCCACGCCTCCCGATCAGGACAATCCCAGTCGCGTTGCTGCACGCGTCGCCAATGCGGATGTTGCCCTTCCCACAGCGTTTGCCAATGCCGCGGTCCGGAGTTGCCGATTCCCGGCACGATCAGGGCCACCACCCCGTCGCTGGTCGTCTTATGACTTGGCACGTCCTGCGCGCTCCGCGAGCCAAGCGACGGCCCCCGCACCGGCGGTCCGACCACTGGCAAAACAGGCCGTGAGCAGATACCCGCCCGTCGGCGCTTCCCAATCCACCATTTCCCCCGCGCAGAATACCCCCGGCAACGCTTTGAGCATCAACCGCTTGTCGAGCGCCTCGCAGGTCACACCGCCGGCCGTGCTGATCGCCTCCTCCAAGGGGCGTGGCGCCGTCAGGGTGAGCGGCAAGGCTTTGATCGCGGCCGCCAGACGGGTCGGGTCTGCAAAATCTTCCTTGGAAACAATCTCACGAAGCAGCCCGGCCTTCACCCCGTCGATATGGGCGCGCCGCTCCAAATGCGTGGCCATCGTCTTTTTTCCGCGCGGCTGTGAGAGATCCTTGATCAAACGCGGCAGTTCACGATCCGGCGCCAGGTCCAACCGCAGCGTGCCACGGCCGGTGGCTTCAATTTCATCGCGGAGGCAAGAGGCCACGGCATAGATCACACCGCCTTCGACACCGGTCTCAGTGATCACGAACTCCCCCATGCGACGCATCACGACGCCAGTCGGTGATTTCGCCACCACACCGACCGTTTTCACCGGATGCCCCGCGAACTTGGTCCGGAAGTGTTCGGTCCACCCGACATCAAACCCGCAGTTCGCCGGGCGCAACGGGGCGACCGCAATGGAACGCCCCGCGAGCAGTGGCACCCAGGCACCATCGGAGCCGAGCTTGGGCCAACTGCCCCCGCCTAACGCCAGGATGACCGCATCCGCCCGTACGGAACTCGTGCCTTGCGGCGTCTCGAAACGGAGGGCCTTCTGTTCATCCCAGCCCTGCCAACGATGCCGCACATGAATCGTCAATCCGGCCTGACGCAATCGCCGCAACCAGGCGCGGAGCAGCGGTGCTGCCTTCATATCCGTCGGAAACACACGACCGGAGGAGCCGACATACGTCTCGACACCAAGCCCGCGCGCCCACGTGCGAACCGCGTCGGCCCCGAACTCGGCCATCCAGGTCGCGACTTGCGCGCGGCGCTCGCCATATCGGCTGAGGAACAGGTCTGGCTGATCGGAGTGAGTCAGGTTCAACCCGCCTTTTCCGGCCAACAGAAACTTGCGCCCCACAGACGCCATCGAATCGTACAGCGCGACCTGCGCCCCGCCGGCCAATGCCGCCTCGGCCGCCATCAGCCCGGCCGGTCCGCCACCGATAATCGCGATCTTCA
>VOPR01000070.1 GCA_009594995.1 Nitrospira sp. | reverse complement strand
TCGTCGGTCCCACCGGCTCCGGCAAGACGACGATCATGAACCTCTTGCATCGATTCTACGACCCGACCGCCGGACGGCTCACGGTGGACGGCCACGATGTCAAAGACGTTCGCCTCGACAGCCTGTACCGCCAGATCGCGCTGGTGCCGCAAGATACGATCCTGTTCGGCGGGCCCATCCGGGACAACATTCGGTACGGACGTGAAGACGCCAGCGAAGAAGAGATGATTGCCGCCAGCAAGGCCGCGCATGCCCACGAGTTCATCGTGGGATTTCCGGATGGTTACCAAACGATTGTCGGAGAAAAAGGCATCAACTTGTCCGGCGGTCAACGGCAACGTGTCGCGATTGCGCGAGCGATCCTCAAGAACCCCCGCATTCTCTTGCTCGACGAGGCCACCTCCGCCCTGGATACGGAGTCCGAACGGCTGGTGCAGGAGGCGTTAGAGCGCCTAATGGTCAACCGCACCACCTTCGTCGTGGCGCACCGGCTCAGCACCATTCAACGCGCCGATCGCATTCTGGTTCTGAATAAGGGGAAGATCGTGGAAGAAGGGACCCATGCCGCACTGCTGGAGCAGCGTGGCTTGTACCACTATCTGTACACGTTACGACTCAGCGAACTACCGGTTTAATCACGAGCGAGGCCCCCATGCACAGGCAGGTCGCGGCGATCGTAATGGTGGTGACGTTCCTCTGTTGGATTGGTCCACTTTCCGCTCAGCCGCCATTGCCCCGGCCAGACCATGTTGTCATTGTGATCGAGGAAAACCACTCGTTCGCCCAGGTCATCGATTCACCGGCCGCTCCGTACCTCAATATGCTGGCGCGAAAAGGCGCGTTGCTGACCAATTCCTACGGCGTCACCCATCCCAGTCAACCGAACTATATCGCCTTGTTTGCCGGCACAATCGACGGCGTCAATGGCAATACCTGCCCGACTTCGTTAACGGCTCCGAATCTGTCCAGCACCCTGGCGCAAGTCGGACAATCCTTTGTCGGGTACGCTGAAGATCTTCCCGCCGTCGGTGCGACCGACTGTATGGCAGGCGCTTACGCGCGCAAACACAACCCCTGGGTCGATTGGCAATTGTCCCCCATCAACAGCGTCTCCTCCGACAGCAATCGTCCTTTTACAGATTTCCCGACGGATTTTCGCACCCTCCCGACCGTCAGCATCGTAGTCCCCAATCAAGAGAACGACATGCACCACGGGAACGATCCCGACCGCATCGCCCGCGCGGACCAATGGCTCCGGACCAACCTCGATCGCTATGTGCAGTGGGCGGAAACCCACAACAGTCTGTTGATCGTGACGTGGGACGAGGACAACGGAAAATCAGACAATCACATCGCTACCATTCTGGTAGGTCCGATGGTGCGGGCGGGACGGTACGGGGAGCCGACGGATCACTACGGATTGCTGCGGACTCTCACGGATCTGTACGGGGCGAAACCGGTCGGAAATAGCCGGCAGGCACATCCCCTTACGACGATTTGGGCAACACCGAAACTCACGCCATAGGCATGCCCATCCGCCGGCTCCACGCCCGCTTCCAGGCCTTCCCCAGTTCCATCATCAAGAACGGCAAAATACCCAGCCCGGCCATCAGCCACCATTCGTCGGCCCGCAGCGGGACGACATTAAAAATCTTCTGTCCCCAAGAGCTCAGCAGAATACCCGCCTGCAGAAATGCTGAGACGAGCACTGCACCCACCAGCATCCGATTGGTCGTAATCCCGATCTGAAACAGCGAGTACCGATCATTGCGACAGGTGAACGCGTGAAGTAGTTGCACGAGCACCAGCACCGTAAACGTCATGGTCCTGGCAAACGGCAGATCATCTTTCAAGACGGACAAGGTGATTCCAAAGACCGCGAGGGTCGCCACGGCCATCACCGTGCCCTGAAGGCAGACCGCCAAAAACCGTTCACGATCCAGCAGTGGTGCCTGCGGATCCCGTGGCGGCCGCTTCATGACATCGGGATCTTTGGGATCGACGGCGAGGGCCAAGGCAGGAAATCCGTCAGTGACCAGATTGATCCAAAGAATGTGGATCGGAAGCAGCGGCAGGGGCCACCCCAACAACGTGCTCCCCAGCATTACCAGCACCTCGCTCAAATTGCACGACAGCAGATAGTGCACCGCTTTACGGATGTTCTCGTAAATGCTGCGGCCCTCTTCGACCGCTGCCGCAATCGAGGCGAAGTTGTCGTCGGTCACGACCATGTCTGACGCATCCTTGGTCACATCCGTTCCGGTCATACCCATGGCAATACCGATATCCGCTTCGCGTATCGCCGGAGCGTCATTCACCCCGTCACCCGTCATCGCCACGACCGCACCTTGCGCCCGCCAGGCCTTGACGATGCGCAGCTTGTGGTCCGCCGACACCCGCGCATACACGGACAGAGTTCGCACGCGCGCCGCCAACTCGGTATCCGTGAGCGCATTCAGTTCAAGACCCGACAGAGCCTGCGACGGGCCGCTCGCAAAACCAGCTTCACGCGCAATGGCCAGGGCCGTCTCCTTGTGGTCTCCGGTAATCATCACGGTCAGAATTCCCGCCGACCGGCAGAGATCGACAGCCTGTTTGGCTTCAGCACGCAACGGATCTTTCATGGCGGCCAGTCCCAAGAAAACTAACCGGCACTCGATCGCCTCCGACTCAAACTCAATCGGCTCAGAATCGAGCCGACGCTGCGCCAGCGCGACAACACGGAGGGCTTGCTGCGCGAACTGCTGATTGAGCAACACGACCGATTTGCGCATCGACTCAGTGAGCGGCCGCACCTCACCGGCCATCGTCATGTATTCGTCACACCGGCCGAGCAGCACATCCGGCGCGCCTTTGACATAGGCCACGGCCCGACCCTCCACACGGCGGACCATGGTCATCATCTTGCGTTCGGAATCGAACGGAATTTCACCCAGCAAGGGTTGCGCCCCCTCCAGATCTTTTTTGCGCCATCCAGCCTTGCCGCCCGCAACCAGCAACGCCCCCTCCGTGGGGTCACCCACGACCGACCACGTTCCATCGGCCTCTTTCAGCGAGGCGCTGTTACACAACAACGCGCTCCACAGAAGATTCCGCAGCCCGCCCTGCCGGGAATCCCCGCCGATGATCTCACCAGCCGGCGCGTACCCGTCCCCCGTCACATCGAACACCACACCATCGACGGCCAGGCGCGTGACCGTCATTTCGTTCCTGGTCAAAGTCCCGGTCTTATCCGTACAAATCACGGTGGCCGCGCCTAAAGTCTCAACAGCCGGCAAGCGGCGGATCAACGCATGGCGACTCACCATGCGCATCACGCCCAGCGCCAGCGTCGTCGTGACAATAGCCGGGAGTCCTTCTGGAATAGCCGCAACCGCCAGACTCACGGCCGTCAAAAACATATCGAACACCGGCTCGCCCCGCCACAAACCCAGGCCGAACACGACGACCACAATTCCGAGCGAGAGCAACAGCAGCACATGGCCGAACTGCTCCAAGCGGCGCTGAAGCGGCGTCGGCTCGACAGGCACCGTCGTCATCAAGGTCGCAATGCGCCCCAGCTCAGTTTTGCTGCCGGTAGCCACGATGAGCGCGCGCCCTTTTCCACCTGTGACGGTTGTGCCCATAAAGACCATGTTCCGCTGATCGGCCACAGAGAGCTCGCTGTCAGGCAAGGCCGCGCTGATTTTTTCAACGGGTGTGGATTCTCCGGTCAGGGCGGCTTCTTGAGTGCGCAGGGCGGCGGCCTGAATGAGTCGCGCATCCGCGGGGACATGGTCTCCCGCCTCGACATCAATGATGTCGCCCGGAACCAGTTCCGTTGAAGACAGGGTGCGACGCACGCCGCCCCGCACCACACGGGCGTAGGTGACAGCCAACGTCTTGAGCGCCGCCAGAGATTGTTCCGCCCGATACTCCTGCAGGAATCCCAGCAGCCCGTTCAGCAGCACAATGGCAAGAATCGCCCCGGCATCGATCCATTCCCCGAGCAGACCCGATACGAGCGCGGCGCCGATCAACACCCAAATAATCAGGCTGGTAAACTGCGCGCCCAGAATGCGCCAGGGAGAAGGAGGCGGGGCTTCAGGCAACTCATTTCGACCATGGACGGAGAGACGGCGCGTCGCTTCCTCCTCGGCCAGTCCTTCAATCAGGACCACGCCGAGTTCGCGCCCAAGTTCGTCTTGCGACCGGGCGTACCACCGAAATTGACCGGGCTGTTGCCGTTCGACCATGCCCACCGACCTCTTCAATGCCCCCTGCAGGGCTGACTCCCTAGGTATAGGCCCCTGTCATCCGCCGAGCAACTAACCACTTCATCTTCCAGGGGAAAAAGCATTTCTCCCCCGAGCGGGAGAGGGAGCAGGGAAAAATTTCTTCTGTTCACCAGGCCGGGGGCTCAATCCCGGCGCAAACCAGCCGATAGAGTATCCACGAAGGACGGAGAGTGGCCCTGCAGAGGGCATCATTCCTGTGGTGGGAACGGCCGTCGCTTGAAGCTGTGGATTCGTTAGGATGGGTGATATATGATACGTTCCTCCTGGTCGTCTCCGAATCCGATTCCGGACAACCTTCGTAGCAGCCTCAAGGACCTCCGCCACGGCCTCCTCGGTCTGCACAAGTCTCTGATCGTCTCCGAACAACTGACGTATGAACGCATCTATGGGCGCATCTCCTCGGCCGGCCAACTCTTGCAGCTCGTCATGAACGACCCCTGGTTTGCCTGGCTTCACCCCTTGTCGCACCTCGTTGTTCGCATCGATGTCGTGCTCGAAGATCAAGAAGAGACGACGATTGAAGCCGCACAGGATCTGCTGTCGGAAGCTCGTCACATGTTACGCCCCTCTGAAGAGGGCGACGGCTTTGAACGCAGCTACTACGAGGCCCTGCAGCGAACACCGGATGTCGTCCTGGCCCATGCCAGCGTCAAGAAGCTGCTCAGCACCGCTGCCACCGCCGCCTCCGCCGCAGCAGCCTGACCGTCTGCGTCAGACTGCTTAGAAAAGCGGGTGGTGCGGAGAAGAAGAAAAGGGAGCCGAGCGCGGCGCGTTTCCTCGATTCCCGAGAAACCGCCAGCCCTGCTCATCCCGCACCAGATAGTGAACCTCCTGAAACCAACTATCCAGCGTGATACGAGCGCCTGATTGCACCTCGGTGCCGTACAGGCCTCCGGTGCAGGTCAGTTCAACCCGCAGCCCCTCCCCACTTTGCACGATCTTCATATCGGAAAAGAGATGCGTCGAGGATAATTTCCGATAGTGTTCGAACACCTCGCCCCAGATGCGCGCGACATCTTCCACATGCAGTCCGTGATAGTTGTACCCCGGCGCATAAAACTGCATCAGCGCAGTCAGTTCCTGCTTCTCCAAAGCACGCTCCGCACGATCAAAGGCTTTCAGGATCTCCTGCACCGTGGGATCGGCCCGAACTGCCTTGTTACCGGTGATGGTCCGACCATCGCGCGTGACGGTCATCTCCGGAAGCACTTGCACCACCGCGCGAGCCGGTTCTCCCGCCAGCACGATCCCTGCCGCCGCAAAAAGACAGATGACTCTCCCCTTCCGCCCCATAGCGCTTGTTCCAGCCCCAAGCCAGCCCATGAATCGATCACGCATCGTCGCTCCTCTCGTCTCAGGATCGGTAGGCGCCTGCCAGACATACAGATACATCCTTCTCGAACACGATGCAAAGGCGTCCACCTTGGGGCATCATGCCACAGGGTCAGGTCAGCCATTTCGATCAGGCTTCCCGCTGGTTTTCCTACTTTTGCTTTGGCCTTCGTTGAGTGGACGTTAGACTACAGTGATCGCACCACATTCACGCTCCAGGCGCACAGGGCAAGGAGACACCATGGCGTCGCCAACAGGACTGATTCTCGCGAGCGCACTGAGCCTCACCGTGCAAGCGGCCGGCATGGCCCTGGCGGATGACACGCCGCGTCAGGCCAGCATCGCCCTCGTCGACAAGCCCTGGGCGGTGAGTCTCGATATTACGGGCTATCGTGTTCTTGTAGATGGCATCAAACCGGACAGTCGGCGTTATTTCCTCGCGACCAACGACGCCACCGCCATGCACCTGTCTGTCACATTGGAAGCGGTCTCAGGCCCGGCCACTGAACAGGGCTGCCTCGCCCACCTAACCCGTATCGCACGGACGACAGACCTGCCGCTGAGCCTCGACCTGACTCAATATGAGGTCCACCAGATTCCTATCCTGGAATATCTGCTTCCCAGGGCAGGCGACCCGCAGAGGGATGAACTCCACCTCTTTGCCTGTACGAGCAAAGACAACGTGTATACGGATATCCATCTGTCAAAGACCGGCGCCCGGACCGGAGATGACTCGCAACTGCGGGACGTGCTGGGCAGCCTCACGATCGTGGCCGCAACCAAACCCAGCAGCCTCGATCACTTTCGAGCAGGCAGCGCTCCCTATCTGCAAGGACAACTGAAGCAGGCGATCCCGCACTACGAACAGGCCGTCGCGCTCGAACAGGCCAACCCCTCCCTCGACAAGTCCCTCTGGCGCCTGCTCATTCATAACCTGGGCATGGCCTATGGCAGAACCGGCGACTTTGCGCATGCCAAAAAGACGTTCGACTACGGCCTTTCGCAAGATCCGGCGAATCCGTTTTTTTTCTACGACCTCGCCCGCACCTATGCCGGCCTCAACGACCGCGAGAAGGCGATGCAAGCTCTTCACAACGCGTTTCTGCACTCACGCCGCAGCCAGGAAGGCGACCTCATACCGGACCCTCGACAGGATGTCTCCTTCGGTCGATTCATGCTGGATCCTGCCTTTCGAACGTTGGCGGAATCCCTTATGCAACCGGCCATCTGAACAAAGCCTTGTACAGAGCCATACCAGCAGATCATGGAAGGACAGGTTAATGTCAAAACGTAAGAACACACGAGTCGAGATGAATCGGCCGATCGAACTGCAGGGGCCGCGCGGGAGCAGCCAGGGCGTCGTGCGAGATTTCTCGCCCGGCGGGTGCAAGATTCAGCAGGCTGATGCCAAGGTGCACTGCGGGATGCGGTTGACCTTGCGAATCTCATTGCCCGATCGCATCGAACCGATCGAAATCAAACCGGCCGTCGTGACTTGGACGAGCAAGGATGGGTTCGGCGTGGAGTTCCTGGCGCTCTCGACCGAGACGCGGACCCGTGTGAAAATGGTCTACGACCTCCTCCTTGAAGCCCAGTCAACAGCCGAAGCAGAACGCGTGATCTCCCTCCCCGGCGTTTCCTGGAAATAAACACCGCCCCTCTCCGACCACCGGCTCCCGACTGTGGTGCCAGGCAGAAACTACCGCACGTCACACATTGACCACATGGATGCGTTGTGGGGCAGTGACCACAGCGAGCAGCTGTGCGCGGAAGGGCAAGAAGAAAAGACGACTCGGAGTAGTCCGCCAGAACGGTCGAGCTGAGAACAATCACAGACGCAACGATGTGCGCCACCTATTGTGGGCAAGCAGGCAGGAGCAGTTCAGCCACCTTCTCGATAATAGCCTGAGGCAGAAACGGCTTTTGGAGATAGGCGGCGTGGGCATCAACCCCGTGCGAGACCAACATGTCCCCAGCATAGCCGGAGATGTACAGCACCTTGATCTTGGGAAACATCGTCCTCGCTCCCTGCGCCAGCACCGAGGCCTTCATCCGCGGCAGGATCACATCAGTAATCAGCAGGTCGCAGCCGCCTTTTCGAAGCTGCAACATCTGCAAGGCCTCCACGCCGTCGGCCGCCGCCAGGACTTCATACCCCTGATCCCGCAACACCGCGGCGACCAGGCGCCGAATGCCCTCGTCGTCTTCCACCAGAAGGATCGTCGCGCAGGCCGCGGGGACCACGCGTGAGGCCGTTACCTGTTCGGCTTCCGACGTCTGCGACTGCACACGCGGCAACATCACGGTGAAGCGTGAGCCTCGCCCCGGCTGGCTGGTCACATCGATGTAGCCTCGACTTTCCTTCACAATGCCATAGACGGTGGCCAACCCCAATCCGGTCCCCTTCTCAAATCCCTTCGTGCTGAAAAACGGTTCGAAAATGTGGGCCAGGGTCTCGGCATCGATCCCGCATCCGGTATCCTCGACCACGAGTTTGACGTAACGCCCGGGAACGGCTCCGGGGTGCGACTGCACGTAGGCCTCATCCAGGTCGGCATTGCCTGTCTCGATCGTTAAAATGCCTCCTTCGGCCATGGCATCGCGGGCGTTCAAGGCCAGGTTGAGCAGCACCTGTTCAATCTGAACCGAATCTCCCAAGACATGCCCCGCCTGGGGATCGAGCACAATGACCGTTTGAATCTGCTCGCCGATCAGACGGCGCAGAATGTCTTCCATGTCGCGAATCAAGGTATTGAGCGGCACGTCGCGTTGTTCCAGCACCTGCCGGCGACTGAAGGTCAGTAGCTTTTTCGTCAAGGCCGCGGCTCGCGTGCCTGCCTGGCCGATCATTTCGACTTCATGGTGCAGCGGATGAGACCCCAGTTGTTGCGCGACGCGCTGCGCATGGCCGATGACGACCATGAGGAGGTTGTTGAAGTCATGTGCGATGCCGGCCGCCAACCGTCCTAGAGCCTCCATCTTTTGCGACTGGCGCAGACTCTGCTCATCCTGCTTGCGCTTCGTCAGATCGACGATCGTTTCAATGACATGCACCCGCCCGTCCTTCGTCGGCGCCTTGGCCCAATGGATCTGCAGATGACGACCATTCGGCATCTCCACCTGCTCCGACACGACTCCTTGCCGGGCCAGGGCCTCGGGCATGTGGCAGAATTCACAGGGAGCGGCCTTTCCCGCAATTTTCTCATAACAGTGCGAACCCGCCATGTCGCCGAAGGCGCCCAGCCCGGTCTGATTTTGAAACTGCACGGAATGGTCGGCAGGATCAATCACTGTCACGATCACCGGCTGCGAATTCAACAAGACCTGCGGATCATATGAGTGGGGGTTGGGCGACTGCGGAGAAGCGGGCATGGGCGTCCTCGTGCAGATTGGAGCGTGGAAGAAAACGAGACGAACTCTTCCTTTTGGTTGTACTACATCAGCACGAACAGTCAAGGAGATGATTGATTGTATGGAGACGGGATGTAGGAATCACGGAATCTCAGTCCGTAACCCGCTCAGCGGCCGTTGTTCATCTGCCGGTAGAACAGCTTCTTTGCGAACTCAGCCGCAACGACATAGGCCAGGAGAATTCCCAGCAGCGCGGCCCAGAAGATCAGCGGCAGGGATTCAAATCCCAAAAACGTCCCGACCGGCGTGACCGGCAATACGATGGTCACCAGACCGATCAGAAGCGTCGAGAGCAGCAACGAGGCAGAGGGGCGGCTGGTCACGCACGGCCGGCGCGTGCGAATCACCAGCACGATCAGCGAGGCCGAGAGGACCGATTCGACAAACCAGCCGGTGCGGAACTGGCCGGTCGTCGCATGCAGCACCAGCAACAACAGGCCGAAGGTGAGGTAGTCGAAGAGAGAACTCACGAACCCGAAGGTCAGCATGAATCGTCGAATAAACGGGATGTCCCACCGGCGGGGGCGATCGATCAGTTCCGGGTCGACATGGTCGGTGGCAATCGTCATTTCGGGAATGTCCGTCAGTACATTGGTCAACAGGATCTGCTTCGGCAGTAACGGCAGGAAGGGCAGAAACAGCGATGCACCGGCCATGCTGAACATATTGCCGAAATTCGCGCTGGTCGCCATGAAGACATACTTCAGCGTGTTGGCGAACGTTCGTCGTCCCTCCCGGACGCCCTCCACCAACACACTCAAATCATGTTCCAACAACACGAGATCGGCGGCTTCCTTGGCGACATCCACAGCGCTATCGACTGAAATGCCGACGTCGGCTGCGTGGAGAGCAGGGGCATCATTGATACCGTCTCCCAGGTACCCGACCACGTTGCCGGAACCGCGCAGCGCAAGGATGATGCGTTCCTTTTGATTCGGCTCGATTTCCGCAAAAATATCCACCTCGTTGGCCCGCGCCCGAAGCGCATCGTCACTCATCCCGCGCAGGTCACTGCCGGTCACGACCCGCGGATCCGCTAAGCCGACTTGTCTCCCCACATGGGCCGCCACCAGCCCCTGATCCCCCGTCACCATTTTTAAGGACACCCCCAACCGCTTGAGTGTCGCAATGGTGTCGGCGATACCGGCCTTCGGAGGATCGGCAAACACCAGCAGGCCAAGGAACGTCATCTCCGCTTCATGCTCCTTGGAGACACGATCAATGGCGCCCAGATCCCGGGAAGCGAGCCCGAGTGTGCGGAATCCCTGACCACTGAGAGCGCGAACCTGCTCCCGGATGGCGTCACGCACCCGATCGATCGGCGCAAGCGCGCCATCGCTCTGCTCCGCTTGCAGACAGACCGCCAGCATGCTCTCGACGGCACCTTTGGTAATCAACAGGTGGGTCTGCGGAGTCGCCACCAGGACGGAGAGTCGCTTGCGAACAAAATCGTAAGGCTCTTCTTCCAGCTTGCGATAGCCGGTGAGATCGAAGGAACGGTGCCGGCGCAGGGCCTCATCCAACGGGTTCGGGAATCCGGTTTCGAACATTGCGTTCACATGACCGAGGAACAACACCTGCTCGCTCGGCTGACCGTCGAGGTTCAACGCCGCATGGAGCCGCATGGAGCCTTCGGTCAAGGTGCCGGTCTTGTCGGAGCACAACACATTCATGCTGCCGAAGTTTTCAATCGATGCCAAACGCTTCACCACGACGTTCTGCTGGGCCATGCGCTTCGCGCCGTGCGAGAGGTTCACGCTGATGATGGCCGGGAGTAACTGCGGCGTCAGTCCGACGGCCAAGGCCATGGAAAACAGGAAGGATTCGAGGACCGGCCGTTCAAGATATACGTTGACCGCAAAGATGGCAAAGACCAACAGGAGCGTCACTTCGAGCAACAGATAGCCGAATCGTCGCACCCCTCGCTCAAACTCCGTTTCAGGCGCCCTCACCGCCATTCGATGGGCAATGCGTCCGAATTCCGTATCCTTCCCCACCGCCACGACGACGACCAGGGCCTGCCCGCTCACCACATGGGTCCCCAGAAAGAGACTGTTGGTTCGTTTCGGCAATGGCACATCGACGGCAAGTGTTGCCGCCGATTTCTCAACCGGGTAGGTTTCTCCAGTCAACGTCGCCTCGTCAACAAACAGGTCCTTCGCCTCTAGGACCAAGGCATCCCCGGGCAGGCTTGATCCGGCGGACAGTTCGACGATATCGCCCGGCACAATATGATCGGCCGGAACTTCGCGCACCTCACCGTCCCGCCGTGCGCGAGCCGTGATCTGGACGAGCGCCAGCAAGCCGGCCACGGCCCGTGCGGCGCCGTATTCCTGCCAGAAACTCAACAGCGCGCTGGTCAGAATGATGCCCAGGATAATCAGCGCATCGCTGCGTTCGGCCAGGAAGAAGGATATGCCGGAAGCGAACAGCAAAATGAGGATGATAGGACTGCGAAACTGCGCCAGCAGAAGCCGGAGGGGTTGGGTATCCCGCTGAGGTTTAAGCCGGGCGGACGCACTGGCCACCCGCCGCTGTTCGGCCTCGGGCGTAGACAGGCCCTCTCGCGCGACAGACAACTCCCGCAGCAGTTCATCGGCAGAAAAGGCCCAGAAAGCTTTCCCGTTCAGCATGGCGCCCTGCACACGATTCTCACACCCACTCCGGGGCATGTTCTTTCGCACTGTCCCGTTCGGCGAAGGTGCGATACAAGGCCGGCAGCACCAGGAGCGTCAAAGCCGTCGACGTGAACAGGCCTCCGACAACCACAGTCGCCAACGGCCGCTGCACTTCAGCTCCGATCCCCTGCGCCAACACCAACGGAAGCAGTCCCAGGAGAGTCGTCATCATCGTCATCACGACCGGACGGAGTCGCAGCACACAGCCCGCCATAATGGCCGCATCCGTCTGCTGTCCCTCATTCCGAAGCTGGTTGATATACGAGACGAGCACGATACCGTTGCCGACCGCCAACCCGAACAGTTCAATAAAGCCGATCGAAGCAGGCACGCTCAAGTACTGATCGCTGAGCCACAAGGACACGACCCCGCCGATCAGTGCGAAGGGCAGGTTCAGAATGATCAACCCGGCGTAGCGCAGGGAATGGAACGCCCAGAAGAGCAGAAAAAACACCAACCCGAGCGTGACCGGCACCACCAGCATCAACCGCGCATTGGCCCGTTCCATATTCTCAAACGCGCCGCCCCAGGCCACCGTATACCCTTGCGGTAATCGAATCTGCGCGGCCAACCGCTTCCGGCCTTCGTCGACGACCCCACCGATGTCGCGCCCCACGACATTGAATCCGATGTAGATCCGCCGCTTCGCCTGTTCGCGGCTGATCCGCGCCGGCCCCTCCCGCATCTCGATCCTGGCCAACTCGCTCAATGGGATCGGCGCTCCGGAAGCCGACCGCACCCGGATATCTCCAATCGCACCAATACTGTTGCGCGAGGGCTCAGGGAACCGGAGAATTAACTGAAACCTCCGCTCGCCTTCATACACCTGCGTCGCAGGCTTGCCGCCGATGGCGGTCGTGATGATGTCCTGCACATCCGCCACGTTGATCCCGTATCGAGCGATCTTCTCCCGGTCGATATCGATCGTCAGGTACGGCTGTCCGGCGACCTGTTCGACTTTCACATCTTTCACCCCGTCAATGGTTCGCATCAGGTCCGCGATCGCTTCGGCATGGTGATACAGCAGGTCGAGGTCGTCCCCGAATAGCTTGATGGCACATTCGGTTCTGATCCCGGAAATCAGTTCGTCGACCCGTTCTTGGATCGGCTGGCTCATCAGGACGGAAATACCGGGAATCTCCGCGAGGCGCTTTCTGATCGCGTCCACCAGGCCCGCTTGCGTCTGTGCAGTGGTCCAGGTATCGCGCGGACGCAGCGTCACGATCGGGTCGCTCTCGTTCGGCTCCTCGGGGCCTACGGCGATGTCAGGCCTCCCGATCTTGCTCACCGACAGGCGCACTTCCGGAAACTCCAGCATGGCCTTCTGCGTCTGCTTCTCAATCGCAATCGACTCATCCAGCGAGACACTCGGCAGACGCACGATTTGCGGGGTCAGGGCCCCCTCCTCCAGAATCGGAATAAATTCTCGTCCCACGAACGGCAGGAGCGTCAGACTCGCCAGCACCACCACCGTCGAACCCAACAACACCGGTGCGCGATGGTCAAGCGTCCAACGGAGCACCGGCTGATATCGGGCCTTCATCCAACGGGTCAGACGAGTCTCTTCCGGATGGTCGCCTCGCAGGATGAGAGAGGCGAGAACCGGGGACAGGGTCAACGTCACGATCACCGATGCCAGCAAAGAAATGACCAGGGTATACGCCAGCGGTGCAAACATTTTCCCTTCCATGCCGTGCAAGGTCATCAATGGAAGGAAGACGACGCTGATGATCAGAATGCCGAACAGGATCGGCCGACCGACCTCGTTCGTCGCACGCAGGATCACCTCAAGCCGCGACCGCTGATGGAGCCGGTTCTCCGACAAATGGCGGTAAATGTTTTCCACCACGACCAACGAGCCGTCGGCGATTTCGCCGATACCGATCGCCAACCCGCCCAAGGTCATGAGATTGGCGGAAAGTCCCAGCCGCTGCATCACGAGAAACGTGATCAACGGCGTGACCAGAAGCGACACCGTCACCACGATCGCGCTTCGCACATGGCCGAGGAAGAGAAAGAAGACCAGGGTCACCAGCACGACGCCCTCGATCAACGCGTCGCGCACGGTATGAATGGCCGCCGTGACCAATTCTATACGATCATAAAACGGCACAATCTTGAGGCCGTCCGGCAACAGCCCTTCACGCTGAATCGCCTCCGTGCGCTGTTTGACGGCCTGCACGACCTCGCGCGCGTTGCCGCCGCGCAACATCAACACCGTGCCTGCCACCACCTCACGCTCCCCGTTCAGCACCGCAGCCCCATGACGCACCGCATGGCCGATGCGAACCTCCGCCACGTCACGCACGAACACCGGAACCCCGCCCGCTTCCTTAACGACGATGCGCTCGATGTCGGGCAGCGTCTTGATGAGTCCCAACCCGCGCACAATGGCCCGCTCGGCGTGTCGTTCCAACACATTGCCCCCGGCATTCGCATTGTTCTTCTCCACGGCCGCGAAGATGTCCTGCACCGTGAGGCCGTATTTGCGCAATTTGTCCGGATCGACCAGCACCTGAAACTGCTTCACAAATCCACCCAGGCCGTTCACGTCGATGACGCCCGGCACGCTCTTCAGCAGGGGGCGGAGCACCCAATCCTGCACCGTCCGTTGATTCGTCAGGGCCGTCTCCGCCAGCGCCGCATCGGTCTCCATTCCCTTCGGGCTGTCGAGATAATATTGATAGATCTCCCCAAGACCGGTCGTCACCGGAGCCAGAACGGGCTCGAGACCCGCAGGCAACCGCTCCCTGACCGCCATAATCCGTTCCAATACCAGCTGGCGAGCGAAATACACGTCCACATCGTCCGCGAACACCACGGTCAGTTGAGAGAGGGCGAACTTGGAGATCGAGCGGATTTCCATCAATCCCGGCAACCCGTTCATCTGCAGCTCGATCGGATAGGTAATGAATCGTTCCACTTCGACCGGAGACAGGCCCGGCGCTTCCGTCAGAACCTGCACCTGCACGTTAGTGACATCGGGATAGGCGTCGATGGGAATGGACTGAAAGGCGAACAGGCCGGCCAGCGCGCACAGACAGGCCAGGCCGAGGATGAGGATCCGCTGGCGCAGGGAGAATTCCAGCAGCGCGGCAATCATTGGGTGGGCTCGATTTTGTGAATATCGAGCTCCGACTTGATCGCAAAGGCGCCCTTCACGACCACGTCTTCGCCTTCGTGCACACCTTCCAGGACGATGACCATTCCGTCTTGTTCATCGCCTAGCCGAACGCGGCGCGGCGCGAATCGATTCTCCGATTGGCGCACGAACAGCACCTTGCCCGCCCCGTCCTGCTGTACGGCAGCCAGCGGCACCGCCAGCGCATCCGGTTGTGGCGAGGCATCGACACGGACCATGGCGAACATCTCCGGCTTCAATGTCCGATCCGGATTGGGTACGGTGACACGGATGCGCATCGTCCTGGTGGCCTGATCCAGAACATCGCTGATATAGGTCATGCGCCCGAAAAACAGACCATGCGGATAGGCCGCCACGACGACGTGCACCGTCTCGTTCGGGTGGATAAAGCGCACGTCCTTTTCCGGCACGCTGGCCACGACCCAGACATCCGACAAATCGGCGATGGTGAAACAATTTCGCGAGGTCTCCACCACTTCTCCGCGCGTGATATTGCGCATGATCACACGGCCTGCGAAGGGTGCCCGGATCGCCACGTCGGACCGGATGGTCCGCTCACGGTCGAGACGCTGAATTTCCTGCTCCGGCACCCCCAGCAGTTTCAACCGATGTGAGGCCTCACGCGCGTCAGCCTGAGCCGTCTTCATCTCCGCTTCCCGGCGTTGCAGCTCGGCCAGACTGATGGCCCGATGCTCATGCAGATTGGCCGCCCGTTCATGCGCGAGTTGCGCTTCGTGTTGCCTGGCCGCGGCCTTGAGGTATCCGCCTTCCGCCATGCCCAAGTCCGTGCTGTCGAGCAAGGCCAGCCGTTCGCCTTTCTTTACATCCTTCCCCACATCAACCAGCACCTCGACCACCCGTCCCCGGATCAGCGTCGTGACTTCCGCCAGCTCATTTTCATTGGCATGAACGGTGGCCGGAAATTCGCGATGCAGGATAAACGGCTCTTTCTTCACCGTCATCACCTCAATACCGGCCCGGGTAACTTCAGCCTCGGTCAACTGCACGACGCCGTTGACGGCCCGGGTGGCAGGCTTGTCGGCAGGCACCGGGGATGCGGGATCCCGGTCGCATCCGGTACCGGTCACCAGCACCGACCCGAGCAACACACCTCCGCTCGCCAGTCGAAGCAAGACCGCAAGCGACCGATATCGCCCGCATAAACCGGTTCTCCGATCCCCTCTTCTGTACGTCATGTATCGTTCATGTGCCACGTAGCCCCCTGCTGTTCATATGAACAGCAGGGAGCATGCCGCGGGGGACCCTGATTTTTGTAAGGAATGACAAACCCGGCGCAGCGTTTTGCTACGCTCTCGGCAGGGAGAACGGGGTGAAATGCCACAGCTGCCTTCTTCGCCCCCAGACGTGCACCGCAGGAAAGTCCGACGTCAACGGACTACGAGCACCGAGCAGTGACTGTGCTGAACGACCTTGGTGGACACGCTCCCGAGCAGGAACCGTGCAACCGCGCCCATGCCTTTGGCCCCCGTCACGATCAAATCGACCTTTTTCTTGGAGGCCACTTTCAAAATTTCATCGGCCGGTTTTCCCAACTGAACCACCTCATCGACCACATACCCGGCTTTGATCAATTTGTTGGCACATTGCTCCACCAGCCGGGCGCCGGCTTCTTTCAATTCCGGATACTTCAGAAAGGGCATCGCATGCATCACCACCACATCGATCGGCTCAAATCCTTCCCTGGCCTCCGGCTGCAACTTGGTCAAAAGGAACCGCAAGGCCTTTTCCGAGGCCTTTGATCCATCGGCCGCGAACAGGATACGGCTCACCGGACGCGGCTCTTCCTTGACGATCAGCACCGAGCAGGGCGCATGCAGGGTGACTTGAGTCGAAATGCTCCCGAGCATCAACCGGTCGAGCGCATCTAACCCCCGACTCCCGATGGCTACCAATCCATCACGCTGCGGCGCTCGATCCAGAATCGTCGGACCGGCAGCGCCTCGCTCCGAGACCAGCTTGCCCTTCAATTTGAGCGCAGCCATCTGCGCTTTGGCTTCGGCCATGGCAGTCTTCCCGCGCGCTTCGATCCGCTTGATTTCTTCTTGAATAAACGGCTCATTGCCGATCACCACCGGCTGAAACATAAAGGGCGCGCGCAGCGCTTCGACGTCCGTCACATGCAGGACCGTCACCTCCGCCTTGTCCGCAAACGGCATCCGCGCCACCCATTCCGTCGCCCACTTGCCGTATTTCGATCCATCGGTTGCAATCAATACTTTCATAGGTCGCCCCTCATCGTTCAATCTGTTGCCATGATCAGCAAGGCCTGTGCCGCGCTGCCGCATCTTCGCCTCAACCGGTCGGCGGGTCAATAGCTTCTTTCTGCTGTATGGGCAACGGCCCAAACTCGCGTAGTGACGACGCGCAAACGGACTTCCTCCGTCGGCAACTGCTGATGCGATTTTACGAACAGAGGAGAAACCGTGGATGACAGACAGGACGGAAGAAGAGCCGAGTGGACGTGATAGGAACCGGAAGCCTGGTGCAGAACGTCAGTTCATGCGACCATATACCTCGATGGAACGTGGAGCGGTGCAGCCGATGGCTTCATGGCCCCAGGCGAATCGCCTTTCGCCACCGCGACCGGCCTTCCGCCAGGTGACGTTGCACAGGAGGGACCAGACCGAACGTAAGAAGTCCCAGCTGAACAGGCGCGGGGTCTCGGATTTCCCGCCGGCATGGCACCAGGAACTCCACACTCCTGACCGCACCCTTCGAGACGCCACGACACGACGGACACGATGTTGAGTCTTCACTGGTTGGCCTCCTTCATGCGTACCGGAACAATTCAGTCACGGCCTGCGTCTTTTCGCACACCACTCATGATGATGAACCGTAGCATGCGATCGGCGATCTCCCAAAATAGAATTGAATTTGATGCGTGCTCACACCCGACGTTTCCCCACTCCGGAACAAACTTCACTGCCGATACAAACATGGTCGATAAACAGGTCCATCATTCGCTTGATTCACAGCCCGAGACGGAGTCAAATTCAAGACAGATACACGAAGGACCAAAGATATCTATGATGCAAGCGGATGAATCTCCACGCGTGGAAGTGGTCGAGTGGGCCATGGCCGAACAACCCATTCGAAACATCAGGGCAACCGTTTTTATCCATGAGCAGGCGGTGCCGGAGGACTTGGAATGGGATGGCCTCGATCCACGTTGTGCCCACGTGCTGGCCTGGAATGATGCCGGTGAGGCCGTCGGCACCGCACGGATGCAAGCAAACGGAACCATCGGCAGAATGGCCGTACTCAAGGACTGGCGGGGACGCGGAGTCGGACGTGCGTTACTCCACGCCTTGCTCGACCTGGCAACGAAACGCGGCCTGCCGCGCGTCACCCTCTCCGCCCAGACCCATGCGCTTGGATTTTATGAACGAGCCGGATTCAACGTCATCGGCGAGCTGTTTATGGACGCCGGCATTCCGCATCGGAAGATGGTCAAAGATCTGATCGCACCGTAGGAGGCCCGTGAGGCCATTTCGTTTTTCATTGGAAAAGCCGCCGACGTGAGAGACACTTTCTCAATATGGCGACCGCACCGTCAGCCACCTCCCAGGCATCGCACGACTGTCCGCCGCTGAAGCCGCACTACTCCTTCGGCCAACGCTGCCGCTCGCTCTATCACGAGCTGTGGTTCCGCCTCTCCGAGGGGATACGCTGGTCGAGACGGCCCTATCACGAAATCCCCGCCGGCCGATTAACAGAACTCTCTCCATGGCAGACAACTCGCATTGATGGGTTGCGAACGCGCTATGGCCTGGCCTTTGAATCCCTCTATAGCCGACATACAGCCCTGGCCAACTACAACTATCTCGATGTGCTCGATCAGGCCTGGATGCGGATGGATCGTCCAATCCCCCGTCACGGCATCGTCACGGACGTAGGCTGCGCAAATTTCTGGTATGCGCGAACGCTTCACGCATTCTTTCGCCCGGCAACATTGAAGGGCGTGGACGTGGAGGGATTCCGGCTCTACCCCACCGGCTACAGTCGTTACGATGCGGTGGCCGGCTATATCGCGGACCTTCCGCAGACATCATTCGTGGTTGCGAACTACTGCGAGCTAGAGGACCAGGCCGACGTGATCACAGCCTGGTTTCCATTCGTGACACCGGCGCCGGTCCTTGCCTGGCGGCTCCCCCTGACCGTCTTTTCACCTGAGCAGCTCTGTGCCCGTATCGCACGGAATCTTGCCCCCGACGGCACGTTCTTCATGGTGAACCAAGGCGTCGAGGAGGCGGCTACCGCTGCGGCCTACTGCCGCCGGGCCGGGCTTCGTTCAGTAGGCCAGTGGATTCATCCACAGCCGCTGCGTGCCAGGCCCCACCCTCCGGTGGCCTCCTGCTGGGCCAAGTCCTAACCTCGGATGATCGCGGCGGCCGTGAGGACCTCCTCCTCATTTGAGACGCGCCGCGCGTCGGTCTGAGACAGTCGGCGGGGGAACTTTCACGATCTTCACGATCTGGTCGTCGAGATCCACCTCGATGCTGACGAGATCTCCCCGCGTGAACGTCCCGCGCGCCATGGCTACGGACTCAGCCACACGAAACATCCGCACTTGGCCGTCCTGGGCTTTGAAGGTGAGCAATTGATTACGGGCATCCACGTGCTCAACCGAACTCATCGGATAAACAGCGGCAATCTGGTGGCCACCGACCAGACTAGTCGTCCCCATCCACCACATCAACATGAGGGCTGTCACCGTCCGCATCGTCATCACGACCTCCTCTCGTACGTCGGCGCCTGACCGATAATAAGATCCATGCACCGCACATCGACACTCTAGCCCGGGCAGCACCGACCGTCTGTCGCCGTTGGTGCCATTTTGGGGCGGAGATATCCGCCGCAGCCTGAGGTCGCTCGTGCTACGAAGAATTCTCGGGATGGAGGAAAGAAGGAACTCTCAAGCGTCTGCTGGAGACCGAGCAAGAACAGGCGATGACAGGAGGGAACTACCGTGGGATCAACTAACGGGCAAACACGAGCAGGCTGTTTGCCGGGAGGACGATCGATGCAGACGAATCGAATCCGTGCAGGGGCTGTGACATCGCGACGACCCGCCCGTTGTTCCCTGCAGCCCCGGCATTGATCCAATTCTCATACACATCACTGTTGAAGACTTCGCGCCAGTCGCCGTTGGCGGGAAAGCCGATGCGATAGCCGACCCGGGTGAAGTTGGCCAGATGCAGGATCACCATCACGTCATGCCCTTCACCCTCGACCCAGCGATGAAAAGCGAGCACCCGATTCTGATCGTGCACATGCGTCACGCGGAATCCCTGTCCGCGCAACGCAGGTGATCGGCGGCGCAGCGCCAGTAGTTCCTGCGTGAAGCGCAGATGATCGAGCATTTGCCTGTCGCCCTGATCGAGGCCGCTCCAATAGAGCAGCAGATCGCGGTGAGCCACGAAATCATCCGACCACTGTTTGTCCTCCAGGAACTCCTGCCCCATAAACAGCATGGGAATCCCCGGCGCCGTCAGACTCAGACCGGTTGCAACACGCGCGCGGCTGCGGGCGAACCAGGAACGAGGGTGATCCGGATCACCGAGTCTGGCCATGCGCGACTCGCGGCCGAGATAGACGATGTCGTGGTTCTCCGGCCCCTGCACGAATCGCCACGGATCGTGAAACCCATTCGGCCAGAGGCTTGCCGCCAGGCCCGTCATATTGAGCGGACGCTCGTCCGGCGCACTCGCGCCGCCAATGACATCGCGGATGGCAATGCGCAGCCCGTCGGTCAGGGTCGTGTCAAACCCGCCTCCGACCGGCGGCGGCGTGACGATGAACGGATTCACGTCCCAGTATTCGGCATGGTGCAAAGTCGGGGGCCGCTGCGCATGCAGCGTGGCAGTGAGATCCTGGCAAAAGCGCCAGCCGTCCGGCGCCCCGTCGTGGTCGATGACGCTCACCTGGTCGTACCGGAATCCATCGACGCGATATTCGCCGAGAAAAAACTTGGCATTCTGGATCAAAAAGTCCCGCACCTCCGGCTTGGAAAAATCGAAGACCAGCCCACCCGCATGCCCCTTGTCCGTGAAATACAGGGAGTTCCGCTGCCCGCCTGCCGGATCCTGCCGGTCGAAGAAATAGAGACTCTGATCGCCAAAATCACCGCCCGCATGGTTGTAGACGACATCGAGCAGGACGGCCAGGCCGTGAAGGTGGGCCAGGTCGACCAGCGCCTTGAGCTGATTCATTTCCCCGCGTAAATCAGCCGCCTCATACCGGCGCAGGCCTTTGGCATCCAGCAGCTTGTTCACCTCTGCCACAGAGGCAGGCAGCTCGGCATCCGCTACGGCGAAATCCATTTCCGGTGAAAAATAGTCGGTGCCGTTGTACCCCAAGCTGAAGCTCGTCTGAAATTCCTGTATTGGCATGAGCTGCAAGGCCGTGACGCCGAGCTCTGCGAGATACGGTAATTTACGAGCGACATCGAGAAACGTGCCGCCTTTGTGCGGAAGGTTCGGGGTGAAGAAGGTACCGACATGAAGCTGATAGATGACGAATTCGTGATACGGCGGCGTGACAAATCCGCTCTCGTGCCAGGGAAAGTCGGTATGGCGAATGATGCATTCGCCGGGGAACGGCGCGTCCAGTTCACGCGCGTAGGGATCACGCTTGAGCCCCTCGCTCCCCCGGCCCACCACGTAGAACATGTATCGCTGACGATCCTTGACGCCGGGAATGAAACCCCGCCAGTGCCCCTGTTGATCCCGGGTGAGCAGCGCCGCGTCGTTGCGCACGCGATGATTGAAGTCGCCGACGACATACACGGATTGAGCATGGGGAGCCCAGCAGCGAAATGTTGCGCCGCCGGCGATCAGGGTGGCTCCCATCGGGGTGCCGGGATCAATATGCTTGAGCGAGGCGGGCATCCATGCCCTCCTGAGAAGGGTCACTACGAGGGACTCATCCTATAGAAGGCTGCCACATCGGGCAAGGGCCAAGAAGGAGATGACCGGGGACAAGTGGGAAGATCCGGTGCCGGAGAACGGGGCCGGTGTCACGCCCTCCTGGCAGACCGGATCAAGTCGAGCAGCCGGTCTGCTGCCGCTTCAGAAGAGGTGACCGTGGTATCGATGACCAGATCCGGCGACAGGGGTGCTTCGTAGGGTTCCTGTAGGCCGGGCACAGTGGATGACTCGCCTTGCAATCCCCGCCGGTAGGTGCCCTTTTTGTCCCGTTCCATGCAGACCTGCAGCGGGCATTCGATTGAGACTTCCAACAGGCCAGGAATTAACGTGCGTGCAAAATCCCGGTACGCGCGCCGGCTCGCGGTCGCATCTATAATCACATTGACCCCGTGCGCCAGCAAGCGCGCCCCTATGAAGCCAAGCGTCCGGTAGAACAAGTCCCGTTCCTCTGTGGAATAGCTGGCCTCCGGCGTCACAATGCGGCGAACGGCATCGGACTCCAGGACTTCGACCGTCACGCCCAACGAGGCAAGCTTCGGGATGAGGCTCGCCACAATCGAGCTTTTCCCGGAGGCGGGAAGGCCGGTGAGCCACAAGGCAAAGGGCGCGTTCGACATAGCCGTATTCATTCGCAGTAGCGGTTCACATCCGCCGGATCGAAGCGTGGCACCGCGAGCACATTTTCAATGAACCGGAATATCTTTCGCCTCACAGCCAGGGTCAGCTTTGGATACCAGAGTGGACTGGCGAGCACCAATCCGCGGAAGGCAAAGAATGGCCCGGTCGTCCCCAACAGGCCCTGATCGTGACTCGCGGCAAGATACCGCTCCCAGAACGACCGGAAGACGACTTCCAGCGGGCCCTTCAGTGTTCCATGCCGGCAGAGAGAGAAGAAGAGATAGTTGATCGACATCGATGTCACATCGTCCGCCGGCTCACCCCACTCCCCCCGCGACCGGTCCAATACGGAAAAGTCCGCCCCTCGCCGAAACAGCACATTCCAGGGATGAAAATCCCCGTGCACCTGGGAGAGCCGGGCATGTTTGCCGCGCAGACGCCAGCGCCACGCGTTACACGCGACTTCGATCCGTTGCAACAGCTCCTCCGTGATGAAGGCAAACCGATCGGGATAACTGTCGGTGAGTCCCATGATGCATTCGCCATGGCCCAGCAACTCCCGCAAGCGCCGGCGATAGAGTTGCGGGTCCTTATGTTTCACGCGGTGAATCTCTGCAAGATACGTAGCCAGGGCATCGGTCCGCTCCCGATCCTGCGCAGTCAGCCTGGTCGCTCCCGCGAGCCGTTCAAGATCTTTGTGGTAGGTCTGCCCTTCGGACCATTGGGTCAGCAAAAAGAATTCTTTGGCCGAGGCGACCGACATCAGCTCGCCGCGCTTCGTAAACGCTCCCACGTCCAGCGCCGTAATATGACCCGGAAGACGCCCGTAACAATCGTAGTCCCACAGCATCGCCTGCGCCCGATCGGCCGGATGCTCATGGCCGAACGGGCCGGGACTCATGGTGCCTAAGACGACCTGCCTGGTTTGGCCCTCCGTGCGAAAGGTCAACCGAACCGGCGCGCCATACCCGTACTGCTTATAGCGCGCGCCACTCGTCTCCTTGCCGATCGGACCATAGGCGAGCAATTGCGTGGACGGACCGAACCGTGCCTTGAGATAGGACTCCAGGGCCGTTTTCTTCAATACCGGCATGCCATGTCCTTACGCAAAACATGTTCCTGAATACGGCCGCTTAGGCCGGTTCAATCTCCCGGCCACTGGTGCATTGAGCTTCAGCCGGACTCCGCCGAGTGAGGAATTATGCGCCAGTGGTTCAACCGCTCGCCCCCGGCGCGCTCCTCACCGCGTGCAAATGCCCCACTTTCAACCGATTCCCCCCTGCCCCGTTCCGGTCACACGACACTCGGCAGGGCATGTGCTTTGCTGAGACAGGGGTTGAAACGAGTTGCCATCTGAGACGAGAGGAGGACGCATGAACCTGGAAGTCGAAAGCCGCAACATCGAGATGACTCCGCGTTGGAAAACCGAGATCGAAGAGCGTATGGCCGTTCTGCAGCGTGGCCATGACGATATTATTCATGGTCGCGTCACACTCACCAAGAACCGCCATCATAAGAAATTGGACAACGTTGCCGAAGCGCTCGTGCTGGTCACGGTCCCAACGCGGCATACCATTACGTCCCGCAAGGAGGACAAGACGTTCGAAGAAGCCATCCGGGCCGCATTCGACGCCGTCGCGATCGAGCTGCGGAAATATCGCGAAAAACGCGCCGATAAAGTCGTCCGGGTAGAACCGCTCCCGCAACTGCGCGGCGTCGTCAGCAAAGTGTTTCCCAACCTTGGATACGGGTTCATCCTGAAAGACGGCGGGGGCGAAGTGTACTTTCACAAGAATGCGGTCAAGGGCATCTCGTTCACGGACCTAGAGGACGGACTGGAAGTCATGTTCGAGAGCGAGCCGGGCGAAAAGGGTCTGCATGCCACCATCGTTCAGCCACCGCACGTCCTGGAACTGTAGGAGCGGAACGATGTCGGACAAACACACCATCCCCCCCAGTCTCCTGGCCCCAAATGTCGACCCCGGCCGTCTGGGGTTCGAGGACACCAGCGAGATTGAGCCTCTCGATGAGACGATCGGGCAGGAACGGGCGGTCGAAGCCTTGGAGTTCGGCCTGCAGATGAAGAGTCCCGGCTTCAATATCTTCGTCTCGGGTCCGGTGGGAACCGGCAAGGGAACGCTGGTGCGGCAAATGGTGAAACGGCTGGCGCAGTCCGCGCCGGCCCCGCCGGACTGGTGTTACGTCCACAATTTCCAGGATACGTCGCGACCGACCTGCCTCTCGTTTCCAGCGGGACAAGGGGCATCGTTCAAACGCGAGATGAGCACGTTCATCGAGGGCCTTCGACGGGACATTCCCGCCGCCTTCGAAGGCAAGAAGTACCTCGATGCCAAGGCAAAAATCATCGAGGAGACGGAGGGGAAAAAGAAGAGCCTCTTTCACGATCTCACCGCCCTGTGCCACCAGCGCGGATTCGTGTTCGAAGAAACGCCGGTGGGCTTCGGACTCGTCCCTCTCAAGGACAACCGTCCGATGACTGAGAAAGAGATGGAAGAGCTCTCCGAACAGGTCCAGCAGGAATTGACGGAGCGGCGACAATCGCTGGAGAGCGACATGCGGGAGTTTCACGTCCGGATGCATACCCTCGAACGGGAAGCCGAGCAGGCGCTCTATCATCTGGATCATCAAATCGTCGCCAACGTCATGAAGGGGCCCTACGAAACCCTTCAGCAGGCGTATCAGCCCTTGCCGCCCGTCACAACCTACCTGCAACGGGTGCATCACGACATCATTCATCAATACAAAGATTTTCTGCCCCACAATACTCCGGCGTTGCCGATCCCCGGCCTGGAGCCCACGCGCCGTCCGGACATGACGCGGTTTGCCGTGAATCTGATCGTGGCCCGGGAAGCCGCCGCCGGCGCGCCTGTGGTGGATGAATCTCATCCGACCTACAGCAATCTCATCGGTAAAATTGAACGGCGCGCCCACCTCGGTGTGATGTATACCGACTTCACTGAAATCCGGGCCGGCGCCATGTTGCAGGCCAACGGCGGCTATTTGATTCTGCAAGCCCTGGATCTTCTTCGCCAGCCCTTTTCCTGGGAGGCGCTGAAGCGTGTGATCAAAACCGGAGCCGTGACCATCGAAGACCCGGCGGAATTCTATGGGTTCGCCACCGCGGGTCTGCGGCCTGAGCCGATCCCTGTCTCGGTAAAGGTTATCCTGGTCGGCACGGCCGGCATCTATCATCTGCTCCAGGCCTATGAGGAAGATTTCTCCAAACTCTTCAAGGTCAAGGCCGACTTCGATGTCGAGGTCCCTCACGATGAACGGCAGGAGCGCCAGTATGCGCGCTTCGTGGCCAAGTTATGCCGCGAGGAAGGGCTGCTGCCGTTTGGCGCTGACGCGGTGGCGGAAATCATCCGGCAGGGGTTTCGTTTTGCCGACCGGCACGACCGGCTGTCCTTGCGATTCAGCCTGGTCAGCGACTTGATTCGCGAAGCAGGCTATTGGGCCAGAAAGGACGGACATTCGTTCGTCACCCGCGCGGACGTCGAATCGGCCCTGGCTCACCAGCGACGCCGGGCCAACCTGCCGGAGGAATGGATCCAGGACGAAATCCGTGAAGGCACATTGATGGTCGATCTGCAGGGCGAAGTGGTCGGACAAGTGAACGGATTATCCGTCTATCAACTGGGCGATTATTCCTTCGGCCGCCCCACCAGAATCACGGCGCGTACCTATGTCGGGACCAAAGGGGTGATCGACATTCAACGCGAGGTGGAACTGGCCGGGAATATTCATAGTAAAGGCGTGATGACCCTGGCCGGATTCCTGGCCGGGAAATTTGCCGGATTGCAACCCTTCGCCCTCAGCGCCACATTGACCTTCGAGCAAACCTATTCCGAAGTCGAGGGCGATAGCGCGGCGATGGCCGAATTGGCCGCCATTCTTTCCAGCCTGGCCGACCTGCCCATTCAACAATCTTTGGCCGTCACCGGCTCGGTGAACCAGCTTGGAGAAATCCAACCCATCGGCGGGGTCAACGAGAAGATCGAAGGATTCTTCGAGTCGTGCAAGCGACGAGGCCTGACCGGGGGGCACGGTGTGATCATCCCCGCACGCAACATCAAACATCTCGCCCTCAACCGGGAGGTGGTCGCCGCGGTGGAGGCGGGGAAGTTTGCCGTCTACGGCGTCGACACAGTTGAGCAAGCACTCGAGTTGCTCATCGGCGTTCCTGCCGGGGAGCGGGGACCGGAGGGAGATTTTCCGCCCGAGAGTATCTATGGCCGAACCGCCGCGCGCCTGGACGACATGGCACAGATTGTCGCCACCTGGGGCGAAGGACAAGAGGAACCGGAAAAGGCCCCCACCTAAAAGGACCATGGCACCCGTGCAGATGATCGATGTGCACCTGTCACTTTCACCGTTCCGTTGGCTTGCTCAGTGAGGCGTCTATGCCGATGTATGACTACACCTGTCTGGATTGCGGGAAAGAATCGCTGATCGTCGTGACACTCAAGCAGCATGAGAAGGGCGAAGTACAATGCCCGGCCTGCGGCAGCACCAAACTGCAGCAGCATTTCTCATCATTCATTGCCCATACAACCAAGAAAAGCTGAAGGAGAGACAGCCCCATGCGGACCTTCCCGGCCATCAGCCTCTGTTGCGTCATTCTCGCCGCCACCATTGCGGTCCCTTGGGTGGTCGCCTGCGGTTCTGCAAGCGCCCAGGATTTTCCGCCTGATGTGACCAGAGGAAAAGCCGTCTATGAGCGTCATTGCCTCGCCTGCCACGGACGCGGAGGCTGGGGCGACGGCCCCGAGGCCGCCGCGCTGAGGGTCCCCCCGGCTAATTTCCACCGGTTCAAATCCCTCCTCAAATCAGACGAAGAACTCCTCCGGACGATCGAGCACGGCATTGTCTTCAGCCCGATGCACTCGTGGCAGGGACAATTGACCGAAACAGAGCGGCAGGACGCGCTCGCTTACATTCGCCTGCTCGTCCAGCAGGGGAAATAGGCTGCAAGCGGGCCGGTTCCGCGAAGGGCCTTCCATGAACTACCTCCGACCCGGTGATGCGCTGCTCATCGTAGACGTGCAGAACGATTTTCTCCCCGGCGGAACCCTGGCGATCCCGCGAGGCCAGGAGGTGATCCCGGCCCTGCGCCGCTACCTAGCGTTGTTTCTCGATGCCAACTTTCCGATTTTTGCGACGCGCGACTGGCATCCGCCCGCCCATTGTTCCTTTCATGCTCAGGGTGGTCCGTGGCCGACACACTGTCTCGCACAAACACACGGGGCACAATTCCCATCAGAACTGCAGCTCCCCCCGTCGACGATCGTGATTTCCAAAGGGGCCGATCCCGCGCAGGAGGCATACTCCGGATTCCATGGCAGCTCCCTTCATGAGCGTCTCCTGGCATCAGGCGTCACGCGACTGTTCGTCGGAGGCTTGGCCACCGACTACTGCGTGTTGGAGACGGTGAAGGAGGCGCGGCTGCTCGGGTACGAGGTCTACCTGCTGGTCGATGCCATTCAGGCGGTGAACATTCTTCCGGAAGACGGTCCGCACGCCGAGGAAGCCATGGTCTCAGCCGGTGCAGTCCCGCTACGTTGGGAGCAATTGGCAGCATGAACAAGACCTCCGACGCGCTTCTCACCGACCTCTATGAACTCACCATGGCGCAGGCCTACTTCGCCCGGAACATGACCGAGGAGGCGGTGTTTGAATTCTTTGTCCGCAGGTTGCCGGCGCGCAGGAACTTTTTCATGGCTGCTGGATTGGAGCAGGTGCTGGATTTTCTGGAAACGTTTCACTTTGCCGACGGCGACATCGATTGGCTCACCCGCTCCGGTGGGTTCACTCCGGACGCTCTCACAGCGCTCAGGACCATGCGCTTCACCGGCGACGTCCATGCGATGCCTGAAGGCACCGTCTTTTTTCCTCATGAGCCGATTCTCCGCATTACGGCCCCGCTGCCGCAGGCACAACTTGTTGAAACACGGGTCATGAATCTGCTGAATTTTCAAACGATGGTGGCCTCCAAGGCCTCCCGCTCGGTCCTGGTGGCAGGCGGCAAACCGTTGATCGACTTCGGGCTGCGCCGCGCCCACGGTGCGGAGGCCGGATTGCTCGCGGCTCGCGCCAGCTATATGGCCGGATTTGCGGGCACGTCCAACGTTCTGGCAGGCGCCCGGTTTACCATCCCGACCTATGGGACGATGGCCCATTCCTTTGTACAAGCCCATCAGGACGAGACACAGGCGTTCCTCCACATCGCCCGGGCGCGACCAGGCAATGTGGTCCTGCTCATCGACACCTACGATACCGAGGCTGCGGCAAAAAAAGTCGTCGCCCTGGCAAGCCGCCTGAACACAGAAGGGATTGCGATCCACGGCGTCCGACTCGATAGCGGAGACTTGGCCGACCATGCACGCAAGGTCCGACGCATTCTCGATGACGGCGGCCTTGTGGGTACTAGAATCCTCGCCAGCGGGAATCTCGACGAGGAACAGGTCCGGGCGCTGGTGCAGAGCGGAGCTCCGATCGACCAGTTCGCTGTCGGCACGGCCATGACCACCTCCGCCGATGCCCCCTTCCTGGACTGCGCCTATAAACTCCAGGAATATGCCGGCAGACCCTGCCGTAAACGGTCCGAAGGCAAGGCTACCTGGCCGGGCCGGAAGCAGGTCTACCGCCAGCTCAGCGCCGACGGAAAACTGAACGGCGACGTGATCACGGTTGAGAGGGACTGCTTGGAAGGATCGCCCCTGCTGGTGCAGGTCATGCAAAATGGCAGGCGACTCGCGCCATCCCCGTCGCTCACTGAGAATCGACGCCATGCGGAGTTGGCTTTGGCCCAACTTCCAGATACCCTACGCCAGATCGAGCGCCCCGCGCCTTATGACGTCCGGATCGCGACGGCCCTGACTGCATTGGCACAACAGGTGGATCTCCAGACATGAATCCTATGCCGAAACCATCGCCGAACCACCCAGCACAGCACCACTCTCTCGAAGGAGGCCCCTTGATGAATCAGCATTCCCTCTCCACGACGATCGTAGCCGGTTGGGTGATGACCGCGCTGCTCTGCCTTCCGGTTGGAGCGGAGGCCGCCGCAAAACCTCCGGCGAAAGCCTCCACTGCCGGTACCTGTGAAAGCTCCTTCAAACGCACGCGCCCGGCAGCCAAGATCCTGGACAAGGTGCTGCAATCCCATGCGCGCTGGCTTGAAGATCGCGACTCGCCGGATGGCCGCCGGGCCAATCTCTGCCACACAGACCTGCGGCAACTTCGGCTGGTGGGAGCCAATCTCGAACGGGTGAATCTCGAAGGGGCGATTCTCAAGGGCACGAATCTGCGGACCGCAAGCCTGGTACAAGCGCACCTCAAAGGCGCCGACCTGTCGCAGGCTGTGCTCGATGACGCCAATCTCGAGGGCGCCGACTTGCGCAAGGGACTGCTGGTCAAAGCGCATCTCAATCGCGTCGCTGCCGACGAAGCCGCTTTCTACGGAGCCAATCTCCAGGGCGCGCTCTTCCGGGAAGCGTTGCTGGAGCGGGCCCATTTTGAGGATGCGGATTTGCAGCTCGCCGATCTCAGCAACGCCAGCCTCCTGGACGGCTATTTCTACGGGGCAAACCTCTCGAAGGCAACACTGACGGATGCCGATCTGGCCGGAACCGACCTGCGCCGGGCCAATCTCCGGCAGGCCAATCTGCGCCGGGCCAATCTCCAGGGCGCCCTGTTGGACAGCGCGACACTCGACGGCGCCTCGTTGATCGAGGCCGATTTGGAAAGCGCGTACCTGGATGATGCGTCGCTGACACAAGCGGATCTCCACGAAGCGAGCCTTCGAGGAGCAGACTTTCGCTATGCACATCTGAGCGGCGCCAACCTGCAACGAGCCAATCTGGAAAACGCGAACATGGAGGGAACCAATCTCGCCAAGGCGCGCCTGGATTCCGCGACGATGACCATGACCGTTCTCTATAAAGCCAACCTTTCTGGCGCCAACTTGCATGGCGCCAGGTTGCATCATGCCGTCCTGATCGATGCACAGCTGTCGCGGGCTGACCTACAGAAAGCCGACCTGACCGAAATCTATGCTCCGAAGGCTCATCTCCAGCAAGCCCGGCTCGCCGATGCGAATCTTGAACTCGCCAATCTGGTAGACGCCGACTTAAGCCAGGCGGACATCAGTCATGCCATCGTCGTCCAAACGAATTTGCAGGAAGCCAATCTACGAGGGGCGAACTTGAGCCACTCGGATTTGACAGGAGCTCAGCTCAACAATGCCGACCTGCAGCAGGCCAACCTGCGCGGGGCGAACCTCAGCGGTGCGCTGGGACTGGTTCAGGCACAGCTCGATCTGGCCTGCCTCGATGAGGCCACGCAAATTCCTGCTGACCTGCAGCGACCCAAGGCCTGCCCATCACAACGTCAGCGGAAAAAATCGTAGCATGCCATATGAAACAGCCATGCTGCCCAACGATCCAGTACGGTCCGAAGGTTGACTCATCGAATCACTGTATCTGATCAGGACGTTTCTGCGAGAACTATGAACGTGCGTGGCGCATGGGGCCCCGATGGCCTTTTGGCTGGAGAAAACAATGAACCGGCCACCTCTGACGATCATCGTTGCGGCAGCACTGGTCGCGCTTCTCGTAACGATATTTCTTGTCTGGTGTCCGCCGGACGCCTGTCGAGTCCTGAATATTCAGACCTATACCATTTCCAAACTGGACGAGTATCAACAGTTCTTGATCGACGAGCCGGCGTTTCTCCTGCGCCACCATGTCCGAGCGGTGAGGGTTGATTGTCCACCCCTGCGCGACGCGGTCGTTGCGGCTCTCACCACAGGACGACTGACCTTGGGGGTCGGCAGTCCGAACCAGGAGAACCGCGCCCCGCTCAACTCGATTGAAGCCTGGCACCAGGGGCGCCTGTTGCATCTCAGCAACAGGGCCGCTGGCTCCGATCAGGAACAGGAAGCCTGGGCAGTCAATTCACGAGCAATCATTGCCAAACATGCAGAGCAGGAACTATTTCTGTCTCGATTGTTCGGCGGCTTGATGCTTCATACAGCGCATAAGCAGATTCCCATCGTATTGTTCTCTGACCAACCCTGCATTTAACCTCGAACCACGCGTCTGCATCACGTGAACCGGCCACCTGAACCCGGCTGGATGACTCCCCACCGTCTGCCGTAGCGCCGACCATCGCTTTCATATCACCCGGATAGATCAGGCCACTGAGCGGCGACACCCCTTCCGTCCCCTCTGGGTGCTTAGGGTCGAAGAGATCCCCGACTAGGAAGATATCCAGGGGTCCGCTCGCTTGGACAGCGCAAAAATTGAGTATGCACAGAACAGGGCATCAGGAACTCCTCACATGAAAGGAGGCATCACATGAAAACCACGACGCAGGCTGTAGGCCTATCCTTTATGCTGGTGCTCTGCCTTGTCTGGCCGGCACCCTCTTCTGCCAATCCATCGCTGCCACACGAACCAGGCGAAGAGTTGCTCGTCGAGCAGACGTACGATACGGTGATCGGATTGCTCATTCGCGAATACTCACTCAAGAACAACGGCCAGGTGGATTACCGCACGGCCCGGCATATCCTCGGTATTTCGTATGACGACCCCGCGTCGGAAGCACTCGAAGTCGCCTCCCATCCCTTCTTGTACTGGTACGACGCGAATCAGGATGGACAGTGGGAAATGTGGATTGATCGCGAAGAAGCCGGTCAACTCGCCAATGCCGCACGGTACGACTGGCGGCAGGGAGAGGACCTGATCACGTCCTCCAAAACCTGGTGAGCCAACCCTGACAATGCGGTACAACGATGTCTGCCAGACGACATGGATGGAAGCGGCTGAAAAACACCTGACACCTCCCGCTAGGGAGAGGACTGTGCGGAAACCTTGCTCTTCGGCGTGATACCCTCTATCCACACAGCGGGACCGCTTGCCAGCGAGAGCACTTCGCCGAAGTCCGTCAAATCTCCCAAGACCCACTCGTAGAGTTTCTTCGCATCGGCCAGTTCCGGCTGAGCGGGCACCCCGTAGTAGTGCAGCTGCATGTGCTCATCGGCCAAGCCGATACAACCATGAGACGCGGGATACCCTGGTAGATCACGTCCGTGAATCCAGTAACTGACCCCGTCCGCATTGACGAAGAACCGCAACGCGTACTGCATCGGATAAGGGATGGTGGTGGCTTCAATGGTATAGAGACAGGAGCGATGCGTCCGATGGGCGGCGGCAATGCGAAACTTCCCCGTCGGGGTTTCATTCTCAGATTCCCCCGACGCGATGGGGAAAGAAAACCTCAGCACTCCATACTCGTATGCACCGAGAAACTGTTCCGCCAAATCGACGACGATGAGCTGCCGCTCCTGTTCACCGGCTGGATACAAGCTGGGAAGTGGGGTGAAATTGACCACCTCTTCGACCCGGACGGGAACTTTGATCTCCCGCCCCGGCTGCGCGTGCCGACGATCGATCCGGTTGAATCGCGCGACATCGATCCATCGCGGTCCGAACAGGGTTTCCAGGGTTTCTTGCTTTTGAAGGCGTCGGCAGTGCCAGGCGATCCGGCGATCACTCGGATGATGAATCGCGCAGGGCGAGCGAACTTCAGCCGCCCAGGCGGGTAGACTTCCTTCCATGAATAGAAGTGCCGCCCCGATCACGATGACAGCGAGAACGACACACCGGGCCATCTGCGTGTGGCATGGAACACCATACGCGACATATTGTTTTTGCATGAGGTTAGCCAGGATTATTCGTCGCGAGGATAAACGAGAACCGCTCTGGCGGCGAGAAAAAAGAACGGACGCAAGCATTCATGGAAAGACGCCTGAAACGAATCTTTCCTATCCAGACTGAACTACGACCAGTATTCCGACGCTTTCATGTATCCGTGCAACAGATCACGCCTCGACACAATGCCGACGAGCTTCTTCTCCCGCACGACCGGCAGGCGGGTCACATAGCGGTCCTGAAATAAATTCGCCACTTCTTCCAAACCCATATCCTCACGGGCCGTCAACGGACTGGTCGTCATAATGTCCGAAGCGAACACCTTGCGCAAATCCCGCCCCTCGATCATCGCCTGCAGAAGGTCGTACTCTGTCACGAGCCCGACCAGCGCGCCGTCTTCCCCTATCACCGGCAATCCGCCGAAGTTCTGCTTCGTCATGAGCCGGCCGATGGTGAGTGCATCCGTTCGCGCGGTACAGGTAAACAACGCGTCCTGCATGAGTTGGCCGACCGTGAGCGTTTTGGGATCACAGGCCTGAGTCAACAGATCGATTCGACGCATACAGCTTCCTCTCCACGGGAGAACCGATCGGTTCTCCCCGCCTTACGATCGCCGCTTGGGAGCAGGCCTGAGCGCCGCTCGTACCACATCGCGACGGGTGACGACACCCAGAAACCGGTTCCCTTCGTTCACCACCGGCACCGACAGGAGGTCGCTCTCCGTCAGCACATGCACCAGCGTGGGCAAACTGGTCTCCGGCCGCACGGAATAGGGATTGGCACTCATCAGATCCTTTGCCGTGCGAGCGCTCCACGCCTGCCCCTCATCAAGTGCCAACAGCAAATCATGTTCGCTCACCACCCCGACCAAATGTTTCGACTTGTCCACGACCGGCACCGCACCGCTCCCTTTCAGCAGCAGCGATGCGACCTTGTCGCCCTTCAGATCTGGTCGAGCCGCCTGGACGCGCTTGTTCACAATGTCCTGTACTGTCAGATCAACGAACAACACAGGTGTGCGCCTCGCCGCCACCCGCCTTACCGGAGCCTTACGTTTCGCCACCATAGATCCTCCTCGTCATCGCCCCCTGTCATTCGCCTCCGTGCCGTACCTACTCTGCCTGAGCGGACAAGGGAGGGCTCCGGTCTTCGGTCCAGCGAACATGCTGCGTCGTGACATGACCTCGTCGCACCTTGATATCTTTTACTGTTTGCCTTGCGCTTCCCAACGTTGCCGACACGTCGTAGGTCCCCTCCGGCAGATCAAGGAACAGCCAGGGGCCCGTGATCTGCTCTCGCGGAACAGTCAACACCGTCCCACCTTTGGCGTGACGAAGCGTCAGCTCCACCCCGGTGACAAATGGCTTCCCGCCTGCCGTAAAGACCAGCTTCAACGAAAATGGTGGATAGGCGGCCTCGCGCTCAACCTGCCCGATTCCGGCGCTGAAGTAGCGGATCTTTCCGCTGTGATAGAGCGGAAGGGTTTCCTTCTGCGAACCGACATCCGTCGGAATCTCGAGTTCAATTCCCTCCCCGCCCGGAAGCACGCGGGCCACCACATTTGACGCCCCAAGGTCCGTCGTCGCCAGCAATAGGCTCCACCCCACCAACCCGCCCATCCACCAGACCAGGCTCCTCTGCAACATGCTCGAGTCCTCCCGCCCATTCCCCACGCAATGGTGATGCCTAAGTACCGACAGATTCTCCAGCTTACAGGAGTGCATGACCAGACAGACCGTCGCCTTCAGACCGTCCCCCGCACAGCATTCAACTGAGGCCAATTACCCCAGCCGCAGGCTCGACACTGCTGCAAAACGCCGCAACTCGATGGCCAGACCTGGTCGCCCACGCCGGTCAACCGTCGAGCCCCACAGGGAATTGCCGTATGGGTATTCGATTGCGTCCAGGCATATCCAATGCAGACCCTATTCCAGACTGGACAACAGCCCATCGAGGAGATGCACAGATGAAGATGTTGATCGCCGTGGACGGATCCGAATTCGCCGAGTGGAGCGTGCAGATGCTGGAGGCAGTCGCCGGCCGACCGCCCGATACTGTCACGTTGCTGCATGTCGTGGACAGCGCTTCACTGAAATCCTCCGCACGCAAACATGCGTCTGTCTCAAAACAGGCCATTGCCGCCATGACCAAGGCCGGCGATCAGGTGTTGCGCCGCTTCGAGGGCCTGGCGAAAATCGCGCTGAAACAAGCCACAACAAAGCCTCGCACCAGCATCGACACCATGCTCGCGCACGGCCGGGTGGCCGACACCATCACGAAAGTCGCCAAGCAAAAGAAAGTCGATCTGCTCGTGCTCGGCTCGCGTGGGCTCAGCGACGCGGAGCATTACTTGCTGGGCAGTGTGTCGCGCAAAGTCACCGCCTTGGCCCCCTGTCCGGTGCTGGTTGTGAAGCGCCCCCTCAAAAACCTTTCCCATGTGCTGTTCGCGGCCGATACGTCGAAACACTCGCAAGGTGCCTGTAGCTTTCTGTGCAAACAGTTCCTCCCGGATTCCGCCCAGGTCACGGTGCTTTCCGTGGTGGAGCCGGCCGTCACTGAACTGGCGAGCAAATACCTGTCGAAAGACCAGGTGGAGCAGATCTCGGCGCCGAAGCGTCAGGCGGCGGAACAGATGATCGACAAATTGCGCGCCCGGTTCCTCGCCGAAGGGTATGCAGTCACGCCGGAGGTGCAGCTCGATCATGTGACCGACGCACTCCTGCGGCAAGCCGCTTCACGCAATGTCGATCTGCTCGTGGCAGGCTCGCGAGGGCTGACCGGGTCCGAGCGGCTGCAGCTGGGAAGCGTATCGGAAACGCTCCTGAAATATGCGCCCTGCTCGGTCCTCATCGTGCGAGGATGGCGTGCCTGAACTGTCTGCGCTAGAGATCTGCCGCCTGGCGCCCAGTCAGGTGTATCGGGCGCTCGCCACTACGCCGCAGGGCCTTTCCGCCGACGATGTGCGGCGGCGAACCCTCAAACACGGACCCAACAGTCTGCAGGCCTTGCGGCGCACGCCCCTCATCGGCCGCTTTGCCCGCCAATTCACCCATTTCCTGGCACTGCTTCTGTGGGTGGCTGCCGGACTGGCTTTCACGGCCGATGCCCTTCATGCAGGCGAGGGCATGGCCACACTCGGGTGGGCCATCCTGGGCGTCATTCTCATCAACGCCATCTTCGCATTCCTCCAGGAATATAGGGCCGAACGTGCAGTTCAGGCGTTGCGCGGCATGCTGCCGGCCAAGGCCTGGGTGATTCGCGACGGGCAACAGCAGCAGATTGCCCGCAGCGAGCTAGTCCCGGGTGACGTGCTCCTCCTGGAAGAGGGTGAGCAGGTGCCCGCCGATGCCAGGCTTACTGAAGCGGTCGGGATGCGCGTCGACAATTCCTCGCTTACCGGTGAATCAAAACCGCAACGACGGACGGCCGAGCCCATCACCGATGGTCATCCGCTCGACATCGCGAACCTAGCGTTTGCCGGAACCACGGTCCTATCCGGCCATGGCCAGGGCGTGGTCTTCGCCACGGGCCTCAATACCGAGTTCGGAAAAATTGCGCATCTGACGACCACCGTCCAAAGCGGTCTCAGTCCGCTCCAACAGGAAATCGTGAAGGTCACGCATGTCGTTGCCGGGCTGTCCCTCGCCATGGGCCTGGTCTTTTTCACCATCGGCGTCGGGATGGGTTTGGGCTTCTGGACCAGCGCGATCTTCGGCATCGGCATCATCGTCGCCAACGTGCCGGAAGGACTCCTGCCGACCGTCACCCTTGCCCTCGCCATGGGTAGCCAACGCATGGCCGCGCGCAAGGCGCTCATCAAACACCTCGCCTCCGTCGAAACGCTGGGCTGCACCACCGTGATCTGCACCGACAAGACGGGCACGCTGACAGAAAATCGCATGCGCCTCGACAAACTGTATGTCGATGACCTCGTCGTCGAATCCCGCGAGGGCTGCCTATTCACGAGAAACCGCCTCATCAGCGCCGCCGAGGCCGAACGCTGGCGACCGCTGTTCGACGCCATGGTCCACTGCAACAACGCCAAACGCACACGCCGACCAGACGGCCGCAGCCAGGCCTCCGGCGATCCCACCGAAACGGCACTGCTGGAATTTGCCGCCGACCACGGGCTGCTCCACCGTCCCCCGCTTCAACGCATGGGCGAATTGCCCTTCGATGCAGACCGCAAGCGGATGACGACACTACACTGGAGCGAAGGCCGCCTGCTTGCGTTCACCAAAGGCGCCCCGGAGTCGGTCCTTCCCCGCTGCACCATGCAACAGGGATCGTCGGTCGCCACCGAGCTCACCCCTGACGGGCGCAAGAAAATCCTGGCCCAAAGTCAGGGGTTCGCCCAGCAGGCCTACCGCGTCCTGGCCGTGGCCATGCGTGACGTGGAACGCGGCGTGGAAGAACTGGACGCCGACAGCCTGGAGCAGGGACTGACATTCCTCGGACTCGTCGCCATGATGGATCCGCCGCACCGCGAGGTGCCGGAGGCAATCCGGACTTGCCGGAAAGCCGGCATACGCGTCGTGATGATCACCGGTGACCATCCGCTCACGGCTCTCGCCATCGCGCGCAAAATCGGTCTGGCGCCGGAGTCTCTGCCGACGGAACCGGGACGCTTCGTGCCGGTGATCGAAGGCGCCCAGGTCGATACCTTCAGCGATGAGCAACTCCGCCGCCTGCTCACCCCGACAGCCCCCGGCGAGCCGGACCCGGTCTTCGCCCGTATGGCGCCCCGGCATAAAATGCGCATTGTCTCGGTACTCAAGGAGATGCGCGAGGTGGTCGCAGTCACCGGCGACGGCGTGAATGACGCCCCGGCGCTCAAAATGGCCGACATCGGCATTGCCATGGGAGTGGCCGGCACCGATGTGGCCAAAGAAACGGCTTCCATGATCCTGCTCGACGACAATTTCGCGACCATCGTCAATGCCGTTGAAGAGGGCCGAGCTGTATTTATGAACATCCGTAAATTCATGACCTACGTCCTGGCCAGTAACGTACCGGAGGTCGTGCCGTACCTTGCTTACGGGCTGGGGTCGATTCCGTTGGCCCTCACCGTCCCCCAAATTCTTGCCGTAGACCTGGGAACAGATATGGTGCCGGCCCTGGCATTGGCCGCGGAACGCCCTCAAGGAGGCGTGATGGATGAACCGCCGAGACCTCGAACAGAACGGCTACTCAGTCGGGACGTGCTCGTCAGGGCCTATGGCTTCCTCGGGTTGATCGAAGCCGGCATTGCCATGGGAGGGTTTTTTCTCTACCTTCACAGCCAGGGCTGGACCTGGGGAGCCCCACTCGACTGGAACTCCCCGCTGTATAAAGAGGCGACGACCGTAACCTTCGCGGGGATTGTCGCGGCACAGACCGCCAACGTATTCGCCTGCCGGTCCGACCGCATCTCCGCGTTCCGGCTCGGCTGGCTCAGCAACCCACTGATCCTTGTGGGAGTGACCGTCGAATTGAGCATTCTCTTCATCATGACCTACAGCCCGGTCGGACATCTGGTTCTGGGAACCGCCTCCCTTCCGGCTTGGATCTTCGGGCCATTGACCTTGGGGGCTATCGCCCTGCTGCTGGCCGATCACCTCAAGAAAGTCGTGGGCGGACGCCTGCGAACGAAACACACCGTGCACGCAAGCTGAGAGTGCAGATTCATGCGAATGATTCCTGTCATCAAACGACCATCGGCGCCTCACACGAGACGCCACAGCGTAACGACTGTCGAAGAAAAGGAGTCTTTATGACCAGCGCATCGGGCCAGCACGTCAGTGATTATATGCACCGCCAATTGGAAGTGGTTCCGCAGGATACCTCCGTGGTCACCGTCGCCACCAGAATGCGGACACGAAGTATCGGTTCCGTCCTGATCGAATCGTTCGATCGCCCGCACAACGATTGCCGGATCGCCGGGATCGTCACTGAAACCGACCTGGTCTCCAAGGTGCTGGCGGCGGGCCGCGTGCCCTCCCGGACCAGTATGCTAGACATCATGAGCAGCCCGCTCATCACCATCGGACCGACTCGTCCGATGGTCGATGCCAGTCACCTGATGCAGAGCAAGAATATCCGGCACCTTGTCGTGACCGAAGGGACGGACGTGCTCGGTGTCATTTCTGTTCGCGATCTGGTGCGACACTTCGTGGATGCCGACGGCGGACCGGTGCAGGCGCTCACGAATGTCTACCGTCCATTGAGCGTCCTCATGAAAACGGCCATTGAAACCATCGGCAGCGAGGAGACTGCTCTCGCCGCTGCGCAACGGATGGCGGACAAGCACATCGGCGCGCTGTTCGTGATGGAAGCGGATGAGCTCGTGGGGATCATCACCGAAGGCGACTTGGTCCGCAAGTTGCTCGCGTATCAGCTCGATCCGGACGCGATGCGCGTGGGCGCGCTCATGAATTCGCCCTTGCTCGACATCGATATCAATCGCACCATCCGGGACGCGAGTGAGCGGATGGCAGCCAAACGCATTCGCCATTTGGCCGTCACCGAACATGAGAAGGTCGTGGGCGTGCTCTCAATCCGTGACCTGGTGAAAATGGTCGCCATCCGGGATCGCCCGGACTTCCTCCGCCGAACATGATCGGCAGGCCGCGAGGGGGCGTCCCCCTCGCGGCAGTTCATGCCACAGACCCACGTTTTGATTGCGCCGACCCGCCCGGAACGGTAGACTTCCTCAACATACGGTGATACCGCACTACCTCGCATGACAGATCGACTCTCTCGCCTTTTCTTTCACGAACGGAGCTGCTGATGTTCGAATGGCTTGCCGATCCACAAGTATGGATTGCCCTGGGCACCCTGACCGCGCTTGAGATCGTGTTGGGGATCGACAACATCATCTTCCTATCCGTGTTGGTCAGCCGGCTGCCTGAATCCCAGCGAGCCGTGGCGCGCAGAGTGGGACTAGGCCTGGCCATGATGGCACGGCTGGGACTCCTGTTCTCGATTTCCTGGGTGATGGGACTCACTTATCCCTGGGTCACCATCCTTGGTCACGGCGTGTCCGGCCGCGATGTGATTTTAATCGGAGGCGGACTGTTCCTGATGGCGAAAGCCACGCACGAAATTCACAATAGTCTGGAAGGCGTCGAAGAAGGTCATGCGTCGGCTACCGCTGCCAGCCTCGGCATGGTGTTGATTCAGATCGCGCTGCTGGATATCGTCTTCTCGTTGGATTCGGTGATTACTGCCGTCGGCCTGGTCGAACATGTCTCGATCATGGCGGTAGCGATCATTCTCGCCGTGGTGGTGATGTTGATGGCGGCCAAGGCCATCGGCGATTTCGTGGAGACTCATCCGACGATCAAAATTCTCGCCCTGTCATTTTTGATTCTGGTCGGCGTCACCTTGATGGTCGAAGGGTTCGATGTGCACGTGCCCAAGGGGTATATCTATTTCTCCATGGCCTTCTCCGTCAGCGTCGAAATGCTGAATATCCGGATGCGCAAGAAACGGGCTGCGCCGGTCAAACTGCATAGCCGCTACACGGAAGACCAGCGGCAATAACCTAAGGCGCCCCTGCCTCTCCGCTCACTCCCCGTGGAGACCTTCGGGAACGGAGAGCAGATAATTCGCATCCACCGACTCTTCCCATGCGCCGCCTGGTTGTGAATTTCCCATGGCCCACCCGCGCATGAAGACCAAACTGAGTACCGGCTCGGTTGTCGGTTGATTCGCCGGGCCTGTTATTTTTGAATCTTTCACTCGCCCCACCACCGTCACCCGCGCCCACTGTTTCCATTTGGGGGGCAAGAGGGATGCGTCCGGCACCAGCACCCAATAATATCCAGCCTCCGGTCCTTCATTGATGGTCGGACGGTGTGGCCGGTAGTCCTTATCCAGCGGGCGGTTCTTGAGGTGCAGCCACAGGCGTGAGCCATCCTGCTGTTGATCTACGATCACCCCGCCGAGAATAACCGTCTTCCCCTGATACCCCTCCTGCGCCGCGACGAGGGAGGTCAACGTCACTCCGGGCTCGGCCTGCTCAACGTATCGGGCGGGCAGAGCGCCGCATCCCGTCCACAGCGTGAGGCACATGAGTCCTGCCAGCGTTCGATTGATCCGAGCGTTCACATCATCCCCCGTTCTTCGAGACCTCACTGGGCCACACGTCACTCTTTGACGGGCTTCCACCCGCTGAGCGCACAACGCTGGGCAAGCAATGGCGTCATGCTCTCGAGATCCATGGAGACCCTGGTCATGACCTCGTCGGCCAACCCTGCGTCTTCGAAACATTCATAGGCATCGTCAAGAAACCCGCCGCGCAGGAGCGGATGCTGGAGAAAGCGCTGGCCGGACCCGCTCGCGACTTCAAGCGGCCGCTCAACCACAGCGATCCGCTCCATATTCAGTCGTTCGAGCCACCCGCGCGCCTCCGCCGCCGACGGCCGCTCCGCCACATGCGCGGCCAGCCGCTCGCGCTCGATGGTAAGTCCATGCCGGCTCATTTCCTGATCAATTCGTTGCCACATCGAATCGAAGGTTCCGAGGGAGGGGAAGGTCAGGACTACCTGCCCCCCCGGCTCGAGATGTTCGATCAATCCCCGCATCGCTTCAAATCGATATGGACGAAGAAACATCACAGATAAGTTACCGGTGATGCGTTGGAAGGTCGGGAAGGAGGCGGGCAACGCGCGCATGTCGAGACACTCGAAGCGCAGCCAGGGCAGGTCGCCCCGCTGAATGGTTCGCGCGCTCGCGATCTGGCCGCGACTGGCATCGATACCGGTGACGGATCCGGTGGGACCAACCTGTTCGGCGAGATAGAAGGCCGGGATACCATGGCCGCAGGCAATGTCGAGAATCGTCAGGCCTGGGCGCAGGTCAAGCTGCGCCAGTAACACCTCGGCAAACGGAGTCGACCAATCATCCTCGACGGGAAGAGACCAGCGCCCGGAAGAGGGTGCGGAGGAGCTGCTCATGACGTTCCTTTCGCTCGGGTCTGCATTCTCCGCATCTTACCCGAAGGGTCAGGAACAAATCAGATTTCTCTACCGCTGGGTGACCACCTCATCTTCCGGTTCCGCCCGATCGCACAATCGTGCTCACAGCCGATCGAGCAGTTGCTGCTTCTTGGTGCGATAGTCCTCATCCGTGATCAAACCCTGCTCGTGGAGCTGCTTTAGTACAGTAAATTGCTCCTGCAAGGACCGGGCAGTTTCTGGCTGCGACGCACGTTCCGACGAAACCGGCGCAGCCGACGCACTCATGTCTGTATACTCGATCGCCAGTTCGGCCGGCGCCGGACGAAACGGATTGCCCCCGGCTCGAGACGCGTTCAGCAAGGTCTGACGGTCACCGGGATCACTTCATAAAACGTCCCGGCCTGCGCAAACAGGGGATCGATCCAGATCTGCCTCCTAAAGGGACGTCTTGTAGCACGGGGTGAGATCCCCACGCCTATTTGAAACCGATCACCATCGAGTCAGGCCCGGCCAGCGGTTCCACTTTCGTTCGTGTGAAGCCGGCTTTCTTCATCCACCCTCTGCAATCCGCGCCGGTGAAATCAAACCCGCCATGCGTCTCGATCAACATATTCAAGCTCATCAGCAGTCCAAAAACGTTGGTGTTCCGCGCATCATCGATCAAGGCTTCATGCACGATCAAGGCCCCTCCTGATGGCAAAGCCGCATACGCCTTACGCAACAGCATCATTTTCTCTTTGAGGTCCCAGTCGTGCAAAATGTGCCCCATGATGAGGACGTCGGCCTTCGGTAGCTGCTCCCTGAAAAAATCTCCCGGGTGAAACGTCACTCGCTTCTGGAGCTTCTTCTTTCGCGCATAGGCCTCGAAGACCGGCTGCACGACGGGAAGATCCATTCCCTGTCCACTGAGATGCGGGTGTGCCAACGCAAGTTCGACTGCCACGCCGCCCTGCGCGCAACCGATATCGACAAACGAGCGATACTTCTTCCAGGGAAACTTTGCGGCGATCGCCCTGGCCGTCCCCTGACTGAGCCCGGTCATGGCTTTGAGAAATCCTTCCAGCCGCTGCGGATCGGCGTACAGCGTGCCGAAGAAATCTTCGCCGGTCTTCACCTCATTCTGCGGTTTACCAGTACGTAGCGCTTCCGTCAGTGAACCCCAGAAGGGATAGAGTCTGGCGTTGGCCATTTCAAGGATGCCACCGGTATAGGACGGTTTGGCGCGGTCCAGAAACAGGTTTGCTTCCGGCGTGTTCGCGTATCGTACCCCGCTCCGCTTGAGCATGCCCAACGCGACCAATGAGTCAAAAAAATCCAGGGCGCTTCGTGGATGGAGCTTGAGCCGCTTGGTCAAGGCCTTGGCATCCAGTGGTTTCTTGGCCAACTCCGTAAAGAGACCCAGCTCGACCGCAGTCAGCAATGTCTTCGATCCCCAAAACCCAAACCCAAGCTGCATGATCCGATCGGGAGCCAATTGGCGGGTAGCCATCGTGTTGTCCTTTCAGATGGAATACACAAACGGTGAGAGGCTACTGGCCTGAGGCAATTGTGTCAAGCCGATGCCGATACCTGATGGTGTCCTGCGTATCTCTATTGGCGGGATGCTGCGGGTCGATCACTGGCAATGTCCTCCGGGCATGGTCGTGACCGGTATGGCGATCGGCCCCAACCCGGACAACAAAGGAAACGACACGAAACCGGTCTATATCCTGGCTGAATGCCGCAAACTGCTGAAGACGCCGTGAGAGGACGTGAGACGTCAGTCGAAGAGTCGCAGAAAGGCCGTCTTGATCTGCACTAACCCTTCTCGCAGATCGATCTCAAATGTGTCGGCCCTGGCTCGAACCATCTGGCGCTTCCGTCTGAGATCGTCCTGGTACGTCCGTATTCTCTGCAGAAGTTCCTGTTTCTTCTCCTCCACCATGTGACGCTGCTGTCCGCTCTCAATCAAAAGCCGATGTGTCAACGCTTCGAATTCGGCTTCCAGCCGGCTGGCCCGCCCGACAAGGGATTCCCACAACCGGCCAGATTCAAACGCGGTCTCGGCCAGTTTCTGATCGGCCACGGATTCGAACTCACTCAGGGCCTCAAAAATCTTCTCGCGCTGTTGCTCGAGCGTCTCGTGAGCCTCCGCTTTGCCCAAGGCTAACTGCACACGGAGATGGTCGAGCCTGGCCTGCAACTCGGCCTTCGCCACATCGACGACCGCCCTCGATGTTCGAAGCTCGGTTTGCAACGCTGTCACCACGTCGCGCAACTGCTGCTTACCCTGTTCAAGCCTCTGTGTCGCCTCCTCTTTCGGCTGCATGAGCTGCGATTCCAAGGCCACGGCCTGGTGTTCCAACGCATCGATCCGGTGTTCGATCGACGCTCTGATGTCCTTAATCCTCGACATGAACACTCCTCCTTGACCACCCCCACGTGCAGCGCCTGTTTCACGTCGGCACTCACCATCAATCAGTACGGCGCGTCATTGCCCCACATCACCCAGCCCCCGCATCTCATCCAACCATCCTGCATACTGCTCCTCATTCATACTCTCCACACCTCCGATCAACGTCGCTCTTGTCGGCCTGATGCCGCAGAACTCGAGGATATTGCGTTGAAGACTCTTCACGCTGTGAGCGAGGTAAAACCATCGATAGACACAGGCAGGCATGCCCATCGTCACGACCACGCGGGCCGACTTTCCCATGAAGAGTTGCGTCGCCATTTTTCCGCGTGCCTGATACGCGAACGCGACGCCGGGACGGAAGACCTGTTCGAGAAACCCTTTGAGGAGCGCCGGCATCGACCCCAGCCAGAGGGGATAGAGAATGACGAGATGGTTGGCCCAGCGAATCGCGTCTTGCGCCTGCCGGATCGAATCCGGCGGTGGTCCTTTCTCGAATTCTTCCTTCGTCCGCAAGAGGGGAAATGCCAACTGCGCGACCTCGACACGTCGAACTTCATGGCCGCCATCCTGACAACCCTTCGCATATTCGTCCGCCAACGCGTGGCCAAAATGACGTGTCTGACCATCGGGGTGTCCTTGGATGATCGTAATGCGTTTACCCATAGCGAGTCGGAGCGGGTAGGCTCCTCCATCGAACGGTTGAACGGAACGCCGCATCGCGATCGCGAACAGATTCTCCGGCTGTTCTTTCGATCCGCTGCGGAACCGCGGCCGGCTGCTGCACCTTGGGCGTCGGCGGCGCACAGGCGACGACGGAGAGAGCCGCTCCCATCACAAACATCCGCATGATACTGGATGGAATTGTCATGGTGCCGTCCTCCACCGCTCACTGAATCTTGACTGCCATCACCAGCCGTTCCGCTCCCCACGCGACCGCAGCACCGCACATCCGCATGCATGGAGCGCAACAGACGTGCCAGAGGCACCGCGTTACGGACAGAAGCGAATAGACCCAATATCCAGGAAACACATGTATGTCACATGGCGGAACTGCGGAAATCTTCCGCAGCACCGAAGCCATTATCTGGCGCGAATGTCCACAGTGGCTACGGTCGGAAACAGTATGAGCGCATCGCACAAACCGGATGTGAGCAACCGTACCGAGTCGGCCCCCTTTCCACCCCATGATTTTCGAGGAGTTCGGTCGCGATTTCCCCTACCGGTCCGCCGGTGCCCCCTTCTGCGTCTATCTTCGGCAGAACAGAGACAAGGCACCGGGTTTGCTCTTCTATTGAGAAGAGCACGTTCGAATCATAGCGTCCTATCACTTCACTCCACGGAGTCCGAAGAAGGAGGGTCCTATGAGAGCCACGGAATATTTCGTCCACGGCTGTGATCCCAAAACATTGGTCGTCCGACAGATCATGGAAGATGCAGTCGTCACCGTCGGGCCGACATCCACTGCGATGGTGGTGGCGGAACTCTTGAGCGAGCACAATTTCGGCAGTGTGCCGGTCGTCGAACAAGACGGGACCCTGCGTGGGCTGGTGACAGAATTTGATCTACTCAAGGCCGTTGAGCAGGAAAAGGATCTCCGGGAAGTCCCGGTATCGCAGATCATGACGCGCGACGTCGTCACCACCACCGAAGACATGCCGCTCATGCACCTGATTCACCTGCTCCAGGAGCGGCATCTGATCCGTGTCCCGGTTGTGAAAGATCAGAAATTGATCGGTATGGTCGCTCGGCGCGATGTCGTATTCGGATACGTCAAATCGCGAGCCAAATATTGGCCTTAAAGACCGAGGATCTGACCTCAAAAGAGCAGGTTGAACGGTCGCAAAGAAGGAATCCGGACTTGGAAAACAAGCCGGAGTACATTCGGCGGCCCGTCCAAAGCGTCGAAGGTCACTAGTGTACCGAGGCCGACAGCGGATCAGGAATGATGGCGCCGCATTCCAAACAGCGCACCATTCCGGTTTCTTTGCCGTTCTCAGCTAGAACAGGGTCCACGAGTCGTTGATGGCAACAGGCTGCCGGAGGGAGGAGAGCCGAGCGCGACGGATCGAGTGGTGGAGTCTGCATGATCGCCTCCGTGGATGGCGTATGTGCCGACGTGTTATCAGCTCGCCACGATGGCTAGGATCCTAGCAGATTGTACAAGTTGATTCATTAGGTACTTCCGAGCCCGCCATTCGACCAGACACCATCACAATGCCAGATACGCTCCACTAAACGCGCCCATTCATCCCGCTACAATCACGCGTTCCGTGCAGCGTCGCCCCCGCTGTGGCTTATGTAACCAGGCGGTGAGGGCCATGGTGAGCACTGCGCCCCCGAAGGCCGCCGCCATGTCCTTCTGCGCATCCCATTCGTCTCCTTGTGTTCCGAGGTACATGCTACCTAACTCCGGGCTGACGATCATGGCGACGATCGCTTCGACTATTTCAAAGAACCCGCTCTGCGCCAGAATGCCGCTCGCCGGCATCACGTAGGTCCAGGCTCCCTGCAAGCCGGCCCGGCGCACGAGCACCTCACGCAACGGATAGACCAACAAGAGACCATAGGCGAAATGCACGATTCTATCGAATGGATTCCGGCTCAACCCCCACGCGTCTTTGAGCCAGAAACCGAACGGAACCTCCGAATAGGTGTAGTGAGCGCCGATCGCATGCAGCACCATGAACGCCGCAATGAGATAGTAGGACGTGACTGAAAAGGCGAACCGGCGGTAGGTGAGGACAAGAACTGCTACCAATCCTACGGCGAGCAGATTTTCCAGAAACCAATCCTGGCGATTGACCGGCTCAATCGCCAGCCAGATCCAGAGCAACCCATACATGAAGAGCAGGCTCACCAGCACCCGAGGCTGGTGAGCCTCCGCACTGCCCTGCTGATGTATGGCCTCTACATGCATGGTATACGCACTATTCCGAGAATGCCGCCTCCGACTCCAACGTCGTTTCGGCTCCACGTAACGCGCGCACGATCAGGAGTAACGTCATGGAGAGTAACGCGCCATAGAGGGCGGCAGCCATATCCTTCTGCGCGTCCCAAATATCTCCTTGCGAACCCAGATAGGTCACGCCCAATTCGGGATGCACGGCGCGAGCCACCCACGATTCAATAATTTCCCAGAGCCCGCTCAACCCAAGGACCGTCATCACGGGCAGATAGTAGACCACCCACCCCCGGATGCTCGCGCTCAACCGAAACAACTCCTCCATTGGATAGGCCAACAAGAATCCGAAACTGAAGTGCACGATCCGGTCAAAGTGATTGCGCCCGAGATGCAGCACCTGGTCCATCCACACACCGACCGGCACCTCGGCATAGGTGTAATGGACGCCGATGGTGTGCAAGGTGAGAAAGGCCGTAATGAGCGCATGGGACGTATGCGACAGGGGCAGAAAGCGGTGCGTCACGACCAATAACACCACGAAGAGCGCCGGGAGGATACTGGCCAGCAACCAGAACTGGGGATCGACCGGGGCCTGCGCCATCCAGACCGAGACCGCCACGTACCACGAAAGTAGCCCGATCGACACCAGCTTGTTGCGACTCACCTTGGATTCTCCTTGTGACATGATCTGGGAAAGGCAGCCTCCGTCATGGCGTAGCGCAGGGGTTTGATTTACTCTACTGGATGATACCCCTTCCTGCAACCGCACACAGACGGCACTCAAGCTCCGCTCGCGCGAGGAGAAACTCCACAGCGCTCTGCTACCCATGCTGCAAAACGCGACGGTTCGGCCGGCCATCCAGTCGAAAACTCGCACAACGCGCATGTGAGTGAAGGCACACCTGATGCACATTGGTGTGATCATTCCCTAGATATCCATGCCTATTCCGTTGCTGGACATTCACGGGCTCACGTTTGAAGCCGATCGGCATCCGATTCTCGACCGGCTCGACTTCGCGGTCCAACGCGGGGAAATCCATGCCCTGCTCGGAGCCAACGGCTCCGGCAAAACCACTCTCGCCTATGTCCTGATGGGGTGCGAAGGGTATGCGCCGAATGCCGGGCAAGTCCTTTTCGATGGCATCGAACTCCTGCCGCTGACACTGCATGAACGGGCCCGACTCGGCCTGACGCTTGCCTGGCAGGAGCCGGCCCGATTCGAAGGCATTACGGTGCGCGAGTATCTAAGCGTGGGCGAAACGAAGCGCGATGCGGCACTGCCATTACGACAGGTGGGGCTCGATCCGGAGCGCTATCTGACGCGGCGAATGGATAAGGCGTTGAGCGGCGGAGAGCGCCACCGGATCGAACTCGCATCGGTCCTTTCGATGAAACCGAAACTGGCCATTCTCGATGAACCGGCGGCGGGGATCGATATGCTCTCGATCACGCACATTATCGACATCATTCGCGCGCTGAAAGAAAGCGGAGGATCTGTCCTGCTGATCACGCACCAGGAGGAGGTAGCCCTGATCGCCGATCGGGCCTCTCAACTCTGCGCCGGACGCATCATCTTTTCCGGCAGTCCCCGCGAGGTCGTAGATAACTTCCGCGGGCGAACCTGTGTCCGTTGCGATGGGGAGGTCTGTGGGTATGTCCGACCTTGAGACGCTCCTTCGCGCTCTCCCGATGGTGGGCGCCGAGGCCTCCCTACTCGACCATCAGGACATTGCGCATGTCGTCGCACAGGGGCACCATATCCTGAGTCATCGGACTGTCCCGGGTCTTCGCATCGATATCGAAGAAACGGCGGATGCCATCATCGGCAGGATGGTCGTTGAAGCGGGCGTCACCATTGCGCAGCCGATCCACATGTGTTTCGGCTTGGCCCGGCCCACCGGGGTCCAGCAGATCAAGATCGATATGCAGGTGAACGAAGGAGCGCAGGCGCGTGTACTCTCGCATTGCCTATTTCCCCTGGCTGAAGCGGCCGAACATCGCATGCAGGCGGTGATGACGCTCGCCCCCGACGCGTCACTGATCTACACCGAAGGACACTACCACGGCCCCCACGGCGGCATGCAGGTCCTGCCACACGCCACGATCAAGATCGGCAAGGGCGCCCGCTATTTCTCGGACTTCTCGTTGCTATCCAGTGTGGTGGGAACGCTCGACGTCGACTATCTCGTCGAAGTTGAAGAAGAGGGCCTGGCCGAACTCAGCGCGAAGATTTTTGCCCACAAACAGGATCGCATCACGCTGAAGGAAGCCGTGGTCCTTCGCGGTGAACGATCGCGCAGCCTTATCAAAACGCGGGTCGTGCTGGACGGCGAGGCCTGTGCGGACATCACCGGCATCACCGAGGCCCATGCGAAAGGCGCCCGCGGTCACGTGGATTGCATGGAGATCGTGCAAGGCCGTGCCCATGCCAGCGCCATTCCTATCGTGAAGGTCTTTCATCCGGAAGCAAAAGTGACTCACGAGGCAGCCATTGGCAGCGTGGATCGAAAGGAATTGGAAACACTGATGGCCAGGGGTCTGAGCCCCGAGCAGGCCATTGAACTGATCGTGAGCGGGATTCTACGGTAGGCCGGAGTTCGTACCAACGACCGGGGCGACTGATTATGCGGAAGGCCTGACGTGAGATTCCGGATCTTCGATGATCGCCCCGCATTCAAGACATCGATAGCGAGGAGGCTCGTTCTCGTCCTCGCACCGTATGCGATCAATGAGTCGCATGTGGAGACAGGTGAGTGTCCGTGTCATGGTCGGATCGAGTTGAGGACTACGCATAGAGACCTCCCCGAATCGCAGCGGACTATATGTATCGGACGTGATGCGCGCGGCCCAACCCTAGCAGATTTATACAAACTTGACACTACGAATTCTCCTTAAATACATACAGATTTTGTCTGACACAACCTCTAGCGGTGCGAATTGGCTGCGCCGCTATACTGAGGAAGGTCGGCATTCACACGTATCGGATGAGCAAACTCCCACTGGGTGAAAAAAGGCATGCTCTTTCATGATCCTCACGAAGCGGACCGGCGTTGCGACTCCTTCAAAGCCGCGGTGATAGTTGTTTTCACGCGGAGACGCTCGTTTGCTGCCACCGTTCGCTCCAAGGCCTTCGATGCCGGCGGATTGCGCTGATTATCGGCACCTCGCTGCGTTTTCTCCATGGCTCCCGTAATCATCTCTTTCTTGCGTGAGAGCTTCGCCGCCTCGACGGTTCGAATCAACGCGGCAGAAATCTTCGGCGCGCTTTCCTTCGCTCCTTTCCGTTGGGACACCTCCATCGCTGCGGTCACATCTTCTTTCTTCTGTCGCTGTTTGGCCGCCAAGGCTTTCCGGGCCACCGGACTCGAAAACGTGGTGCTCTTCTTTATCTCACCGGCCTTGGAGCGAGCTTTTGGTGTCTTCATCATGTCGTCCCTCCTCAGCGTTACTTGGTTGCGTGGGAAACCATCCAGCATTATACCAAGGCATTTTGCGGAGCATGAACGCAGACAGATCAGACATGCGGGGACATGGACACTATATCGGTCGATGGCATTGTGTTCCGGGAATCACCGCGGCATACTGGATCAATCGTCATGCCAACACGAGGACAACGTCCATGCTGAACCACAGGCTATTTTCCGGTCTGCTTCTGGTCACCCTATTGCTCTCAGCGCCCGGCACCAGTCGAGCTGAATCGACCGGCATCGGCAGCGGCATGAAGGGTGATGCCACGCAGGGCAAAGCCTTGTTTAACGGCAAGGGCATTTGTCACTACTGCCACGGCATCGACGGGGTTATCGACAAAAAACCCTCGCTCACCCCAGACACCACGGCAGCGATCGCCAAGCATGCGGCATCCGCGCCCGATCTCCGGAATCGCGCGGTCCAGAATCTGAAAGACAATAAGGCCCGATTCCAAGCGATACGTGAAGGCCACCCTGGAAGCGGAATGTTTCCCGATACCACGTTGACCGATCAGGACATCAAGGATATTCTCGCCTATCTTGCAGCCCTCCGGCAGAGTGCCTCGATGCCGAGCAAGAGCCCCTATTAACCGCTTAACCGCGATCGATACCGCTCATCCTGGAACAGTTCGACGGACACCTCTCCTGTTCATGTGATCAAACCTCCGCAATCATTCGAGCTGCCATGCTTCACCGGCCAGCGCGATGTGCATCGACCTTCGCGCTCAACGCCCTGGGACTTTTCTCTACAAGCCGGCACGCAGAGGGTGGCGCAGAGCGCCCCACTCCCTTACCGCCCATCAGCACGAGCAGGAGACGCGTTTCCTGCGGCGATACGCCACTGATGCCTTCGCCACGTCCTCTGTTCCTCCCTGGCGTCCCTCTTGCTCTTACCACTCATCAGATGCCGAGCCATGTGATGAATTTTGGGGGCACTCCACTCTTGTCCGAGCGCACCTCGCCTCACGAATCACTGCATCGGATTGAAGGGATGTCATGCACCAGGAGCAATCGCTCTCCTCCCATTGGGCGATCGTCCTCGCAGGCGGCGAAGGGACCAGAATGCAACCGCTGGTCCGGCGCTGGCTCGGATTCAACCGGCCCAAACAGTACTGTACGTTCGTGGGTTCCCGTTCCATGTTCCAACACACGGTCGATCGGGCATCCAGGCTGACAGCACCGGAGCGAATTATCGCCGTCGTGGCGCGCGATCATCGCACGGAAATTCTGGCGCAGTTGCAGGGACGCAACGTTGGACAGGTCATCTATCAACCGCGTAACTGTGAGACCGCGGCAGGTCTGTTCCTGCCGTTAACATACATCCATGCGCTCACCCCGGACGCGACCGTCGTCATCTTTCCCTCCGATCATTTCGTGCATCCCGAAGAACGCTTTCTGGACGCCGTGCGCCGGATGACCGATTCGGCGCGAAGGATGCCTGATCGGCTCGTTCTGTTGGGAGTTCGGCCGGACCGGCTCGAAACGGAGTACGGCTGGATCCTACCCGGGAAACCACTCCCCTCTCACGCAAGAGAGCCGGTGCGCGGGGTTGAGTCGTTCATCGAAAAGCCCACGCCGGTGCAGGCCGGTCATGCGCTACGCCACGGAGCTTTATGGAATACCTTTGTGGTTGCCGCTCGAGCCGGATTGCTGTGGCAAATCGGGTGGCGCTGCTTTCCGGACCTGATGCGCTGCTTCGAACAACTCACCCGGGCAATCGGACAGCCGCAGGAGCTTGAGATCCTCGACGCCATCTACCACGACATGCCCGCGTACAACCTGTCCACGCATCTGCTGCAGCAGGCGGCCGAGTCGATCGCCGTGATCGAGCTCCGGGACGTCCTCTGGAGCGATTGGGGCAAACCGGTCCGGGTAGCAGAAACTCTTCGCAGAATCGGCCGCGTCCCTGCCTTCCCGCTGGAATATCTCGAGACACCTTTGGCAACAGACTCCGTCCCCGGTCGCAGCCAGGAACCAACCATACAGCCATGATGGAAGACCTACCGAGGTCACCTACCGAACCGGCCCATCAATCGAACCTCGGCCAGCACATGGCCTTTCATCGCATCGACCACCTGAGCCTTGGTCGCCCGCGACTTGAGAGGCAATTCCCGATTTAACGCGTAGAGTGTGAAGTAGTAGCGGTGAGGGGCACCGGGCGGGGGACAAGGACCGCCATAACCGACCCGCTTGAAGCTTGTCAGTCCCTGTTGCGCGTCATTCGGCAAGGTATCCGTCGCCGGCAGGCCTTCGGCTAATCCGCGCACGTCGATGGGGATATTGAAGATCACCCAGTGCACCCAGGTGCCGCCTGGTGCATCGGGGTCGTCTGCAATCAGCGCGAAACTGCGAGTGCCGACCGGAGGATGATTCCACCGTAGGGGCGGAGAGAGATCGTCGCCCTCGCAGGTATGTTTCTTCGGAATCAGTTCCCCTTCCTTGAACGTGCCACTGGTCAATTCAAACGCCATCATGTCCCCTTCTGACAGCACCGGCCTCAGCGGCAGAGGGCACCACTGCAAGTCGGGTTAGAGCCACGCTCGTTCCGCAACGTGAGCCTGCTCGCCCCACAGGGTGGTCAGCGGCAGATCGAGGAGAGAATGGGCGCCCGGACTCAATCCCCGTAAGGCGCGAGCCGCTGCCAGCATGATGTGCGCAGTCATGATGGCGTCATCGAAACGAGCTTCAAACAGCAACCGTTGATGCCCCAAGCGCCCCGGCGCACCGCGCCGCTCCAGCACAATGCCATGCCCTTCTTGCTCAAGCGCCGCCACGCTCTCGACCGGAAACACCAGAGTCTCTTCTCCGAGAAAGAGCGGGTCGGCACGAATTGCAGCGGCGACTCGCTCGACCTCGCTCGCCTGTTCCAATTCGACATAGACATACCGCTGGCGCCGGCCATCCGCCGCAGTCTGTTCCGTGCAGAGGGCGTCTTTCACGCCCATCACCTGACGAGCCATTGCCGTATGGTGAAGACTCGCGGCCACCCGATGCCTGGTCTCGGTCTCACCTTCCGGAGCCAGCAGTCCAAAGAGCGAACGGAGAAGAGACAGGGCTCCCGGATCCCACCCGGCACCCACAATGGCCGGGACGTTGAAGCGCGCGGCCACACGATGAATGGCCTCCCGATGAGCCTGAAACGCCTCCCCGTGCAGCTGGGATGCTTCGATGACCGGCACGCCATGCTGGAGACAATCGTGCGCCGTCTCGAGAACCTGTGTCATAGGCACGCACAGGAGTGCTCCATCCATCTGCTGAACCTGCGCCGTATGAGAGACGACCGGTATCTTGCTGAATGCATCGGGTAAGGGTCGGCCCATGCTATCAAGACGTCGCACGATGGCCGCCAGCGCGAGGTCCTGGCTTGCGAGCACGCCTTCCGCACAGGCCTTGCCTACTTTCCCGAACCCCACCACCACGACACGTATGACGTCCTTTCCGTTGTGATTTTTCACGTTCACCAAACGCAGTCCTACTCATCCAAACGCCGAGGATACTTTTGGATGAGCAATCGTGATGCCTGCCGGCGCCTCATCACCCTTCGATCAGGATTGCCGGAGTGTTTGCTGAGCAAACTCACCGACATACATAGGAGGCAGTCACTGCGGTGCGACACAAAACCCCGCCCATTGCACAGAGTGTCACATCGCGCCTGTACTCTTTCGCAGCATTACGGCATCGCGCTTGTAGCGGATTTCCTCAAATGCCCCGCCGAAGAATCGGGACCGACCATTGCCTAAGGTCACTCCATCCGGTGCGGGAACACGCTTGCGATGCGGGGCGTCACGATCGCTGTCGAGTGCGTCGGATGAACGGCCCACCGTCATCACCGCACGGCCGGTCCATGAAGCGTTGAACCGACCGGATCGTGCACCTTTCAGAGAGCGAAAACTGAAAGACGAGAAGGCCAAGACCTCAGGCCTTGACCAATACAGGACCAGCGTTACCTATGAAGTGAGCGGAGGCTTCGGTGAGAGGAACAGAGACGGATACCGAGGTCGAGCGCAGGGGTGGTGAGCAGGCCCGCAGGTGCGAAGCGGGAAGCCTGAAACCCCTCTAAGGCCTCTTCTTGCCAGACGCTCTCTGAACCCGCCTCCGCCCTGCTTTTTTATTCCCTATCATTCACTCCAGCAGTCGCGTACCCCTTCATTGTTCAGAAAGCAGACAGCATAAAAGTATGCGAAGATTGTTGCGACGCGTTTGCTGTGGCAGGAAAGGTAGAGGAATAGGCACGTATCGGGCACACAACAAAAAGGCCCGCCCTTGTGTGGAACACCGGGCCGCCGACCAACCGAGGCAAGTTCGACAATCCTTCAGTCGCCATAGTAGCTGATCATCCCGCGCATCGATCTTTTCCAGGACCGCATCAACGGCCGTGCCTACTGGCACCGAGCTTCAATGCGCGTACCTTGAACCCCACCCCGCTACCGAAGCAACAGCGGTGCCCTCTGCACGTTGGCTACACAAGAGCGAGTCACCTTCGAAACGAGGACGCCGACCTGTTCAAGCATTGCACCTCCTTCTAATTTCCAGATAACCATGGGCAGGCAGGAATCAACGAGAGGCGGAATGCGACATTCTCCCGCACTACAAGGGGGTGGCGGCAGGCGGCGCAACGATCAGCCCTTCCCGCAGCAGCACCCGCATGGCTTCATGCGCGGCCCGCACCTTTGATTCCGCCAATATGTGTACCTGGTCACGCGTCCTCGCCACCCGTGCCAGTCCCTGCTCCTGTGCCTTGGTCGCCGTGGCAACGGCAAGCCGCATCGGCACCTGCCATTCATCCATCGTCGGTAGAATGCTGTCCTCGTGGATCCCGCGCTCACGGGCGCACAGAGCCAATTCGTGCGCCGCGGCGATCGCCATCTCATCGGTGATCGCACGCGCCCGCACATCGAGCAGGCCGCGAAATATACCGGGAAATACGAGTGAGTTGTTGACCTGATTGGGGAAATCGCTACGACCCGTGGCAACGATACGCGCGCCCGCATCTTTTGCTTCCCAGGGCCAAATCTCGGGAACGGGATTGGCACAAGCAAACACAATGGCATCTCGCGCCATGCCCTTGATCCATTCAGGCTTGATAATGCCGCCGGCCGAGAAGGCCACGCACACATCGGCCCCCCGTAGCGCTTCGGCAATGCCGCCGCGAAGACCGTCGGGATTGGTGTGCGCGCAGACATTCCATTGTTCACTGAATGCAGGGTCCTGTTCGTACTCCCGCCGATGTCGACCCAGAATGCCCCCGGAATCACAGGCCACGATACGGGACGGATCAGCGCCGCAGGCGGTGAGAAAGCGATAGGTCGGCACATTTGCCGCCCCCATACCGATCATGGCGATGCGTACCTGCCCCATCTGCTTCCCTACGACGGTCAGCGCATTGATCATGGCCGCCAGGAGCACGGTTCCGGTTCCCTGCTGGTCATCGTGCCACACGGGAATCGGACTGCTCGCCTGCAGTTCACGCAAAATTCTGAAACATTTGGGCATGGCAATATCTTCCAGGTTGATGGCCCCGAATGACGGCGTCAGCAGCCGGACCGTCCGGATCAGTTCGTCCGGATCTTTCGTATCTAGACAGATCGGAACCGCATCCACCCCGCCCAGATATTTGAATAGCATTGCTTTGCCTTCCATCACCGGCAACCCGGCTCCCGGGCCGATGTCGCCCAGGCCAAGAACCCGTGTGCCGTCGGAGACGACGGCGATGGTGTTGGCTTTGTTCGTATAGTCGTAGATCAATTCGGGATCGGCCTGAATCGCCTTGCACGGCGCAGCCACTCCTGGCGTGTACCAGATTGCAAAATCCTCCAGGCTCCGGATCGCACACTTCGGCATCGTCTGCATCTTCCCTTTGTAGTAGGCATGCAGCCGCAACGCTTCTTCCGCCGGTTTCGACGCCTTTGCCAACAACTCGGCTCTATCCATCATCTTCCCGCTCCCTTCACCAGGGGAATCACCCTGCCACCTGAGATACACAATGCCGGCACCGATACAACCGTCAGGCGCCCATCGTCGGCTGCAAAAGTTTCTTCAATTCCGCATAGGATCTCGTGTTGACCACCTCCGACTTTTGAAGCCACCCTCGCCTCGCCTGTCCGACCCCGAATCTCGTGTTGTTCAACTCCAGCATACTGTGCGCATCCGTATTGATCGCCAGCAACACGCCTTCCTCTTTCGCCATCTGACAGTGAATGTCCGTCAGGTCCAATCGTTCAGGATGCGCGTTGACCTCAAGAAAACATCGGCGCTCACGGGCCTTCCGGATGATGCGGGCCATGTCCACCTCATAGGGTTCCCGTTGTCCGATGAGACGTCCGCTCGGATGCGCCAGGATCGAAAAATGCGGATGGGCCATGGCCCTCACAATCCGTTCCGTCTGCTTCTGTTTAGAGAGGTTGAAACGGCTATGCACCGCGCCGACCACCAGATCCAACCGGCTGAGCACATCATCCGGCAAATCGAGCTTGCCGTCCTCCAGAATATCGACCTCGATTCCCTTGAGAATCGTGAGGCCCGACAGGGTGGCATTCAACCGATCGATCTCCTCGATCTGCATCAACAGCCGGGCCGGGTCGAGCCCCTTGGCCATGGTCAAACGGCGGGAATGGTCGGTAATGGCGAGATACTGCAATCCACGGCGTTTAGCAGCCTGCGCCATTTCAGTGAGGCTATGTCGGCCGTCGGTGGCCGTCGTATGGGCATGCAGATCTCCCACCAGATCCTGCATCTCCACGAGATGCGGTAACCGTCCCGTGTTGGCGGCCTCGAACTCCCCCCGGTGCTCTCTCAATTCCGGCGGAATCCAAGGCAGACCGACCGCGGCATAGACCGACTCTTCTGTCTCCCCCGCCACACGCACCGCACCACGAAACACACCATATTCGTTGAGCTTGAGGCCGCGCTGCTGAGCCAGCTGCCGAAGCACGACATTGTGAGCTTTGCTTCCGGTGAAATAGAGCAGCGCCGCCCCGTAACTTTCCTCCGGCACAACTCTCAGATCCACCTGCAACCGGCTTTGAAGACGAAGGCTGGCCTTCGTCACCCCCTTCGCAAGCACCTCCAGCACCTCCGGGTACGTTACAAACCGGTCTATCACAGCCCGCCCCGCACGAGCCGTGACCAGAATATCCAGATCGCCGATGGTTTCTTTTCCGCGACGATAACTGCCGGCCACGATGACCTGACCCACGCCGGGCATCTCCCTGAGGTATGCCGCCAGCGCTTCCGCGTAGGGAATCGCAACCGCCCGTTGCACCCGCACGTCGCTCCCGGCACGTGCCGCCAAGGCGTCGAGGATATGCTGCTCGGTCTTCTCACCGAACCCGGGCAATGCCCTCACCCGCCGTTCCTCGGCCGCCTTCCGCAGGTCGGACAGGCCGCGAATGTTCAACTTCTGAGAGAGGGTCTTCACTCGCTTAGGCCCGATGCCGGGAATGCGCAGCAACTCCGTCAACGTGGCGGGAACTTTTTTCCGCTGCGCTTCCAATGCAGCCAATGTTCCCGTCGCGAGAATTTCTGTGATTTTCCCCGCCAGGTCCTGGCCGATCCCGGGGAGGTTCGTCAAATCTTTGCCCTGTGCCACCATGGTTGCTGCCTCAACGGAGAGATCACGCAAGGTCCTGGCGGCAAACCGATAGGCTCGCACCCGGAACGGATTCGCGCCCTCAATTTCAAGCAGATCGGCAAGTTCCTCAAATATCGCCGCGACATCTGCGTTGTGCACCGTCATGATCACCCCGGTTGATTGGGCCAAGGCACAGCTTTCGCCCTGGCACCCCCTATCACGTAAGCAATGAGCAGGCCCAGCCAGCGCCGACATGGAACTGAGGCCTCACGGATGATGAGGCTTGAGATTGATCGGGCCTCTATTCCAACCGTTGCCTTCCTCCCCAGTCGATGGCCTCGGCCTGTCGCGGAACGCCTCCATGGGAAGGTCGCCCGTGGAAGTTCTCACAGATGATATTGCGGGTTTAACGTGAGCGAGCAGCAACAATGTACGAACGGCGAACTCGTAGCGTCTCGCCGCTGGTTGAGGATGGCTGCAAATCAAGCGCATGGCGGCACGGTGGCAGGAGAGGAGAGCCGAAGGAATCGAGCACTGGCGGGCCGCACATGCGGTCCCGTGCCGGCCGAGTTTTGGAGAAATCCATTTTGCCAGGGTCGGCACGGGTCTGCTCATTTCGTGCTATCGCACAGGCCAAGCCGATTAGTTCAGGCCGGCTTTCTCGCTTTTCGCCAGGAGTTGTCTCGCCCCTTCCGGCGTGCGCATTTTGCGGCGATGTTCAAGAATGAGGGGGTCGATGTGCTCGCCGCACATCACGCAGCGCCACCCTATCTGGCCGACCTCGCGAATCTCCTCCGGAACCATGAACCCTCCGCAACGAAGGCACCGATCACCGGCGACTTGTGTAACGTGCGTGACCATATATCGTCTCCCGTTCGGTTAAAGGTCATCCTGTCCACTGTTCCTCATTTGAGTGCGGCACGAGAAAAAGGATTCAGGATTCTTTTACCGGCAGCATCATATTTGGCGCGATTGTCCACGGCCTCTCCCCGCAACTGATGACAAATGCTACAGAGAGTGACGCTCCCATCCATACGTGGTTTCATCCAACCAGTGCGATCCCGCGCGTTTCCCCTTCTACGCCTCACCGGCCAGGATGGTCTATGCCTTGCAGAACCCATGCTCGGACCGTGGACCTGACAATGCCTTGGAACCCGATCATCAAATCGCGACGAGACTGGGACGTGATCCCGAACCTCCATGACTATGAGGCGGTACGGAATGCGTTTTCATGGGAGAAGGCGCGAGCGGACTTGGACGGGCTGCCTGGCGGAACAGGACTCAATATCGCGCATGAAGCCGTCGTCCGTCATGCGACCGGACCGCAGGCACAACAAACCGCGATCCGTTGGTTGGGAAAAAGCGGGACGGTTGAAGACTATTCATACGAGCGCCTCCATGACCTGACCAATCGCTTTGCCAATACACTGCAGGGGTTAGGGGTCACACAGGGAGATCGGGTCTTCGTCCTCGCCGGCCGCATTCCTGAACTGTACATTGCGGCACTGGGCACACTGAAACATCGCGCCGTCTTTTGTCCGCTCTTCTCCGCATTCGGCCCGGAGCCCATCCGCGCCAGGCTGGCGATCGGCCAGGCCAAGGTGTTGGTGACCACGGAGTCGCTGTATCAGCGCAAAGTGGCCGGGATCAGAGAGACGCTGCCCCATCTTCAGCACGTCCTGCTTATCAGCGACGAGCAACCACCCACACAGCGACCCGGCACACACAATTTTCATCACCTGCTCGAACAGGCATCCGGCACCTACCGCATCGGACCGACCGATCCCGAAGACCCGGCCCTTCTGCACTTCACCAGCGGAACCACTGGAACGCCGAAGGGCGCGGTCCACGTGCATGGAGCAGTCGTCGCCCACCACGTCACGGGCAAGTTGGCCCTCGATTTTCATCCCGAGGATATTTTCTGGTGCACGGCGGATCCCGGCTGGGTCACCGGCACGTCTTACGGCATCATTGCCCCGCTGACTAATGGCTTGACCAGCATTGTGGACGAAGCCGATTTTGATGCCGAACGTTGGTATGGCATCTTGCAGAATCAGGGCATCACCGTCTGGTATACGGCGCCGACAGCCATCCGCATGATGATGAAGGTCGGCGTGGAGCCCGTCAGAAAATTCGACCTGCGACGACTGCGCTTTCTCGCCAGCGTGGGGGAACCACTCAATCCCGAGGCTGTGGTCTGGGGAGAACAGGCGTTCGGCCGTCCGTTCCACGACAATTGGTGGCAGACCGAAACCGGTGGCATCATGATCGCCAACTATGCGGCGATGGATGTCCGGCCCGGTTCGATGGGACGACCGCTACCGGGGATCGACGCGGGCATCGTGAGCAAGACCGAATCGGGAGAGGTGCGGGTGGTGGAGGAGCCAGGGGTGCAGGGAGAACTGGCTTTGCGGCCCGGATGGCCCTCGATGTTTCGCGGCTATTGGAATGAGCCGGAGCGATACAAGAAATGTTTCGCCGGCGGCTGGTACCTGACCGGCGACGTGGCCAAACGGGATAAGGACGGATACTTCTGGTTCGTGGGGCGTGCTGACGATGTCATCAAAACATCCGGCCATCTTATCGGTCCCTTTGAAGTCGAAAGCGTCTTGATCGAGCACAAGGCAGTGGCGGAAGCCGCGGTGATCGGCAAACCAGACCCCGTGGCCATGGAACTCGTGAAGGCGTTTGTCTCACTCAAAGACGGGGTTGAGCCAAGCGACGCGTTGAGGCGCGAACTGCTCGGCTTCGCGCGCGCCCGCCTGGGCGCAGCGGTGGCCCCGAAAGAGATCGCCTTCCTTCCCACCCTGCCGAAAACCAGAAGCGGAAAAATCATGCGGCGCCTTCTGAAAGCGCGGGAGCTCGGCTTGCCGGAAGGCGATACCTCGACATTGGAGGGAAGCTCATGACGACTTCCCTGACGCGCGAGCAGGGCCTTGAACTGTTGCGGCAGATGCTGCGCATTCGCCGCTTCGAGGAACGGGCGGCGGAGCTCTATCAATCAGGCAAAATCCATGGCTTTCTCCACCTCTATATCGGGGAAGAGGCTGTGGCCGCCGGATCGATCCCCGCACTCACGAACGACGACGCCATCGTCGCCACCTATCGCGAGCACGGCCATGCGCTGGTTCGCGGAACCCCGATGAAGAGCCTGATGGCCGAGTTGTACGGCAAGGCTACCGGCTGCGCACGCGGTCGCGGAGGGTCCATGCACTTCTTCGATGCCACGCGCCGATTTTACGGAGGCCTGGCGATTGTCGCGGGCGGACTACCCGTGGCAACCGGCTTGGCGCTCGCCGATAAGCTGCAACAGCAGGTCCGTGTCACTGCCTGCTACTTCGGGGACGGCGCCGTGGCCGAGGGAGAGTTCCATGAATCCTTGAATCTGGCCGCGCTGTGGAAACTGCCGGTGCTCTTCATCTGCGAGAATAATCTCTACGCGATGGGCACTGCCCTGGCCCGCCATCAATCGCAGCCCGACATTGCCGCAAAAGCCAAAGCCTATGCGCTGGCTGCCGAAACGGTCGACGGCATGGACGTACTGGCGGTTGAGATGGCGACACGCCGTGCGGTCGAGTTCGTGCGACAGGGCAATGGGCCCTACTTTCTCGAATGCCGGACCTATCGCTTCCGAGCCCACTCCATGTATGACGCCGAACTCTATCGATCCAAAGACGAGGTGTCCGCCTGGAAGCAGCGGGACCCGATCGCAACATTCGAGCAGAACCTTCGCAATGCCAATCTACTGCGCGACAGTGATCTCGAACGGCTCGACGCCACGATTGCGGCGGAAATCGAGGAAGCCGTCACCTTTGCCGAGACAAGCCCCTGGGAACCGGTCGAGGATCTGACGCACGATGTGTCCACGAACGTGAGACGACAGCTATGACACCTGAAGAGCGAACCACGCGAAACGACATGCGAGACACGATCGACACCTCATTATGACAAAAGTCACTTACAGAGAAGCGGTGCGAAGCGGCCTGCGAGAAGCGCTACAGCGTGATGCTCGAACCTTCCTCATGGGGGAAGATGTCGGAAAATACGGCGGCACCTATGCCTGCAGCAAAGGGTTTCTGGACGAGTTCGGCCCGGAACGCATTCGCGACACGCCCCTGTCCGAAAGCACCTTCGTCGGTGCGGGCATTGGCGCGGCGCTTGGCGGCATGCGCCCGATTGTGGAGGTGATGACGGTCAACTTCAGCCTGTTGGCGCTCGATCAAATCCTGAACAACGCCGCAACGCTCCGGCACATGTCAGGCGGCCAATTCAGCGTCCCGCTGATCGTTCGCATGGCCACCGGCGCCGGCCGGCAGGTGGCGGCGCAGCATTCGCACAGCCTGGAAGGCTGGTACGCGCACATTCCCGGCATCACCGTGCTGACGCCCGCCACCGTGACGGATGCGCGCGGCATGGTACTCAGCGCCCTTGAAGCGCCTGATCCAGTCTTTATTTTTGAACATGCCTACCTCTACTCGATGGAAGGGGAATTGGACGAAGGCCCGCATGCAGTCGACATTTCCCGCGCGGTCGTGCGCCGGCCCGGCAGCGATATCAGCCTGCTGACCTTCGGCGGCAGCCTGTGGAAGGCATTGGCCGCCGCCACACAACTGGCCCAGGAAGGCATTGAGGCAGAGGTGGTGGATCTGCGCGTCTTACGTCCCCTTGATCGGGACACCATTGTCAGCTCGGTTCGCAAGACTCACCGGGCCGTGGTGATTGACGAAGGCTGGCGCACGGGAAGCTTTGCCGGCGAAGTTTCCGCTCAGATCATGGAGGAGGCATTCTATGATTTGGACGCCCCGGTCACGCGTGTCTGTAGCGAAGAGGTGCCGATTCCCTATCCGAAACATTTGGAAGACGCGGCACTTCCCAGCGTGGAGAAAATCCTGCGCACTGTGCGCGCGATCTGCAGGCCAGGCAATAGGTTCGCACGACTTGGTGAACGGTGAAAACACAGATGTCCGTATCCTGCGACCGTTCTATGGCTAACTCGCTTCAGGTGGCTCATGGCTGATTTTGTCATGCCGACACTCGGCGCCGATATGACCGAGGGCACCCTCGTGCAATGGAAAAAACACGAAGGGGATCGGATCACCAAGGGCGAGATTATCGCCGAGGTCGATACGGAGAAAGCCGCCATCGACGTCGAATGTCATACCACAGGACTCATAGAACGGTTGCTTACCAAGCCGGGCGACAAGGTCCCGGTCGGCACGGTCATGGCGGTCATTCGCGAAGAAGGCCGGCCCGCAACAGGACCAATCCCGCAACAAACTGTCACGCCTCCAGCAGCGCCTCCTGTCAGTGATCGAGTTGACCTCGTTTCTCTTGCACCGTCCCAGGCCAGTCGGCTACGCATCTCCCCGGCCGCCAGAAAATTGGCCGCCGAGCGCGGCATTGACCCAGCCGGCCTGCAGGGAACCGGTCCGGATGGGGCGATCACCCTGGACGACATTACACAAGCTCCGGTGGCCGCCGGCACCGCGCCGCTGACTGCTGCCGACCGCCAGGCACGCATGCGGCAGACCATTGCTGCGGCGATGGCTCGGTCCAAACGCGAAATCCCGCACTATTATCTGAGCACGACCATCGACATGGGTCGCGCGCTCACGTGGCTGAAACAAGCCAACGAAGAACGTCCGGTGACAGAACGTCTCCTGTATGGAGTTCTGCTTATCAAAGCAGTCGCCCTGGCCCTTCGCCAGGTGCCGGAACTCAATGCGTTATGGAAAGACGGCGAAGCGGTCAAATGCGAGCGGATTCACATCGGGACCGCCATTTCCCTCCGTCAGGGCGGACTGGTGGCCCCGGCGTTACACGACGCCGATCGACTCACGCTTCACGAGCTGATGCAGAATTTTCAAGACTTGGTGAAGCGGGCGCGTGCGGGTTCATTGCGGAGCTCGGAAATGTCCGACCCGACAATTACCGTCACCAGTCTGGGCGAGAACGGGGTGGAAACTGTATTCGGAGTCATTTATCCTCCCCAGGTCGCCCTGGTCGGATTCGGCAAGGTCGTGGAGCGGCCCTGGGTCGTCAACGGTCAGGTGGTGCCAAGACCTGTCGTTATGGCGTCGCTGTCCGCCGACCATCGCGTCACCGACGGCCATCGCGGAGGATTGTTGTTGGCGGAGATCGATCGTCTGCTACAGGAGCCTCAATCGTTGTGAGTATGCCACTGCGTGACAATGCGACCAGGAGCACAATCCTGCGTCTTCTGGGCGACATCGCGCCCGAAGCAGACCTCACCTCCCTGCGTCCGGACGTCAGTTTTCGAGACCAGCTCGACCTCGACTCCATGGATTTCCTCAACTTTGTGGTCGCCCTCCACAAGGAGTTCCACATTGAAATTCCTGAGTCCGACTATCCCAAATTTATGACCTTGAACGGCTGCCTCGCGCAACTCTCAGCCGCAACAACATGACAGAGCCACGACCCTCGCCCAGCGACACCTGCATTCTAAAAGTCGTCGTCGGGTCACATGCCCACGGCCTCGCCGGGCCGGACAGCGACAAAGACTTTCGCAGCGTGTTCGTGCTGCCCACCGCCGAATTGTTCCGCGTCGGTTTCAGATACCAGGGCACCAGGATGGTGAAGGAAGAAGAGGACGAGACGGCATGGGAGATCGGGCACTTTCTCCAACTGACGCTGCAGGGACATCCGCTGGTGTTGGAAACCCTGGTGGCGCCGGTGGTGACGATGGACGACTGGGGCGCAGAGTTGCGCCAACTCTTTCCTCGCCTCTGGTCGGCACAGGCAGCTTATGACTCGTTCCTCAATTACTGCGACAACCAACGCAAGAAGATGTTGGAGAAAAAAGACGGCCGACCGGCCAAGTACGCCGCAGCCTATGTACGGGTGCTCTTCAACCTGTGTGAATTGCTGGAGCGGGGATCTTTCAGTATCAGGATCTCAGAAACGCCGGTCGGTGAAGCGGTGCGCAAGATCAAAGAGGGACAGTATCGGCCCGGTGAAGTGATCGATATGGGCGAACACTGGACCGAGGAAGCCACCCGCCGCTTACGCGCCTGCTCCCAGCAGGCACGCCCAGAACTGGCCGATGCGTTCCTCCTCAAGATTCGCAAGGCGTTTCTCACATAACGGAATTCGACCGCCGACTGTACAGCCGGCTTTGCATGCTAGAAAGACACGCCACCCTTCCCTTCCGGCAACGAGAGACACAAGACGGGCACACAAAAAAACCCGCCTCCGTGTGGAGATCGGGCCTGCCGACCGAGCGAGATCCATCCGAACATCCCAGCCAATCACCACCGCCGGATGTCCCGCGCCTCCCTTTCATCGGGCTCCCGTGAGAGCCGTGCCTCATACTGGCACCGAGATGGAAGCGCGTCCCTTCGGAACTGATCCCGAAACCGACACAGGCGCAACCCCCGAACCCACTCTTCGCGGCACGGAAGCGGGTGTCCTGCACTTATCCTGGCTCCACCTCCCTTCAATTGGAAAAGTAATCACCCCAAGGCTGAAATCAATGAGGTAATTGGCACCATTGCCGCTCCTCGCCGCTGTCCCGTATCGCCCCACTCGGAGGAGCATCTCGCGAAGCAGACCCGGGGGCTTCGCCCTAAGCGAATGAACTTTCGTGGCTCCTCGAAAGAAGACGTGTCGCAATCTGCCCTGGCATCGAGCCTGCAGTATCTCCAGGACAGTGATGCATGAGATCCGAAGCTCAGACCGTCATGAGCATGCCCTGGCACCGGCACATACACGAAGAGGAGACCGCACCATGAACGGACTTAGCCGTTGGGAACCATTTCGGTCACAGTTGAATCCATGGAAAGAACTCGAGGATGTCGAGAAACGCCTCTCCGCCCTATGGGGACGAACGCCGGCAAAAGCGGAAGGCCAAAAGGAAGCCATCTCAGTTGCCGAATGGTCCCCACTGGTCGACATCACCGAAGATGAGAAGGAATATCTCATCAAGGCGGAACTGCCGGAGATCAAAAAGGAAGATGTGAAACTCACCGTCCAGGACAATGTGCTCGCCATCTCCGGCGAGCGGAAATACGAGAAGGAGGAAAAGAATAAGAAATACCACCGCGTGGAACGCGCGTACGGCAGCTTCTTGCGGAGTTTCACGTTGCCGGAAGATGCCGACGGTACCAGGGTCGCCGCGGAATACAAAGACGGCATCCTCAAGGTGCACCTGCCGAAATCAGAAAAGACCAAGCCGAAATCGATCGAGGTGAAAGTGTCTTAGGCGAAAGGAGCGCGTCATGTTCAAGCACCCTCGCTATTTGGATATTCCCTGGGAAATGCACTGGCACCCGGAGGACGCGTCTCGTCACCACTGGTGGCTGGTGCTGATCGTGATCGTCGCGGCCCTGTTCCTAATCGGCGTGGGAGTCACGAGCGGGTTATGGTAGCCGGGAACACGACACAACGTGTCGATGAGGACGCAGCAAGAGGAGCGGGACGCCATGTTCAAAAACCGTGAAGAAGCCGGCGAACTGCTCGCGCAGGAGCTGGCCGCGTTTCGCAACGATCCCAACGCAATTCTGCTCGCGCTTCCCCGCGGAGGGGTGGTCGTGGCGTATCAATTGAGCTTGGCCTTGCACCTCCCGCTCGACGTGCTTATCACGCGCAAGATCGGTGCGCCCGGGAACCCGGAATATGCGCTGGGGGCGGTCAGTGAAACCGGAGCGGTGTACTGGAATCAGGAGGCCCTGTCTGGGCTCTCAGTTTCGGAGCGAGAACTTGCCGCCGCCGTGCAGGCGCAGCAGAAGGAAGTCGCCCGACGTGTGGCCCTCTACCGCCAGGGGCGGCCCTTCCCGAACCTCAAAGACCGGACGGTGATCCTTGTGGATGACGGGTTGGCAACCGGCGCCACCTTTTTTGCCTCGGTCACCACCGCGCGACAGGCACATCCTCGCCGAATCATCGGAGCCATTCCGGTCGGCCCGCGCAGTACCGTGCAGGAAGCGCGAAACCTGGTCGATCAACTGGTGATCCTTCGGACCCCGGAACCGTTTTACGCCGTCGGCAATTTTTACCGGGATTTCGAGCAGGTCGAAGACCGAGAGGTGTTGCAGTATCTCAACCTGGCAGAAGAAGCGTTTGTGAACAAGCCATAACATGCCGGTGTTCGCCGCACGTCGGCGCACCGCAAAGAAAGGGACTCTCCGCAATGAACAAGCAACCAGAAGGCGGCCACAGCGCACGCCGTGATCGATTCGTTGAGGAATATAAGCATGACTCGTACAAGATGCCGGGCAAATTGAAAGAGCCCACTGTTTGCAAGCAATGCGGGGCCTTGTACCACAAGGGCCGCTGGACATGGGATGCCAGACCGACCGGTGCCGAAGAGATCATCTGTCCGGCCTGCTTGCGGATCCACGACAAAAACCCCAAGGGGTTCGTCACCCTGAAAGGCGCGTACAAAACGCAGCATCGTGATCAGGTCATGGGACTGATTCACAATACCGAAGCGCAGGAAAAAAAGGAGTATCCCCTGGCTCGTATCATGACCATCGAGGACCGAGCGGAAGGGCTTGTCGTTCTCACCACCGATGCCCACTTGCCACGGCGCATCGGCGAAGCGCTGAAGCATTCGCACCACGGCGAGTTGGAGATCCAATACGACAAAGATGAGGATTTTGTCCGCGTCACCTGGAGCAGTTAAATACCGACGCGCAGCGCGCACTCGCAACGGCTCCGATGGACCGACCGGGAGGAAAGGTGGTCATGGGTGAAGCGAAGACAACATGGACTCGATGGAGCGGTCTTCTGGTCGGGGGCGTACTGACCGTCATCACCATGCTCCCTCCGGCCAAGGCCGAGATGCAGTTGCTACCGGGGGCGGCGGCAGACCTGGACCACGCGACGGTCAACGACGTCATGAACACGTTTCGGCAAGCCAATGAAGCGCTTCGGGCGCGCAACGTGGATGGCGTGATGGCTCTCTATTCGGAGCAATACGATTATCACGGCTTAAAAAAGGGCGACATGCGCCGAGTGTGGATCAATCTGCTTGATGAATTTCAGGATCTGGCCGATGTCCATCGCTTCTCGCGGTTGACCAAGGTCGGCTCCGGCTCCAAAACCATCATCGAAGCGACCTGCACGGGAAGCCTGTCCGGGCTGTCCAAAACCGGCGGATTACGGGTCCCGATCGACAGTTGGTATGAGGAGGTTCACTACCTGAGCTTTGAAAACGGACAGTGGCGCATTCGGGGCAACATCGGCGATTCCCCTCGAGTCATGCCGTTCGGCACGTCACCGCATCCGTTGTTCTGAAAGGAGTCCTATGCGCGTCCTGATCGCCCTCGACTGGTCGGAACAAGCGTTCGCAGCCGTTCGAGAAGCCTCGTATCTGTACGACCTGCAAGAAGTCATACTGGTACATGGGATCGATCTGGGCATGTTTCAATATCCGATCGTCGCGGAAGTAAGCAATCTGCAAGGCTACGACGACTTCCGCAAGGCCATGGAAAAGGCCGGTCAACAATTGCTGGACCACACCTGCACCCTCCTGCCGTCCCAGGGCTTGTCGGTGACGCGCGTCTGCGAATTTGCCAAACCGGCCTCACTGATTCTGGACCAGGCTCGAGACACACACGCCGAGTTGATTGTGATCGGGGCGCGCGGAAGAGGGCGCGTCGGCGAGTTCGTATTGGGCAGCGTCTCCCATCGCGTTGCGTTACATGCGGAATGCACCACGCTCATCGTGAAAGAGCGAGAGGGCCCGGTGAAACGCGTGACCGTGGCCGTCGAAGGACATGAGGACGCAGCGAGGATCAAGGCCTGGTTGCTCGCCCATCCATTCAAGAATCAGGTCGACCTCACAATCGTGAGCGTCGTGCGGCCGATCCCGTCCACTGATCCCTTCAGCCTGTTCCCGCTCCAGGATTGGACCGGCATCGCCGTGCGTTCGGCTGAGGATCTGGTCAAGAATCTGGCCGCTTCAGTCATGAATCATCGCTATACGGTCGGCACGCAGGTGGCAGTCGGTGATCCGACCGATATTCTGGCGGAGCGTGCCCGTTCGGCAGACCTGTTGATCATCGGGTCTCACGGACGAAAAGGACTCGAGCGATTTCTGCTCGGCAGCATCTCCCACGCGCTCTTGCACCAGGTACCCTGTCCGGTCTTGATCGTACGGTGAGCCGACGATTGATTCGTTGCCATACGTCGAACCATAAAGGAGTCCGCGCATGAAAACTTTCAGCATTCTTTGTGCACTCTGTCTCGTCATCCTCGGCAGCTCCTGGGCCGCCGGACAAACCAACCGAGGCAACCCGCGCGACGGCCAAGCCATCTATGAAAAACAATGCCTGCGCTGCCACGGCGAGAAATTGGACGGCAACGGGCCGGACGGGCAATACCTGATCGTACGTCCAGCCAATTTCCAGTCGGTGAACTCACGCGCCAAAACCGATTGGGAATTGCTGATCACGATCGCAAACGGCGCACTGTTCAGCCCTATGCACGGCTATCGCGGGAAACTGACAGATCAACAGATGCTGGACGTGTTGTCCTATATCCGATCGATCGCGACGCCTGATTTCGTGAGCTAGCCGGCCCGCGTTCTCGAGGGATGCCGGGCGCGTGACCTTCTGCGCAGGCCGGGCCAGCCGGGTGACAACTCTTTTCTGAGAACCCGGCCGTCTCGACCTGCGCTGGTCCGCGAGGCTAAACGTAGCAGTCAGACTGACTTCCAGACCATTCCACGACACCTCGCACGGCAACAGACCCCGAGAGCCACCGCTTGCAACTGACCGGCAGCGCGGTCATGATCGGACTCGGCCGGCTGTTTGTCGTGAAACCGAATCTGATCGCAGGGTTCTCCATGCAACGTATCGGCCCCCGCCACATGCCGCCTCTACGGGATGATGGGCCCGACTGCGGCCATACCATCCTGCGCGATGGAACGACAGCCCTTCTACGTATTGCCGGACCGGGCGATACCGACGAGTTGCTTCGTTTCGTAGAACGATTGTCTCCGGAAGCCACACGCCATCGTTTCTTCTCAGAAACCGCGCCGACTGCGGAGGTCATCCGTTCCCTCTGCGACCCCTCGCATCCGGAACGAAGCTTGACCGTGATCGTTCTGCGGCGGCAAGACGAAACGTTACGTATCATTGCATCCGGCTCCTACCATGCGCGCGACCCTCAGCAGGCAGAAGTGGCCATGGCCGTGGATGACCACCTGCATGGACATGGACTCGGCACCATCCTCCTCGAACGCCTTGCACTCCTGGCCATTCGACAGGGCTTCACGAAACTGTGGGCCATCACCCATGCCGACAATCTCGCAATGCGCGAAGTCTTCGCCTCGTCCGGGTTCACCATGCAGGAACATGTCGAAGGCGGCGACATGGAAGTGGAACTGTCACTGACTCCGACCGACCAGAGCGTGCGGCAATCCGAATGGCGCGAGCGGGTGGCCACCACCGCCTCACTCCGGCCCCTCTTTCATCCGCGCGCCGTCGCCGTGATCGGCGCCTCGCGGTCCCCACGAAGTATCGGGTACCGCCTGCTCGATGCGCTTCAGAGCAATCACTTTCACGGCCGCTGTTACGCGATCAATCCCCATGCCTCCAACATCGCCGGGGTCAACGCCTTCCCCTCGCTGCAGGCCCTTCCGGAGCCGGTCGATCTCGCCGTCATTGCCGTGCCCAAAGAAGCCCTGTTGGCCGTGGTGGACGACTGCGCCGCAACCGGAGTCCGCGCCCTGGTCGTCATCACAGCCGGATTCGCCGAAGTCGGAGAGGAAGGCCGTCGGTTGCAGGATCAATTGCTGGACAAGGTCCGGCAACATGGCATGCGCATGGTCGGCCCCAACTGCTTCGGCATCCTGAATACCGATCCGGCAGTGAGGCTCAACGCGACCTTCACCTCGACGTTTCCACTCGCCGGTTCGATCGCCATGTCATCCCAGAGCGGCGCCCTGGGTCTGGCTCTGCTCGCCGCTTCGGAACGATTGCAATTGGGCCTCTCCACTTTCGTCAGCGTCGGGAATAAGGCCGATGTCTCCGTCAACGACCTGCTGCAATACTGGGAAAACGATTCCGCCACGAATGTGATCCTGCTGTATGTCGAATCGTTCGGCAATCCCAGGCGGTTCGCGCAGATCGCCCGGCGGGTCAGCCGCAACAAACCGGTCGTCGTCTTAAAAGCGGGCCGGACTTCGTCGGGCAAACGCGCCGCTGGATCTCACACGGCGGCGCTGGCCGCCAATGATGTGGCGGTGGAAGCCCTCTTTCAACAAACGGGAATCCTGCGCGCCGACACGTTGGAGGAAATGTTTGCCCTGGCGGCAGGCCTTTCGGAACAGCCGCTACCCAAGGGAAAACGGGTCGGCATCCTGACCAACGCAGGCGGCCCTGCCATCCTTTGCGCGGACGCGTGCGAGGCAGCCGGCCTGGAGGTGCCCGAGTTATCCCAGGCAACGATGACTCGACTCTCGCCCTTCCTGCCCGCCTCCGCCTCGCTGCGTAATCCGGTGGATTTGATCGCGTCGGCCACCCCGGAGCAGTACGAGCAAGCCATCGTCACCCTGCTCGCCTCCGACGATATCGATGCGCTCATTATTCTGTATATCGCGGTGACGAGCACCGACGTCGATCCGATTGCTGAAGGCATTGAGCGAGGCATTGCGGCGGCACGGTCAGAACATCACATCACGAAACCCGTCTCGATCGCGTGGATGGTGGAAACGGATCGGGATCGCACATTTTCTCTCCCCAATGAAACCATTCCAACCTTCAGGCTGCCCGAATTACCTGCTCACGTGTTGGGGAAAATCGCCGGCTACGTCCAGTGGCGCGATCGCCCCCTCGGCATGGTGCCTGACTTTGACGATTTGAACCTGTCAGCGATCAAGACCCTCTGCCGGAAAGCTCTGGCCACGTGCGGAAACGGCTGGTTGACGGTCGCGGAGACACGGACGGTTCTCACCGGGATGGCGATCGCGCTGCCGCCGGGCGGGGTGGCAACCAGCGCGGAAGAAGCGGCCACGCTCGCCGCACAGATCGGGTTTCCGGTCGCCGTCAAGCTGGCTTCGCATACGCTGGTCCATAAGACCGAAATCGGCGGGGTGCACTTACACCTCACCACCAAAGCCGAGGTCCGCCGCGCCTACGACGAAATCGCTGCGCAGATGGCTCACGATCAGACTCTCATTGCAATGGAAGGGGTGCTCGTCCAGCCAATGGTGGCCGGTGGCGTCGAGGTCATGGCCGGCATGGTCCAGGATCCGTCCTTCGGGCCTTTAATCGGATTCGGGCTCGGCGGGATTCACGTCGAAATTCTTGGAGACGTGCGGTTCCGCATTACGCCACTGACGGAGTTGGATGCCGCCGACCTGATTCGCAGCATTAAGGGGTACCGCCTCCTGCAAGGGTATCGCGGCCACCCTCCTGCCGATGTCGATGCGATCCAGGAACTCCTACTCAGGCTCTCACGGTTAGTCGAAGAGGTACCGGAAATCGTCGAGCTCGATCTAAACCCGATCTTCGCCCTGCCTCCCGGGCAAGGCTATCGCATCGTGGATGCGAGGATCAGGGTGGCGCAGTCTGCAGCAAGAACCGGAGGGTAGTAACCTCTGAGCGCAGAGGTTTACAAGGTGAAGACCGCGCAGGGCGTCCTTCGGAACGTTTGTTCACTCACCGCTCTCCCCCGCCATGACAGGCGAGGCAATCAGCCATGTGGCCGGGACGATGGGCTCCTCGACCGTTTTCATACAATTGCCTCACAATCGGCTCGTTTCTCAATGCGGGCTTGGCAACCACTCGCGTGCCGAACTCATGACAGGCGGTACAGGAGCTGGTGCCCGTGGCGCGGAAGACAAATTCGCCGTGAGGATTCATTCTCGTTCGCTCGGTGATTTGCGCCAGCCCGCCACGATGTTCCGTGTGACAACCGGTGCAGGCCGTGTGTTGTCCCACCATGTCGCGATGCCAGGTCATGACGGCAGGCGTCGAATGGCTCTCAAAATATCCTGTTGAATGGCAGGCCACGCAGCGGGCCGGACTCGGGCCACGAAACGGTTCATGGCAATGGGTGCAGCCAGCCTGATCGACATGGTATCGACTGAGATCGCCGGGTGCCCAGAATGCAGCGGGACTTCGAACCGTTCCCCAGCCAACCCACACGACCAGCACCAGAGTCGCCAGCGCGACCACCGGCATCACGGTTCGAGGAAGGGGAAGGTAACGCATCACTCACGACATTCCGGCAAAGAACAGAGCCCCTGCCACGTGCAAAACAGTGAACAGCACAAACATGAGGGTCATCGGCGCATGGACTGCCTGCCAAATGCGGAACGCTTCTTCCTGGGAGGCTATCCCGTGCAAATGCGCGTCGATGTCGCTCTCAGATAGGCCTTGATGCTGGAGTTGATGGCGTTGCTCGTTGAGCGTCCGCAGGCTGAACGCATGCACTAGCTGGCCGACGATTCCGCTGAGCACGACGATGACCATCGAGACCATCGCGAGAATCGGAACGACCGCGTGATAATGGGCGCCGGAGTGGAGAAAAATAAGGAGCGGTCCCAAAACCCCAGCCACCATGTGGACTCGAAACCAATTGCGCGGCCATCGGCGCGCCGGGCTCAGTCGCTTGCGAAGCGGATACACAAACACCAGGAGGGTCAGGGCCAACCCTGCCCACCCCACAACATGGCCATACCGCGTATGCCCGAACGGTGTCGCCGCATTGAGACTGAGCAGGGCCTCAAAGAGGAGCGCGCCGGTGACTGCAGCAATCACGACCGCGCTGATGGTCAGGACGCGCCGCTGCAGCGCTGTCATGGCGGATACTCGTCGCTGTTCACGCGTGAACCGTCTGTCGCCGTATCCATGTGATGCCTCACGCATCGCTTGGGACATTCACCGCCCACAAGCCGACACTCCTCACTTCCTATATTTCTCCACACCTTTGTTGCCTCCGGCGTGACAGCGTAAACAGTCCGCGAATCGACCGGGGCCGTGGATGCCTTTGGCCTTGGCTTTGAGCTCCTGAACCAGCGCATTGTCCTGTACCTGCGCTATGATCTGCCCATCCTTGCCGGCACGATGACAATCCAGGCACTTCGTGGCGCCGGTAGCTCGAAAGATCAAATCGCTATGAGGGTTGGCCGCCATGCCGCCGGTATCACTCACAGTGACCCCTGCCGGCATTCCTTCCGCCTGCGGCGACTTGCTCCCGCGATCCGGTACCGCAAACGTTCCTTCCGGCCCAATCGCAATCAACAGAATGCCCAGGATGCAGGAGATTGCAGCCAATTCCCGGCGTTTCATGACTGCCCGCTCCCGCAACAGGTCCGGTACCGCTCCTCAGGAATGTCCTTCATCGCCTGATACAACTCCGCCCGCTCTGCCTCGCTGATCACCTGATCAATCGACGGGTAGAGAATTCTTTCTTCTTTCATATTGTGCGACTTCAGCACGTCCACCAACCGCTGCTCTTCCACATCGCTCTCGGGGTTCTGAGCCTGCACCTTGTGATGAATGGCTTCCAGACAATCACCGATAATCCGATGCTCGGTCCGCATGACCTGCGTCGGCCCGCCCTCGGCCATGCCGGAATTCTCTTCCCACTTCGGAAACAATACGTCCTCTTCCCATACGATGTGCCGCTGAAGGCCGAACTTAAATTCCACGAACGCCTCTTTGGCCTTGGCGAAGTCTTTGCGCTTCTGCTGCTGAAACGTCGTGAACAGGGCATCGAGCCGGTCGTGGTCCTGCTCGAACGTGACGCTGATCTTTGCATCGGACATGCCGTTCTCCTTGGTTATGAACTACGGAGCCTGTATTCCAAATGGCAGGCGACACAGGCTTTCAGCACATTGTTGAACTGGGGGAGGATCTGCTTCAAGTCCTGCGTCGGTATCACATCGGCCAGCTTCTCGGCGGCGGCATGATGCGCCATCGCCAGATCATGATAGGCCGGGGGGAAATTGGCCGGGTCCTGCCTGGCCATCGCGTGACGATGCATAAAAAAACCTAAATGCGACTCGGTGAGTCCCTGCGCCAGGCGATAATCCTCTTCGGCTAGTGCGGCGACAATGGCTTGAATCGTTTCCAAATGTTGCAACATGACGGCACGATGTTCCTGACGGGCCTCGGTTCCGAGCGGAATCGGCGTGCGCACATCGGGCAAATGCACCGGCATGACGCCGCTTGCAGAAGATGCCGATTTTTGTTCGGCACAGCCGGTGGCAAGAAGGATCACAACCAACATGCCGGAGATGATCGCTCGTTGCATGATTCGTCCTCGACTCATATCTGCTCCGTGGTGACCCGCTGCCAATACGCATCAACCCGTTCTTGAATGTGACGAATGGCCTCCGTCTGCACGGTCGGTTCAAAGAGATGCCGGAAGCGGCCTTGTAGCTTGAGATAGGCTTCCACCGGTTTTCGCTTCGGAATGTACGTGTGCGTCACCACGCCGTTGATGGCTTCTTTTAGCGGCCAAAGCCCGGTCTCAACCGCCAGTTTCGCGACCTCCGGCGTTTCTCCGGGATCGTAGAGCCAGCCGGTCGGGCAGGCGGACAACGCGAGAAACATCTTGGGTCCTGTGAAAGAAGCGGCCCGCGCGAACTTTTCCTCCAGGTCCAAGGGATACCGAGGCGAGACGGTCGCGATGTACGGCGGTCGATGCGCGCGCCAGATCTCGAAGATGTCTTTCTTCTCCTGAACCGTGGCGGCAGGATGTTGCAGGCTGCAGGGCGAGGTCGCTGTCCGCGCGCCATACGGAGTCGATGGGGACAATTGCATGCCGGTGTTGCCGTAGGCTTCGTTGTCGTAACAGATGTAATAAAAATCCAGACCGCGATTCATCGCTCCCGAGGTCGACGACAACGCCATGTCGTAGGTGGAGCCATCGCCTCCCAACACCACGACTTTCAGATTCTCGCTCTTCGGCAATCGCTCCTTGGCGATCAACACATCCAACGCGTCGCGCACCCCCTGCGCACCGGCTGGTGCCGACCCCATCGTCGTATAGAGCCATGATCCTTTGAATGAGTTGTACGGATAGGCCGCCAACAGGGTGAAGCATCCGGCGGCATTCACCCAGACGACGTCGTCACCGAGCACCTTGGCGGCAAGTCGCAATGCTTCCAGCCCTCCGCACCCGGCGCAGAGCCCGGTTCCTGGCAGGACATGCTCCTCCCGAGGAATCTGTTTGATCTTCTTATAGGTCTCGCGCTGCCACATCAGTCCCCTCGTATCTCATCGCTCGTGAAGCGTCAGTCCACTCTCATTGGGCTTCACACTTCCCAACTCCTGCCAGGATTTGAAGACGCGTCATGTCCTGATGCTCGGCTGCGGTATAGAGCAACACCGGCCCAATCCCCTTTCCAGTCACTCCGGCCTGCGCCGTTTGCTCGAAGATCGCACGGAATTCGTCTTCCGAGAGATGCTTCCCGCCCAACCCGCCGATGAAGGAACAGAGCGCTCGCGGCCGGAGAGCTTCATGATACAGACAGGCCGCCAACTCCTGAAAGAGTATGCCGCCCTGCCCCGGAGCCAGATTTTGGTCCAGCACGGCCACCGCCCTGCGCCCCCGCAGCGCCTGACGAATGGCCTCCGCAGGCCAGGGCCGGATCATACGCAGCCGCAACAATCCGACCCGCCGGCCTTCAGCCCTGGCACGATCGATTGCCGCCTTTCCCATACTCGCTCCGGCATTCGTCATCACAAGCACATCCTCCGCATCGTCGAGCTGGTAGCGTTCGACCAGATCGTAGCGCCGCCCGAACAGCCGTTCGAACGAATCAGCCGCCTCGCGGTGTACCTCCAACGCATTCATCGAAGCCAAATGCATTTGATGGCGGAAATAGGCGTACGGCGTCCCCCCGAGCACGGCCACGCCCAGGGCATGGGGCGCGGAGGCTTTGAAGCCGAGATGGGCAGGACGGAACGGCGGCAGAAACAGTCTGACTTGGTCCGGATCAGGCACACTCACTGGTTCGCGCGTGAACGAAAGCGAGAAGCCGTCCAGATTCACGATGACCGGTAACATGACCCGATCATCTTCCGCGATCCGGTACGCCATGAGAATCGAATCCACCACCTCCTGGCAGGTCTCGGCATGGATCTGCAGAAAACCGGAATCGCGCGCGGCCAACACATCGTTGTGATCCGACTCCAGCGTAATGGGCGCAGCCAGCGCCCGCGAGACATTGACCAGCACGAGGGGCGCGCGCCAGCCGGCAATCGAGTAGAGGACTTCGAAGGCATGAAGCAGGCCCTGGCTGGAAGTCGCCGTGAAGACGCGCGCACCGGCCGCCTCGGCGGCTCCCGCCGCAGTCATCATGGAATGCTCGGAATCCATCGTCACGAATCGCGCGGCCAACTCGCCGTTGCCACACCACTTGGCCAACGCTTCCACAATTTCCGTCTGCGGAGTAATAGGAAACGCCGGGATGTAATCCACATCAGCCAGCCGCGCCCCCCAGGCTGCCGCCAGGTTGCCGGTCATCATCTGGCCGTCCATGCCACCCCGCCTTTCTCTTCCCGCTCAGCAGTCAACGCCTGCGTCGGACATTCGTGCACGCAAATCTGGCAACCTTTGCAATGGGCATAATCCACCACCGGTTTGTCATCCCGGTTCATGGTGATCACTCCCTCTGGGCAATAGGCGAAACAGAGCCAGCAACCGTTGCACTTGTCGGCACGCAGTACCGGCCTGAACGTTCGCCAACCGCCGGTTTCACGGAGCACGGAATTCCCTGCGGCGCTGATCCGGGCCGTGCCCCTCGTCGGCGCTTCATAGCGTGGGGTGTGAAGAGAGGTCACGGCCCTCGCCCGACCTAAGCCCGCGTCGATCGTCATCACCCGAACCGTATCGTAACAATGCAGGGCCACCGCCTGATTCCGCTCTATCACCGGCCTGGCCAGCCCGAGGTCGTTCAACTCCCGCTCGATGGCGAACCGCACCGGCTCCCGCTCCAACCCGGATAGTCGAGCCGCCACCGCACCGAGCAGCGCGCTGATCGCCTCACGCTGACCGAGCTGCTGGAGGGCGATCTCCGTCACATCCAGCGTCATGATCCGTCCCGACAACGAGGCTTGCGCACGCAACTGCTCCGCTGTCAGCGACGAATTGACGAACACCGGAGTCTGCGCCGCAACTCCCTCCGAAACATGGGCTGTCGGGTCGCTCAGCAACGAGGCATCGGCCACCACGACCACATCAGGATGGGCGATCGCACCCCGCTCACGGATCGGCTCGCGCCCGAACCGTGTGAACGCCGCAACCGGAGCCCCCCGGCGCTCCGCGCCATAGATCGGAGAATCCTGCGCGAGATACCCGCTCAGAAACGCCGCCGTCCCGAGAATCCGGCTTGCCGTCTTCGCGCCCTGCCCCCCGCGCCCGTGAAATCGCACGCTGAACATCTCAGGCCCTATCCGCCCGTTCCTTTTTAAACGCTTCCTTTCCCGCCGCCAGCGCCGCCGCGATCGTCGCCTCCGTTTCCTTCAAGTACCGTTTGGCCTCGTCCACAGTGTGCGCAATGTCCTGCCGAATCTCCTTGGCCTTTTCCAAAACCTCCTCCTCGGTCCGCCGCGCATATCCGCGTATCGCGGTACGCGTTTCCTCGCCGGACTTCGGCGCATAGAGGATCGCCGCCATCGCGCCGAGCATCGCGCCGCTCAGAAATGCGATCGACACACCCAACCCCGAACAATTGTGGTTCTGATCAGCCATGATGAGGTCTCCTTCCCGACTCTATACATTGTTCCGGCCTTCGCCTGATTCTTCGACATTCCCTCGTCAAAGAAAGCAGAGGACGTGCCAGGCGCCCAAGCCGATCACGCATTGAAGTCACTGCTTTGACGGGGATTTTAGGGGAGCGCAGAAGCCGCCAGAGCAAGTCTATATTCGATTGGGGAATTCCAGAACCGGCGGACCTCCGCCACTGTCGCAAAAAGCCTCAACGGCACAGCAGTGCCTGACCTGCAACAGATGTCGCGAGCCGACAATCAGCACAACATGACCCTTCTTGTACGGCAGACAGGACGAGGGGTGGCTAACGCGGGGGCGAATAGGAGACGAATCGATGGTGAAAACTGTGGCTGCTCTTCAATCTTTCCCCGGTGAGGGGGCGTCCTGGCCGGGCGGAATCTCCGAATCTTCCTCAGGCTGCCCCGTGCGATCCGGCTCCTGGCCTTCCCGCATCCCACCTTGTCCCCCGGCACCGTGCCCGCGCATCCCATGCATGCCGTGATGGCGGCGGAACGTCTGCTCATACTGCATGACCGACCAGATCTCCTCGTCGGTCAATTGATCGCCGAACCCGATCATGCTCGTACCGGGGGATCCGTGTTTGATGACCCAGAAAATTTCGCCTTCCGTCCGGTGGCGCCAGAATCCATGATGCTGGAAGTTGCGCGGCGCGGGAGTGAGTTGCGCGGCCACGGGCCCGTTCCCCGCCCCTTCCGCGCCATGACAATTCACGCAGGTGCCTTTTCCTGCATAAAGGGCTTTGCCCTTTTCAATCGTCTCAGGCGAGTCCGGCAAGGGACTCTTCAGTGCCCGGGCCTCGATCAGCTTGTCCGCGGGAACTCGCGGCCGCATCACGTCATGTCCCGCCGCCGAGGCATCGGTCGTGAGTCCCGACACCATCACCAACAGGGCCGCGAGAACCATCAGACTCCGCTTCACGGCATACCTCCCGGGCCACCTTACATCCCTGCTCAGAAGTCCAGTTCGGCCATCTTCCGATGAAATCGGGTGATGACGTTGGGATCGGGCGTGAGACGAATCTGCGCCTCATCCTTTCCCTTGTATGGGAGAAGATTCAATACGTAGCGCAGACTTTCCAGACGCGCGGCCTGCTTGTCGTTCGCCTTGACAATGATCCAGGGACTGAAGGTCGTGTGCGTCTTGCCGAACATCTCCTCTTTGAAGCGGGTATACGAATCCCACATCTCCTGCGCCTTCTCATCGACCGGGCTCAGCTTCCACTGCTTGAGCGGATTCTGCCGACGCGCGTCGAATCGCTTGGCCTGTTCTTCCTTGGAGATCGAGAACCAGAACTTGATGATGGTGACGCCGTCTTCATAGAGCATGTGTTCAAATTCCGTGACTTGCTGCAGAAAGCGCTGATGCTCCTTCTTGCTGCAGAACCCCATGACCGGCTCCACCACGGCGCGGTTGTACCAGCTTCGATCGAAGAACACGATTTCACCCTTGTTGGGTAATTGACGGATATACCGCTGAAAGTACCACTGCCCCCGCTCGTCATCCGTCGGCTTGGGTAGGGCGACCACCCGCATGGCCCGCGGATTCAGATGTTCGGTGAAGCGACGGATCGTGCCGCCCTTCCCGGCCGCATCCCGCCCTTCGACGAGAATCGCAATACGCTGGCCGTCGCCCTGCACCCACCGCTGGAGCCGGACCAACTCCACCTGTAACTGCCGCAACTCCTGCTCATAGAGCAACGTTTTGCGTACTTCTTCCAAATCGACATTCTTGCTCTTGATCAGCTGAATGAGGCCCCTCGGCGTGTTGATCCGGCGGAGATCTTCCTCGGTGAGCGTCGCACCAACACTGCCGATGACTCCGGCCGCCACCCCTCCGCCGGACTTGTCGACAACTTGGTACCCATCCCCTTCTCGCGGCACTGCAGTGGGTATGATCTCCAGCTCATCGTCCGACAATTCCTTCTGCCCCAACGCGTCCACCGGATCTGACCCCGCACGCTCCTTCCGGCCCTTTGATTTTCCGTTTGACTGTCCATCAGCCGCCATTGAAATCCCCTTCCGCCAGGTCACTCAGAACGCCACGTTGCGATCACGTTCGGCCACGGCCTTGATGTAATCCGGCATGCCTTTGATCGACGCCCCTGCCACGAGGTCTGCCACCGCGATCTGTCGCGCCACCGCGCAAGCACCGCACACCCAGATGGGAATCTGTGCCGCTTGCACCGCCGCCAAGAGATCTTTGAGTGCGGTGAGGTTCACGCCGGTCACATGATCGGCGGTCCCCTTGCGTCCCAACGTCACCGCTTCATTCCACAGCCATAGCACCACATCATGCCCCTGCTCCTTCGCCGTCTTGGCCGCCATGAAGGGAAGGGTCGCCATCGTCGGGTCGTCCGTACCCCGACTACCGGAAATGATAAACGTCGCCATCGATCGGTCCTCCATGAATCGTCATTCGCAAAGCATACCCCGCAAGCAGCCTACCGAGCCTCACGCCATGCGCTGCGCCAGCTTATTTTGCCAAGCTTCTCACATAGGCGATCAGCTGCCAGACCTGGTCGTCCGGCAACCCGGCAAACGACATCATTCCCGTGCCGGGTGACCCGTTCTTGATGATCCAGAATAGCTGCCCGTCCGGGAGATCCTTCATCACCGAGCCGCACGTAAAGTTTCTGGGGGGCGGAATCAGCGCCGCGCCCATGATTCCCTGTCCGTTGCCTTTCTCACCATGACACATTGCACAGGCTACCGGCTGGGCGCTCTGTAAAAAGAGGGCCTTCCCTGCTTGAACCGTCGCCTCCGAAGCAGGCAACGGATTCGTCTTCGCCAAAAACTCCTGCGGTGCCTTGGCTGTTTTTCTCGGTTGTGGGCACACGCCCGTCGGTCCGCCGCCGGCTCCCGCCGCGCCTTGCGCCATCTCCGGCGCACCTTTGAAGGTGACGCGTAGATACGCCATCACGTCCGCAACCCCCTGTTGCCCGATGGTGAGTCCCCAGTAGGGCATGTTCGGAGATTTCCCCATGGCCGCGCCGCCATGATTGATCACGTTGTAGAGATACTCCGTCGGCAACTTGTCGAAAGGAATATTGGCATGGATCGCCGGCTTGGGATTCAGCCCGGATGCTGCCGGACCATCGCCTTTGCCGGTGGCGCCATGACACTGCGAACAATATTCTTTGTAGATGACCTTGCCGCGATCCACACTGGCGAGGCCAAACTCCGGGGCCGTCCAGGGCTCGTAATATTTGAAATCCTTCACCCCCTGCACCATGAGAAAGCCGATGACCGCGCGCAATTGCGGCTCCGTCGCATCAGCCAGGAACTCGCCGCTATGGGGCACAAAATCCTGCGGATTGAGCCCGAACCGGAAGAGCCAGTCCTTGTCATACCGCTGACCTGCTGCAACTAGCGATGCGCTCTGAGGACCGCCGATCACCGTGCCGTTTTCTTCGATCAGGTGACACCCCAGACAAGCATGCGCTTTATAGGCCATGCCCCCGAACGCTGCGTCGAACTTACTGACTTTCGAGAGGTCAAAGGCGCCGACCGTGACCCGGGGATCTTTATTGTGCTGCGCAAAATACTCCGCAATGGCCACCGAGTCGTCGTCGCTCACCACGGGATGCCGCGCAGGGCCTTCAGCCAAGTCCCACCGATACCCCTTGGGATACAGGGGCGCTTCTTTCCCGGTCAGATAGCGGAGCAACCACGCACGCTGATATTTGCTTCCGGCCCAAATCAGATCCGGGGCCTTGAGATTGAAGCGCGAGTCCGCCTTGCCCTCCAACCGGTGACAGCCGGCGCAGTTGTTCTGGATCAGCTCTTTCACGTGGCTCTGATCGCTGCCCAGCAACAGGCGTGGGAATGACATCAACCCCACCATCACGACTAACGCGCACCCGATCATCACCGTCCGTCGTCGACCCATGAAGCACCCCTTTCGTTCACACCGCTCGTTGTGCCTGCCTATCGCGTGGCAAGCCAGGCATGAATGTCCGCGATATCTTGATGACTCAGCACCGCACCCCAGGCCGGCATCGGACCGCGCCCATGCAGCACCGTTTCCCAAAATGCTCCCTCATTCTTGAGGATCATATTGTGCGCCAGCCTCGGCCCCACTCCGCCCGCAGCACCTTCCCCGTGGCAGGCTTGGCAATTGTGCGCGAACAACCCTGCCCCTCGCGCCGGCACGCCGGTGAGTGGACCATCGGCGGCGGCACTCTGTTCGGGAGATCCCTGGCTCATGGCGAGTTCCTGCTCGATAGTCGGCATGTGATCCGGAGCGCCGGGATGATTTCGTGCAGTCAGATAGTGCAGGACCAGGGCCATGTCTTCCTTGGTCAAGTCCGCACCCCAATGCACCATCTTTTCCACCGTGGCAATCCACCGATCTTCCGGTAACCGTTGCTGAGAAATGAGGTCGGTGGTGTGACAGACCGCGCAACGGGCCACAATCAAAGTCGCGGCTCGACGGGCTTGCGCGGGCCCTACTGACGCGCGATCGTCCTCCTGCGCCGACGTGACGACAACCAAACCCAGCACCGCGCACAACAAGGTCGCAAGCACAAATGGTGACACCCTCTGCGGCACAGTCACGCCGCCACCGTGACAGACAGGCGATCCCATCCGTTCCACAAAAATCCCCCGGGATTCCAAGGACTCGTTGCCGGCTGTTCTTGCCCCTGCGCATCTGTGGCGCGACAGAGAATCGCGGTGGGCCCGGGCGTGCGAGCATTCCACACGAACTGCCATGGTCGCCAGGCATAGGGCTGCCCCTCTCCCAATAACCGGGCTTGTTCCCAGGTCTTTCCGTCGTCGCAGGACACTTCCACCTTTACAACCGGCGCCTCGCCGGCCCAGGCGACACCTTGAACCGTGACCGGCCCGATCCGTACCGTGTCGCCCTCAGCCGGAGCGGCGATGAGCGATTTGACCGGCATCTGCTCGACCGGGACCATTGCGCTTCCGGGCAACCCGGATGACAGGTGAACAGCCGTTTCCGGAATGCGGTAGGCTTGCTGCATGTAATAGCCAGGCGTTTCATCCGACCGAACCGTAATCTCGGTCAACCACTTCATGCAGGACTCCGCCATCCAGCCGGGAGTAATCACCCGCAGCGGCGCGCCATGCAGCAGCGGCAACGGACGGCCGTTCATTTCATAGGCCAGGAGGGTATCGGGGTGAAGCGCCTTGGCGAGGGGGATACTTCGAGTGAACAGAGGCACAGTGGGCAGAGCGGGGCGATCGGCTCCTTGAAATTGCACATGCAGTCCCTGCGGCTTCACACCGGCTTGCTGCAACACATCGCGTAGCCGCACGCCGGTCCATTGGGCGTTGCCGACCGCACCGCGCTCCCATTGCACGCCCGGTACTTTGGGACGATGGTGCGCGCGCCCGTTCCCGCTGCATTGCAGCACGGACGTGAGCGTGACCGGTTCGAATTGTTGGAGGTCCTTCAGCGTCAGGCTCAGTCCTTCCTTGACCAAGCCTTTCACGGTCAGCCGCCAGGCCTCTGACTGCACCGCTTCGGCTGGCGGCGGGCCGAAATGACTACGGACAAAGAAGCGTTCGTTGGGCGTCAACCAGGAGGTGAATTCTCGCACCGGTGTTTCCGCATCGAACGGCCGGGAGACACGGACGGTGAGCGGGCCGCTCGCCGCAACCTGACTGTCGGCGAGTGCTCGATCGACGCCGCCCGCCACTACACCCGCTGCGATGCCGTGCAGCACCCGTTCGAACAACACCCGTCTCGTCACCGCCATGATCGTTCTTTCATCCCGCCCCCTAATCACCCGCTACGTATGAGGATTCAACTCAATCGCCACCTGAACCGGCACGACGATGGATTGATGCACAGTACAAGCATGGGCAACTTTCAACAATCGTTCTCTTAATTCCGGCGTAATCCGGTGGGGCAACCTGATCGACAGATGAATCTGCCCGACACGGTGAGGCTGCTCCGCCATCGTCCACTCCGCATCCACTTTCAGGCCATCACGGGAAATGTCGTGTCGAGCGCAAAAGTTCCCCACGAAATACCCCACGCAACTGGCCACAGAACCCACGAATAACTCCACAGGACTCATGCCCGCGTCGGCGCCACCATCGTCGACCGGTTGATCCGTGACGACGCGATGGCGATCGCTGAGGATGTCGTAGCGTGTGCCGCCTTGATAAGCTACGCTGAGTTTCATGCTATCTCTCCGCCATTCGTCGTCGCCTTCATCAACTGCTCAGACTTCGCTTCTTTCCCCAACAACGTTGTACTGATCAATAGGGCGCGTCCGCCGGTTTCTCGCCCTTCGGCCAGTCGCTGCCCTTCCCGTCAAAATCAGGCCGCGGTTGCGAATTGATGTATGCCGCCACGTCGTACGCATCCTGATCCGACAACGCCCATCCGCGAGTCCGCGGCATATTCGATTTGATAAAGGATGCGGCCACGGAGAGGCGGGCCATCTCAGCACCGCGGTTATAGGAGTGCGGGCCCCACACTGGAGGCGCCGCCATCGTGCCTTGCCCGTCGGCACCGTGGCAGAATGCGCAACGAGCGGTGAACACCGTGTTGCCGTTCGCGATATCAGGAAGTCGAGTCGGTTGCAGGCGTGGAATGCCACGCCACGCCATTCGACTTCCTTCTTGGACATCCTTCGACAGCCATTCGATATAGGCCACGATCGCCTGGAGCTTATGACTATCTTGAGGAATGGCTTTACCGTTCAAGCTACGTTCAAAACATTCGTTGATCCGCTCGGCCAGCGTCACGACCCGCCCGATACGCGCACGATATTCCGGATAGACCCGGGAGAGCCCGACGTAGGAGGCCGAATTGGGATCAAGCCCAGCATCCAAATGGCAATTGGCGCAGGTCAACCGGTTCCCTACGTAGGAGGATGCGAATTCCTGGGTGTGAACGACCAGCTGATACCCGAGTCTGATTTGCTCCCCGCGCTGCCCACCTGGAATGGAGTCGGGTGACGGATGATTGAACACGGCATCAATCCCGGCCGGTTCCGTCTGACTCAGCCTGGAGTGGCTGCCATCCGGCCCCTGTGAGCCAACACAACCGCCGACCGCGGCCATGACCAATAGAGCACTAAGAATGAGTTTTTTCATACGTATAGGACTCGCAAGCTATATACCAGGCTCCCAGTGGCCGACTTCGTGCAAATTAAGCCGTGCTTGAAGGGGAAATTGCCCCTTGCAAGGATATCTGACGACAAAAGCCCCAACCGCCCTTCCATCGCTGCGGCATGGCGCCACAGCACACACCATCAGTCGCATCCTTGAATTGTGGTGATTAGGGACAGAATGTCCCAAAAGGATTCAGGCACCGGGCTACTGCGGCTGGAGCGAACGAATGTAGGCGAGCAGGTCCGCGATCTTCGTCTCATCGAGTGACGCGGCATATCCGGTCATGGCCGTACCAGGCCGACCCTCCAGAATGATCTTGCGCAGTTGTGCATCGCTCTTCGACTGCGTCGCCTTAGCGGTCAGGTCGGCTGGGGCGGGCGTCAGGTAGACCGCCATCTCGCTGTCGCCCTTCCCCGTCGGGGCATGACAGTTTTGGCAACTTTCGAGATAGAGTTTCTTCCCCGCTTCTGGACTCACCTTGGGGGAAGCAGCCAGACTAATCGGCACCAGCCCTAAGACCAATATCGCCGCAATGCCGAATCCGCTGCTCTTGTGCATCATGTACCTCCTCACCACAGGCCTGACTACGAACAGCTCTGACACAAGGGCCGCCCTCACGAACTCACGCGTTTCAAACTTAACATATAGCTCGTCAGATCACTGAGCTGTTGGTCGGTGAGGGGAAATTTCGGCATGAATGATCCGGGCGACACCGATTGCGGGTTGCGAAAATGCTTGAGGTGCCAGTCCCGGTCCGGCCTCGTCTCTCCCACCGTGGACAGATCGGGCGCAACCGCCCCTCCTTCGCCATGAATGCGATGGCATCCGACACAGCCAAGCTGCGTGTAGATCGCGCGGCCTTGCGCGACGGCAGGATCAGTCCTCGGCACCGCATAGAGGTTCTTGATCGAGACACCCAGTAGGCCGAATACGACGGCCAGAAATAGGAGACCGCTGCCCAACGCCACCGGCCGCCGGATGGGGTTCCGCACAGGATTGCGGTCAATGAACGGCCAGAACAACATGATGAGAATGACGCAGAGCGGCAACACCCAGGTTGCCAGCGGCTCAAGCGGCCCATGTACGTATTTGAGCAATTCGTAATAGAAAAGAAAGTACCATTCCGGAACCGGTACGAAACTCGTGTCCGAGGGGTTGGCCTTGTCCGTCAGAGGCAAAGGAATGCCGAACGCGAGCGTCGCGACGATCAGGAAGACGGAGGCGATCACGACCGCATCCATGTAGACTTGCCGCGGGGCGAACGTTTCACTGCCCAGCGACGCCCGATCGTCGGTCCAGGGTCCGGCCGGTCCCACCCGTCGCAGGACGAACAGGTGCAAGGCGATCCCCCCGACCAGGATCGCAGGGAGAAACAGCACATGAATGGCAAAGAATCGTGACAGGGTCAGTGCGCCAAGAATTTCGCCGCCCCGCAAGATGCGCGACACGGCATCCCCAATGAGGGGAACCGTGCCCACCATATTGATCCCTATCTGGGTCGCCCAATAGGCCGTTTGATCCCAGGGAAGAAGATAGCCGGTAAAGGCAAAGGTCATCACGATGAGGAACAAGACCACGCCCACCATCCACATCACTTCGCGCGGCGACTTATAGGCTCCGTAGAGAAACGTCTGCAGCATGTGGAGACCGATAGCGACGACCATCGCCGATGCGCCCCAATGGTGGAGGCCTCGCACAAACCAACCGAGGGTGATGTCGGTTTCAATGAATCGAACGCTGTCGTAGGCATGGTCCGGGGTCGGCGCATAATACAGTGCGAGGAACATGCCCGTAGCAGCCTGAAGGACGAACAAGAACAGGGTGGCGGAACCGAATACGTAGATCCAGCTGGCGCCGCCCGGAATCGGCTCATCAAGTAATGAGCGCTGAACGGGCTTCAGATTCAGCCGACCGTCAAGCCAATCGTAGAGGCGAGAAGACATTTTCTCTCAGTTGTGACTTGTGCGATGTGGGTCGTGAGTCCTGAGGCGTGAGTGACAACAGGACACCTGTACCTCACAACTCAACACTTTGTGCCAGCCCTGATTTGAAATCCTTGTACATGACGAGGAGTCGGCCCCCCTCCACTTTCGACGGAAGAGTATCGAGCGGACGCGGAGCGGGCCCCCCAAGCACCTGCCCGTTCACGTCATACGAGCTGCCGTGGCAGGGACAGAGGAACTTCTTCTCCGTCTCGTCCCAGCGATAGCCGCACCCCAAGTGCGTGCAGATCGGCGAGAACACTTTCACCTCGCCCTGCGCTTGCTTCACCGCCCATACCGCTTTGTGCGAGGTGGCTTCCAACCAGCCGTCGCGGACCGTCGTCACATGATCCAATTGCGTGGGATGACCGGGAGGCAACTCATCCACCGCGCCGACATCGACCCAGGCGCGACGGCGCCGCATGAAAGCCGGCGAGATGAGTGTACTCAGCAACGGGACGGCCAAGCCCACCCCGACGAGTCCGGCCGCGGCGAGCGTGACCCAGTGAAAAAACGTTCGCCGCGATCCGACCGGGGTCGAGAATCCGCCGTTCGGCTGCTGATCGGACTGATGATGATTCACTAGCGGTTCCAATGATCTGCCCGGCTTGCCGCGCCGGTCAGGATTTTTTCGCGCTGCCGATCGAACAGGTATTGATCCCGAACAAGCTCCAGAGCGGACAGAACCCCAACGCCCCGGTCACCAGCGCAATCGTTCCCATCGCCAGCACGATTCCCATCCCAACGGGGGGAAGCGCCGCAAACACCCCGATTCCAATCAACAGAATACCCAACACGATTCGGACCGGTCGTTCAATTCCACCCACATTGCATGCCATGATCGCCTCCTTTGTTCGCACGTTCACTGCGTCGTCTGCGCTGAGAGAACTCGCACGTCTCCTTACGGTAGAGCGTCGCACTGAAAAAAGGATTCATCGAAATGTGGCCCACTATCGTGTCCCGAATCGATACATGTCATGGCAGGTGGTGCATCGAGCCGTCATGCTGGAGAGACGATTGAGCACTTGAGCCGGAGACTCACCGTGGGCAATGCCGTCCGCCAGATGGTCCATGTCCTTGTGAATCGACATACCCATTTGCTTAAACGCCAGGGGAAGTTTCAGCATGATGGCTGGATTGACGTCCACCGCCATCGCCATGCCTGCCGCCCGTGCCGCGCCCTCAGCCGCTGTAATATTCTGATCCGGGCTTCCCAGAACCGTGATCACCCCGTGCACCGCCTTGAGCAATTCACGCATCTCCGCCAGGACCAGATCCCGTTCCGACGGCGCCAGAATAATCTCCGTCCGCCCGTCTGCGCTCGGCCTGGTATGGCCCTGCACAAAGAACGTCATTACGACCGCCACCGTGATCATCCACAGCACCGCGGCACCCATCCCAAGGACACGCCATCTCATCGATCGGTTCATTCCCTTCGCTTAGGGAAGCTTGCGACTGGCTGCGCTTCCGAGTACCCGCACATAGGCCGTCACGTCGCGAATCTCCTCGTCGGAGAGGACAAATTTCCAGGCACCCATGGCCGTATCTTTCCGTCCATCGTGTATCGCCTTCATGAGGGTCCCATCTAACTTGCTTTGTGCAGCGGGAGCGCTGAGATCGGCGACCGGAGGATTGAACTTCATGGGGACGTCGCCCTTTCCATCGATTCCGTGACAGCGGATACAGATATTGCTATAGAGCACCTTGCCCTTGGCCACATTCCCCCCGGCCGCATCGGATCCGCTGCCGGTCGCCGCGACAAGCAACAGGGATAGAAAAATCAGAGCACCAGTTCTGGTGTTCATCATGCACTCCTTCATCAGCAAGCTTATGCGCATCCGTGACGGACCCGGATACTGACGAGAATGCGATCCTCGTGCCAGTCAGGCCGGCAAGCTCAGCGACAACAACTGTGGGAAGAACAACCGATTCGCAGGCGAGATTGAGGCGCAACCGGTCGAGCCGTGGAGAGAATCACCCCACCGCCCGATCCCGGCTGGCGCAAGATGCCCCAATTCAGAGCATTAGGTAATGGTGGGCTCAAGGGTGATGCGCGTTTTCATCGAATTGGAGATCAGGCAGTTGGCTTCCGCCTTTTCGATGAGTTCCCTGGCTTTCACTGCATCGCTTCCTGACTGAAGCGCAATCTGCGGACGCAACGTAATCACCGTGACCTGAAACTTTCCCTCCACGAGTTCCAGACGCCCTTCCGCTTCGCACTGATAGGATGTGAAGGCCAACCCGGCACGTTCGGCAACGGCTAGAAATGTGGTCATGAGACAGATATTGGCCGACGCCACATACAGGTCCTCCGGCGACCAGATACCTTCATGTCCTTTGAATTCCGGAGGTGTCGCGACCTGGATCTCCGGCTTGCCGCCACAGGTGATCACACCCTTTTTCTGTTCCGTCCACGTTACGGCCGTTCGATACGTATAGACCTTGCTGCGAACTTCCATCATTCCCTCCAGTGTTAACGCACAGGGTCAGCGAAGTCGATCCTCCGGCTCTCGACTCTCCGCCAGACCTAAGGCCGTAGGCACCACGCGATGATGCCCCGGCGCAAACTTCGGCGTTTTCACGGTCAAGACCGGGCTGGTTGCCCGGCGCAACACGGCATCCGCCACACTGCCAAATCGCTCGGGCGACCTTCCCCCCCGACCATGGGTTCCCATCACGATGAGATCGGTGTGATGCCGCAAGGCACAGGCCAGAATGGCATCCGACGGCAACCCTCCCGAGACCTCAAGATCAGTCACCAACCCCAATGCGGCAATGGCCTCCCTGAGTTCCGTCAATTGCTGATTCCAGTACTCTCGCTTCGATGTTTCCTGCTCAATCGTGCCGAGACCGCAATCCAAGTCATAACAAACCGGCTCTAGGACATGCATCAACGTCAATGTCGCGCCAAAACTGTGAGCCAGATGAACGGCGTATTCCACCGCATCCAGCGAGATGGCGGAAAAGTCCACCGGCGCCAGGATATGCCGGATCGCGACCGACCTGCCCGTCGGCAACGGGGTCGCGGCTTCGTCCCGACATCCCGGCACCACGAGCACCGGACAGGGGCCCTCCTTGACCACTTGCTCAGCCGTACTGCCGATCAACCCGTAGAGCTGACTCTTGCGCCCCTGCACACCCAGGACAACAAGGTCCACGCCGCGGTCTTTGGCATCCAGACAGATATGTTCGGTTGGGTTCCCCAACACGAGCCGCACTTTGGCCGGAATGCCATTACCCGCCAGTTCGTCGCGCACCTCCTCCAACTGCCGCGCGGCAGCCATTCGCGCCTGCTCAACCACAGCAACGGCCTCGGTATCACCAGGGAGCCAATGCGGCGCCTCGATCACATGCAGGACCTCCAGCGCGGCCTGCCAGGCGGTGGCGAGATGCATCCCATACTCCAGTGCACGCGCCGCATCATGCGAGAAATCTGTCGCTAAGAGAATCCGTGTCATCAGTGGCGTTTTCATAGTAGCTCCTGTGAAACGGTTGAGTGACGTTGCTCGGACGAATAGCCGACCGTCCAGCCATCGAGAGTCCCATGGGGCGAAAGCAAGGCGGACTTTCCTGATTGAATGTGCTGCGTGACCGTTATGCGAAGGACAACATGCTCGACCGCGTCACCTGTGTCAGCCCCCACAACAAAAAGAGGCCGTAAACCGTACCGAAAAACCAGGGGAAGCTGATCGCTCGATGCGCCCACCATTGGCGATGTTGACGGAATGCCCAGGAGGGTTCGAAGAAACGCGGTTCATTGGTCTCATCCACGATCGTTTCCCGGTGCTCACGCAAACGATACAGACTGCTCACGGGTTTTCGTTCCTGCCATTCCGGCATACCTTCGATCCCTCGAAGCTGCCATTCCCAGAGGGCGTTCTGTCCGGAAAACCGGCCTAACACGATCGCCATCTGTGCGCTCATGAGAATCCCGATCATGCTGAGCAACACGATGACGATCGTGAATGGCAGCGCCAGCGATTCCCGCGACACCAGCAGCCCGATGACCGCGACAAAGATGGAATTCGCCGTGAGATAGTCCGACAGCATGGTGTGGTAGTCCCGAACGCCGGAGGTCCAGAGCGTCAACAGGTGATTGTAATCGGACTGCATGGTGTCGCGATTCTGCGCCATGATGCTACGCTCCATTGACGGCCTGATCGACCAGGCGATACGCATTGCGCAGGTACTGTCCCACCATGCGCTGCGTGTTGAAGAACGCCCCGTTGATGGCGATCGTGTGTTTCATGATGTCAATGAATCCCTCCCGCTCCCGATAAAAACATGGCATGACCTTCTGCTCGAGTTTGTCATACAGCGCCGCGGCGTGGCAGGCTTCCATCTCGGGAGCCGGCGTCAAGCACGTCTCCACCTTGTCGCCGATCGACCAGCCCGTGACCCCTTCGATATGTCCTTCGATCCACCAGCCGTCCAACACGCTCAGGCTCGGCACGCCGTTCATCGCCGCCTTCATCCCGCTGGTGCCGGAGGCTTCCATCGGCGGAAGCGGCGTATTCAGCCATACGTCCACTCCCGCACAGAGCAAGCGCGCCAATGTCATATCGTAGTTGGGGAGATAGGCCACCGACAGCTGTCCGCGCATACCGTAAATGCGCCGGATCATCTCCTTGCCGGCTTGATCCTGCGGATGCGCCTTACCGGCAAACACGAATTGTAGCGGTCCGATAGTGTTCGCCAACCGCTGCAACCGTTCGACATCGTGAAAGACCAGCGCCCCTCGCTTGTACGCCGTCGCGCGACGGGCGAAGCCAATGGTCAGGACATCGCGATCGAATCCTGCGTTGGTTTCGCGATTCACCTCATCCACCAGCACCAACTTGGCTTCTCGATGGGCGGCCCAGATCTCCGTTCCGGGAATGCTGATCGCATAGCGGAGCGACAGTTGGTCATTGCGCCAGTCCGGCAGGTGCCGGTCATACAAATTTTGAAACGGCGGTGCCGCCCAGGACACGGCATGCACGCCGTTTGTGATGGAATGAATCGGATAGCCGGGATAGAGGGAATGAGACACCTCCCCATGCCGCATGGCGACGCCGTTGACGAAACGCGACCCGCGCAATGCCAGCAAGGTCATGTTCAAGGCCCCCTGGTGTTGGCAGGCCTGCGCGAGATCACAGCGCCGGGTTCCCAACACCTGCCGGGCAAGCTCCACCGGAAACTGGTCATGGCCCGCGGGCACCGGCGTATGGGTGGTGAAGACGCATTGCTCTCGCACCCCCTCGATCACCTCCGGCGGCACCTCTCCGTTTCGCGCGTCCGTTCCGATGGCCGCTTCGATCAATGCCAGAACCAGCAGCGCCGCGTGCCCTTCGTTGAGGTGAAACCGGAACATGTGGCCATGCCCCAGCGCGCGCAGCATGGCAAACCCGCCGAAGCCAAGCACCATTTCCTGACACAGGCGATAGTGGCTGTCGCCGCCGTACAGGAAATCGGTGATGGTCCGGTCCCAGGGACTGTTTTCTGGCAGATCCGTGTCGAGCAGATAGACCGGAACGGTCTGGCCCGACATGCCGGAAACGAGATGTCTCCACGCGCGAATCTGTACGGATCGCCCTTCGATCTCCACGCTCACCCGCGGCTCCAACGCCTCGGCGAAATCATTCACCGCCCAGGCCACCGGCTCCTCCGACTGCCACCCGGTCCGGTCGAGCCGTTGATAGAAATAGCCGCGCCGGTGCAGAAGGGTGACGCCGACCATCGGCACGCCCAAGTCGGCAGCGGAGCGAATCGTATCGCCCGCCAGAACTCCCAAGCCCCCGGCGTAGGTCGGCATCAATGGATTGAGGCCGATCTCCATCGAAAAATAAGCGACGCGGGCATTGCGGTTCGGCTGCGTCATGTGGCTTCCAGGACCTGCTTGATCAATCGCAATTCATCACGCACCAGCCGGGGCATCAGGAAGTGTTGCCGCACATGCTCGCGTCCGGCCCGTCCGAACTCCCCGCGCTCGCCCGGATGCCGGAGCAGATGGAGCGCCCGCTCCGCGCACGCTTCCACGCTCCCCACGAGATTCTCCTGAAAGGGCTCGGGGAATTGCATGGGAATGCCGCCGGTGTTTCCGGCCACCACCGGCTTTTCTTTCCAGAGGGCTTCGGACACCACCAGCCCAAACCCTTCCCGTAACGACTTTTGGATCACGACGTCACAGCCGCGCTGGAACGCATTAACCTCCATGCTGCCCACGCCGGCAAGATTCGTAAACACGAAGAGGTCCGGATCGTTCGCCGCTTCTTCTTCGACTCGATCCAAAATCTCCCACCCTTCCGGATCGTCACCGGCCATGGCTCCGATCAGCACGAGCTGGCCCCCGGGAATCTCTTCTTTGACCTGCCGGTAGGCGCGCACCACCCCAAGCGGATCCTTCCACGGATCAAAGCGCGATACCTGAAGCAGCAGCGGCCTGTTGGGATCCACCCCGGAATCGGCGATCACGCGGCGGCACAGATCTATCGGCAACTCCATATTCTTGGTGGCCAGGGGGTCGATCGCCGGCGCAATGAACGCCACTCGCCTGGCCGCCAGGTGCGGCAGCACGAACTGGCCCATGGTAAACACCACTGCTTCATACTCTTCCAGCAAGGGCCGAAGAAACTGGCTGACCTCCTTGTCCGGCGCGGAGCTGTCGATGTGACAACGCCAAATCCATTTCGCGCCGCGCGAGCCCGCGAAGTGGCGAATGGCCGCCGGCTGGGGATCGTGGACAATGTACAGGTCATAGTCGTTGCCGAGCGCCTTGGCACTGCGCTCATTGACCTTCAAGTACACATCCTGCTCGGCTGCGCCCAGTCCGTAGTGGCCGCCTTGCAACGCATTGTGGAAGGCCTTGGTGATGGCAAAAAACTCCGGCTCGCCATGGATCAAGCGCCAGTCGGCCCGCACCCCGAGCGCCTGCAACATCGGGATATACCGCGCTAACAGCTCCGCCACGCCGCCGCCTGCCGCCGTGGAATTCACATGGCAAATTTTCACGCCTCGTAAACTTGTCGCCAATGAGGTGAGCTCCTCATAGACCTCGTCGCTCATCAGACTGCGATAGCCGCTGATATTGGCCTGTATCGCCCCGCACCGGTGGCCGATTCCCACTTTAGGCAACTGCGTCTGTATCTCCATCCTACCTACATCTCCTTCATGCTCGTGTCTCAACCAAATGTCATTCGTACCCACTGGCCGAGATAGTGCGTCATGGCCACGACAGCGATCCCGATGACGACATGCTCGCCGATCACTTTCCAGGGCGGCACCCGTTGCGCGCGTGCCAGGGAATAACTCAGCACCGCCAATAACATCAGGCCCCAGATGAGGCTGGCCACAACCGCGAGATCCAACGGCAGAAACAGCACGGGAATCGCGAAGGTCCCGGCGATGACAAACTTCGCCGCGAACGTCGCCAGGGTTGACTCCCAAATTTCATGGGTATTTCCATGGTTCTTGGACTCTTCGGCGACATGGATCCCCAACGCGTCGGACATGGCGTCGGCGACTGCGATGGTGAGAATGCCTCCCAGCACAGCAGGCATGGAATGTGTGCCCGCGTGCAGCCCGACCATCAAACCCAGTGTGGTGATCACGCCGGAGGTAAGCCCGAAACTGAACCCGACCTTCAGCGGTGTGCGCATAACCGATACCGTCTCATCCAAGATACTCCACTCGTACCCTCAATACTGGCCACGGCAGCCGATCAACAGACATCTTTGCCTGTGCCCCGCAAACAGGACGCGACCCACTCATTCACCCCAGTCAGCACCGTGGCCACCGCACGATTTGCCGCCAATACGCCGCCATAGGCATCGTCCGTAGGGGCCGGCTCTAACGCTTCAAACATTCGCGCTCCCATGACACGTTGCGCCTTTACATCCGTCAGTTGTACGCGCAACTGAACACGAGTCCGGCTCGGCTGCTGCAGAAACTCCTGCTGTATCATGAGACCGGATGTATCCAACTGATAGTCGCCCCGGAGCGTGGTCGGCATCGGCACCACGACCCGCCAGAGCCCGGTGGTTTCCAGCGATCGAAGCAGCAAGGGCGTCAACATACGCGAAGGAGTATCGATCCAGACATGGGTCGCGTAATAACTCACTTCTAACGGCCGCTGCACATAGGCCATACGCGGCTGCTCGAATCCGGCCGCCGCTTGCGGAACCCCGACCACCAGCAGCGCCTGAGCGCTTGCCTGCACGGTTCGACCGTCCGCTCCCCGATCCGCCGCCTCATGCGTCAGCACAAAGGTATGGATCGGAGTATCCGCCGCCCGGGGCAGCACACAGGCCGTGACTGCGTAGGCCACCATCATCAATCCCAACCCGGCTGCTGCACGACGAAAGAACACGGTTCGTCCTCTATTCACCCGGCCCCTTGGGCTGACCCGATCGGCCAAGGACTAATACATTCGGTTGACGTTCGACTTGTTGCGCCACGCGATTCAAGGTGGCGGTCAGTTGCCGCATCTCCGTGACCAGAAGGCCTGCGTCCGTCAGCGTCTGCCGTGAAAATTGCTCAAACCCGGGCCTGGTCGCGCCGACCATGTCACCGACCGAACGGCTGGTCCGCGACAGCTCCTCGCTCAACTGCTGAAGTCCAGCCGCACTTTTACTGATACGATCCAGCACCGCCGGTAACTGTTTGCCGAGTTGCTCGGTCAGTCGCGCCGTCTGTTCGGCCGTCTGCGCCGCATGTTGTACCCCGTGATCCACTTGGCTGCTCCGAGCCGCCAATACCTTCGTCACCTCCGACAGATCTTTCAGCATCTGCCGGACCTGCGCACGATTCTCTTCATCCAACACGAGAGACGCATTCTGGGCCAAACCGTTAAGATTGGCCACAAGGTTGGACAGCCCCTGTTCCGACAACAGTTTTCCCAGGGTCCCGTCCAGCCGCCCAAATAAAGAAGGCACGCTTTTGATGACCGGATACGCCTGCCCGGCAGACGGCGTGAGCGGCAGCGCCTCCCTGGTTCCTCCCGTCAGATTGAGCGTCACCAACCCCGTGAGTCCCTGCGTCACCAGAACCGCCTGCGTGTCGGTCTTGACGGGCGTCCCTCCGACAATGTCCAGCGTCACTCGCACCTCTTCCGAGTTCTCCGGGTTGAGAATCACTTCCTTCACTCGTCCGACGTCCACCCCGCGATACTTGACGGTCGAATCCACGCTCAGTCCGGCGACGGATTCTTTGGTGTAGACATAATACCGATCATAGATGCCACGGTAATCCGTCTTGCCCAGCCACAGCACCGCCCCAAGCACCGTGGCGCCCAGCAACAGGACAAATGCGCCGACGACGATGTAGTTGACCTTCGGCTCCATCCGGCACCTCTCAATCCCGATGCAATCCTGGCGCGGAATGATTCATCTGCGCGGCCCGTCCGCGAGGGCCATGGAAATAGTCCTGTACGGCCGGATCGTCCGAGGCGGCCAGCTCTTCCATCGTCCCTATTCCACGCACACGCCCCTCGCCCAGCACCGCCACTCGGTCCGCAATACGCCACAACGTATCAAGGTCATGGGTCACCATCACGACTGTCAGACCCAACATCCGCTTCAGATTCAACAGCAGGTCGTCGAAGCCGGCCGCGATCATCGGATCCAATCCAGCCGTGGGTTCATCCAGAAACAAGAGCTCGGGGTCCATGACGATCGCACGGGCCAGCGCCGCACGCCGCCTCATTCCACCGCTCAATTCGCTCGGAAATTTCACCGCGCTATCAGGCGGCAGGCCAACCAGGGCAATCTTCAACGCCACGATATCCCGGACGAGCCCGGCACTCAGCGACGTATGCTCCCGCAACGGGACGGCGACGTTTTCCGCCAAGGTCATGGAACTGAACAGCGCGCCATGTTGAAACATCACACCGAACCGGCGATGCAGGGGAGACCCGTTCGACTGCTCGAGCTCGCGACTATTGACGCCCAGCAGGCTGATACTGCCGGATGTTGGCGTCAGCAGGCCGATGATTTCGCGCAACAGCGTGGATTTCCCACAGCCGTTGCCGCCTGCGATCGCGAACACCTCGCCCCTCACAACCGTGAGACTCACATCTTCATGAACAACCGCCGGCCCGAATCGCGTCGACACATGCCTGACGTCGATGATTGGCGCCCCTGTTTGCACGGCGACGGACATGGTGCCGGTCACTCCCCTCGATCAGGTTGGGCCGGAGGCCGGATCTCGCAACAGGTATTCATAAGCAGTCCTGGCTAGAGATTCCACCAATTCAGAAGGATGCTGCACATCGCATCAAAGATGATGACGAGAAAAATGCTCTGCACCACGCTGACGGTTGTGTGCCGCCCCACGTCGTCGACCCCGCCTCGAATCTGAAAGCCTTGATAACATCCGACCAGCGCGATGATCACAGCAAAAAACGGCGCCTTGCCGATGCCGATCAAGAAATGCCGTAGCGCCACCGCCTCCTCGAAGCGCGACAGAAAGGCAGTGAAGCTGACGTTCAGTTGATTCGACGCGATTAACATTCCCCCGAATACACCCAGCACATCGGCATACACGGTCAGCAGCGGCAGCGCCACGACCAGCGCCAATACCCGCGGCAGCACCAGCAGTTCGATGGGCGACAGTCCGAATGTTTGCAATGCATCCAGTTCCTCCGTCACTTTCATGGTGCCGATCTGCGCGGCGTAGGCCGAACCAGAGCGACCGGCAATTAAAATGGCGGCGATCAACGGCGCAATTTCACGCAGCAGGGAGATCCCCACCAGATCCACGATAAAAATGTTGGTGCCGAACTTCCGCAATTGTTCGGCCCCCTGATACGCAATCACCACACCGATCAGAAATGTGAGCAGGCCGGTAATCGGCAGCGCATTGACTCCGTCGAGACGAAGACTGTGCAGGCAACTGCGCCAGCGCATGCGGGCGGGGGATGCGATGAGACGCAGCAGGGCGATCGAACTTTCTCCGATGAACCCCAATCCCCGCATCACCCGTGCGATCACATGCCTGATTGCCGAGTGGAGCCGCGCCCTCCCGTTCGGCCGCGGAGCCACGGGCGTGACCATCGCGCTCCAATTGGACGACACCAGGCTCATAAGCTGCGCATATTCGGAGCGCAAGCCTTCGACCGTCACGCTGCAGCCATGCCGCCGGGCTTCCATCACCGCCCTGGACAACACCACCGCCCCACCGGTATCGAAGGCATGAATTCCACTGCCTTCAAACCGCAAGGAACCACCGGCAGGCCAATCCATTCCAGTGAGTACACGTTCGACCGAGGCTACATCAGACATCGTCCACGCACCCAGGCAACGCAGGGTGTGACCTTCCACCAATGTCACCGCGGCCGGTTGCTCTCCGGGCCCGGTTGTGTGACGACGAATCATGGCCTGCAACGAGTCATGCGTTACACCTGATCCTGCTCCTGCAAACCCGCCAGAACGTCCTTCTTCGTGAGCAGCACCGCACCCAATCCAAAGAGCATGGTGGAGAGTGTCAACAATCCTCCGATGACCGGAACCAGCGACAGGAGTGAATACAACACCAACCCCGCCACAAATGGCCCGGTCAGTGACGATGAGTCATGTCGATGGCGAAGCAGGAACTGCCCCGCGCAGGTGACGGCATAAATTCTCACCAGATACAGCGTCACGCCATACAGCGCGAGCAGGATGACTCCAACCGGCAGTGCCAGGAGGGTCACCACGAAACTGATGGCGACAATCGGTGTGATGATGAATGCCGCAACACCCCACCCCAGTGATAGCCCCGGACGCTCGAGCATGGTCGCCGTCGCCCGGGCGGCAAACTGCGGATAGATTCGCAACAGGATCAACCCCAGAATCAAGGTAGAGAGGAAACTGACGACTGCTGCCAGCACTCGCATTCCGATGAGTCCCTGGCGAGCCCGTTCCACGGACCAGCCTTCCGGCAATGGGCGCCTGGTGATCAGCCCTCGCACAGTGGCCTCTTCATCGATCGACGGAGCCGCTTCGCCCCAATAACGCAGCCGCCCCCCGACGGAGGCTTTCGAGGTGAGCCGCACGGACTCCGCCGCGACAACGAAGTCGCGATCAATCTCGTTCGACAGGGTCGCCTGCCACGCGCCAACCCTCGCATCCCGGCCAATGGACCCGGCGAGCTGCACATGGCCGCCGCCGGCGAGTAGATTCTCCCGCACCTTCGCCCTGTCGGTCAGATGAACGTCCACTCCACCGATGGTGGCATTTCTGCCGATGGTTCCGCTCACGGTCACCTGGGCTCCGACCACTCTGGCATCCTGGGCAACCGTTCCGGATAGCACCACTTTGGCGCCCGCCACAATCACGTCGCCATTTACCACCCCGTCCACGATAACCTCGCCGCCCGCCGCATACAGGTCGCCGTTCACGATACCGGAAATTTCGACATGCGGACCGAAGGCAAAGTAATCACCCTGCACCACCTGGCCGGCTCGCAACACTGCGCGGTCCCCCCACGGCGATCGCGGCGCTACGTCCTCGGCCATACTCGCCGTCGAACCAGACCACAGCATCAACGCCATAACTACCCGAACGGTCGTCGTTATGACACTCATCGCGGAAGCACTCCAGCGCCGAACCGATAGACCAAGTCGCCACCGAAATAACTCGCCACCAACATCAGCAGCCCTCCGGCCAATCCCGCCGCCAGCACAAGCAGGGGCTGTTCCTTCACCCACCCCCATTTCATAGCCAATCGCAACCCAACCAGGCCGAGGAAGACCCAGAATACCGCGAATCCCAGTTCCTCATGGAGTTCAATGGCATCCTTCGAAATGCCGCTGTGCTCAATCGCTTCTTCGGCAAAATGCCCCGTAAGCACGGCCACCCCTGCGGCCAGCACGCCGAGGACCAGCAAAGACAGGCTGGTGTCTCGAAACTGCTCACGCCTCCATCGAAGCGCCAACCCATCGAACAGCACACTCGCCAGCAACAATGCGATGGGAAAGTGGACAACCATCGGATGAACGGGATGCATCCTGCCTCCTTCGTGTGTCAGCGACCGCCGCGCTGGTGCGGCTATTTCCGCCCCAGAGGCTGGTCCATCAGACCCCGCTGGGAGTGGGTGTGACACAGATGCGTCACACCTCCTCAGAGAGATCGATTTGGTCTCAAGCTATGACTGCAAGGATGGAGCCCTGCCAGCCGACTGATCAGAGACAGGTAAATCCTTGTCGGCAACCGCGTACGGAGGGCTGGGTATGCAAGGGTGGATCAGGATCGGGGAGGACTGCTACAAACCGGCACGGTGGTCCTGTGGCAGAATGCAACAGGCCGGCACTTACTCTTGAGTCTGCACCGACAACAGGAACAGATGCTTGCGTCCCGGTTGCCGAAACTCGTGGATCTTTTCAACAGCCAACCCCTCTAGCTTTTGGAGCGAGATCAGATGCGGCTCTTCCGTAATGATCCGGATGAGGCCTCGCGCACGGACCGCCTCACGCACCGCCTCGTGACTCGGTAGATCCGGCACCACGGTGTCCCGCTTCAGGTAATACACGGCATCTTCATTTTTAGGCCAGCCGGGAATGTACAGAAACATCGCCGGCCCGCTGTCCCTCGCCATGGATTTGATTTCCTCCGTGGCCTTGCGCGGGGACGCCGCCTGATCGATCGCCGGGAGTACGTAGTTCACGATCAACACGACATAGGCCACGGCAAGCAGCCCTACCATCCGAAGCGCGAGCTGTAGCCGAGGGGTGATCGCGGCGTAGAGAAGAATGCCGGCCAACGTGACGATGACCACGATGAAGACGGGCGAGACCACGGGAGTCGAAACCAGCCACCGGCGCCGGAGAGGCGCGGCGCCCAAAAACATCCCGCCGATGAAGACCAGCGCCAGGATCACGAGCAGACCTCTCAGCAGCGGAGACATCGGCCGGGACGCTTCGGCGAAGGAAAACATCCGGTGGTAGAAATAGCCGATCATCAAGCCGATCCCCGGAACGATCGTTGTGAGATAGGGCTCCCGCTTGAGGGTGGCCAGGCTGAAGGCGGTGAAGAGGCTTAACACCCAGACCAGGAGCAGGAGCTCCGTCGGGTGGGAGCGGAGAGGTCGTTGCACCCACAACAACAGGAGGGCCGACGGAAGCAGCGCGCACCAAGGGAAAAAGTCGGCCCACATCATTCCGAGATACCAATAGATCGGATGTCCATCTCGCGCCATACCCACGGAGCCGGCAAGGCCGCTGTTCCATACAGACCCAATCGCGCGCAGGATCTTAAAATGATGTTGATACCCGGGGCCCAGCATCTGCGCGTATCCGGCCATCATCGCGATGGCCAAGCCCAATCCGGCCCAGAACCACCGGTCCTTCAGCATCCGCGCATCACGCTGGATGACGGCATAGGTCGCCATGACCAGCAGCGGCAGAAAAAACCCGTGCATCTCCTTCAGCATCGCACCGAGCGCCATACTGATGAAGGCAAGCAGATACCACCGTGAACTGCGGCCCAGCAACTGCACCTGCACCCAGGCGAACAACGCCAGCGTCACGAGAAAGGTCAGGGTCGAATCGAACAACACGCGACGGCCGTACCACAGAAACACATGGCTGGTTGCGACGGCCAGCGCCGCCCAGAATCCCGCCGTAGACGACACCAACCTCGTCCCCAGCACATACGTCAGCAGGATGGTCCCTACCGCGGCAAGCGAGCCGGGAAGACGCAGAGCGACCTCGTGATCGCCCCAGATCGACGAGGACAGATTCAGCAGCCAAAAATAGAGCGGCGGCTTGTTGAAATAGGGCTCTCCCTGGTACGTCAGGTCGAAATACTCTCGCCGGCGCCCCATTTCTCCGGCAATGCCGGCATAGAGGCCTTCGCTGCCTTCCAATAACGACAGGTGCAAATTTGCAAAATAGGCCCACCCTCCGACAAGCGCCAGCAGCAGCATCTCGAAGTACTGACGGCCGCCTGCCGTCCGCAGCTGTATTCCGTTCCCTTGTTCGCGGTTTACTACTCCTTGCACCGGCACCGTCCCCCTTCGAGGCTGAACCTCTCTGCTGACATCTATGATGGCCAGAGTTTCAGAGACACTTCTGCAGAGGGCCCAGTATAAATTTTCACCCCCCATATTGAGAAGCCCCTTTGCGCAGCGACGTTTCAATGAGCGAGAGAAGCCGCCACCGGCTGAATCACGGAGAGTACGTAGAGGTCTTGAGACGGGGGGCGTGGGAGCACCGAGGAATATCCGACCAGGGTCATCCTGGCTGGTTACCCACGACTTGTCGTGGCAAGTCACTGTCGCGTTGCTGCGGCAAGGGACAAGCAGGCACAGGGCGACGACCGCCGATCCAGAGATAATAGAGCACAGGAATGACGACCAGCGTCAAGACCGTTGAAGCACCGACGCCGAACAACAGCGAGACGGCCAAGCCCTGAAAAATCGGATCGAGAATGATGACGAACGCGCCAACCATTAAGGCTGCCGCCGTCAACAGAATGGGGCGGGTCCGAATGGCTCCCGCGCGAATCACCGCCTCCAGTAGCGGAACGCCTTCGCCCTCCTGATGCTGAATGAAATCGACCAGCAGAATCGAGTTCCGCACGATGATGCCGGCGAGGGCGATAAAGCCGATCATCGATGTGGCCGTGAAATAGGACCCGGTGAGCCAGTGGCCGGGAAGAATTCCGATTAACGTGAGCGGGATGGGTGCCATAATCACGACTGGCGTCAGGAACGACTGGAACTGCGCGACGATCAGCAGATAGATCAGCAGCAGTGCTACCGCGAACGCGATACCCATATCGCGAAATGTCTCATACGTAATGTGCCATTCTCCGTCCCACTTCATTGCGAAGCGCTGCTCCGACCAGGGCTGCACGGCAAAGTGCTGCGCCAAGGCATAGCCTTCCGGCAACACGAGTTGTTCCAATTTCTTTCCGATGCCCATCACCCCATACACCGGGCTTTCGCCTTTGTCAGGCCCCGTTCCTCCGACATCGGCAATAATATAGACGACCGGCTTTTGATTTTTGTGATAGATCGCCTTGTCCCTCACGGTCTGTTCCACACGGATGAGTTCGGAAAGCGGCACCATATGACCGGCAGTCGTTCGCAAGGCGATTTCTCCGAGATGTTCCAGACCGGTTCGTTCGATGATCGGTAGGCGGAGCCTCACCTGCACCGGACGCTTCTCGGTGGGAATGTGCACCAGACCGACATCGGCGCCTTCCAAGGCCAGGCGCAGGGTCCGGACGATTTCTTCCGACGGAATTCCCGCCAGGGCTGCCTTCGCGCGGTCGACAGTGAACACATACTTGACCTGGTCGGCCTCGAGGTAATCGTCCACATCCACCACGCCAGCCGTCGTCTCGAACAGGCGACGAACCTCTCTGGCAATCTCGCTCTGCCGACCGTACTCCGGTCCGTAAATTTCGGCGACCAGCACGGATTGAACCGGCGGCCCCGGCGGCACTTCCACCACTTTTACGTTCGCGCCATGCTGCCGACCGATGTCCTGCACCGCGGAACGAATCCGCTGCGCGATGTCATGGCTCTGGGTTTTCCGCCGCTCCTTGGCCACCAGATTGATTTGAATGTCGGCCTCGTGCGGTTGGTCCCGCAGATAATAATGCCGCACCAGTCCATTAAAGTTGAACGGCGACGCCGTGCCGACATAGGCCTGATAATCGCGCATCTCGGGAATGGTCCGGACATACTGTGTCAGCGTCTTCGTGACTCGAGCCGTTTCTTCAAGCGTCGTGCCCTCCGGCATGTCGATCACAAGCTGCAGTTCGCTCTTGTTGTCGAACGGAAGCATCTTCACCACTACGTCGCGGGTGTAGAACAGACCCACCGAAGCGGCCAGCAGGAGTGCGATCCCTGCCAACACGAGATACGCGATCACCGGGTGAGACAACACCGGCGCCAGCACTTTTTGATAGAGACGATAGCTCCGGCTTCCCTCAAAGGAGTCGTGATCGACACCGGCCATCTGCACGCCGGGTCTGTAACAGGTCTGGCAGAACCAGGGAATGACGATGAACGCAACCAGCAGGGAGACGAACATGGCAATCGACGCATTGACCGGAATGGGCCGCATATAGGGCCCCATCAGCCCCGAGACGAAGGCCATGGGCAGCAGCGCGGCAATCACCGTCAGCGTTGCGAGAATCGTCGGATTACCGACTTCATCGACCGCGAACAGCGAGGCCTCGCGATGCGGCCGCCTGCGGAGCGTCAGGTGCCGATAGGTATTCTCCACCACCACAATCGCATCATCTACCAGGATGCCGATGGAAAAGATCAAGGCGAACAGGGTGACCCGGTTGATGCTGTAGCCGATAAGCATTGAAATGAACAGGGTCAGTGCAAGGGTCAGCGGAATCGCAATCGAAACCACGAGCGCGGGGCGCAGGCCCAGCGTGAGCCCCAGAAAGACCACCACCGCCACCACCGCAATCAGCAGATGCCAGAGCAGCTCGTTGGCCTTCTCATCGGCGGTTTCACCATAGTCACGCGTCACAGTCACCTGCACATCGGCAGGAATCAGGCGCCCTTTCATCTCGTCGATTTTTCGAATGACGCCTTGCGCGACCGTCACAGCATTGGTGCCGGCCTGTTTAGCGATGGCCACCGTGACAGCGGGACTTTCGCGATCAGCCACATTGCTCTCGCCATGCCAGACGTAGCTCGTCGCCTCAGTCGGTCCGTCGGTGACCTCCGCCACCTGGCGAAGATACACCGGTCGTTGCTCATTCACACCGACGACCACCCCATCAAGGTCTTCTTTCGAGCGGATGAAGCGGCCCGTCTCGACAAGAAAACTTTCGTTCCGGCTTTCGAACCGGCCGGTCGGCAATGCGAAATTCTCACCCTGAATGACGCTCGCGACGCGCAACGGCGTGAGGCCGTAGGCCTTGAGGCGAGACGGATCAATCTGCACGCGCAATTCCCGACCCCGGCCGCCGACCACGAAACCACTCGCCGTGCCGCTGACTTTCTTCGCGTCCTCAAGCACTTGATCGCCCAACTGCCGCAACTGAAAATCCGTATACCGCTGACTCGATAGGGTCAGGGTGACAATCGGCACATCATTCACATCGCGCGGCTTGACTTGAAACGGCGCGGTGCCGGGCGGCAACAGATCCTGGTTGGACATCAACTTGTCGTACAAATCCACCAGACTCTGTTCCATCGGCTCGCCGACATAGAAACGGACGATGATCAACGCCCCGCCGGGTCGCGAAATGGAATACAAATACTCAACCGTCTTGATTTCGGACAGTTTACGCTCGATGGGTTTGGTGACCTGCTCTTCGACCACCTTCGCGGAGGCACCGGGAAACGGCAACCAGATGTCGGCCATGGGCACGACGATTTGCGGTTCTTCTTCGCGCGGTGTCAGCACCACGGCAAACAAGCCCAACAGGAGGCTGGCAATGATAATCAACGGGGTGAGTTTGCTGCCGACAAACAATGCGGCGAGGCGACCGCTGAGACCAAGGCGTGGGGTGCTCATTCATCAACCATCATGGGCATGCTGACAGGCGACCTTTCACATCCCACGTTTCAGGCGAACTGTCGTGTTACGGCGCCGGCAATGCTGCCGCCGTCATCTCCTGCACGAGGGCGCCGTCCCGCCCCTTGCGTCCGTCGGCAATGACCCGCTCCCCGGCATCTACGCCGGACAGGATCTCGACTCCAGGCTCAAACACGCGACCGATCTTCACCCATCGAAGTCGGGCCACCTGGTCGCTTCCGACGACGAACAGACTAGCCAGTTCTCCCTGTTCGATGAAGGCCGACTTCGGGAGGAGCAACGTCGTGCTCACTCCCTTTTCAAGTCGGAGCCGGCCGAACATACCGGACTTCAATCCGCCGGCTTGAGGCAAATCTACTTTCATCGTAAAGGTATGGGTCTGCGGATCGCCGGCGGGCAATATTTGAGACACTCTACCCTTCAGCGGATCAGCGCCCAACGCATCAATGATCACGGGAAGCAGAGATCCGACCGAGACGACGCGCACATCGCTTTCAGCCACCGTGGCTTCCAGCCGGAGCTGACCGGGATCTTCCATCTTCAGGAGCGCTTGTCCGGGGGACGCGAGTTCGCCCCGCTCCACTTTTTTCTCCGTAATCACGCCATCGAACGGAGCCTTCACGATGGTATAACTCAACTGCGCCAATACCGCCTTGCGACCGGCTTCGGCCACCCTGAGCGCGCGGGTGGCATTCTCCAACTCCTGTTTCGACACCGCGTCTTTTCGATACAGTTCTTCCATACGATCCTGATGCGCCTTGGCATTGTCGAGTTCCGCCGTCACCCGGGACAATTCCGCCTGCAGGTCGCGATTGTCGAGCACGATCAACGTCTGCCCCTTGCGTACCAGGCTGCCTTCTCGGACCAGCAGATTGTCGATCGTGCCCTGGATCCGGCTCGCCAATGTGGCCTGGTAGACTGCCGTCACCTGGCCCGTCACTTCGACCGAAACCGGCACCTGGCTGCTCCTCACCTCGATCACCGCCACCTGAATGGCCTGCGGCGACGCCGTGACCGGAGGAATGTCTCCAGGCCTCGCGGGCTCCTGCGACTGACCGCAGCCCGCCAGCATCAGCAGCACCATTGCGCGCCATCCGGCCTTCATGGGTTTTGCGTTACTCCTGAACACCAAGCCTCCGCAACAGGGCCATCATCGGGCACCAGCCGGTAAACGACGACTGGATGAGATTCGCGGCCACGAACGCCGCGAAGTAATTATAGTAGGGATGAACCGTCGCGCCCAGCACAACTGCCAGAAGCACGAACAGTCCAGCGATCAACCGCAGCCACTCATTGAGCCTCATGTGCGTCCCTCCTTGCCTACTCCATATGAGTAACCACAAGGGAAAAGGATTCAGCAGAAACGAGGATTCGATGATGGATCAATCACTTACCCCATTTCTGCCAGAGAGGGGCTTCTACCAGCACCGGGCTGAGTGTGGAGCCCCCCGGACCGACAATCAAAACCTGTATTGTCCGCCGATGGACACGATCGAATCGTGAAAGTCTCTGAGGACATTCGTCGACGTACGTTGGCCGTACTGGTACGACAGCATCGCTGTCGCTGCCGACGAAATGTGGTATCGCAGTTCCGCAATCCCCTGGTGCGTAGCATCGAACCGATCTACATGCGTGTCACCGGCGAGGCCGCTGGTGAATGTTTTCCGGCGGTGAACATAGGTCAACCCGAGGTCCCACTGCTTATGCAACCGGAACTCTGTCCCGGCCGAGACCATATGCAAGTAGTAGGACACATCGTCCGCGAATTGCATTTCCTTATGGCCGTCGGCTAACCCTCGCTCGTAGAGATAGGTGAGCGTCAGGGTCAACCACTCCAGGGCGCGGTAGTCGACGCGTGGTCCGATGGTCCAGAAGTTCGTATTTCGCTCCGCAAACACGTCGTTGTAACGCCGGAGGCCAAACCGCGTCACCAGCGTACCCGTCACCGTCTCCGTCAACCGACGCTCGACTTCGGCTCGCCAATGGTGGGAACTGACCCGTTCTTCCTGAATCGAGCGGGTACCCGTCCGGCGTTCGAAATTCGGGCCAAGAAAGAGATTCGGCACGTAGCGATACCGAAGGAGAACCGATGTCGCGCGATCAAGGGAGAAACGGTCCTGAATGCGAAAGTCAGAATGGTTGAAGATGGGATTGTTGGTATAGATCGCGCCCTGCGCCTTCACCGACAGTTCGTTTTTCCCCTGCATCGTGGGCGTGGAGTGGATCACCTCCAGGGCCGGCTCCCAGATCACATCCTCCGGCTTGTCGGCCGACACCACGGTCGGCTGCGAAGGATCTTCTGTCAGGCGAAGTCGGCGGGCGGAGGAAAATTGGAATGCATCCGTGGTGTAACTGGTCTTTTGTTCAGCGATGGCTGACCATTCGGCCCTCGCCGGCCGAGCCGGAGCCAATACCAGATACCAAGCCGCTACGTAGAAAGCGGCACGAAATCCAAAGAACAGAAAGGCACGCTGATACCGCATCATCGAGGTGTGTGGCCCACAGGGCATGGAATGGGGACATCGCTCCGGTAAGGTCTGACGCGACTACGGATCAGGTCCCATCCCGACGCAACCTTCCCTTGAGAGTCTGACAGAATGAGGCTCCTGTCAACAGAGTTCAGCCTATTACCCGTACGAGTTTCGCAAGGTTCACGACAATCAAGCTCAGGGCAATGGAAATGGTGATCGAAGCGGTCACCCGACTCAGAACCCTCTGCGGCACCCAGGTGCCTGCCCGCACTCCCAATAACATACCGGTGACGCTACCCAGGAGCACATATCCCAACAGATTCCAGTCGATATGGCCAAACTGCAAGTGTCCCACCACGCCACCGATGGAGATGAGGGAAATAATTGTCAGGGAAGTCCCGATCGCCGCGCGTGCGGGAAATCCCAGCACCAAAATCAACGCAGGGACCACCATAAATCCGCCTCCGACACCGAATAACCCGTTCATCGTCCCCACGGCCAACCCGATTCCGCCGACCTTCAACCAGCAGGTACGGGGAAAGCGGGTCGCACAACTTTCCTCCGCTTCACGCTCGGCTGAATCCTGGCGCTGCCTCGCCATCACGGTTCTCACCAACAGCAGCAATACTCCGAAGAGGACCAGTAGCACTTCTTCCCGAAACAGACGGTGTGCGAAGGCGCCTCCCCATGATCCGATCATGCCGGTCCAACTGAATGCAGCTGCGGCTTTGGTCTTGACCAGCCCTTGCCGCCCATACTCCCAGGCGCCGACCAGCGAAGACATCGCCACGATCATCAGGGACATCGCCGCCGCCTGCTGCATGGACATGCCGGCGATATAGACCATCAGCGGCACGCCGAGGATCGCGCCACCGGTCCCGGTCGCTCCGAGTTGCAGACCCATCGGTACGCCGGATAACACTGCGCGCAGCGCCTGTTCAATCATGTGGAACTCTTCCGGTTCTTCCCCGCACCACCCACCATCTTGTCCGGATCACACGGGCCCTTCCAGTTTGGCAATGCCCATGGCCTTCAAAATCACCTTCTCATAATAGGGTTCGCTGACACCCTTTTTCATCTTGCGCAGGAAATACTTTTCCAGTGCGATCTTCGCGAGATGCACCCACTTGCCCTTCTTGGCCCAGGTCACATTGCGCGGCGCCATTTGCGGCAAGGCCACAAAGGCCACCCCCGTGTCACCCATATCGGCAAGGCAGATCGCATTCCAGGTTGCCGTCTCCCGTTTCGGATCGTCGTCGATATCGGCCTTGATGTTGTGCACCGCCGCCGACACCATCGATTCGATCATGTACCCGGTCTTGGGCGCGCCGGTCGGAATCGGCGTCTGCTCCACCGGAGGGATCGCGACGCAGACACCAACCGAGTAGATATTTTTATACTTGGGGTTGGCTTGATAGGCATCGATGTTGACGAACCCCTTCGGGTTGCAGAGCCCCGGCGTGCCCGCCACCGCATCCACGCCGGCAAACGGAGGAATGACCATCGAGTAGCGGAACGGTATCTCCTGCCCGCCCTCCAGCAACATCTTCCCCGGCTGTATCTCTTTGATCGCAGTATTACAAATCGGCTTGATGGAATGCTCGGCAAACTCATCTTCCATCAGACGGCGGGAGGCGCCCACACCAGCAAGTCCCATGTGTCCGATGTAGGGTTCCGGCGTCACGAAATAGATCGGCACCTTCTTTCGTAGCTTTTTCTTTCGCAGATCGGCATCCAGAATGAACGCCATTTCATAGGCCGGGCCGAAACAGGACGCGCCTTGCGCCGCCCCCACCACAATCGGACCGGGATCCTTCAGAAACGCTTGATAGGTCCCCCAGGCCTGCTCCGCATGATCCACATTGCAGACCGACTGCGTGTACCCGCTCGGGCCGAGCCCCGGCACCGCGCCGAAATTGAGCTTCGGGCCCGTCGCGATGATGAGATAGTCGTACGGAACCTCGCCTTTTGAGGTGATGACGCGATTCTGCTCCGCCTCGATCCGGTCCGCCGTCGCATGGATGTACTCCACCCCTTTTTTCTCCAACACCGGTCCCAGCGCGAAGCTGATGTCTTTTCTGGTGCGCCACCCGACGGCCACCCATGGATTCGACGGCACGAAGTGAAAGGATTCCACATTGGAAATCACCGTCACCTTGTGTTTCTTGGCCAGCAGTTCACGCGCCTCATAGGCTGCCGGCAACCCTCCGATGGATGCCCCGATGATGACCACCCTTGCCATGATTTCACCTCCCCATCAAAAATCACGCGTCGCCATGCATGCCTCGTTGTCCCACCCTGCCATCGGCCCATGAGCGAATCACTTGCCAACGCTATGGCATATGCACCGCTTGTGCCCATACTCACTTGTTAAGAGTCACGCGCACTTGGTTTGGATTCACCAGGGTCGGGCCGAGTCTGCGGGCGTATACCGCCGGAGGCTTAGACCGTGCCTGACGGTCACACTGCGAAAGCAGGCGGAGCATGGGTAGTGTCTCTCAACGAAACACTTGGACAGATCACTCGAAACACTAGGGGATTTGTCGGGTTGACTTCACAAGGCAGGGGCCGGTAGTCGTATAGTTGTGACACTACAGGGGAGGGTTTTATGCTGCTCCATCGTCTTTTTTCCGGTAAAGGCCTGATCATCGCCCTTGCCGTAGGATTTATAGCGGTCGAGTCTATCGTCGCAGCCTGCTTTCTCAGCTTAGTGCACTTCAAGACTTCCAATAACTGGGCCACGAGGAGCGAGCAGGTCTTGATCGAACTGGAGCGGATGATGAGCACCGTCATCGGCGCGGAGACGAATCAGCGCGGATACATCATTACCGGCTCCGACCAATATCTCGCGCCCTATCGTGAAGCCATCAATACCCTGGAGACTCAGATCCGGCGTATCGGCAGTCTGACGCGGGACAACGACATGCAGCAAAACCGAGTGGCCTATCTTGCCACACAGGTCGAGCAACGGTCGGACGAAATGGACCACGCCATCTTGACGCGGCGAACCCAGGGGCTTCCCGTTGCCAAATCAGTGGTAGCCGTGAATCAACAAAACCGGACTATGGATACGATTCACGATATTACCGGCCAAATCCGGGAGGAAGAAACGAGGGTTTTGGCACGTAATCGGGCAGACTCCGAAGCCTGGGCCTTCACGACCGGATCGTTTGCCGTCGTCTTCTTCCTGTTGAACGCTGTGGTGTTCACGTTATGCGGGGTGGTGATCAAGATGGCCTTGACCACTCAGGCTCAGGCCGAACGTCTTGTTCAAACCTTGCGCCCCTCGGGCACTCCCGTCTCACACTAACGTCATGGGTTTGCGCCAGGCGTGAGCGCCAGCGCGACCCGAGAAGGCCGCTGGCAGACTTTTTCAGCAACCTGCTAGGTGCGGGCAAGGACCACGGCGGCCAACAACACCAGAAGAGCCACCAGCAGCGACACGCGAGGGACGAGCACGGAATACCGTACCAGCAGACGATCCCGTCCACTTCTCGCAGCCTCAGCCGTTCCGAGAATCCGCCGCACCTGCGGTCCTACCACCAGATCGTGCAACAGCGTGAGGGTGAACAACAGCGTCACCAGGGAGATTTTCGCAATAAAAATGGTGGGCCACAGCCATGGCTCCGTCAACGGAATCGCCCGGCCTACAGCCAGTGCGGACCCGGTCGCAACCAGGATTCCCATCGCCCCCCAGACCACAGCCCGGAAACGGTAGGCAATCGTTCGGAAGAGCGCGACATGTTGAGCAAAGCCGCCGTCGCGTTTGAGTACCGGCACCAGGACGACCGATAAAAACACCATCCCCCCGACCCACACCAGGGCCGCCAGCAAGTGAATCCAGACCAGTGCAAACACACGCGTATCCTTTCTGCGGGTTAGAGCCGGTCACCATGCCAGAGAAGACGGGAAGGCGCAAGGAGGGAGGACGTTACACCTGGGAAGACTGGACCAAATTGGGGCACCACTCAATCTCTCCCAGGACGAGCAACATTTGCGTTTCCGGATGAACAAGGAATGCCGTGGCGGGATTCTCCTTCACCGAGCACTGGGGGCACACAAATTGGCAGGGGGTTGCGCACGACTGCACGCCGCAACCCAACAAGGACCGCAGCGTCGCCGCCCTCCCTTGGCAATAGGCGATTCGATCGACGTGGGGAAGGCTCTGCCGATAACAATCCAGCCGGTTCCACAAGGAGACCAGACTCGACATGCGTTGTCCCCCGACCGTGGCCCACGCCCCTGGAATGCGGACCAACTCGCCGATCACGCGGAGCGCGAGATCGATGGCTCGAGGCAATTCGGGGAACGTCAACACATGATGAGGTCCGCACCCGGTCTCCTCGATGCGGTGTGTACAGTCCTCGCCGATGGCGGCGTCACTGATCTTCGGTGGTAAAGCCATATCACCAGGGACATACAGCACCACGTTCACCACGGCCGACCTCCGTGTTTGCTGCGCGAGACCGCTGCCACGCCGGCCTGGCCCCATGGCCAAGCCGGCGCGGGCGCGCAGGGATCCACATTTTACAACCAACTGCCGGCGTTCAATCCAGGCCGGTGCCCCGCCGCCTGGATCACGCTAGAACGAAATTCCGACGTAAGGCCCGACCTGAAAATAATCATTGTTCGTATTGGTCAGACGCGCCGTCACGTGATAACGGGCATCGACACCCACTTTGAATGCCTTCCAGACGGCATATTCGAACCCTCCGCCGAACTGGACACCGAGATCGAGGTATTGCGTCCGATTCGAAGGCGGACTGATCACGTGGATATCCAGACCGATCGGAATGATCCAGGGCCTGAACGCGCTGCCGTCCATAAACTTGATCTTCGGAGCCACGTCGATCGTCACCATCGTGAGTTGCACTTTCTGCGGATCGGTGGCCAGCGTGTCGGTCAAGGTCCGGGTGGCAATACTTCCGGCAGCATTATTCACGCGAGATGAATTGATGTTGTTGAATTGCAGTCCGATCTCACCGACCACCCAGGTCTTGTCCATTCCGCCCCAGACATCCTTCGACATGACCAGATCCAAGCCCGCTCCGGCATACCAACCGGCATTGCCTCCATTTGAACCGGCGATGCCGGCCGTATCCGTAAAAATCTGCCCGCTCCGGTCCTGGTTCAAATTCATGAACCCGCCCTTGAAGAACACCATGTTGCCAGTGCCTTCTTCAGCCGATGCCGGCTGCGCACAAGCAACACCGAGCACCGCGGCGATCGCAACCCCCGCACCCCACATTCCAATGTTCCGCACGACTTTCCGAACCCGCATGATGGTCTCCTCCTTGATGTGTCACCGACGCGCCTGACTGGCGCCCGGGTTGGCTCCCCGTCTTGTCCTCACCGGCATGAGGCAGGAGCAGCGAAAATATGTGGTTCACTCTTCTGAACATCGTGGACATTCCTCGTCTGAGCCCTGCTTCGATCACCCAACATCCCGGCGACGCTCGTGCCTGCCGCACCGCAACGAGTCGCGGCCCTCATCGGCCCCAGCCCGTTGCCGCTCATACGTGACGTCACACTTGCAACATCTGCCGGCTGACTCGCCGTCTCTGCTCGGCGCTCAACCGCATCTCGGCCAGGGCGAACAGCAGCCGCTCCTCGCAGGCGATCTGTTCGCGATAGCGACGAATGAGCGCGTGAAGCTCTCCGGTCAGCGTCCGCAATCCGCCGAATGCCTTTGACACCGCTGTGTCTTGACCGTCGGTCCGCCTTTTTGCCAGTTGCTTCATCACCGCTGTCGCGTCGGCTTTCAGCGCCCGATGTTCGTCCAAGAAGCTCTGGAACTGTTCCTGTTCCTCCTGCGTCGGGGCCAGGACTCGCCGCAGTTCGCTCACCAGCATCTCTTCCCGTTTAAAGTGCACGTCCACGGGGCCGGTAAAGAATTCGAGCAGTTCTCGTAGCGTGTCCCGGTTCGTTCGCTTCACCGTGCCGTTCCTGACGTTACGAACACTCATCGCCGTTTCGACCATCGCCAGTCGGTCCAGAATCATCCGATGCTCCCGCTCGAGCAGGGCCACCGGATCGACGGTGAGACTCATTCGCCTGCTACCTTGAGACACCATCGTTCCGGGATCCCATGGACGAAAGCTCCTACGTACGAGCAATGCGACTCCGTGATGCCGTGCGCACTGTATCCAACAGGACGGCGGCCCACACTGGGATCGGCCGGTCTGACACATGATTTATCTCAATGTTTTGGATAGGCCATTGGACCTATACCTACGGAGGCGCGGCACGAGGCGAGATGAAAGAATCCTACGAGAGCAATGAGACGGGGGAGAGCACGAGGCGTGCGGAATGTCGAACCTGGAACCGAGAACGACGCGGCGCACCTGCCGCGATACACGAAGGACGCATCACTGATCACGTGTGAGGAGTTCGGTCAACGCTCAGCTATTCTGGAGAGGCGGTCCGGATTCAGCAAAGTGATGGTTCTTCCATCGAGGGTGAGAACGCCCTCATCGCGAAAGACGCCCAGCAAGCGGATGGCAGTTTCAACCGTAATCCCGGCCATCTCAGCTACTTCTTCACGCTTGAGGGTGAGACCGACTCGAACTTGATCGTCTTTTTTTTTGCCGAATCGGTCGCCGAGCTCCAGGAGCAAGCCGGCTAGGCGCTCACGGGCGGTTTTGAATGTGAATTGATCGAGATGATCCATATTGACCCCGACTTCGTTACTGAGGAGCTGGATCAGCTTGATTGCCAGTTGAGGATTTCTGTGGATGACGGCGAGGTAGCGTTCCTTATCGATGACGCACACTTGAGAAGGTTCCAATGTTTCGCACGTCACTTCATGAAGGGCCCGATCGCCGAATACGTGTTTCTCGATCAGCTCCCCCGGGCCCAGGATGCGGACGATCTGTCTCCGGCCTCGGGTCGAGGAGCGGGTCAGCTTGACCTTGCCCGAGCAGAGCAAGTAGAGACCCAAGCACACATGACCTTCGTAGAAGACGGTCTGGTGAGGCGCGTACTCGAGCGTGCGTTTGATTTTCTGAAATTCGGCGAGATCGCTTCCGGAAATATCGCACAGGACGACCTTCTCGCGAAGCCCGCAGGTGTCACAATGTTCGATGAGGCAGGGCTTCCGTTTCACGATCGGCTGATTCCTGTTACCACTTCCACACCCTGCTCTCGAAGATGACTCGCAACAAGGTGAGCACCGTCTTTCACCACGAATTCAGCGTAGGAAATAACGCAATCTGTCATCGACCGTCAAGAGGAGTCTGCGCATGACTACTTATCCTGGCGAGTGGAGATCGGTCTCCCGTATAGCTCGCACTGCAGGTCAATACTCCCTTGCTGGACATGCTGCTGAGAGTGGCAGGCGATATCGACGGGCTGCGTAATTGCCGGTGAGCTTGTTGGTGATCTCGGGGCTTAGAGGCGGATTGATTACCCTCTTCGGTAGGCTCCATTTTTTCATTTGCGCGCGATGATGAGTGCGCCGACGCGACCGCATAGCGCAACCGGAGGGAAGGGAGGCCGGTCGTCTCCCCATCCAGAAGACGACCGGCTCAGAGATTGTGGCGGCAAGCAATACGTTCTCACCGCCCTTTCCCCTGTTACTCCTTCGTCATCGAAACCTTGGTTCCCATGTCTTCCTTGGCATCCTGAGCGCAGCGGAATCCCATCCAGTTGATCTTAGTCTTCGGATCGGTACCGTTCCGCATGGCCGCTCGCATGGTGGTGGTGCTATCCATCCACCCGCCACCACGGAACGCTTTCTGCGTGCCGGTCTCCGGGCCTTTCGGATTCCGAGCCGGTGCAGTCTTGTAATAATCCTGGTCGTACCAATCGGAAACCCATTCGGCCACATTGCCGATGGTTTGATACAGTCCGTAGGGGCTCAGCGCATTCTCGTACTTGTCGACGGAAATGATCGGGGGATACAGCAGCAACCGTTCGGGGCGATCCCGCACTGGGCCGGACAATCCGGTTCTGCCGAAGTTGGCCCTGGTCGGACCGGCATACTCACTGCCCCATGGAAACAGTCGGCCATCCACGCCGCGTGCCGCTTTCTCCCATTCAGCTTCGGTCGGCAACCGCTTGCCTGCCCATTTGCAATAGGCGTCTGCGTCGTACCAGCTCACATGCATGATCGGATGATGGGCCATCGTATCCTGGAAATTGCCTCCGTCGTAGCGCCAGTCCAACTGCGGCAAACGGTCCGTGGCGAGGACAAACTTGAGGTACTCCAGTGCGGTGACTTCGTACTTGCCGATCATGAATGCATCTAAGTAGACCGACCGTTGGGGAATCTCGCTGCGGTAAGCGAGACGATCCGTCTTCTTATCGCTCCCCATGAGGAACTCGCCGGCCGGAACCAGGACCATTTCGTCTTTGGTTTTCCAATTCGCCACCCGCTCCTGCGCGATCTTTTTCCCTTCTTCGGTCCACTCCACCACGATGTCCTGCGTATCCAACGCCCGCGCAACCGGAGCGAGCGCAAATAGCGCAGCGCCAATCACGAGGGCCTGCGCCAATCGTGCTCGTTTCCTTTTCCCTTTCTGCAGTCGTTTCATCTATGGCCTCCTCATTGTCCTGCCGTCACAATTACCGATCCGTATTGCGTCCCATAGCCGGATCGATAGACGAAAGCTGACGACCACTCTCGCCCGATGTTGCACAACGAAACCCTGTCAGATAGCTCCAGTGGTCCAGCCCTCCGGAATTGCGTCCGGCGGAACGGGCCACCTCGGGATCCTCATTCCACGATCCTCCGCGGAACACTTTATCCTGGCCGGATGCGGGTCCCTGGGGATTGCGATTTTCCTGTCGCCGGTAATATTCCGGATCGAACCAGTCTGAAACCCATTCACTCACATTGCCGGCTAATTGATGCACGCCGTAGGGACTCACACCATTGTCGTAGCGATCGACATTGGCCAGTGGCGGATACTTCGCCCCCCGCTTGGAGCCGGAGTGAGCGATGTTGCTCTTGATCCACCCGGCCGGCTCGTTGCCCCAGGGAAACATGCGGCCGTCTTCACCGCGCGCAGCCTTCTCCCATTCGGCTTCAGTCGGCAACCGGGCCCCACGCCAACGGCAATAGGCATCGGCCTCGCGCCATGACACGCCGATGACCGGATGTTTGGCAATCTTCTCCGCAAACGGCTGGGCGCGCCAGTACTGAGGCCAGGCCGCGCCCGTCGCTAGTACGTACCGGAGATAGTTCACGTTGCTGACTTCGTACCGGTCGATGCTGAACGTATCGACGTACACCTGGTGCTGCGGCAATTCCTGCGGCCCCGCCGCGCGATCAAACTTCGGATCGCTGCCCATCAGAAACGTGCCCGCCGGCACCTCAGCCATCCCATGCGGCACCTCGATCAAGGCCAACCGCTCCAGTTCATCAAGGGGAGACCAGAGCGGCGGCGGTTTCGGCAATTCATGGTCAGCGTGGCTGGGCGTCACCAAGCCGAGCAGCAGCCCGGTGGCGATACCCACCACAAGCGTCGAGAGACACCCACGTAGCCAGATGCTCATTGCCTTGCTGATCAGCGGTGCTCCTTGCGCAACCGACTTAGTGCGCCTGCTTTTGGAGCAAAGGATCAATTTCCTTCTTCGCTTCCTCAGTCACGTTGTACCGGGTATAGGCGTGGTCCAAGACCTCATTGGCATACAAGCGCCCGGTCGGCGCGGGAACGCCGATGGTGGTTTCAACGGTTCCCTTAGGCCCAATCGTGACGGTCTTTTCCGTGGCGGTCCTGATATAGGGATGCCACACAACCAACTTATACGTACCCGGTGGCACGTCAGTCATGGTAAACCGGCCTTCTTCGTCAGTCTTGGCAAAATACGGGTTGGCAATCGCCACGCCCCAGCTTTCCATGTACGCGTGGAAGCCGCACTGCATCACAAAGATCCGGCGGCCTTTGCTGAGCTTGACCAGCTCTTTCATCGGCGGACCGGCCATATGTTTGTGATACATGCCGGCTTCGGTGCGATCTTTGAAATTCCGTGGATGCTGCGGGTTCATGGGCAAGGGCACGTTGAACAAGACGCGCGCGCCCAAGTTCGACGTTTCATACGCCTGGATATCGTGCATGACCGGATCCATATTGACGACGGTCACAGACTGATCGTCACGCACGACAGTCGTAAACGGCAAGAACAGGCAATCCTTGGCTTCGATTTGCGGCACCTCTTTCTCCGCAAACGACTTCCCCTTTTCGATCCCCTCCAGATAGACGACCACTTCGCGAAACTCCCCCTTGGGGCCGACATTAAACGGCTGCAGGATGCGCCAGCCTTCTCCGTCGGAAATGCGACCGCAATAATAGGGATCGGGCAACGTGGTGAGGTTGTACCCTTTCGGTTTCGGAACGGTTCCCTCGAGCTTGACGACTCCCGACAACGTCCCGCCATCCGACACAGTGATTTCTTCATAGGCTGACGCGGGATGGCTTGCTAAGAGCCCTCCGAGAGCCATCGCCGCCAAGCCGACCTTCCAACCAGAAATACGATGCGTCATGTGTTGCTGCTCGCTCTTTGCTGTAATACCCAATGTCACAACCGGCCTCCTCTGTGATGGGTTGCTGTATGCTCGACTTCTCTAGTAATCATACAGGGAACCCATCACTGAATTCCTTCTTCGATACTCAAAACGCAGATGGGGGAGCTGCGTGATACAGGCAGCTCCCCCATCCGGTGTTACGCCATGACGTGCCTGCTTACTTCATGGCAGTCGGAATCGCCTGCGGCTCGGGCAGCACTTCGGCTTGACGTGCACCCGCACCACTTGCGCTCAGAGGCTGAATCCGCGAATCGCCGGTCGGCAACACGCGCAGATAGCCCCACTGTCCGGACTGCGTGTAGGGCAGCCGTGCATTGGACCACACGAAATCTCCCACCTGACGATACGGTCCGCCCGCACCGCCACGGATGAAGATATCGAGGGTCTCAGACCCGGCATACTCCACCACGCTGATCATGTCGGCACCCGCCATGTACGGCTCGATCGGCCACTCGTGGCCTTCGACGCTGAACATGCCGTTCTGCTCGCTGTTCGCTCCGATCACATGGATGCGGAGCGCGTCACCCGCGTGCGCCTCGATCAAAGGCGTGACGGGATCTTCGGGCTTATCGACCGCGCAAGGCTGGAAGATTTTGCCCAAGGAGCACCCTTGTTCTTCGCGGAACTTGTACGGTTCAGCGCGGTAGTTCACC
>VOPR01000010.1 GCA_009594995.1 Nitrospira sp. | reverse complement strand
CAAAGGAGTAGGGCCGTGGCATTTGCCTGTGATCTCTGTGGGAAAAAGCATCAAACCGGTAATAACGTCAGCCACGCCAATAACAAGACGAAGCGCGTCTTCAATCCCAACCTGCAGCGCGTGAAGGCACTCGTGAACGGGTCGGCCTTGCGCATTCGGGTGTGCACGCGTTGTCTGCGGTCCGGCCTGGTCCAAAAAGCCGTCTGATTGCTCCGCATTTCTCCCCCTCTCGTCAGCCCATGATCTGATTTCACACCCGAGGTGCGCCCGCTCGCGCCATAATTTTCCTCTTTCCTCAGCTGCCCAAAACCTGACCCTGCGCAGAATCACTGCAAGCGAATTTTTCGCCTCCTCCTACGCCATCCCCACGCCCGGGCCGTAAGTATCGGCACAGGTGTAGAAATAGGCACGGAGGAGACGGATCCGCGCTATCGGTGTACAATCCCGCATGGTAACGCAGTCCGCACAGACCGGATCACCGTCGAATCAGGAGGCACTATGAGGAAACTCACTTGGACGCTCGGCCTGATGGCCATCTCCATCGGAATCACCGCATGCAGTCATTTTCAGAATAGAGAAGCGGCTTATTTGGATTCGGTGAAAGGGCGGGCGACACAAACCGAGGTGAAGCAGGAGCTGGGCGCTCCCAAAGCGGTGCGTAAGAGCGAGGAAGGCGAGACGGTGTGGGTGTACGAAATCCGCGAGCAACAGGCCGGCAACCGGTATACGGCACCAGGCATCTGGTGTGAAGAATATCTGCTGACGTTCGACAATACAGCCGTTCTACAAAGATGGAAGCAAGTCTCCCATTTCCACGGCGGCGAACTCATGCCGACGGAATGCATTCCGGGAACGGGATCGTAGAAGCCGGGGATCGGCTCAACCATGCGACGATGTTTGTGAATGAGAAAAATGGGTAAAGAACAGGAAAGAATTCCGGCTGGAGCCGGCAGAGGGTAAACACAGAGGGTGGTTAAGGGTGAGCCGTCTAGGAGAGAGGACTTCGCGATGGTTCCGGCCATCTAGCCGGCCAGAACCATTCGGCGGATACCCTGGTACGAATACAGTGAGGACTTCGCAACTGTATGCGGTGCTTCTACGGTGTGACCGGGCAACACGAATGAAATGTGAACAACCTGATCTTTATTGCCCACCGCCTCAACTACGGCCACACATCCATGGCCACGCCTTCCTCGGCCATGCTTTCGGACAATCTCATACCGTCCGCCGTAACCTGGGCTTCTGACATGCTGAGAGTGATGCCTTCGGGCCGGATCTCAAAACCGTCCCACGGAATACGAGCCACGTGGCCGGTCTGAATCACCACCACATCGGCAAAACTGATCTGCCGGGTCACTGAATCGAGAATCAAGCGCCTGATCAGTCCCCATTCCTCCCCTGCCCGATTGCTGACAATCCAGTGGTCGCTGCCCATCATCCTGCCTCCTGTAATGCACCATTTCGATGTGTGACCGACACGATTTCCCTCACGGCAACGCCTCGCACGCCCGTGGTGACCGGCAGCAGGTCAGGCGCTCCCCTTCAAGCGACCTCGCGTAGCCGCGACTTGCGGCTGCGCATATTCATAGACATAGGAAGGTAACGACTGACTCCCGACGGCATTGAGCACCACATGAAGTGGCTTGCGGCTTCTCAGTGAGCTCACAGCCCGCCTCACCACATCGTGCGGCGTAGAGTTGGCCCGGACCACGAGCAGCAGGATATCTGAATGCCCGGCCAGCACATTCATCGTGGCTTGAGGGAGAATCGGAGGCGTGTTCAGAATAATATAGTCGAACCGGTTCCGCAGCCGATCGAACAGCGTCGCCAGTCGATCCGTCCGGAGCAGCTCCGTCGAATTAACGACCGGATTTCCCACCGGCATAATCCAACAGGGCACCTCACCGAAACCCGTCACACAGTCGTCGATCTCCCGGTTGCCGGCCAAATAATCAGCCAAGCCCCCGTCGGTGCTCCCCTCCATGAAGGTATGGAGCCCGGGGCATTTCAGGTCACAATCCACAAGGAGCACCCGCTTGCCCAGGTCGCGCGCCAGCGTATAGCCGAGATTGATGACCGTTGTGGTTTTGCCCTCGCCTTTCACTGCGCTGCTGACCGCCACGACGGTCGATTGATTCTCTGCACCCAGGAGAAACAAACGTGTCGCCGCCACACGATACTGTTCCGAAACGATCGCATTTGGCATCCATTTGACGACAAAACTGCGATCGAACGATTGGCCGCTGGATCCGTTGGCGCCAAGTTCTCCCGCCTGAATCGGCACCAGGCCCGGAGTCTGTTGCGAAGATTTGGCCCCTCGCCCGAAATGATAGGCTGGGAAGAACCGTCTCCAGTTCGAATAGGCATAGTCCAACGCAAAATCGGGAATCGCGGCCAGTAGTTGCGGGCCGAACACCGACTCCACATCCTCCGGCCGGCGGAACTGAGGGTTGAGCTGTTCGAGGAGCACAGCCAGCCCGACTCCCATGGCACAACCCATGAGCAGCCCCAGCATCATCACGCGAGGCTGATTCGGTCGCTCCGGCACGCGCGGGAACTTTGGTCGCTCCAAAATTTTGAGCTGTGCGCCTTTCTGACGCTTCTCCAGGTTCTCCGCTACGGACGCATGTAACCGTTTATCCAGCAGCGACTGATAGCTCCCTTTCAGATTTTCGTAATCCCGCATGAGGGTGAGCAATCCCTGTTCGACCGCCGGTGCGGACTCGACACGGCTGTCATATTCCTTCTTCTCAGCCCGGAGCGTTTGCTGTCGCTGTTTGAGTAGCGCCAACTCGCTCTTCAACTCACTCCGCTGCTTCTTGAGATCCTGATAATAAGGATCTTTCGTTTGCTCGTCCGATCCCGCGGAGTCCGGGCCATATTGCCGGCGAATCTTCTGTTCGAGCTGGCTGATCTCCTCCTTCGTCAAGGCCACTTCGGGGTACCCGTCCCAGAATTCTGATTCCAGTTGAGTCAGCTTATTCTTCAACTCATTCAGCCGGGCGAAGGACGGATTGGGTTGGACCGGGCCGTTGACCAACGCGGGGATCGTGACACCGAATTCGAGATACTTTTGAATCGCACTCTCCACCAACGCGACCCGATCGGACTGCCGATGGATACTTTCCGTCACCACGTTGAGATCGTCATGCAACCGGTCGAGGGCGCGCAGATTGGCCTCGATCTGCTGGGGAAGCTGGCCGACATGTTGCGATTTGAACTGGCTGATCTCTTCCTCTTTCTTGTCGAGCTGCAGCCGGGTCCGCTTCACTTCGTTGTCGAGAAACTCGGTGGTTCCTTCTGCCGCTTGCGTACGATCCTTGAGATCTTCGTCGATGAGCATGGACGAGATCTTCGAGATCACATTCATCGCGGTAGCCGGATCCTCATGGGCAAAGGAGACGGTAAAGGCACCGATGGTATTCTGGCCCGGGACATTGCCCTTGCTGACGGTGGTCACCTCAAGCCCTGCATTCATCTGGAGCACCGCCCATTCCGGGCCGAATTGCTCCACTTGCTCCGGATACAGATTCAGCTCTTTCCGTATGCGATCCAGGCGCGTACGATCCCTGACCTGGGTTTCGATGACGAAAATCCGGCGGTCAAAATTGCTGTTCCCTTCGGCGTTGGCCTGCACATAACTTTCGGGCACTTTTTGATCCTCAAGCAGGATCAACGTATCGGACCGGTACACCTTCGTCGCCACTTTGCAATAGACGAGCGCGGCACCGAGCGCGAACGCAATGGCGCCGAGAAGAATCCATTTTCGGCGCAAGACCATGCCCCAATATTCATGGACCAGATTCGCTGCGGTATTGCCGTTTTGCGGCAGAATTGTAGTTTGACCCATAGCCTCCACCTTCGCTGTTGCTGACACCCTGCTGACACCGACGCTTCGTGCCACCGAACCGAACGCTGACTATTCAATGCGTGCAGACCGGGTGGCGTACACCAGTCCGTCGATCCCCTCGCCCTACTGCTGAGGAACCGAATAGGCCGGCTCCTCCTCAACCCACTCAGTGCCTAACACACTGACTTCGTCGACCTTGTCCGGTTGACGAAAATCGGGAACCAGTTCACGCAAACGTTCGATCGCCTTCGTCGCATTATTCAGGTAGGCCGCGGCCTCCATCGCCATCATCATGCCGGCAACCCGGCTGACATCAGCTTCGCCCAGCCGGCGAATCCGCAAAATCTTGCCCAGTGACGACCGTTCTGCGATTTCGTCCGTTCCGACCAACTCTTCGTAGAGCTTTTCGCCCGGCCGTAAACCAACGAAGCGAATGGGAATCTCACGCCCCGGCACAAACCCGGATAACCGAATCAGATTTCTGGCCAGATCCAGCACCTTGATCTGCTCGCCCATATCCAGCACATAGGTGGCACCTTGTTCGCCCAAGGTCGCAGCCTGCAAGACCAGATGGACGGCCTCGGGAATCAACATAAAGAACCGGCGAATATCGGGGTGCGTGACGGTCACCGGGCCACCCGCCCGGATCTGTTCCTGAAACCGCAGCAGGACGCTGCCGTTGCTGCCCAGAACGTTTCCGAACCGGACGGTCAGGAACCGTGTCGTACTCCGGTCGGCCATAGCCTGTACGATGAGTTCGGCCGCGCGTTTCGTTGCGCCCATCACACTGGAAGGATTCACGGCCTTATCCGTCGAAATCAGCACGAAACGCTCCACCCCGCAGCGGTCGGCCGTTTCGGCGGCGATCCGCGTCCCCAGGCAGTTGTTTTTCAATGCCTCTGATGGATTGAGCTCCACCAGGGGCACATGCTTATGGGCCGCCGCGTGGAACACGATCGCGGGCCGATACCGGGTCATCGTCTCCATGAGACGGCGCCGGTCCGTCACATCGCCCAGAACAGGATGGATCAACGAGGCCAGCCCCTGATCCTCCAACTCTTTGGCAATGGTATAGAGGCTGTTTTCATGGCGTTCATAGAGCACCACACATTCCGGCCGCATGGCCGCAATCTGCCGTGACAGTTCGGAGCCGATGGAACCGCCGGCACCGGTAATCAGCACACGCCGGCCCGCCACCATTTCGACCATGGCATCGGTCTTCAGATGGACGGGCGCCCGCGCCAAGAGATCTTCGACCGCGACGCTTCTGATTTGACTCACGACACTGCGATCGCCCAACAGGTCCTGCATGCTCGGCAACATCTTCACCGAGACTTTGAAGGGACCGATCGCAGACATGATTTGACGTAAGACATCCGGCGTCACGTGAGGAAGGGCCAGTACCACCTCATCCGGGCGTTCAGCCGACAGGATCGGCCCGAGATCCTCGCGGGGACCGAGCACCTTGACCCCGTGAATGCGCTTATACCGCAGGGACGCATGGTCGTCGATGAATCCGATAGGCTGGTAGCGGGAGGTCGGGTTCAGTTTCATTTCCCGTACGATGCGTTCGCCTCTGTCTCCTGCACCGATGATGAGCACGGTTTTCCTCGGACGATAAATGACCGCTTCACGGAGCATCCGCCTGGGCAGTCGCACGCCGGCGACAAATCCGATCAGCAACATCGCATCGATGATGAAAATGGAACGCGGATATCCCGTCACTTCCATAACCCAACGGGTCCATGCGTAGAGCACGACAGTGCTGCTCATCACCCCGACAATGATGTTCCGGACATCCCAGAGACTGGTGTATCTCCAGAGTCCTTCGTTGAGGCGAAACATGAAGAAGGCCGCCGTGCGAATCATCACCAGCCATGGCAGGACCAGCAGAAAGGTGCCCCACTCCGCCTCCGGAATCTTTCCATCGAACCGTAGCCAGAACGCCAGGTAATTGGCGAGGACCATCAGCGCGACTTCCAGCAGCACGATCAGCGGGCGCCGCCATTTCAGCACCAGTGCGACCAGTCGTGGACCGAAGTCCGATGCTTGCGCCGGTCGAGTGACCTGGAGATCCGGCAGATCGCAGACCACCAGAGGGATCTTCAACAGGCACAGGACCGTTTGTGCGACGATCGCCAAGTCCAAAATCGTTGAAGCATGACGGACGTAAAACCTCGCCAACTTGATTTTTTCCGGAAGAATCACCGTCACATACTCTTCGTCCGGACTGTCCGAAGCGGCCAGCACCGTCGCTTCATCGATGTATTTCAAAGAGGCGAGATCGGTCAGCCCTGGACGCACGGTGAGGATATCGGCGTAGGCATCCGCAAACATGTCCACATAGCGAGGGACTTCCGGCCTCGGACCGACTAGGCTCATATCTCCGATCAGAATGTTCCACAATTGCGGCAATTCATCGATCTTGGTGCGTCGCAGAACCGCGCCGATCTTCGTCACACGCGAGTCCTGTCCGATCGTGATCAGCCCTCCACGGGTCTCCGCGTCCTCAACCATGGTGCGGAACTTATAGATGGAAAACGGCCGAACGTTTCTGCCCATCCGTCGTTGGGTGAAGAAGACCGGGCCCGGCGACTCCAGCTTGATGAGGGCTGCGACGAGCAACCACAAGGGCCACGTCAGCGACAAGGCAAGTAGGGCCACGAGGATATCGACTGCACGCTTGATCATCGCCGGTTCCCTTTCACAATATTCCTCACCACCGTGATGACACGTTGAATATCGGCCTCCGTCATTTTCGGGTACAACGGCAAGGACACGATTCGCTCAAACGCCGCCTGGGCCGTCGGGAAATCCGCCGGTTTGTACCCATATGAATCTCGATAGTACGGATGCAGATGGAGCGGAATGAAATGTACGCTGCAACCGATCCCCGCCCGCTGCAACTGCGCAATGAATTCGTTGCGGTCGATGCGCAAGGCTTCCAGGTCCAGTTGGATGACATAGAGGTGCCAGGCATGCTGCACATGATCGGCGGCAGAAGGGCAGACGATTTCCGGCACATCGCGAAATCCGTCGCGATAGAGTGCCGCCACGCGATCACGCGCTTTCCAGAAACGGTCGCATTTAGCGAGCTGCGCGAGTCCCAACGCCGCAGCGATATCGGTCAGGTTGTATTTGAAGCCTGGGGAAAGGATCTCGTAGTACCAGGAGCCCTGAGCCGTGTACCGGCTCCACGCATCGCGACTCAGGCCGTGCAGACTCATGATCCGCACACGGGCGGCGAGATCGGCGTCATCGGTGGTGACCATGCCGCCCTCTCCCGTCGTGATGTTCTTCGTGGCATAGAACGAAAAACAGGTCAGATCCGACAGGCTTCCGATCATTTTCCCCCGGTAGCGCGCCGGCAGCGCGTGCGCGGCATCTTCGACGACGGCCAGATTGTGCGCCTGGGCGACCGCGTGGATCCAGCTCATCTCACAGGGATGTCCGGCGAAGTGCACAGGCACGATGGCTTTCGTCCTCGGAGTAATCGCCTGCTCAACGGCATCAGGAGATATGTTCAGCGTGTCCGGCGTGGAGTCCACTAGCACCGGCTTGGCCTTGAGATAGGTCACCACTTCGGCGGTCGCTGCAAAGGTCATCGTCGGCACGATGACCTCATCCCCTTCGCGAACCCCGAGAGCTTCCAACGCGAGATGCAAGGCGGCCGTGCAGGAATTCACGGCAATCGCATGCCGGGCACCAACCATGGCGGCGAATTCATTCTCAAACTGTTTAGCCTTGGTGCCGGTGGTCAGCCAGCCTGACCGGAGCACCTGAACGACCTCGGTGACTTCTTCTTCCCCGATATCAGGGGTATGAAAGGGCAGAAATTCTGACATTGGTATGTCTCCTTCAACAACTGACGATGCGCTGATGCACCGACATAGGACCCGGCAGATTCCGAGGGAACGTGACCGGGCAAGGAATGATGGGGTGGTGTTTGGCAAATCGCCGAAGCGGCGTGAGCACTGAATCAGAGGCGATCGAAGAATAATGGAGCCCAGAAGACCGACAACAGAACCGTGCCTGCGCCGACCGTGAGAAGAAAGGGGTTGATGGTCACGGGCATTGTCGACACATAGAGGAAGTCGACCATCAGGAACACCAGGACTGCGCTGCACAGAGCAGCCAATCGTGGGGATGAAACATTCTTCAGTTGGTAGTAGAGACCGCTCAACAACCCCAAGGGAAACACGATGGCGGAGTAGAGAGACCATTCAAACCAGTCACCCGTGTACCCGGCCACGATCAGGCGCAAGGAATCGCGGTTTTCCAAGAACACCCTCGCTCGCTCAATCCCGTCGACATACAACCGCTCCATTCCTTCCCGGTAGGTCGCGACGAGATGCTGGGTGGCCTGCGTCAATGGAGCATCATTCGTCACTAAGGCCGGGCGGGTGCCATTGAGCCCGGAAATGGGAGTCCGCAGGCGAAAGACGACCTCTCTGTGTAGTTGTCCGAGAGTGAAATTGCGCGCATCCGTATGCTTCGAAAACGAGACGATTCTTCCCGGCCCGGTCTGCGTCAGATTCTCTGGAGTTACCCAGGCCTCGACCGATAACTCCTTCTCGGCCAGCGAGCCGCCGCCCGCCAATTGCTCGGTTGCAGGTCTGGAGGCAATCACCGTGTCTTCCTTGATGGTCAGTCCGTTCGGAGCCACCCATTCAGTGCGAGACGGATCATGAATGAAGAGATCGGTGGCCGTCCCTTTCACAGCCCGATCACGAACAATGTCGCCGCCCTGCTCGGAGAAGTCGTAGTACAAGACTAACCCCTGTTGCGCTCGTCCCTGCTGAGAATGAGAACGGGGTCCCAGCGAAAAGTGGGCCCTGATTTCGTCGGAGTTCAACGCACGGTCGTACACAGCGAGGAGATGAAACGTTCCCCGCCAGGGACGATTCATGCTGCCTTCGTTTCCCAGCAGAAACCGGTACGTGGGATCCCAGTTACTGAAATCATTCGCCAATGGAAAGGGCCATGCGGTAAAGAGAGACAGCAATAGGAGATAGCCGATCACCATCCACCCCAGCCACTTGCTGACACAACAGGACCGCGACCAGACGGCTCCATACTTACGAGAGGCCGCATTCGCAACCACGCCCGACACCCCTCCCACTAGGCCGCCCAACGTGTTACAGGCGATATCTGCGAGAGATGGGGAACGCGTAAAGAAGATCTGCGCCAGCTCAAGGCCTGAGCTGAATACAGCGGCTGAAAGGAAAGCAAGGAGTACCTGTATAAACCAGGGTGTGCGAGTGATCCCTGGCAGCATGACGATCAAGGCACCGCAGGGAATGAAAAAGACGATGTTGCTCCAGATATCCCAAGAGGTCACGGTGTAGAAACTGGACCATCCTTCGAATTTAACGAGAAACATCTCTGTGATCGACGCGGCATGGGGAAGCGACCAGGTAAACGGCGTCAAGCCGAATATCGCGACATACACGAGATAGAGGCCTAACAGGGCCATGACCACCCGGTCACGCCGCCAGACAATTGTTGCCGCCCCGCGCCCGGCCGAAGCGGACGGGCACCGGCAGACTGGAGGCTGTACTGATGTGAACGGCTCGCCCAAACTCAACCGTACCTCGTGACTGGGCTCGCGAGAACATCCCGCCCTTCGATCGGGGCGAAGCCCTCGCCGCCTGATCGACCGACGCGCTGACTCAGGAAGCCGGACACTACAACCACACGATAAGGCGCGTGAGGAACAGGAGAATCACGCCGCTGCCGGACAAGACAATCGCTTTGCGAATATCGAGCCCGCCGCCAATGAAAGGTTGTGCGGCCACCTCCATCTCAGGCCGCTGCTTCCACTTGAGACCGACCCAGAACAAGAAGGGCATAGTCAGACCATAAATCGTATAACTAAACACGCGATGGTCGGCATCAACCGCGATGCCAAGGTGGTTCCCCACGATTACCCCGTAGGCACGAAGACCGTTGGCGATCATTATTGCGATGGCACAGAAGATCAGAAAAAGAAGTCGTCTGGTCGGCTGCCGATACGTCAGCGCCACAAAGGCATAGGCCAGCGAGAGTCCCGGAAGGAGATACCGCAGGCCACCGCAATCAGGCGCGACGGTCCAGACGGCCGGGCCCACGACGATATTGTAGTCCCGATAGACGTACGTGATACCCGACAAATCAAGACCGCGGAGAATGAGCCAGGCGGTGATGTCCTGAAGCCACGGTTCGAGAGACGTCCCGACGGGAAGCAAAAACATGAGAAACCCAAGCGGCCAGGCCAGCCGTCGAACAATCTCCGTTCCAAAGATCGTCCAAACCAGCCCGGGCAAGAACGCCACGACTGCCGCCTGTTCGAGCCACAACAGTTTTGCGAAATGTCCTACCATCCAGGCAACGCCCATCCCAAGCAGAGCCATGACTCCCCGGACGTCGGGATCGGGACCCAACGAGGCCACCCGATGACGGGACGACCAGACAAGATACCCAACGACCGGCAAGACCAGAAATCCGTGTGTGAAGGTTCGGGAACTGCCCCATACATCGACCATAGACTGAATGGTCGCCCAGAAGAGCGCCGCGACACAAAGGGAGGCAGCGCAGAGAATTATTCCCGCCGTCTGCAAATCTGACCCTGTAGAGGGTGCGCTCGATACAGGTCCGGGCAAGATCCGTTCGGCTGTTTTCATAGATATACGGCGGAGAGGTGTTACAGGCCCGTAACGCAGATCGCGCATCCTTCACGTGCACGACAGCACCGCCCTGTGGCCGATTCAGCTGAGATCTTTCAAACGTGTCGAAAGAGAAAGCGGGAATGCAGAAGGGTTGAAGCCCGAAAGAGGAAAGAGGGCGGCCACTCGCACGACCTTATCGCGCGAGTGGCTCTGCCATGGAAACAGAGCGCGCTATTCTTCTACTCGCTTCGCCCGCCAGACGACAAAGGCCGCAAAGCCGATAGCAAACGCCAGCAGGGTTTCAGGGGCAGAAACGCTCCCGCCGGTTCCCGGAACCCGCGGGTAACCGTTAATCAAAGAAATAATGATAGAAAGCCAGTCTCCCACGTGTGCTGATATCATTCATGCCTCCCTTCGTTAAGAATGACGACTGCCTGGACTCACGACCTGAATAGCTCTGACCGCTGAAACCTTGAACATATTCTTGGCAACAGGTCGCGGCGGCTGCACAAAACTTCCACGACGTAGTGCGGGCGCATTGTCCCGCTTTGGAGCGAGAACGTCAAGAAAAATGGCAGGTCAATTACTTAGTTAGAGTTTCCAGGACATGTCATCACGCCGAGGTCACAGGAGGAAAAACCCCTTCGTGCCCCATCGTATTGGTCGCACTGCCACGTGCGGCAGAAGAGCTATCGGAACGGTCTTCGTGGCCTCCCCTGACCGCCCGCAACATACCAGCCTGGCGCGCCTTCATCTTGACCCAATGCAGACGAGCATGGCGCGTCGATAATCCCTCGCGTTCCCAGACGTATCGAACCATGGCCGCCGTGACTGCTACCCCACTCCCCTGCAACTGCCCGGCCAACCGGACGTAGCTCACTGTTGGATTCTCCTGTGTTTTTGAGAGGATATGCCCTTCAAGCCACGCGGGTGTCCGGTTTGGCATCAAGGGCTTCCGACGGACTCGAGGCGCCAATCCTTCCCTTCCCTGAGTCTCATAGGCCTTTTTCATGGCATAAAAATGAGAGCGGCTCACCCCCATCAGCTGACAGACTCTGACCACATTATTGAGTTCCGCCGCCATCGTGAGTATGGCCAGTCTCGCCTTGATCAGCTGCTCCCGATCGGTCATGACGACATCCTTTGAATACCCGGGAAATGAGCCACCGACACTGTCGTGAGTGGCCGGTTTGCGCCTGACTATGGATAGCGAAGGGCCTGTCCGCCGGTCTCTCACCAAGCGGAGGGAAGATAGGAGATCGAACAAGAGGGAGTAGACGTTATTTTTGCCCGGACGATGCAAGAAAATGGTCGAAACGCATCACTCGTTGTATGACCATAAGCGAATCGGACCGGCCTCATCAGGTCCACACCGCCAAATCAATCTACGTAACATCACCGCAATGCAGCCAGCCCCTCGCACAATGTCTGTGCGACATAGTGTTGTTGCTCAGCATTCAGCTCCGGGTAGATCGGCAAGGCGACCAAATCCCGGCAGGCACGCTCGGCTTCAGGGTAGTCTCCGGCACGATGCCCCAATGAGACGAGGCATTCCTGAAGATGCAATGGAACCGGATAGTAAATTTCGGTGCCGACGCCCTTCTCTTTGAGATAGTCGCGTAACGCATCCCGCTTGGGAACGGCCATCACAAACTGGTTGTAAATATGGTAATGGCCGACACCGTCCTGTTTGTAGACCGCCTGTGGCAGGCGAACTCCATACGCAGACTCCACCCCTGATTGCCGGAACAGCGATTCGTACAGCTCCGCATGTTGTTGGCGTAACGCCGTCCAACGATCCAAATACGGCAGTTTGACGTTCAATACCGCCGCCTGCAGCGTGTCGAGCCGAAAATTTCCGCCGATCACGCGATGGTAATATTTCGGTTTACCGCCCTGGACCCGCAGGACTTGTAACCGCTCGGCCAGTGCTTCATCGTTCGTAACGACCATGCCGCCGTCGCCCAGTCCACCGAGGTTTTTACTGGGAAAAAACGAGAAGCATCCCATCGTGCCCATGCTTCCTGCCCGGCGACCGCCTCGATACTCAGATCCGATGGCCTGTGCCGCGTCCTCCACGACTGCCAGCCCGTGTTTCAACGCAATTTCGAGAATGGGGGTCATATCCGCGCACTGGCCGTAAAGGTGGACCGGGATGATCGCCTTGGTGCGGGCCGTCACCGCCGCCTCGATGCGTGTCGGATCGATGTTGTATGTGACGGGATCGATGTCGACGAACACCGGCGTGGCGCCGAGCCGCACGATGGCGCCCACCGTCGCAAAAAATGACAACGGCGTGGTGATGACTTCGTCCCCGGACTTGATGTCCAAGGCCATTAATGCCGCCAGCAGCGCATCGGTGCCGGAGGAGACGCCCACGGCGAAACGCGTCTGGGAATAAGCGGCCACCTGCGTTTCCAACTCCTTGACCTCTCGACCAAGGATGAAGTTGTTCTGATCCAGGACACGCTCCATAGCGACAAGGAGATCTTTCCGGAGGGGTTCGTGTTGAGCTTTCAGATCGAGAAGTGGGACATTCATCGGTACACCTGTGAGATTGCTGGTTCGTGGTTGTTGTTGCTGATGTCTACGTAGTGACGGATACCGCTCGACGCTTCGCAAATAGTTGCCGCCATTGTCCCTGCATTTGCTGACGGACTCGGAACGCCTCCTGTGCCAGGGTACGCGCAGGCTCCATCCACGCGTACTTTGATTTTCTGATCCACGGAGTCCGGATCTCACGACCGCCGTACTGGCGCTTGTACTCCCCCGCGCCGCCCAGATCATAGGTATGGACGCCGTGCGCCTTCGCATGTTTCATGGCGAACCAGTGCAGCGCTTGATTCGGACGCAGGATTTGATATTCGCGCCAACTTGCTCCGCCCCAGAAATACATCACCCCGTGAAAAAACGGGAAGATGCCGGTGGCAATGGAGCGTCCGCTTCGATCGCGTGCTCGAACAAGAAGCAACTGGCCGGCCGGGTGGAGATGCCTGATCAGTTGCCTGACACGATCGAGACCATACGTGGGAACCAGCCCCTGTTTGGCAAAGACATCTTTGAGTTGTTCAAAATAGTCTTCGGCAAATCCCTCAGCCGCCGCCACCTCGACGGACACCCCGTCCTTGTCTGCCTTCCGTATGCAACGACGGCAGGCACTCGTGAAGTTCGTGAAGAGTGTCGCCTCGTCTAACGCCAGATCGACCGCAAACCCCTCATAGAGCCGATACTTCGCGCGCACGTGGGTGAGATCCTGGGTCGTGAGCCGTCGATCCATCACCTCGACATGCGCGCAGCCGAGACGTTCAAAGGCGAAATCAAAGAGACCGCGAAGGGCCGAGATACGACAACTGCCGGGCTCCAGCACAAATCCCATGTAATCGGTGGTCCATCCAGGAAACGGGCTCCCGAGAATACGCACACCGAAACGCTCGACGATCAACCCAACGAAGTACCCGACCGCGCGACTGCCGTCCCGTATGCCCACGATCACGGGAACCGCGCGCTGGGTGGCCGCAAGGAAGGCCATCCACGCCCGCGTTTGAAACACAGTGCTGCTTTCGTGGGCTTGCACGGCGCTCCATGGGCCGTCGTCTTCATCGTTCAACAGTTCAAATCGATACATGGCAGGTGATGGCCGGTCATTTCTGGCTACGAGGACCTAGGCCCAAGAAGAGAACGGATCGTGGCAGCGTGGTGCTCATCTGCAGGGGAATCAGGTACGGCCTCTCGTCTTGAATATCTTCTGCAGCAACCAGCGACGTTCCACACGCGAGCGGTCGGACGTCGGGATTATTCCACCCTGCTGTGTGGTGGCAAGAAAGTCTAAGAGGATGTGCACCGGAACAAACCACCCGTTCAACCGGCTCAATCGCCTCATCAGCGTCTCGAACCGCTTGTTGACGCGTCCGTTTTCAACAAAGCCCTGAGCAAAATGCGTATACATGATGCAGGCGCCACCTTCTTCGGCGAGTCGGTCCTGGTTCTCCTCGCACAACATGTTCGTGAATGTGGTGACACAGGGGCCTTCTGCTCCTGCAAACCAGGACTTCACGAAGGGACGGTCAGGATCGTGATACGGCATCATGGGGCAGGCCTTGAGCGTATTGATTTCCGAAAACGTGAAGTTTCTCACGTATCGAATTTTTTCCCGGCAGAGGTCCCCCCAAAAGAGCGGGCTGTGTTCCACATGCCCCTCGAATTCGCCGTGAGACTGGTGCGGATGAAGGATGTCATACACCAGACGGTGAGCGCCGCTCAGGCGGTCACGGCCCCAATACATCCCTTCCCGGCAACCCGAATGATTCGCCATCGTATGCGGATAGTGACCGAACAACTCTCGAAAATGTTCCAGACCGTTGGTCGTCTCCTGCCTGGAAGAGGTGTGATAGGTGACATTGTGAAGCCCGATTTCGAACCCCTTGCGCTGTAAACCGAGGATCCATTCCAGGTAGGCCGAATCCTCGCAAGTCACGCCACCGATTCGAGGACAAGCTGCACCACGAAGGGGCCAGACCGATACGGTAGTCCGAAGGCCCAGCTCAGACAGCAACGAATAGACCGGCTCGACGCTCCCGCTGCCTTGATAGTCAGGGTCGTCAAAGATGGTAAAGGCAAACGATTTGCCGTCTGGCCACTGAATTCGCCGATGCATACCTTGCTGGGCTCTATATAGGTTCCGACGATCAGCGACAAGATGCGTCGGACAGATTGTGTTTGATTGAATGGATTACCGACTTGATACGGCACCGGCCGTCATCCGGTCCGACGCGAATGCAGCGATCCTCTGTGCGACTGACATGGACGCCTCTCCCCGCGAATAGGGCCATCCTTCGATACGCCCAGGCTTCGCCGCGCAGACGGCAGAGACGATTCGATCCGACGCCGCCCCGACCAGACAGTTCCACCCGCTCGTGACCGTTTCGACCCACTCGGTCTCTTCACGAAGCGTGATGCAGGGAACGCCCAGCCAATAGGCTTCCTTTTGGATGCCGCCTGAGTCGGTGACGATCGCGTACGCATGGCGTTCCAAACGCACCATATCCAGGTACGGCACGGGATCGAGCAGCAGCAGATAGGGAGAACATTGAAAGGACATGCTCTCCAGTTGTTTTCTGGTCCTGGGGTGAACGGGAAACACGATCATTCGGTCGGGACCGGCGAGCCTGTTCAAGGCTGACAGAATGCCATCGAGATTCGTGAATCGGTCGGTGTTGTCGGCACGGTGCACCGTGGCCAGCAGATACCCCTGCGGTTTGACTCCCAGCCGCTCAAGAATGGTGGACGTCTGTTGGGCCCTTTCGACGCTGTCCAGCAGCGCGTCGTACATGACGTCTCCGACGAGATGCACCCCGTCAGTCACTCCCTCTCGCCGCAGATTCTCCACGGCCGTCTCCGTCGGGCACAACAAGAGAGCGGACAATTGATCGGTGACGACTCGATTGATTTCCTCCGGCATTCTGCGATTGAAACTTCGCAATCCCGCCTCGACATGTGCGACCGGCACGTGGAGCTTCACTGCTGCCAATGCACCCGCCAGAGTGGAATTGGTATCGCCATACACCAGAACCACCTCGGGTACTTCCTTCAGCAGAATCGCTTCCACGCCTTTCAGCATGTCGCCCGTTTGCTGCCCATGGGGCCCGGAGCCGACACCGAGATGGTAATCAGGATCAGCAATGCCGAGTTCCCGGAAAAACACTCCGCTCATACGGTCGTCGTAGTGCTGTCCGGTGTGAACCACCACCTCCCTGGCGACCTTCCGCAAGGCGCAGGACACCGGTGCGCACTTGATGAATTGCGGCCGAGCCCCGATGATCGAGACAACTTTCATGAATTCACGGTCTCCGGCAAACACTCACGATCGAAGAATAGAGCGGTCGTTGATACATTCATGAAAAATCACGGACCAGAAAATGGGAGTGCTCAGATCGTCGGAGCCAGCAGAGGAAGAACCCTGTGTTGCGCCACCTGTAGCGCGTGCTCTCGCATCGTCACGACATGAAATGTCGTCCGGAGCTCTTCCAGGGCCCATCCGATCATGTCCAGCTTGTGCGGAAGCGGCAGGTCCATGCCCGGGAAAAACGCCACGCCGTCCGCTGTATCGTGCCCCAGAAAATCGAGGGGATGAAGCAGGAGCGATGGTTCAACACCGGCAGCGCGACAAAACGTCAGGGCCGTCCTGAAATACGTCTTGGCCACAGCGCGCGAATAAAGACTGAGGTACAGCAGATAGCTGAAGTGAATCGGCACCCGGACAAAAGGCATCGTGGTGACGGGAATTTCAATGAGCCCTTCTCCGCCGACATTCCAGCGATAGGGCTGAATGCGCCTGAACCCATCGCGCAAACCGCCGAAAATCGTGCTACGGCAAGCCGCTTCTTCACGGGTGAAGGCGCTGGACATAAAGAAATACGCTCGCGCCAACGGACCGATGAACGTCGGCAGCGTGGACGCATCGTATAGATATCCTCGTCGATTCAGTTCCTCCACCGTGGTTTGCGACAGGCTATAGCCTGGTCCGCGAAATCCGATGGGACGTTGTCCGGTGGCCTGCTCGATATGCTCCTCCGCCAGCATCAGTTCGCGGGCCATGTCCTCTTGTGCATACTGATGCAGCCACGGATCGTGGTGGAACGAATGGTTTCCGATTTCATGCCCTGCTGCTGCAATGGTGCCGAACAGATCACGATTTCTTTCTAGGGCGGCATCCTGGCCGACCAGAAAAAACGTCGCCGTGAGATGATGCTGCGACAAGCAGGACAGAATGCGAGGCACGACGACTTCGAGATAGGACGGCAGCGACTTCCACGCCGGATTGCCGTGCGTTTTCATATAGGCCCACTTGTCGTCCAGATCACAGGACAGGCTCGCGAACGGCTTTTCCATGGAAACTCTTTCCTCGAATGCCTACCGGTACATAAAGACGGGGATAGCCGACGCTCCCTGCTCACGGGCGCCACGACACGGCGTAATTAACGAGCCCCCACCCGCATTGCACGATACAGCGTCACCAGGCTGCTGCCGATCACAGGGGCCCTCATCTCCTGCTGCACCGTAAACGTCCCAAGCACTGTCGGAATGAGGGAGGTCCGGCGTTGGCCGTAATGCTCTTGTGCCCGACAACCAGTCATCAAGTAATGCGCACAATCCAGCAACGGAGAATTCCCCGGCGTCACAAACACTAGGGAACCGTTACGCCTCATGACGCGCCTGAGTTCCATCACCGCCTGGTTAAAAGGTTCCATGTATTCCAGGCAACTCACGGCTACGATGCAATCAAACGACTCATCCTGGAACGGCAAGGCCAGCGCACTGCCTGAAAACAATCTTGCTTGCACCTGATGCGATCTCAAATGATGCGCCACACCGGCTGCCCGTTGGTGCGGATCGATCCCGTACAGTTCGTCGCAACGTTTGGACAATTCCGGTAAAAACACGCCGCTGCCGTATCCGACTTCAAGCAGGCGCCCGATCGGCCGCTTCGGGAGCAGGGAGAGAATCAATCGAAACCGAAGCCGCTGGATCATGCCGAGCAGCGGACGGAAATTCCATTCGGCTTTATCCACGTCACTGGTTTTGACCAGCGCGTTCGGAGGCAAGAGTGTCGGAACCACGCTGTCGGAAATCTGCCTGCTCATAGAATCCGTTCTACGAAACGTGAGCTGTCTGAGGCTCAGCCGGAAGCCGACCGGGCTCTCCGACGAAACTCTGGCCATGCGCCTGCACAAAGTCGTTGACCGCCCCGATCACCGCATTATTGTTCAGCGTCGAATTGACGAATTGCGACGTGTTCAAGACGAACAGATCCTTGTGACGCGTCACGACCGTCGGCACCTTCTTCGAGTAATGCAGCACCTGCAACGGTTGAACTTTTGCGGCCCGATTGATGTGAAGCGCGACAATATCGGTCTCCTGCAGGTCCGGAAATAGTTTGCGCAGCCCGAGAAAGAACTGCTGCCTCACTTTGTCATCGGGCAGCTTCAATTGAGGATCGTCCGATGACAGATATTTCGGGAAATAGGTCAGGAACAAACCTGCCGTTTCGTCCGTCGCAACGATACTGCTCATCCCGATCACCCCGGTGAAGGGAATCTCCGGGTCTGCGAGGTTCAGCGTATAGAAGGGAACAACCGGTCTCCTGGTGACCAAGACGGGACAGAGCACTCCAAGGTATTCGACAGGACCGGATGAGGGTCCCACCGAGACCAATCCCTGCATTGCCAAAGCACTCCCACTCTCGATCGGTCCGGTCCAAATTGCCTTGTCGAAATGCTCAGCTCTTCCGTTCCATCTCACCGAGAGGCCGCCTCCTGGTGCCGGCTCGATGCCCTGGATGGCCGTTCCCAAACGGATCGTCCCCCCGGCCTCCTCAATCAACTGTTCGAGCCGCCGGATTACCGTGCGATACCCGCCTGACACATACCCAAGCTGGTTCCGCTGGGCGGTGGTATCACGAGTGGAAAACAGACGCGTAATGTACGACCAGATAAACACCGCCGACACGCGCCTGTACTGTTCTCCCAGCTTGGCCAGCAGCAGCGGTTTCCAGAACGCCTCATAGGTCCGGCGTCCGCACAGGCCGATCAACCACTCTTCCACAGAGACGGCCTCCAACACGCGCCAGTCTCGAATGCGGTTGCAGGCCAGTATTGTGCGCGCCAACCGCACTTTTCCTATCATCCCCACCAGAGGGAAACGCAGCAATTCCCACGGACTCGTGACCGGGTACATGCTCCCCTTGGCATAGAGACCGGACCGAGCCGGGCTCCAACGGAGCCGGTCTCCCAACCCGATCTCCTGCAGATACCCGATGAGGTGCCTGTCGGAAGAGAGAATCACATGGTAGAAACGATCCCACCAAAAGTGGCCGTAGTCGTGGTAGGTCGTGAGCCCTCCGGCCTGCCGCTCGCGTTCGAACAGGGTCACGTGCGCTCCCTTCGACGAGAGGCGCTGAGCCAGCGACAGCCCCATGATTCCGGCACCGATGATTCCCACACGTAACGACATGCTGTGTTCCTACGCGTCAAGTAGAACGATCACACTCTGACGGCCGTTTGCTCTGTTCGAGCCGGCTCACTGACAACAGCGCCGGACGTTGAGAGTGCCCGTTGCCAGTTGATCGTATGCGTCAGCCCTTCCTCCAGTCCGACACGGGCCGTCACGCCGAGGATGCGCTGGGACCGCTCGATGTCGGGCACTCGTCGCCGGACATCCTCATACTTGCCTCCGGTAAAGCTCTGATAGGGCACAAAGGTTGATTTCAACGGCCAGGGAGTGCCGGCCAAACGATGGATCGTGCGTGCGAGTTCGATAATCGTGACCTCATGGGTCGTCCCGATATTGAGGATTTCCCCATACGCCGCTGGCGTCACCATAGCGGCATAAATGCCCTCGACAGTGTCGCTCACATAGGTGAAGCTCCGCGTCTGCAGCCCATCGCCATGAATCGTAATCTCTCGATCGTTCAAAATGGCATCGATGAACACGGCCTGAGGCCCTCCCCACCAGCTCACATGGTTTCTCGGGCCATACGATCCAAAGAACCGCAAAATCGAAATCGGTAGCCCGTAGGCTTCCTGATACGCAAACCCCAGATGTTCGGTAAAGAGTTTCGACACGGCGTACCCCCACCGGGCCACCTTCGACGAACCGAAGACGGAATCGTCATCTTCTCCGAACGGCAGCTTGGGATTCCGTCCATACACATCGGAGGTCGAGGCGATCACCGTTTTGCAGCCGACCTTCCGCGCAAATTCCAGCGCGTGTTCACAACCTCTGGTATTAACGCGAAGCGTCGCCAGGGCGTTTCCGTAGCGCGGAATTTTGTGGGACGCGAGGTGGACGATGTACTCGACGTCCTCGACGATGTCGCTGAACACGTTCGGATCGGTGACGTCGCGCTCGAGAAAGCGAAACGCGGGATTTCCCATCTGCCCAGCGATGTTGCCCAACGATCCCTTGGAGAGATCATCGATTCCGATGACCCGATGCCCGCCGGCCAGAAGCCGATCGAGCAGATGGGACCCCAGGAATCCGGCTACTCCAGTCACCAGAACGTATCGAGACAAGGATGATGAGGACGACATATATACTCCGCTTGTATATGGTTATGCGTGATGAATACCCGCTTCGGACACATCAAAAGTGCCGTGCTACTCACGGCTTCCTCCACTTATTCATCTCTCTTCGAGTTCCCGCGTATGCCGATACATGGAACTGGCCATATGGAACATTTCTTCGAAGTAACGTTTGCCTTGCATGGACAGCAGCCCGAGACCGATCAGTTGGATGCTCAGCATCGATGACAATCCTCCGATAATGAAGGTGTGAGGGAAGGCTTGATAGGCCTGCGCGACTGCCAAGGACGAGCGCGTCATAACCCAGCTTTCCCCGGCGAAAGTCTGATACGCGTCGAAGAAGTGAAGCACCATCCACACATCGCAGTAGACGGCCAGCGCGGAGAGCAGCAAGCCGGGCACGAGAAAAAACATGAACGGACTGAAGATGAATCCGGACAGGATCGTGGACAGAACATGGGGTAGCATCTTCATGCTGGACCGACGCCCGCTCCCCGCTTGGTGCTGCAGTCTCCAATCGAGATGCCCAGGAATCTCCTCAATCTGGGCGCGAAGGAGCATGCCCTTGTAGATGATCTCGGGACTGATTTCCTGTCCGCGAGCCCGCAGACTGACCGCCCGAATAAACGGCCCGTCATACACCCGAACCATCCCGGTCAAGGTGGACAAGTTGCAGCGGGCAAAACTGGCGAGGAACCGGTTGGCCCACCGGCTCATCATGCGTCGGAGCCAGGGCACATGACTGACCAGCCCGCCATCGGCATAGGGTGAGGCTACGACAATCGTAGCCTGACTCCGTTGAATCTGATCGAGCAATCGTCCGACATGCTCGGGCGCATAGCTCAGGTCACAGTCGAGCACGACCACATAGCGTCCGAGACTGGATTGGAAACCGGTTCGGAGCGCCTGCCCGAGCCCGCGATTTCGATGGTGATGGGCCACGCGAATCTCCTGCCGATTCCTGGCAAAATCGTCCGCCACCTCCGCGGTACGGTCGCTACTCCCGTCGTTGACGACAATAATCTCCCAACGGAATTGTGCCTCCAGCGTGCCCATGTACCGACACACCCGCGTTAAGGTCGACGGCAACATGGTACCCTCATTGAAGGCCGGAATAATGACCGACACAAGCGGCCTCTCGCCAGGCGCCTTGTCGCACAGGGGCGCCGTTGCTGCGGAAAGCACAGGCTCGACATTCGGGGCAACTGTGTCAGACGAAGGTGTCACGGTATGACTTGCTCCAAAAGTGAGGTGCGCAAAACCGTTAGTGAGGGAGGCAGAACCAGAAGACCCGGCACGGGACGAGGCGATCGCCTGACATCAGTGGAGGCCACGCAGGCCAAGATGAATCTTCGTCACCTAAGACTTCATCGCGGCTTTTGAGCCAGACAAACCATTTCGTACCGGCGATCAGCCAGCGCACTGATTTTTTCGATCGCCCAGATGCCCCACTTTGCGATGGGGCTCGGCAATTGCGAATGTTCGAAGAAGGCTTCTTGCGAATAACAGCGAACTACCTGCATCCCGCTCTTGCCGACGAGCGTCTTGAATCCGCTGCGGGAAAAAAAATAGGTGTGATAGGTGGGATGCAGTGCCAGCGCCGGGTATGAGACGCCTCCTCCCGACATCCGATAGAGAAACAATCCTGCACGAGCCAACAGGCTATCTTCATCCGGGGTACAAAACAGAGCCATTCCCCCGGGCTTGAGTAAGCGCTCGACCTTTCTCAGGCAGAACACCGGATCCAACACGTGCTCGATGATGTCCCACATGGTCACCACATCGTACGATTCCTCCGGCAATGCGACGGATTCGAATGCCGCATTGATCACCTCTGCCTTGACCGCACGTCTGGAGACCTGGCTAAGCTCGGGTGACAGTTCTATCCCCGTAACGTCCCATCCACGCTGCTGGGCCACATTGAGAAACGCACCCGACCCGCAGCCCACGTCCAAGAGCCTTCCGACCTTGACCTTAGATGCAATGGCCGACAGCGCACCGACATAGTTGGCGAATCGCCCCCGTGCCGCCGCCTTAAACTCCTCGGCATTGTAGGAGAAGTACGGGTTTTGGGAGTATTCATCACCCGTATACATGGCGGTAATGTCGCCGAGAGAATACATATTGCTGCGCCAGGACCCGTCACAGCCCCGACACTTCAGCACGGCAAACCGATCAAATCGATAGGCCGTGCGGAGGTTGCTGCTCCCGCAGAGAGGACATTCCTTCATGGCTGTATCGGTCATGCTGATGGAGGGTGAGCAGGTCTTTGGGGACGCACTACCGAGATTCATACGTTACCCTTCCAGGGCAGGCGCCACGAGCGTGCGCTATTCTACGCCGACGGGCTCATCGGCCATTCGAGACACACCGGCCGTCGTCCTGCGAAACTTGACCCCGCAGGCGCACTGGGATTCCTCGGCCTGCCAAGCGAGTTTTGCGCCGCACTCGCACATCCAACCGGATATCCTCGCCGGAGACCCCATGACACAGGCGTAGTCGGGAACGTCCTTCGTGACGACCGACCCTGCTCCGACAAAGGCATACCGTCCGATGGTCGTGCCGCACACGATCGTGCAATTGGCACCGAGTGTGGCGCCGCGCTTCACCAACGTCGGCTTGAGTTCGGACATGCGGGGAATTTCGCTGCGGGGATTGAACACGTTCGTGAATACCATCGAAGGACCGCAGAACACATGGTCTTCGAGCGTAACGCCTTCATAGACGGACACATTGTTCTGTAACTTCACGCCGTTTCCGACCACCGCATTCGGACCGATCACGACGTTTTGCCCGATCTTGCAGGAACGGCCTATTTTTGACCCCTTCAACACATGCGAGACATGCCAGATACTGGTCCCGTCGCCGATTTCGACGCCCTCGTCGATGAACGCCGACTCATGGACAAACCACGATCGCTTCGGCTGCGCCGGTGCCGGCGCAGACGCGACCGGCTTCCGCTCCAGTGCTTCCTGGCACCGTTGCAAGACCGACAGGACCCGTAAGCCTTCTTCCCCATCTGTCCGTGGACGCCGGCGCGTCCGCAAACAGTCGAGAAAGTGGGCGCATTCATCGCGAAGCGGTTCGGATTTTTCAAGCTCCACCGGTTGTGCGTCCGCCCGGTTTGCCACCGGCACCTGGCCTTTCCAGTGGATGGAATGCGGATACAGAAGCAACTTGTCCTTCTTTTCCATATCATCGAAAACCGCCATCTTACGATCACCGACAACAATCAACTTCTGCTCCTTGAACGGATGCAGCCACGACACAAAAATGTGGGATTTCACACCGCTGGGAAAAGAAAGCATCGTCACGGTGATGTCCGCAATCTGCTGGTGCAGATAGTTTCCACCCTGCGCGGAGACGGCATCCGGCATTTCACCCAGCAAACCTAGAATGACCGACACATCATGCGGAGCGAACGACCAGAGAATGTTTTCTTCGCGGCGAATCTTTCCCAGGTTGAGTCGGTTCGAGTACACGTACTGAATGCGACCCAGATCTCCGTTGTCGATCAACTCTTTCAACTTGAGAATCGCCGGATGGTACCAGAGCAGGTGGCCGACCATGAGGAGACGCCCTTGCTGTTTGGCCAGCGCAACCAGGGACCGGGCCTCTTCTTCGACCAGACACAGCGGCTTCTCGACCAGCACGTCTTTTCCCGCCAGCAAGGCCTGCCGCACCAGAGTTCCGTGGGTCTCGGCCGGGGTAGCAATCGAGACAGCTTGAATGCTGTCGTCACGCAGCACATCGGCAAAGTCGGCGACCGCACGGCAACCGGGATATTGCGCGGCCAACGCTTCTCTGGTCTCCGCATTCGTGTCGCAAATCATGGCCAGCGCACCCAGTTCCGCAAAGTTACGCACCAGGTTCTTGCCCCAATACCCGGACCCGATGACTGCAATGTTGGGACGGATCTCAGATGTGTTGCCCTGCGTGGCCATCATGGTACCTAGCCTTTCCAGTATGGCGAGTGCCCGCGTCATCGAGGATGACTTCACGGCAACCGCCTGGTGAATGAAAGTGGGAGACGTTTCAAGATCGCTGTCGCCGCGTTACTGCGGAACGAGCAGAAACTCGAACTCGATGCGAGGGAATGGGTGTGTTACTGCTTTTGAATCAGGCCCAAATAGTGGGTATTCAACAACTGAAGGCGCTCAAGGAAGTAACAGAGCAACCAGGACAAGGGAACGATCAAGGGTTGTCGAGATGACAGTCGTACCCGATGATGAGAGCGTATACTCCGTGGATCTACGAAAGATTCGACGTTTCAGAGGACTCAGAGGACCGAGTGAGCGCGCTGTAGTTCTCTCTGGCCCGGCGACGCAGCAGGACGAAATCAATCACGCCATGAAGAAAACCGACCCCGTAGCCCAGGTGATAACAAGCGAACACCAGGGGAAGAATCGGAAAGTAACGCCACCCGTTGCGAGCCGCCACAATACTCGAAATACCGAGGGCGCAACACACATAGGCGGCAATCTCACCGCCCCAGAGCCACCAAGCGGGCGACCACAGCAGGGCGAAGGCCGGCAATGCGATCAGCGAACCTACAAAAGCTCCGGGCACGTACTGCCGCAGGGCGGCGGCAGCTTTTCGCTTTTGCACGACCCGAACTCGCCAATACCCGTATTGCACATATTGCCTGAGGAGAGATCGAAGACTCCGCCGCGGTTTGTACCAACTTCTAATGCGTGGCGAGTGCCAGATGCGCCCACCCTGCTGCACGAGGCGAAGATTGAGCTCATCGTCCTGATTGCGCACCAATTCTTCGTCAAACAGTCCGATCCGATCAAACACCTCCCGGCGATAGACACCGCCGAATACGGTGTCGGCCGGACCTTCGTATTGCGGATCATGCCATCGCGCCCCACCGACGCTGAACCCGCTGTGGTGAGCCAGTGCAATCGCTTCCTGGACATAGGACTCGCCTTCGCAGACCATGCTGCCGCCGGCATTATCCGCCTGGGTTTCCTCCAGTACTCGCACCGCCTGCCGCAGATAGTCAGGAGCATACCGGTTATGCGCGCCCATGATGGCGATGTAGTGCCCCCGCGCAGCCGCGATCCCAAGGTTGACCCCACTCGGCATCGTTCGCTTGTGGTTCGCAATGACCTTCAACGCCGGGTACTCACCGGACAGCCTCGAGAGAATCTCACCCGTTCCGTCGTCTGACAGACCGTCGACGACAATCAGTTCAAAATCCCCCCCCGGCTTCTCCTGTTCCAGGATCGATCGCACACAGGCTTCGATCGATTCCCTCTCATTCCGGCAGGGCACGATGGCCGTCACGATACAGCGCGTCATCGACGACGGCAACCGCAGAATATTGTTCGAAGATTTTTTGATTGATGGAGAGTTCACATGCACAAGACAGGCCCTCTGGAAAAAACTTGTATTTTCGTCTTTCTTTTTGTCTGTCAAAACTGGCACACTCGACTTCTCAGTCGTTGCGTTCCTCAGATTCACCCGTTAGCCCTCGCCGCTGTACAACCTGTCTCCGTGGCCGTATCGTCTTGAGGCAGGCACCCTGGCCCTGGGCTACATTTCGACAATCACAACGATTCCTGTAGATCACTGCAGGCATTTACCTACATTCTCGAACGGGCCCATTTTGGGTGCCTGGCAGTAACCTATTGAAAACGAAAGAGTTTACTAGACATCATTAAGGCGGCATGTATTCTGCTCTAGCCATAGGACACAAGAGCACCCCCTCGCCGTCAGAATCTTAAGAGGAGGACCAGATGGCAATGAAACGACGTGTCAAGAAGAGCCATGCTCACCTATTCGCATGGGGACTGAGCATCCTCTCTCTATTCGCGGGAACGATCGTGTCGGAGGCGGCGACGTACTATGTTGCGCCGATTGGAAACGACGCGAATTCGGGATCCGACCTAACCCCATTCAAAACCATTCAGCGAGGAATACGTGCTTTAGGTGCTGGCGACACGCTCTACATTCGGGGGGGAGTGTATCCAGAACAGATCAACAGCAACAGCCTTACCATTCCGACCGGCAGTTCCTGGAATGATGCGCCGGTTATTTCAGCCTATTCAGGCGAGTCAGTTGTATTGCAGCCAGCCGGTTCCGCCGAGATAGTCAATCTCGCCCACCCTTACATTAAATATGTGGTATTTAAGGACTTGATCCTCGATGGCTCAGGCCTGCAACGAACTTGTGCAAACGGCTATGGCTGCAGCTTTGGGGTGAGTGTGACAAATGGCGCCAACCACGTTCGTTTCACCAACACAGAAGTTAAGAATGTCGCCGGCTCTGGAATATTGATGACGCGAGGCTCATCCACTATCCCCACCTCAATCGAATTTATCGGGTGTAATGTTCATCATAACGGCCTGGAATCACGAGACCATGGTTTTTACTTTGCGACGAGCGGAAATCTCGTTCGGAATTGCAAAGTCCATGACAACGCTGGTTTTGGGATTCATATATACACCGGCAATACTTCAGTAACGGCAGACAACAACACTATTGATGGAAACGACGTCTACAACAATGCTCTAACTAGCGGTTCTGCTCCCGGCATCCTGGTAGACAATGGGACGGGCAATCTTGTTATGAATAATATTGTGAGACTCAACAAGAATGGCATTCAGGTTGGCAATCAATGGACTTCTGCAGCCACCGCCTCCCTGACAAAGGTCTATAACAATACCGTGTATAACAACTTGCCGGGCCTTGGCATTGATATTTTCACAAGTAGCTCCCAAGCCGAAGTCAAAAATAACATCGTCTACAAAAACGGTGGCACGATTGGGAACAAGGGTGCCAGCACTGTCATGTCAAATAATTTGCTCACGGACCCAAAGTTCGTAGACGAGCTTGGCGGCAACTTCAAATTGCAGTCTACCAGTCCTGCTGTCAATCAAGGTGTCATTCTCTCGCTAGTCCCTACCGACCTGGCTGGCGTCACTCGGCCCCAACTTGGCACCCATGACATGGGTGCGTATGAATATGCATCTACCAGCACAGATACTACTCCTCCCTCCCAGCCCGTCATCCGATCCATCAGTACACCCTAAACATAACTTCTTTAGCCCTGATGCGTCACTGTTCCCCCTTGAGCAATCTCCTCACGCGGGATGTCTTGCCATCTCCGCTTCATGGGTCTGCAACAATTCGTAATAAAAACTGACCAACTCCCGCGCACAGTGAACGATCGAGAGGGAGGGGATTGCATCCTCAGCTTTGATTCTCTGGGGATGCATGTAAACTTTCTGAAGTTTAACAGCCAAATCAGAGGGCGTAGGCTCAGCAACGTAACAACCACGAATCCCTTCAATCCTCTGAGGCACATCGCCGACCGGGACTGACACGATGGGCAGATTGCAAGCCAAGGCTTCCTTGACAATCGTCGGTGATCCTTCGTGAAAAGATGTCACGAGCAATGCGTCGCACGCGCTGAGCCAGACAGGTACCTGCTCATACTTGACCCCACGCAATTGATGAATTTCAGCATCGACCCTCAGCTCGCCCTTCAAGCATTCCAATGCCGCATAGGCCAATTCAGGTCGTTTAACGGGATCGCCGGTGTTTTGAAATAAGATATGGAAGGCCTCCTTCCTCCACCCCAGCTCTTCGCAACAATAATCTCGATTGAGAGGATGAAAAATCTCGGGATCGATTCCGCAGGGAATCACTCGGACAACTAAACTTTGACCATTTTCTGGAAGTGAGTGCCTCAGGTGCTCGGCCACCAATACCACCCCGCTACACCGCCTTGCCGCCTGCTTCGAGGCAAGCACGCCACAAGCCGCAAAAATTCTTCGACTCAACCGCTCGAACGGCTGGCCTAACAGATCAGAACCATGAAAGCTCACCACGACCGGGCGGTCTGTTACTACCTGCGCAACAATCCTGGCCATAATTCCACCATACATCACATGGACTAGATCAGGCTGGAATTTTGCTATGCTCTCAGTGACCAGCGCCGGAAGCTCCGCATAAACCCGCATCCCCTTTCGAGCTCGGTCGACAAACAGCACCTCGACTTCGACACCAATCCGACGGAGCCCCTCAATCTGCTGCTGAACAAAACGTCCCGAGTGCGGAGTATCAGAGGCGGGATACATGTTTGTCACCGCAAGTACTCGCACACGGTCGGTATTTCGCCACGCAGGTGTCACTATGTTACGTACCATACTCACTCTATCCACCCGCATCATTCCAACCGGCCAGCCGATAAGCGTTAAGCGTTTCCTTCACCAAGCGGTCTAAGCTGAATTCCCGCTCTGCCTTTGCCCGTGCCGCCTGTCCCATGCGTACACACAGTTCGTCGTTGTTGAGCAACAGTCTCATCCGGTTAGCGAGAGTTTCCTGGTCATCCTGACGAACCACAAATCCGGTCAGGCCGTCCTCCATAAGATGGGAAATATCACCTGCATCCATGGCAACAACCGGCCGTCCACAAGCCATAGCCTCCATCACCACATTCGGACAGCCTTCTTCTACGGCGGTATGAACCAGAAACCTCGAATCAGCTAACAACTCTCCGATATCTCTCCTGGGACCAAGGAATTCTATCAGGTGATCCACACCGAGACGCTTAGCCTGCGCATTCAGCGCGTGGAAAAGCGGACCATCGCCGGCTAATCGCACCTGCAATGTTTCTCCGGTTTTCGCCAATACACTCACAGCCGTAATGAGTCTATCCCATCGCTTCTCAGGAAAGAGGCGACCAATCGCCAACAGTGGTAGTTTTTTCTGTTCTGAAGTATGCCTCGGCGTGAATGTTTTAATGTCTAGCCCATTTCTAACTACTTGCAATCGCTGAGGCTTGAATGGCCAACAGGCGGCGGCCGCCGCTCTTTGGGCCGCGGCACTATTGCAAATTTGTCTGTCTGGCCATCCGGCACTTAGGAGCCCGAATACTCTTCCCGCCAATCGACGGTCATTCACAAAGTTATTGCGGATAGACCCTATAGAGATGGCCTTCGTACCAAGTGTGGACCACCAGGTGGGAAAATTTGTAAAAAAGCTATACGAATGAACCAATTCGGGATTCAAACGTTTAACCAATAAGCAGAGGCGACGCAGCTTTTCATGGCTGGATGATTTCTCCGGAAACGTGTAAATGGGAATTCCAAGCCCGGCAATTTCCTGTGCGTAGACATCGGCTGATGAGGAGTTCCAAATCGCCACTGTGGGACGGTAACACTTAAAATCCATCGTGCGCAGAAGGTAGAATAGCTGACGCTCTTGTCCCCCAAGACCGAGCTGACCTACCACATAAAGCAGACGGCAGCCTGATTTTTCCACCAGGGGTGTGCCCAACAACCGTGCGCCGATAGCCGCTTTCTCCTCAGACTGGGGGGATAATCGATCCATGATGTCACTCAATATTGACGACGCCCACAAGTGTTGGCTCGTGGTAATCTGGCGGGTTTTCTTAGCAGTTTCCCTGACGGGTTTCTAACTGTGCCTGGTTACAAGCGCAGTCATAATTCGCACGAGTCCCACCCCTGCCAATAACGGAACAATTAATTCCAGTGGCATTCTATACCGAGCGCCAGCACCGAAGGACACACCAGCCGTGAGAGTTAGAACACAACAAATAACAAGCATCGCCAGAATCCAACTTCGGTCGATGGCCTCATTTTCCAGTCTGCTGCCCCATACATGTCGTATTCCTATCGCTGCAAATACTATGAGCAGGCACCAGAGGCTTCCCAGCACAATTGAATCGCCCTGGAAATTTAATCCAGCCGGAGTGAGGATGCTTGGTTGTGGATGGATGAGAGCCTCGCTTGCATTGCAGATAAAGACATACAGCGTCACAAAGGGATGGGCACGGAATACTTCAGTGGCTCGTCTCCACCGTTCAGCATCAGCCTTCTCTAGCGAAAGCTTCCAGCGAGTTTCATCCAATTCAGCGGCCTTCAGCATCATCCAGCGATCTCCGCCCGCCTCAGCTAGCTGTCCTTTCACACTGGAGGCTAACCATTGCCAAGCCGCTTTCCCCGAAACATCGCTAAAGCCGTTAAACTGCGCTTCGTGAAGATTGCGCATCTTCCAGAGATGCATCGGCACCAACGCACTCAGCAGCATGCTTCCCACCAGCACCCATACCCCAAGCTTCTTGCCGGGATGGAGCAGAAACATGGTCCCTGCCACCAAAATGATGAGCGGAAAAACAGGCCTCACAAATATCACGGCGGCGGTCAACGATCCGATAGCAGTACCACCGGCAATGAGCAACCCTGGCTGTCGTAAATAGCGCACGGCGAGATATATGGCAAAGAACAGTACACTCAGGAGCAAGAGAAATACGCCATCGCTGAGAAGGAATCCTGCTCTTGCCGACGCCCAAGGAGAGAGCCCAGCCAGTAAACCACCCGTGAAAGCCATCATGGGTGGTAGAACATGTCTGGCTAACCAATAGAGAACAACAACGCTTGCGGACACAATGACAGCCTGGATGAAAAGCACTGTTCGCAACTCTGTGCCGACACAGGCCATGAGAGCAGCGAGGAACAGAGGATACCCTGGCGTACGCGTCACTTCTGGCGTCTGATACTTATTCAGAAACGAGCCGGACTCCAGAAGGCTCAGGGCCGGATCCAAATATGTTCCAGAATCGGGGAAAAGCAATTGGCTCGTGGCCGCCCGACACACAAAAAGCATTCTCAAGGATAGTGCACAAGACAAAATAATGATTGATGCCAGAACAGGATGGTTTTTTAACCAGCAAGAGAAGTCGACGAATGGTTCGTTGCGGCGCTCGGACTCAGTGAGATGGATTCGCATAGGAAAGAGTCTAGGATGAGCGATTCAGATGCTCGATGACTGCTGCCATGACTGAGGCTGATCAGAATTCAACGAAACAACGCTTTTTGCAATTGGAAGAGCGAGGGAAACAATGGCCCATGGTGTCATGAAATCGGTATTCCCGGCGCAAGTGATCAAGACGGCATAAACGACCAGCGGAAGATAAAATACCGTTTCATCGCGATCCAGTTCGCTAGTTCTGAGAGCGGCCCAGCCACTGCGAATAAGGTAGGTACAAAACAACACCAGTGGAAGAAATCCGGATGCCACGGCAAACAGAAGAAAACTATTGTGAGGAGTCACATACTTGCCCGTACTGGTTACTGCGCCTGGATGTGACGCGCCGACACCAATCAGCGGAGAGCTAAGAAATCGTTCGATCAACAACGGCCAGACTCGAAATCTTCCCGTCTCCTCTCCCGCTCGCATCGAATAGGACCGGACAGCCTGATCGAACACTCCAAGTTCCACCAGTCCCGTAATAAAACCGGCCAACACCAGAAGCGGCAGAAAACCGCCTTTCAACAAACGCCTGCTGCCCATCAGAAGCGCGGCAGTTATAGCCAGAAGCGCCCCCCGGCTCACGGTCAATGTCACCACATAGAACGAGACGAGGGCCAGACCCCATGACAGCGCCCGCACTATAAACGTCTTCTCCAAATATCCCTTGATGACCATGCATACTACGCAGAACCCAAACCAGCCAGCCATGGCGTTGGCATTCGCATAACCCAACTCTTCACTCAAAGCAACACGGGAATAGCCTCCTCCTTGACTCGGTGTCATATAGGGCAGCATGGAAAGTCCCATGAACAGCGTGAACCAGAGAAATCGGTTCAAAAAGTTGGGGCGATGCGTAGCAAGCACCTGAACGATCACCAGTGAAATGATCCACTGACCGAATGGGTAGACGTACGGTTCATAGAGGGACTCTCCATGTATCCCGATTTGGATGAAAAGATAGATGAGTCCACAGGCAAGAGGAACCCATGCCGTCTGCATGGTGTGGAGCATCGCAGGCCCCAGAGCGAGAAAACAGAGCGCCAGAACAGGAATCAGGAGAAATCCTGAGCCGATGCTTCCCATCAGGATAATTCCCAGTGGAGCTCCCAGAACCGTATAGAAGATCACAAAGTAATAGCCGTACTCAGCCGGAGCCAATGCCGCCGAGTAGGTGGTGCTTCGCGGCCCCTCCATGGGAATGGCATCTAGGGCGTGCATATGGCTTTCCTGGCGACGGTTGCACAAGCCTGTTCCAACATAGCCTCTAAGCGTTTCGCGCTGGCACGCCAGCTGTATTGATTGCGCACTTCTGCTCCCCCCGCCATGCCTCGCTGTCTGGCCTCGTGTCGATTCGTGGCGATGGACAACAACGTCTGCGTCAACGACTCATCCGACCCCGGATCGAACAACCGTCCACCACGGGTCTCCGCCACGCCTCGATTGCCACCAATTCCCGATGCGAGAAAGGGTACGCCGCACGCCAGCGCTTCCAAGACAGCATTCGAATAATTTTCATATCGGCTCGGCATCACGAAAAGATCCATGGCACGATACCAATCAGGCAACGAAGCGTGCGGCACATCGGCTTCGAGCCGCACGGTTCCGGCTGCAATCTCCTGCTTCAAGCACAATCGCAGCTTTCCTTCTTCTTCCCCAGACCCTATAATCAACAGCCTCGCCTGCGGCACTGTTCGGCGTATGCTTGTGAAGGCTCGGGCAAGTAAATCGATCCCTTTGATATAGGCTAACCGCCCCACGTATCCGATCACCCAGTGTTCTTCGGCCCATCCCAACTGCTGTCGAATTTGCGTTGCGCCCGGTTTGAACAATTCCCCGTCCAACCCGATAGGAAGTTCGAGAGCATGGTCGCCAACAAATTCGCGGATCTTGGTCAACGCATCTCCATTGGCGCAGACCACAGGAATTGACCGTAGCACAGATTCAAACTCTGACGAGACTGGCCCCGGCAATCGCAACATGGTGGGACAGGAGGACGCAATTCGAGAGGCCAAGACTGCACTCGCATGCACATAGGCAGCATCGAACTCGTTCCAGCGTCCACGAAACTCCTGCTCGACGCGGCGTGTAAACCGACGATCATGCCATCGAACGGTTCGCCAGCAGAGTGCCGCCTGCACGCGTTCCCAATGGGCCTTCAATTGCCATCGATTTGGTAAACACTCCCCCATCGTGGAGAGTGCGTCCTGCCCCAGTTTTCTTGACCAGCGTCCTGCCAGGGGAAGCGCGCGAAATGCCGGGGGAAGTGCCAGGGGATATCCCCCACTGGGATCCGCGATAAAGGTGGCCCAGACCTCATGCCCTCGTTCGGCAAAAGCCTGAAACAAATTTCGCGTGAAGTTCTCTCCTCCCCCGCGAAGCACACCCAATTCCGACTGTACAACCAAGACTCTCATCAGACTCTGAACTAATTACATGCGGGCCATAGCGGGATTGCAGAAGAGCATACCGTACTGTGGAACTGTGCCGGCAGATCACTGAATAGAATGGCGCGTCGCGGCGTCAAATTTTTTCACCACAACTTCTGCACTATGTTCGTCCACAATATATTGACGTGCTCTGATGGCCATGGCCTGACGCTCCTGGGTGTCGAACATTAACTGCTGCACTCGCTCGACTGTCGCATCAACAGGGCCGGTGACCAGTCCCAATCTTCGCTCCTTGATAATGTTGTCGGGATCCACTCTGAGTGTCACGACGGGGGTGCCATGGCTCCATGCCTGAACAAAAGTATTGGGAAAGCCCTCTTGGTCGGAAGTACACAGCAGCAAAGCCGCGTTCTCAATGACTCCAGCTGCTTCCTCAGGATCCACACGACCGCGGTAGTCGACGTTCGGCAATTGCTTGAGTGATTCTGCGGCTCGCGCAGTAGTATCCCCTTGCGACCTGTGCGCCGTCAGCCCACCACACACGACAAATTTCAGATGAGGCGCTTTCCTGGCAATTTCAACCAGGAGATCTGGGCGTTTTGGTGTGCGTAACATTGCGACCCAGGCTATGTATGAAGACCGTGCGGAGTGAGGAATCATTGCCGGAGGAAGCTGGCAGACCTTCGGAAGCACCTCCGATTTTGATTTCCATCGCGAAGACAATAGATCGAACTGCCCCCCGTGCTGAACAAGGATTCTGTCCGATCGCTCGAGCCCCCATGCGTACAACGGCCACCAGCTACTCCGCCTCACCAACGCATTCCGTGGCGACACATCGGTATCAAATGCCGTATGGAACACGGTGCGGGCTGCGTGCCGTTTTGCAAGCTCCACGAGAATCCCCCACCAATGTGACGCACCTTCCCAGAACAACCAGTCGGGCCGTTCAGAGGCAAGAAATCTATTCCACACGACGATGGGATTTCCCGGGTTGATGCCAACATACTCCACACCGTCGATCATTCTCCGTTGTCCAATGGCAATTGCTCCGCATACTCCGACGACTACCTCCCACCCCGCAACGGCCAGCGCGCGAGACAGAACCCAAATATCACGTTCTGTTCCCCCTACCGCCTTCGGTGATCCTATGGCGTATTCGTATGCGACATCGTTCAGAAATGCGATCTTCATAACGTGACCTTGCGTTTCATCGCCCAGGCAAGAAAGACAAATGGACCCCAAAGTTCTCGTCCAATCCCCCGCTCCGATCTGCTGATAGCTTGGAGACGCTTGAGGTAAGGATAATTGAACAGATCGATATGGCGTTCTCCCCAATCGATCGCAGCGTCGAATGCCGGTCTCCATACACTGGAGAGCAATGTGTCGAGGGGGACGTTGAATCCATGTTTTGGCCGATCCCATACCTGTCTGGGGAGAATCCGTCGTGCGATCGGCATGAGCAACGCTTTCAACGTGCCATTGACGATTTTCACGTTTGCATGCAGAGGAAGAATACGATCCAGGATCAACTCGTCCAGGTAAGGTACTCGGACTTCCAGCGAGGCTAGCATGCTGGCTCTATCGGTCTTTACAAGGCAGTTCTCACTCAGATAGGTCTCCAGGTCGGCGCGCATTAACACATCCGTGCTGATCGACTGGCTATATCGTCCGGCGCGCCGTTCCCACGGCTCAAAGTATTCTGCCACCTGCGCCCTCCGGTGGTACGGCCGAGTAAGTACCTGACGTAGATCCTTTCGGAAGATCGGAAAATCTCCATACCTCACCCATGACCAGCGAAGGCGCGCCTCAGAATTGAGGGTGCGCCAATACAGATGCGACATACCGCGCGGCCGCCAATTCGATAGGCGCAGGGTTCGATCGAGGATGCGGTACCCCAAAGTCGGGGAGGACTGTTCATTGCCCGTCAGGTATTTGGGATATCCTCCGAAAACCTCATCGCCACCGTCACCAGAAAGCGCCACCTTGACATATCCCGCCGTCATTCTTGACAGGGCATAGGTGGGGACAGCCGCGGGATCGGCAAAAGGCTCGTCTAGGCTACCGAGAAAATCTAACAGCAACTCTGAGCCGAATTCCTCGGCTGGAAGTACCGTATGATCCGTTCCGAACTGTCGCGCCACGAGCCCCGCTATGGAGGATTCGTCCGCCGAGGCATCCTTGAACGCAATCGAGAAGGATCGTACCGGCTTTTGACTCTCACGGGACATCAAGGCCACCAGGAGAGAGGAATCGATACCACCGGAAAGGAATACGCCGATCGGCACATCGCTGATCATCTGACGCCGCACGACCTGTTGAAGTAATTCTTCAAGGTCTTTCTCAGACGGTGGTTCGGCGTTTACATCAGCACCCGGAGGGGCCCAGTAGCGTTGAATACGCGGCGCCTCATCGCCAGGCCTCCACTCAAATCTGCATCCCGGCTCAAGCTTGTGTACGCCCTTCAAGATTGAGCGTGGAGAGGGAATGTAGTCGAATGCCAGAAGATCCCTCACAGCGATCGGGTCCACCTGTCCACATTCTCGAAGCACATCAAATGGTTCGAGCGTGGAAGACAGAACCAGTGTCCCTGCGGAAACGGCCCAGGCCAAAGGCTTGATACCTAATCGGTCACGCGCGCCAAACGCTACCTTGTTCGATCGATCCCATACGACAAATGCAAAGATGCCGTTTATTTTATTGATGATCCCCGCACCCCATCGCGAAAACCCTTCCAAAAGCACCTCGGTGTCGGATTGGGTTCGAAACCGGATGCCCTCTCGGGCTAACTGTTCACGCACCTCCGCATGATTGTAAATCTCACCATTGAAAACGATGACATATCGCTGATTCCGACTGACCATCGGCTGCTGGCCCGTTGCTACATCGATGATCGACAGGCGCCGGTGAAAAAGCATGACATGCTCTTCCGTCCATACCCCTGCGGCATCGGGTCCCCGATGAGCAAGACGATCGGCAGCAGCCTGCGCCGTACAACGTTCGATGCGGGGAGCATCCTGAAGAATGGCCAAGAAACCGCACATAAAAATGTCTCTGATTCAGGCAGCGGAGAAGGTAACGGAGCAATTTTGAGTGATCAGGAAACCGCGAAGGACTGCATTATGATCGTTCACCTAAAGGTGCGCTTTGTGCCAGCACGGTACCAACAGACTCCCATCGCACAGTGGAATCAGCCATCGCCCGCTCAATCAACTTATACAGATGATCTCCGACAGTTTTGGCATCTGGATCTGTGACTGGATGATCTAGTTCCCAATAATGTGTCGCCGCACAGAATGCCCCATTAAGTCCGGTCGCTTCATCAAAGCGTTTCAAGCTTCTTTGGAGCACGGCATCAGGAGTAACGGGGGTACCTGCCAACTCCCTATGACCCGCGATATCAAGTACATACGGCAACCCGTCGAATCCCTGTTTTCGCCTGCGCCTCAACCGCCACCACACTCCTAAACAGGAGGGTGACCACCACGGCCATCCGTGGCGCATACCTGCGACGCCGCCAAGATGCAATCCGGCGTTTGTGATTGCGTTCAATCCCTCTTTGCCAATTGCATTGTGTGGCGGGACGAAGACTCGGATAGTGGTTTCCAGCAACCCCTCTAAGTATTGTTTTCCTTCACGGACTTTTCGCGCAAGTTCAGAGCCCTGCAAAAACTCCCGTCGATTCTCGGGCTCGTCATGGTGGTACCCATGCAACATCGCTTCGTACCGTCCGTCGGCAATTCCCTGGCGCAGGTATTCTACCAACGCTCCGTTTTCCTCAAGCGCATGGATCGACCATTGCTTACGGTGGGCCACAGGAACACCTTTGCTGCTCCCTGCACGGCAAAAGGGAATGATCGCCAACGACACTGGACCATACTTGGTCACTTCCCCGTACGCGCGCTCCAGTTCATCAGGTGAAGTGAAGAAACTGGTATCATCGTCACGGATACAAAAATACACGTCAGACTCCTGCTTCCTCGCGTGGATGTATGGCGAGGCAATGATCACATCGGAATAACAACGTTACCTGCTAACAACGGCCTTCCAACCAACGTGGATCTTCAATTTCACGCAAGCTTGGTGGAATGGACTGCGCACCCGGAATGAATGGTTTTTCAGAAGGAATGCCCTCAAGAGCACGTACCAAAATCTCAGTTTGCCGTTCGGACGAGTAGGCCTCGCACGCTTTACGATCCGGGGACAACGACTCCAAATTGCGGGATGCCCATTTCCCGAGAAACATCTGAAGAACGGCCACGATCTCAGGGACTGAGTCGACATCGGCGACTGTTTGCGCTCCCACGCGCATCAACACGTTTTTCGTTTCGTCCTGCGGCAATACTCCTATGATGGGACGACCACCTTTCAGGTAACCGAACAGCTTGGCACCCGCAAATAGTTCATACCCCTTCATGGTCGAGGGCCGTCCAAGCGCTAGCAATGCGTGCGCCTCACGCTGGAGGCGAGACACCTCCTCAAAGGAGATCGGCCCAGACGTTTCGACCATGCCAGAGAGGCCACGAATATTGACCTCGGCGGCCAGCGGTTCCATCCCTTCGCCCACGAAGCGCAGCAGCAACCGTTTGGCACTATGCGGGTCTTTCCTCTTCAGCTCCCCGAGCGCGCTCAGCAACGTATCGTAACGGTAATCAGGAAGGGTGCCCGAGTAGAGGATCGTACACCGCTCTCCTGTGGGCACCAAAAACGGCTCGATCGGCGCCTCAAATCCGTTGGGAATCACATAGATTTTTGATGCCTGTAGCGCTCCGGGATAGGCACGCCAGAAACATTCCGCCTCGCTCTCGTATCGGAACACCACCGCATGAGCATGCTGCAGTAATCCATACATCCGCCGACGCAACGCCCGTGTGGCCCCCCTCGTTCTCCGGACATCGTGATCGTTCGCGGTGATACTCCACGCATCGTCAAAATCCAGGACGTACGGAATACCGGTACGCTCCGACACTTGTTGCGCAATATAAAAGGCGGACAGACGCCCGGCATTGGCCCAGAGCATGTGAGGACGAGCCTCGGCACAGGCCGTCAACGCGGCGTTCACCCCGTGCGGGATCCACGGACTTGCCACATCCGGCTGATACCATACTGCCTCGGCGCTTCTCACCATGCTCCGTAACCGAGTCCTCAGCCCTGCCGCTTCTCCACCCTCATGATGCATTGCAGCACTGCCAACGGAGCTAGATGCCATGGTCATTCGCCTTGCACGCCACGACTGAAATTGCTGCCACCGATCATAACCAAGCGCAGGAATGACTCGCGTCTGAGAAGGTACCATCTCCACGAGCTTGGCGTCGTACCGCTCGTACTGACTGGGTGTTGCAGTGACCACCGTGGTCTTCCAGCCTCGCGCGACAAGTTGACGAACAAACCGCAACGTCCGAAAAGACGTGGCTGACCCCTCCGGCGGAAACAATCGCGCAATCATCATGACGTGTTTCATGTTGTCACTGCCTTTGGCTAGGAAGGAACTGATTCCCGTACTCAGGCGCAAGAGAGGTACACATATGGAACGCTGCAATATCGGCGGGATTCTACGCTAGAGAACGCCAATTCTTCTGGCAACTCGAAGCGAGGTACTGAGTGGATTTAATCCGAGATCCAGCACCTTGAAAAAAACAGCCATCCCAATCCGGCTCACCTGCAAGGCATGTCCCAGCCGCTTGAGCGTCGTCCGATGATAGTGCCAGAACTGTTTATTCCGGTTACGGAAAACCTTGGAGCCTAAGGAGGTGTAATATCGGTCCCACATGCTTCGGGCTTGCTCTTTGAACTCATCATCCTGGAGATACACCGGCCCATATTTGTACAGCATTTCGATTTCGGGCAGATGCAGGGACACCGTGTCAAACTCGCTCGCATTGTTCGCATGTACCCGGGTATATGTCAGTACCTGGTGTACGAATCCGAAATCAGTCTTCTGAAGAACGTCTAAGCAGGCTTCCATATCAGAATGCAAATGCATCTCGCTAAAAAATGTACTGCGACTTCTCACTTCGTCCGACCGAAAGAGCACGGAAGTGGGGGTCCCAAATACGCTTGAGCCACCCATCAGCAAGCTCCGGCATACCTCCCGACCATTGACCATCGTGCTGGGATACGGTAGACCATCCCACACGACCTGACTGTTCCTAAGACCATAGGCCCCCACAATGCCGACACTGGGATTGGCTTCCGCGAGGCTCACCATTTTTTCTATACAGTCTGGAAACAACCAGTCGTCGGCATGTACGACCTTGCAATACTTGCTCGTCACGGGCACGCATCTAAACGCGATGTTGTGATTTTCTTGTACACCCACGAATCGCGTGTTCGTGGTCACGCGAATCCGTGGATCTCGCGCGGCATATGCTTTGGCAATCGTCAACGTCCCATCCGTGCTGCAATTATTGATGATGTGATATTCCCAGTTCTCATAAGACTGAGCCAGTACACTTTCAATACATTCGACGATGTACTTTTCCCCGTTGTATACGGGTGTGAGTACCGTTACTAACGGCTGAACGATGGATGTCATCGGTTGATCTCTCATTTGTCAGTACCGAGATAGAGGATAGCGTCCCCGTTAACGGGCACTCCAAAGTTTTGAATATCGCCCCCGTTTGCCGTCCCGATAACAACGGATTCACCGGTACCGACATTGAACCATTCGACCCAAATCGGGCCGGTTGATATTGACAGGTCGACGGGAACTATCTTCTTGATCATTTCCTTAGGAATAAGAATCGAAGCACTTATCCCACCAAGGTCCTTCGAGCCGATCAGATGTTTGAGAAACCGAGGCTGGTCGAGGTCCATAAATACTGGTTGATCCCCTGGGGTAAAACTCTTCCACAGCGATTCCGGAGTACAGCCAGATCTCAATAAACGACTGGAGTCGGTCAATACAAATTTCCGTCCAACCGCGGGGGCAGCGTAAGGATACGAATGTCGGGACAGCAGTCCTTAGCGCCTGCGATGATTTTCAGACTTTGCGAAACCATCAACGTCAAGTGTTTCTATCAAGAATGAGACCTTCTAATAGCCGCCGATTCCCGCAAATCACTCCTCATCTTGATGACACGGGCAGGAGAGCCGACAGCGATAGCTCCATCCGGGATATCGCTCGTGACAACGGAGCCAGCACCGACAACCGCCCCTTTTCCTATATGCACGCCGGATAACACTATTACTCCACACCCCAACCATGCGTCGTCGTCCACACGAATCGGCCCCTTGCTTTGCAAGGGCTGTTCGCCAATCAGCACGTCGGGTGCCACCCCATGATCGTATGGATAGAATGCACAACCTGTTGCAATGTGCACGCCGGTGCCAATCTCAATGGGGACAAGACAAGCGGTAAATTGACACCGGGGCTGAATATGCGTATTGGCGCCGATGGTAATACGACCGCCTTGTGCCGTTTGTATATGTGTGTCACCGTAAATGTGCACACCTTTTCCCATTTCGATCGGACCACCATCCCGATCTTGATACAGGACGACACGGTCCCCCACGAACACATTGTCTCCCAGCATAACATCGACGCCGTAAATAGTGGCTTCGAGTGACACATAGCCCTTCCGGTGAAACCAGGCCAGGCAGGAACGCCCCCGATCCGGGGGAACAAACCAGGTTGCGCACCAGGTCGCCAACCGCCCGACCGGCCAGACCCAGGCCCACAGCATGCAGAAGTGGGCGCAGTCGAGCATGAATTTTTTGAGGACGGGCATCAGGAAGCGATCTATCCAAAGAGTGGAACAACCGATCGGTCACGGTGGGCTGAACTCCGCCGCAATCTTGGATTACGCCTTGAGCTGCTCTTGAGGTGGGGCATGAAGCGCTTGCGACATACTTTGCTCGAGTTGCGTGTCCCATTTGCAGAAGGGCCGGATGACCCCAGGTACGTTTCCCAACCAGCCCCCTCGTGACGATCCTTCTTCAAAGGAATCGACGACATGGAAGGCGACGGCATCCCTCTCGTAGAAGTGGCAAATATCCGGAGCCAGAGTCCAGATCGCCACGCCTACAAACATTGCTCCTTCGTTCAGCAAATCTCCAGGGATCCATCCGGTGCTGGTATACCGACCGGACGGACGCGGCTTTCGCATCCATGTGCGGTCTGTATCCTGCGCAGAGAATAGATGCACGCCTTCACTATTGTGCACACTGAAGCACGGATGAAAAATATACCCGGGCTTGAGGACTTCGTATTCGATCTCGACAGCGACCGGTTTTCGAATATCTACCAAATCAGTCGGTTGGCCGTCTTCATCACGTGTCCGCACGGCTCGCAGACGGAGGACATCGCTGCCGGGCGCCCGCACAGGATCGTTCCATTCACGAACTTTGGTGCTTCCCTCGCTGGAGGAAAGATAGCGGGTCACCAATTGGCTGGCGGGGCCATCGCCTACGACCTCGCCATTGTCGAGCAGAATGACGCGTTCGCAAAGACGAGTCACTGCCTGCATATTGTGACTCACAAACAGTACGGTACGGCCTTCTTTGGCGACCCCTTCCATTTTGCCCAAACACTTCTTCTGAAATGCGGCGTCGCCGACGGCCAGCACTTCGTCCACAATGAGAATCTCCGGCTCCAGATGAGCCGCCACCGAGAAGGCCAACCGGAGATACATACCGCTGGAGTAGTGTTTGACGGCCGTATCGATAAACTTTTCCACCTCAGCAAACGCGACAATTTCATCAAACTTCGCGGCGAGCTCTTCACGTTTCATCCCGAGGATGGCCGCATTGAGCTGAATGTTTTCCCGCCCGGTCAGCTCCGGATGAAACCCGGTGCCGACCTCCAGCAGTGAGCCCACTCTTCCGTAAAGCGAGATTTGCCCCACAGACGGTTCGGTGATTCGCGAGAGCATTTTGAGTAATGTGCTTTTCCCCGCACCATTGCGCCCGATGATGCCGACAACCTCTCCCCGGCGGATATCGAAGGACACGTCCTTCACCGCCCAAAAATGATCGTCACCTGACAGACGCCGATTGTGCTGCCCGCGTAGAACGCTCTGCACGAGTTCGACCGGGGCACGGAATGCATTGGTAATGGTATCTCGAAGCGTGGAATAGCGTTCCGGCTGTCGCCCGACACGATACTGCTTCCAGAGGTTCTCAACACGAACTGCAAGATCAGCCATACTCTTCATACCCTGTCGGAAAAGGTGACTTCCATCCGCCGAAAGTAAAACGCGCCGGTGACCAATACGACCACGCTTACCAGCGACGATACCAACAACATCGGTCCGGGCGATGTCTCGGTCCCAAGTAAGGCCCAGCGAAACCCCTCAACCACACCTACCATCGGATTCAGCCCATACAGCGACCGTAGCGGTTCGGACAGCAGGCTGCTGGGATACGCAATGGGGGTCGCAAACAACCAGAGTTGCGTCAAAAACGGAATGACGTATCGCACATCACGAAACTGCACATTTAACGCGGAGAGCCAGAGTCCGATGCCCAGGGAAGCCGTACACGCCAGTGCGAGAAATAACGGCAGCGTGAGAATGGACAGCGAGGGTACCACGCCGTAATACAACATCAAGGCAATCAGCACGACGAACGAACAGAAAAAATCCACCACGCCAGCGATGATGCTCGCAATGGGAACAGCCAGACGCGGAAAGTAGACCTTTTTCAATAAGCTGGCATTTTCCACCAGACTGCCGGCTGACTGCGTGATGCCGTTGGAGAAGAACATCCACGGCACCAGGGCTGTGAAGACGAAGAGCGGATAGGGAACGCCATCCGAAGGCATCTTTGCGAGCCGGCCGAAAAATAAGCTGAAGAGCACCATCGTCATCAACGGCTGAACGATCGCCCATGCCACGCCCAGGGCCGTCTGCTTGTAGCGAACCTTGATATCCCGCCAGCAGAGGAAATACAGCAGCTCGCGATATTGCCACAGGTCCTTCAGGCCGAGCTGTTGCCACCCCGTCCTGGGGCGGAGCACCAGCAGCGGCTCCTGCTCAACCGCCCCCCCTGGTATCGTGTCGAGTTTCACTATCTGCTCCACGTCGTTACCTCAGTTTCATTCCCAGGTTGATCACTAGTTTTGTCGAGATCCACTCTTGAGCAAGGTCTCTTCACCAGACAACTCAGGGGCTACTTCCATTGCGAGGTCAAAGAAAGCATGATCACGTCTCTCTGTACCTCGAACGGCAGACCTGGTTGCGTCAGCTTAAAGTTGTTGTAGCCGTATGAGAGATCCAGTGCCATCGCTCTTGTCAGGCTATAGTTGATACCAGCTAGGGCATTGAAATTCTCAAACTTCACAGTTTTTCCTGGTACGGTCTCGTTATAGCCATAGCTGACGCTTCCTCTGAGACTGAAGCGTTTCGAAAGATAATGAGTAACAACCAATTGTCCAACATTGCTGATCGTCGCCCCTCCAACTATAAAGAATGAGGGTGCCGCCTGCCGTGACAGATCCAACCGAACCAATGTCGAACGTTCAGGATTGGTCGTTACGCTTAGCGCTGCGCTGGGAAATGCTTTACTGGCCGGTTCTATGAGCGTGGCACCTCCTCGAACTGTCGCGGTCCAGTCATGCATCACACGCGTATAGTTCGCCCACACTTCCTGAGTGTTGTATTCGATATTCTGCGTTCCGGTAGTGATCGTCTGCGTGACCAAACTCTGTTGATAGGACAGCGAGAGATGGTCGATGGGAGAGATGCGATAGCTTGGTCCGATGGACCAACTATGGACATTGGTATCGAAAAATGTTGCACCCGTGCTGCTTAGGACCAGAATCGACCCGACCCGGTATGTGGAAAAAGAATAACTTCCCTGTAAACCCAGACCACGAAAGATCGGATACTCACCATTCACTGCGGCAGTGTTTGAGAAGGTGTTCGCCCGAAATCCCTGGATACCCCTGAGGAATGGATCGTCAACAACCTGGGCCTTTGTTCCGTTGAAAAAGCTTGGTTGCTCCGGCGTATAGCGAAATCGTTCTGCAACCAGCAGCTTTGCGCCTTCGGCAAACTGTCCCACCCATCCGTCAAGCCTAGCATAGGCATCAGCAGTGGTTGAGAAGTAATTGAGACCGGTATTGTACGCATATGCGTTAGCGTCTGCGCCTCCAGAGAGGCTTGCTTCAACCGTCCTCGACTTATGGAGCAACTGCACACCACCGGCAAGAGTCGACACGAAATCGCTCCGGCGTTGTCCTTGAGGCAGCAACTCCGGGGGAGCGTAGAAGACATTGGTATCGTATCGCTCAGACAAGACTGCGGTGGGGATCACCTTCGTGTCTGCTCGCGTGAGCATCGGACTGAGCAAATCGCTTCCGACGACCAATACCCACATGAGAACTGGGGCGATCCAAGGCAACCTGCCGTGCCTCGTTTTAGTCCTGCTATAACAGCACAATTTAATCACCGGAAAACGTGTTACATGTGGCGGTCCTGTCGCCGTATACGAATGACGACAACCTGGAAAATCAGACGGCCGCACAGATCTCCGGAGATCGGATCATGTGAGAAATGCGCCAGTCCGGAATTACCTGGGCATCGGCTAAAGGCAGGAAGCGTTCTTATGGAACGATAACAGTGTCACCTGACAGCAGAATCATATTGCCCGGTTCCCCCTGCCCGGCCAGGAGATCGTCATACCGAATGGGGATCCGGGTTTCGTGGATCTTGTTGTCGCCGTTTAAGCGGTTCCGCACGACCTGGAGTTTGTTTTTCTTTGCGTATTCCGTAAAACCGCCACCCATCGAGATAGCCTGCAACAGCGTGATATACGATTTGGCCTGATACTTACCTGGCTTAGTCACTTCTCCCAGCACATAGACGGAATAACTATTCAGTTCTTTCACACTTACCGACACAGCTGGGTTTCCGGCCACAAATTGTTTGAGCCGCTCCGAGATTCGATGAGCCAGACCGTCCGCCGTGAGGCCCGATGCCTGTACATCGCCGATGATCGGCATTGAGATCAGGCCATCAGGACGGATGGGAGTGATCCTCGATAAATCGGCATTTTTCCAGACGGTTATTTCCAAAAGGTCCTCCGGCCCAAGGAGGAATCCGCCCGGAGCCTCGTATTCTCGCTCCTGTATGGTGGCTGCGCAGCCCGCCATAGCCACGCTCATGAAAGCAATTGTGCAGAGCCGTCCAATAAAATGTATGACGTGTTGTAGTTGCATGTGAATTCTGCCTGCTTGATTGAGGGTCCTATTGTTGCTGTTGCCCTGGGAACACAACCATGGATTCACTCGGTACCACGATGGTGTCTCCCGCTCGGAGTTCCAGATTTCCCGTGATGCCGCCGCGCAAGACGATGTCATCGTAACTCGACGTCACGGTCTGCATCGTGGATCCGTTATCGGTGAATCGAAAGATGACCACCTGATTTCTCGCAGCAACTGGCGTGAACCCACCGGCGATGGTAATTCCCTGCAAGAGGGTGGTCTTGCTCTTAAGCGGATATTTTCCCGGTCTGACGACCTCGCCCAGTACGAAAATGTTGTAACTATTCACCTCCCGGACGCTGATCGCCACGACGGGGTTTTGGACATATTCCTTCAGCTTACGAGTGATTTCATCGGCCAGTTGGGACGGAGTTTTTCCGACTGCGACCACATCCCGAATGACCGGTAGTGAAAACTTCCCGTCAGGCCGAACCTGAACGGTCTTCGATAAATCTGCGTTTCTCCAGACCGTAATTTCCAGCACGTCTTCGGCACCGATCGTATAGGCATCCGTGACGATGTTGGAGAGTGCATGCCCGCCTGTATGCGCCGGAGCGGTCGTAAAGGCAGCGGCGCCGTCTTTTCCGGCGATTTCAGAAGAATTGCCCTGCGCGAACGCGCCCATTGGTTGCAGGAACAGGGGAGCAACGCCCCCAGCGAGTACGAATCCGATTGCCAAGGCGATAAACCCACGCATTGTACGCCCTCCAGACTATTGAAAGTTTCAGCAAGACGAAGTCCGGCCGACTGATGCACCTAGCACTCTTTATTCACGTCTTCCACTAGGGCCGCCCGTAGCGAAAGATAGTCCAATGACAGTTCTGCAAATTTGCTCTTCAACCGTCGATGCTCAACTTCCAATGAACGAAGCCGGTCTCGTGCAGGCGTCTGATCGTCGGCTACCCGCAGTTTCCAGCGATGCAGCGTCGCCGTCGATACCCCATGCTTTCGCGCGAGGACTTTTAAGGGGCGAACGTGTTCCATTTCACGCACGATGGCCACGATTTGGTTGTGAGAAAAACGGGATTTGGGCATGGCGTTCAGTGCGGGAATTAATTCACAGCTGGAGGAGTTGCAATGAGAAAGCGGAAGGAGGGTTACTGCACCGAGACCACTTCGTTCCTGTCGATATGCACAGTAACCGCTTGCTGAATCAGATGTACACGAATAACGATACAGTCCTGGCCCGACCGTCTGATGAGTTGTCCCCGCAATCCCGTGAGTGGACCCCGTACAACCTCTACCCATGCCCCCTCACACAGATAATCCTGCGACTCGACCGGGCGCCGGCTGGCAGCGAGGGTTTGGATGGCAGCCACTTCCTCGTCGGGAATGGGTTCGGGCATGACCGAACCCACGATCCTGACAATACCTGGCGTTTGAAGCACCGGGTGGCTATGCCTCAGCGAGAATCGTGCAAAACAATAGCCCGAAAAAAGTGGCGTCTCGGTCCAGACCTTACGATCAGACCATTGGCTGAGTGTGCGAGCCATAGGGAGGAACGGTTCGACCCCGATACCTGCCAGGCGATCTCTGACCTGCTTTTCATGTCGAGAACGCGTGCTGAGCGCATACCACCGCAGATCGATTGCCAGATCGCGATGCTCGGGAATCTGAACTGCCTGACCACAGTCTGTGCTCTTCAACATAGCTTCGCCCTCTGAGTCCCATCAACTTGAACGCTGTTTTAAAGATTTTTTCGTTGGTTTACATCGGACATTGGTGCCGCCCGAATCACGCTTCCAGAGCGCTGGCAACTGGTACATTTGTGCCGGATCATCCGTGCATTATTGTTCGAAGATTCGGAACTAAAACAAACCAGTATTTCTATTTCAAAGATTCAGGAGGAAAGCTCAGGTTTTACCATATGAACCTGCTTGCAATACGAGGTATGAACCTCGTACATCAACCTGTGCACATTTTTGAACACTCACATCTTTAGTATAAGTAAAACTGTCAATCTTGGGAAATCCAATGCCAGCAAGACTTTATGGCTATACACTCCTGACATTTACCGATTGCCGGAAGCGCTCTGGGTGTGAGATTATGCGCCATCGAAGGTCTTAGGAATCACTTGTTTAACTTAGATTTCATTGCGTAGTCTTTTCATTAACTACGTAGATACAGTTTGATCCGAGATGGACAGACTCTGCGCAGTACGTGTTTTCAGGAGGATTGATGAGCGGAACTGAAGAAACGACAACTCCAACAGTCGTAGCGATCGTCAGCAGCAATTACCTTCTTTGCCTCGGATTGCAGAGAATTGTCGAAGCTGAGAAATGGATCAAGCTGGTCGGCCAAACTATTTATGGCACCCACCTAGATGAGATTTTGGCGATCGAGCGCCCGGACATCGCGATCATTGACACGGAAAATGGCACCTCCGTGCCGGAGCTCATCCAAAAGCTGAAATCTGCGATTCCCGGCGTGAAGACGATTCTGTTAAGCGGCCTCGACGATGCGGAATGCACTCGACAAGCTTTTCTGTCCGGCGTGGACAGCATTGTCTTGAAAGTTCAACCCTCGGCGGTTCTCATTGCCACGATCGCCCATCTAGCACGATCAAGCAAAGAGGTCTCGTTGACATTAGGGGGACAACCGGTTCGCCCTGTGCCGACCACCCAGAAAGACCTTCCCGGCTTGAGTCCAATGACTCCCACTCAGGCTAACCAGCCGGATGGCTTGACCGAGCGAGAACGTGAGGTCGTTCGCTTAATCAGCGAAGGTCTTTCCAACAAGGACATCGCCAGCCGCCTGTGCATTTCGAGCATTACTGTTCGCCACCACCTCACCAGCATTTTCGACAAGCTCCGCGTCTCGAATCGCCAAAAATTGCTCATCCGGGCGCACCAGAATGGATTGACCAGACCGCCTGCCTTGGCATAGCAGGGCCGCCCTGGCCACACGAACATTCGCACCACCATACATCAATGAACAGCTACCCATCCGGTAATGATGGGCAAGGCCCAGCAATCTTGTAAGGGCATAGCTCATCCCCCCAGGACATTTCTCAGCGCTTCCACCAAGAACAGCAAGGGACTATGGATTTCCGAGTGACCTATTCCGCGGTTGGGAGCAAGGAGTAGGATGAAGAGGTCAATTACGGGAATGGGGTGATTTTGGAGCGGGCGATGGGATTTGAACCCACGACAACTTGCTTGGGAAGCAAGGACTCTACCACTGAGCTACGCCCGCCCCTTGCTACAGGGAATTCGGATCCTACGCCGGCCTTGGTGCTAAGTCAAGGCAACTGATCACACCGCCTCAAGCTTTGTACTCAGCCACGGCGAATTTTCGTCGACCGACTCGCAAATGCAGGAGCTTGCCGGCGGTCAAAGAAACAGTGGCATTCGCATCAGTCATTTTCTGCTCCTCAACCTCCACTCCACCCTGCACAATCAGCCGGCGCGCCTCACTCTTGCTCGGCACAAGGCCCGTCTTCGCAATCAAATCGACCAGGCCAATCGAGGGAGCCGTGGCATCCTTCACGTCGGATACCGTCAGTACCACATGGGCGTCTGGCTGCTCCGGGAACTCCCGCGCCTGAAATTTCTGCTGAAATGCGCTCCTAGCCTCTCGCCCAGCCTCTGCTCCGTGGTAGCGAGCAACGATCTGCTCAGCCAACCCCTGCTTGGCCTCCATGGGATGGGCGCCTTTCACACGAGCCAAATCCTCGGTTGTCAGGAGTTCGTAGTATCGATGCATGAGCGTATCGCTGATCGACATGAGTTTGCCGAACATATCGGCAGGGGTATCCTCCAGAGCAATGTAATTCCCGAAACTCTTGCTCATCTTTCGGACACCGTCGGTCCCCTCCAGCAACGGCATGGTGATGACCGCCTGCGCCTCCTGCCCATAGTCCCGCTGCAGATCCCGCCCCATCAGGAGATTAAATTTCTGATCCGTGCCGCCCAACTCGACATCAGCCTTGAGCGCGACGGAATCATACCCCTGGATCAAGGGATACATGAACTCATGGATGCTGATCGCCGTCCCCTCCGTGTATCGCTTGTGAAAGTCTTCCCGTTCTAACATGCGAGCAACGGTATAGTGGGCGCTCAGCTCGATCAGTCCGTCGGCCGTCATTGCACTCATCCAGCGACTGTTAAATTCCACCAGGGTTTTTTGGGGATCCAGAATCTTGAAGATCTGGCGCTCGTAGGTCTTAGCATTCTCCAATACCTTTTCTTTCGACAGCGCGACACGGGTTTCAGACCGCCCGGTGGGGTCACCGATCATCCCTGTGAAATCGCCGATGAGAAAAATCACCTGATGCCCGAGGTCTTGGAAATGCTTCAGCTTATGGATCAAGACCGTATGGCCGAGGTGCAGATCCGGCGCCGTGGGGTCGAAGCCTGCCTTGATACGGAGCGGACGGTTCTCCTTGATCGACCGAGCCAGCTTCGATTCCAACTCACTCTGCTGAATAACCTCAACAATCCCTCGAAGTATGAGATCCAGCTGTTGCGTTACGGGAGTCACAGGGTTCCTTTGTGTCTGGCCAGCGATCTGGTATTGGTTACCAACACGTGAGGGCGCAGACGGTCAAATTTCTTTCGGCCAATACCTCTGACCTGCCGCAGGTCCTCAACGGTGCGGAACGGGCCGCGCTCATCGCGATGTTCAATGACCCGTTGTGCCAACTTGGGACCAATGCCGGGCAAGGCTTCTAAATCGGAGACCGTCGCCTGATTCAGATCAACCTGTCGCGCACCCGCGTGGCGAGTAGCACCTGATTCGGCTGGAGCCTTTTCCCGCAATGCTGTCAGGCCGCTCTCTTCAAGAGGCCTCGACAGGGGCCGGTCCGGAATGGCGACTGACTGACTGGCACTCGCCGGAGTTGGCCTCGAAGCTGAGACAGTCAACGGTTGCGGCGACGACACCGTCGCCACGGGACTTTTCGGCAGCAGCTGAGGCTGACCGGGCATCACCTTCGTGACCGGGGTGACCGAGGCGATCCAGATGAGCGACCCCAGAGTCACGGCCAACATCGCCACTTTAATCAGCAAAGATTGCATCATGACGTCGGCGTCTTCCGCGCGAGATGGATCGCATGGCCATGCACATCCTCCATGGCCTCCATGAGTCCTTCAGCGAGTGTCGGATGCGCATGAATCATCTCGGAGACTCGTGAGACGGTCGCGCCAACATGCATCGCCAGCGCAGCTTCATGAATCAGATCCGTCGCATGGGCGCCGAGAATGTGAACACCGAGTATCCTATCACTCTCTCCATCCACCACAACCTTCACGAAGCCTTGAATATCCCCCGTCGCCTGCGCCTTCCCTAATCCGCCGTAGCGGAAACGCCCAACCTTCACCCCCTGCTGCGGATCTTTCCCCGCGCCGACGCACCGGTCGCGGGCCTGTTGCTCCGTCAAACCCACACGACCAATCTCAGGTAACGTAAAGATGCCGGTCGGGATGACATCGTAATCAATCGCACGGGAGTGGCCCATAAAATTCTCGACCGCCACCTTGCCCTGCTGCGAGGCCACATGCGCGAGCATGGCTTTTCCCACGACGTCGCCAATGGCATAGACTCCCGGGACATTCGTTTCCATCCGCTCGTTGACGACAATCTCGCCCCGCGCGCCCACCTGCACCCCGGCTTTTTCCAGTCCGATTCCGCGCGAATTGAACCCCCGCCCCACAGAGACCAATACCTGCTCCACGTTCAACGAGAGGCCATCGCGAAGGTGGGCCGTCACCACATCGGGCTGCCGCACGATTTCGTCCACCGTGACACCGGTCCGAACATCCACGCCCCGCTTCTTCAGCTCGCGCTCCATGGTCTGACTGATTTCCTCATCCTCCAGCGGCAGGAGGCGCGGCACGAGCTCAACCACCGTCACCTGCGTGCCCAGCCCGCTATACAGGGAGGCAAACTCACAACCCTCCACTCCCCCACCCACGATCAGGAGGCTCGCAGGAATTCGCGCGAGATCCAGCGCTTGCTTGCTGGTGATGATCTGGGTGCCGTCGATGGGGAAGAGCGGCAGGTTCGGCCATGACGAACCGGTTGCGATGATGATGCCATCCGCAGCCACGTGTACTTCGCTGCCGTCGCGCTTGGTAACGCGAATGGTTCGCGCATCCAGCAGCTCGCCTGTGCCTTCCACATGCTCGATGTTCCAGGTCTTGAACAACGTGGCAATGCCCTTGACCAGCGTGGAGACGACCTTGTTCTTTCTGGCCACCATGACCACCGGATCATAGGCAACCGGGCCATTGAGCAGAAGACCGAAGTCTTTCGCCTTCTTCGCCTTGTCGCCAAGCTCCACCACCGACAGCAACGCCTTGCTGGGAATGCATCCCCAATTCAGGCACACACCGCCCAACGCCTGATTCTCAATCACGCTGACGCGCGCGCCCAATTGGGCCGCACGAATTGCCGCCACATATCCGCCAGGACCGGCGCCGAGAATTGCAAGATGCTTCATAGATTGATGACGTGAGTCGGTCGTTGAGGGCAGCGTACGACAGGCTGGAGCGATCCGGCTACACGCCGACTCGCTCCATTCACCCTATTTCGTAACGACGCCTCTCGAACGGCCTAGTGCTTTTGTTTGCTTAAAAATTCTTCGTACTGAGCGGCCGTCATGAGTTTCTCGACTTCACCGGCAGCGGTGAGATCGATCACTGCCATCCATCCCTTGCCATAGGGATCAGAGTTCACCGCCTCGGGGTGATCTTTGAGGTCCGCATTGATCTTCGTGATGGTTCCACTGACCGGGGTATAGATGGTCGACGTGGTTTTGGTCGACTCCACCTCGCCGATCTGCTGACCGGCGGTGACTTTGGCGCCCACCTTAGGAAGATCAATAAACACGATATCACCCAACGCATCCTGGGCAAAATGGCTGATGCCGATCGTCGCCTGCTGGCCTTCGGCGCGGACCCATTCGTGTTCCTGGTGGTAACGAAGATTGGACGGTATCATGACACTCCTCTTGGCGGCCGCTCAGGCGCGGCCTACGTGAATAAAACGCGATCCACACACAAGTGGCGCGATCGTAAAAGCTGCCGAAATCTTTGTCAAGGAATCGCTGCCGGCGCGTCCGGCACAAACACCAGGTGGCGAATATCGGGCGTACGCAATTCGTCCGCCTGCTGAGCCAGCCCGGTGAACATGCCACCTCCATGTTCGGCCGGCGTACGGAGTAGCACCCATCCTTGTGGGAGCGTCTGGGGCTCACCCTTCTCGGACTGAATCACATCCCGACTCCAGCCCTTAAACGACCCGCCGAAGTTCCGCACATCAGACGCCTCGCGGGAGGGGCCTCCCAGCAATAGGTCGAATCCACGGCGACGCGCTTCGGCGGCATCTTCGCCGTAATTCACCAGAGCGGAAGTCGGATTCGACAGGGCTTCCGGATGAATCTCCAGCACCATCCGCAAGCGTGGCACCGCCTTCTGCAGATATTTTTTGAACCGCGCCAACGTCTCAAGTTCCTGGCGAGCCTTCCAACCCACCCAGCGCCAGAGCGTCTTATCTGAAGCGATCGCGCCGGCATCCTGGCGAACGGTCATACGATCACGCAGGGCCTGCGCCACCTCGGACGAGGGCTGATGGACCTGCGTTTCAAACTGGCGCAACACGCCGTCACTCACCTCATAGGCGAAACTATTCTCCGCCCGCGTGCGAAAGACCATTCCATCGACACCGCTCCTGAGCAGATCGCCTAACAGCTGGGCCATCTCCTGCTGGACTGTCGGCGCGAGCAGGTCGAACTGGGTCCAGGGATGGACCTTGCGCCTGGTCGGATCATACAGCAACATTTTGGATTCCGGACGATGATCGGTCATCGGCGCATGGAACAGATCCAGCACCGCAAAGACCGAAATGCCCAGCTCATGCGCCTGCGGCACCATCACACTGAACCAGTCCGTCATCACCGGCCCGCGGGAAGTCGAAAACAACGCGCCCGTCGGAAGGTTCGGCAATGGACTACTGGTGGGGGGAACAGTTGGAGCCGGCGGCCTCGTGAATGACGATTCCAAACTCCCATCCATGAGGATGGCGCTGATGCCTTGCGCGCTGAGCTGCCGCACCCAGGACTCGACCTGAGACATCGGCGGCAGGTTGCTGAAAGAGACGTACAGCGCGGTGTGGCCAGATCGCGCACCGGCCGGCAATGCCGGTTGATTGCGCAAGGCCTCGATTCGATGCTGCGCCCGTTCAGCATAGGCGCTCTGTGTGGACACCGGCGCCCCCTCAGGGCCGGTCAACGCACGGTACTCTTTCAACGCCCCCGTCACTTCGCCCATTTGCTCATACGACTGCCCCAGCTCCCAATGAGCTTCATTCGCGCGACGGGACTTGGGATAGGTGGTGAGATAGCGCTCATAGAGATGGATCGCCGCGGAATACCGGCCGTCAGAAAAGGCCGTCGAAGCCTGATACCACAGGCGTGTCTCGGCCTCGATAGTCGGATTTTCGATGGGCTGAGCAACCGGGACAGGCGGTGATCCGGCGCAACCGGCAGCGAGTGCCAGGAGCAGGATCAGCAGGGAAAGAGACGCACCGGCTCGACGGCCCGAAGGGGGCCGCCGAGGATCGATGACGTAGGGAAAGTCTGCGCTCAATGTGCGCCTACCCGACCAACTCCATTTCGGGAAAGAAATATCCGATCTCGAACTTCGCCGTGTCCGGCGCATCCGAACCATGAACGGCGTTGAATTCGATGTTTGCCCCATGGGCCGCGCGGATGGTTCCGTTCTCCGCCTTCGCGGGATCAGTCGCTCCCATCAACTCACGGTTCTTCTTCACCGCGTTGTCACCCTGGAGCACCAACACCACGCAGGGCCCCGAAGACATGAACGTGCAGAGGCTGTCGAAGAACGGGCGCGCTTTGTGAACCGCGTAAAACCCTTGTGCCGTGGCTTTGGACAGGTGCATCAGACGCATGGCGACCGGCTTCAACCCCGCCTTCTCATATCGATTAATAATGTCGCCGATGGCATTCTTCTTCACGGCGTCCGGCTTGATGATGGCAAGGGTTCGTTCACTCATGGATCGTCAGGCTCCTTCAGCTAAGAAAAAATCGCAACAGGGGTGATCAGAATACTCTCGCGGCATTATAAAGAAGCGGCGGAAGTGCTGGCAAGATAAAGGACTGTCAAACTCGTCGACGGCTCAAGGCCGGTTGCCACCGGCCACCTCAACGATCTGCCTACCGCGAAAGCGGCACTCGATTGCGCACACCCGCTACGCCCGAAAGGCTCGGGCAAGATCCGCCGGCTTGAACACACCCCGTTCGGTGATGATGCCGGTGATGAGATCCGCCGGAGTCACATCGAAGGCAGGGTTGAACACTTCGACACCCTCCGGAGCTACCGGATGGCTGCCATGAATCGCGGTGACCTCCAACGGGTTTCGCTGTTCGATGGGGATGTCGGCCCCTGATGCTGTGTTCAGATCGATAGTGGAATACGGCGCGGCCACATAGAAGGGAATGTTGTGCGCCCTCGCGAGCACAGCCACCGAGTAGGTGCCGATCTTGTTCGCCACATCGCCGTTGGCGGCAATCCTATCCGCGCCGACGACACAGAGTTGAATCTTGCCCTGCCGCATCAGTGCGCCGGCCATATTGTCGGTGATCAGCGTGACGGGAATCTTGTCCTGCATGAGCTCCCAGGCCGTGAGGCGCGCGCCCTGGAGGACCGGTCTGGTTTCGTCGGCAATCACTCGAATCTGTTTTCCCTGCTCCCAGGCTGCCCGGATCACGCCCAGCGCTGTTCCATAACCGGCTGTCGCGAGCGCACCGGCGTTGCAATGAGTCAGCACCGTCTGACCGCTGTGGATCAAAGTCGCACCTTGCCGGCCCATGGCCTTGCAGAGCGCAATGTCTTCCTCGAGGATAGCTTGTGATTCCCGGACTAACTCAGCTTTGATCTCCGCGATCGTCTTGTTCTTGAGCGCCGCGAGTGTGTCCTTCATGCGTGCAAGAGCCCAGAACAGATTCACAGCGGTCGGGCGCGACGCAGCCAGGTGATCGCAAATCTTCCGGACCTCGTTGGCGAATGTGTCATAATCCGTATCGGCCACGGCCTGCGCACCCAGGGCTACTCCCATGGCGGCCGTTACGCCGATCGCGGGAGCGCCACGCACTTTCAACTCACGAATCGCCTGCGCCACCGCGCGATAATCCCGGCACTCCACGAATTCGACGTGCGTCGGAAGTCGGCTTTGATCTAACAGGCGAACGGCTCCGTCTTTCCACTCAACAGTGGGCACCATAGAAATAGTCTCCGGTTTCAGATAGGGAAGGAATTGGCGCCGTCCGACCACGGCCTGCACCGTGCGCCCATGATGCCGATCACGCAGACGCGGGTCAAGGGCAGGATGTCATCGGCGCGCAATGACTGTGTTAGTGAAGTTCTTCCTGGAGCATGTGCGCAGCCTGCCTGACCTCCTCCTCCGTCAGCGAAGGATGAAGCGGGAGAGACAGGGCTGCACCATCGGCCTCATCGCTGGCAGGATACTCCGGCAGGTCGAGATACCGATGCAGGGGGCGAAACACGGGTTTACGGCATTGCAGCCCACGATGAGCCAGGCGTGAGAGATAGGCGGTGAATTCATCGGGCGACTGCAGGCCTTTCAGTAGACGCACCACAAAACGATAATACACGTGCGTCCGACCGGCCGGAACAACGGGGAGTGTGAACAACTCTGCCGGCAACGTGTCGCGATAGATGGCGGCCAACATCGACCGCTTGTCGAGAAACTCTCCCAACTGATTCAGTTGCGCCACGCCGATCGCCGCCTGCAGATCCGTCATCTTGCAGTTGCCTGCCGCCGCGTTCAGTGACGGGGCCTGGTCATATTCACGAAGCGCCCGCACCCGTTCGAGCAACGCCTCATCGTTCGACAACACCATGCCACCCTCCCCTGTACAGAGCAGCTTGGTGGCATAGAAGGAACAGACCGTCAGGAGGCCGACCGTGCCAACCGCACGGCCCTGTTCCGTGGCGCCAAGTGTCTGTGCGCAATCCTCGATCAAGGGAATGCCCAGGGATTGTAGGCTGGTCAAGTCAGCCGGGAGCCCGAACATGTGCGGGACGATCACGGCTCGTGTGCGAGCCGTGCGGGCCTTGCGAACTTTTTGCGGGTCGAGATTGTAGGTGGTCGGATTGATATCGACGATTCTGGCTTGTGCGCCGACGCGCTGGACCGCCAGCCATGGAGCTGGGCAGACATAACTGGGCAAAATGACGTTGTCGCCATGTCCGACTCCCAGAGCACGCAGGGCCAGCTCCAGGGCGACCGTGCCGGAACTTACCGCCACACCGCCGTGCAGCCCGATGTAGGCGGCCATGCCCCGCTCAAACTGCGCGACGACCGGGCCGCCGGTGATCTGGCCCGACCGAAGCACGTCGGTCACCGCGCGCAACTCTTCTTGGCCCAGCGAGGGCCGGGAGTGCGGAATCATGGTCATCGTGCCAGGGGATCAGTCTTCATGAACTGTCGTCGTTGGTGCGACTCGCACTGGATAAAAATTCTACGTGGAGTGCCGCCAGAACTCAACACATTCCTCTGCCAAGGGAAGCACGCTGGCTTGGCGTGATCCATTCCGAGATGCAGCATGTGGTGGTGGCCATCAACAGGCAACGGCCTTCGGCGCGAGCAGGTTCTGATAGAGGGGCTCCAGCGGCCAGAGACAACGGCTCCAATCGTACCAGATCTCCGCCATGTGGCGTGCTGCATGCGCAAAGCGCTCCCGATCCGGTTGACTCGCGAGCAGCGTTTGAATCGATTCAATCATGTCCGTGGGCTGATCGGCCACGAGCAGGTCGCGGCCGGGTTGCACCTTCATGCCTTCGATTCCCAGGGAGGTGGTGATGATCGGCAATCCAGCCGCCATCGCTTCCAGAAGTTTCGTGCGTGTGCCGGAGCCGGTGAAATGCGGTGCGACATAGATCGTCGCGGCGCGCAGATGAACCTGCATGTCCGGGACGGCACCGGTAACCATAATGCCCTGGCCGGCCAATCGCCCCACCCGTGGATCGGGATTTCTCCCCACCAGCCGCAGTTCCGCTTTGGGGAATTCCCGACGGATGGCGGGAAACACCTCCGTGGCGAGAAACATGGCGGCCTCGACATTGGCTTCAGTGCCCATGTCACCAGTGAACAGCAAGACAGGTGACGTGACCGCATGATCGGGCTTGGGACGAATTGTCTGGCAATCGACGCCGTTGGGCACGACTAACACACGTTGCCCAGGATGCGCACCCTCGCACCGGATCCGATCTTCCTCAGACACGACCGTCACGCAATAGGCCATGGGCCAGCACCACCGGTCAAAGAGACCGAGCTTGACCCGCCGGACAAGTTGCTTCGACCCACCGGCCACCCCGCCGGCATTGCTGAGGATCCGCAACGGGCTCGCCAGGCCATAGGACCAAATGTCCAGCACCACTGGCACGGCCGTCTGTGCCGGCACGTAGGGGATCATCGAGAGCTTTTCCACATGGATCGCGCCATAGGCACCGCTCGCCACCCGCTCGCGCACGACACCAGCCAATGCCCGGTCTTTCGCGTAGGGGCTCACGTGTCCGATTCGATCCAGTAACCCGGGCCGCTGCGGCGTGACAAACGTCATCTCCGCGCAGACATCCTTCAACAATCGCCGCGCGTCCTCCGACCCTTCAAGCTCAGGCACAATCAAGTCTACCTGGAATCGGCTCCCCAGAAAGCGGAGCAGATGCAACATCCGCAATGCTCCGCCGCCTTGCCGATCTGAAGGGGGCGCTGGAGCCAGAAACAACAATCGATTCGCCATCATCCTGCTGCCCTTTTCCGACCATCATCAGATTACAAACCACCGGATGCCGCTAGAACAAGTGCATGAGCTATGCCTTACCACGTCTCGAACTCACCCGCGCAATATTGCCGACTTATGCCGGAGGTTTTCCGCTCTGTCGGCAAATTTGACAGTGTGGAGTGGTGAAAAATGGGGCACTCGGCAAGTTCCGCAATTACGCGATGGGGAATTTCTTCCCAACGGCCAAGGCCACAGAAGGAAGAGAGCCGAACGGGATCGTCATCGAGGTTATTCCCAGTTCCAGCGACGCCACAGACGCTGCACATTGTCCTGCTCAATGGACCAATCGGGCGACGGCGTGAGGGCCCGCTGAAGCTGCCATTCTCTCGTGCTGTGAACGGACAGATGCCGGCGAACCAGGTCAAGATCCGCCCAGACGGCTCCGTCCTGATCCGTTCGTCGTATCTGCGACTGCACGGACTCGTATGCCGCCAACACCTCTCCGGCCGGATGACCATAGGGGTTGCGGCGGCCGGCAGACACCACGGCCACATCCGGTCTGACGGCATTCAGCCATTCACGCTCCAGCGAACTCTGTGCCCCATGATGCGGAACCTTCAGCAGGTTGAGGTGGACGAGATGGCCCGATTGAACGAGGCGCGCCAGAGTCTCCCGCTCGATGTCTCCGGTGAAGAGCATCCGTTGATCTCCACAGATGAGTTCACTCACCACGGACAAGTTATTCAGCGACGCCTGTTTTCCTGACGTCGGCGGATCCCGCCGCGGCGGTGGGTTCAGCACGTCGATGCGACAGTCTGCGTTTTCAACCATCAGCCGCCCTTTCTCCGCCACCCTTGCCTGGAGATGCCGGTGTGCCAGCGCCCGCTCAATCCTGCGCCAGAACTCTTCGTTCCGCGTCACGCCGTTGGTCCAGAATTTCTCAACCTGAAAATGTGCCAGGATCCAGGCCAGCCCGCCAACATGATCCAATTGCGGATGCGTCCCGATGACATGGTCGATCCTTCGAATACCACGATTCCAGAGAAAGGGCGCCACCACACCTCGTCCCATGTCGAACCGCTCATAGGTCGCGCCGCCATCGATCAGCAGCACCGTCCCATGCGGCAACTCGATGACGGCACTGTCTCCCTGCCCTACATCGAGAAACGTCACTCGCACCTGCCCTTCCCAACTAAAGAGGCGCGGAGAGCATAGCCACCAGATGACGATGCCCCCAATACCCGCCGCCATCGCACCCCTCAGCAGAGGTGAGGCCTGTGCAGGCCATCCGGTCAGCATCGCCCAACCCAACAGGTAGAACAACGCCATCGTGGGAACGGTCGGTGCGGCGACAAACCATTCCGCGCCAGGCAGATCAGCCAGCCACTGTGTCGCGGCAATCAAACCCTGGCCAAGCCCCGCAATCAAATCGGCACCGGGAAGCGTACTGCTTTGCGTGGCAATGACCCAGACCGCGGACAGGAAACTGATCGGCAGCAGGATGAAGCCAACGAAGGGCACCACGAGCAGGTTCGCGAACAGCCCCATCCAGGAGACTTGATTGAAATAGCAGGCCACCAGCGGCAAGGTTGCCAACGTAACCCAGGCCGTCAGCCGCACGGACTCCCGGAGCCAATAGACGGTCCTCCCGGCGACACTTGCGGACGGCGGAGGCAATTCATCTGAGCGCGCCTCCCGCTGGACAGCCAATGCCAGCACCCACACTGAGACGTAGGAGAGTTGAAAAGAAATGTCATACAGCGCGGACGGATGCACCAGGATGGTCAATCCGGCTGCCGCCGCCAGGGCATGGATCAGATAATGGGGTGCGCCGAGCCATATCGTCCAGAGGCCGACGACAATCATGATGGCCGAACGAATTGTGGCCGTCTCCGCTCCCGCCAGCAGGGTGTACCCTAGGACAGGCACCAGTGTCACCACAGCCGCCAATCTACTCGGTATCAGCCATCGCGAGAGACCCAGGAGAATCATGGATGGGAGGAGAAGACATGCCCGTCGGACCAGAGCAAACGACAGCAGCGCGATGAGACCGAGATGCGATCCGGAAATGGAGAGGATATGCACCGTCCCGGTCGTCATGAACCACTCGCGGACTTCCGGGGAAAGAAAACCCTGCTCGCCGATTGTCAGGCTTAGGAATAAACCCCGGGCCGGTTCTGGTACCGATTCGGCCGCAGTGCGCACCCGACTACGCCATGTTTCGATCCGTGATGAGAAAGGATACGACAACAATCCTTGCCCGACACCAAGCACCTCGATGGCTCGGGATCCGGACACGGAGCCCACCGCATCCACGCCTTGCGCATCCAGATAGGCCGCATAGTCAAAGCCCTTCGGATTCATGGTCCCGGATGGAGGGTGCACGCGGGCTCGGACGCGGATCTGCTGCCCTCGCTGGAGATCGCCATCCGGGTCGCGCCAGGTCAGACGGAGGTGGAAGGGTGTGGGCACATCAGGATCGTCGCTAGCCGTCACCTGTACCAAGGCTGTCACTCTGCCTGGTGCGTGATGAACCGATTCAACGATCGTTCCGACGAGGACGGCCGGAAGAGCGTCCGGATGGTCCGGCACTGGAGCATGAGAGGAGAACCACGCGAATACTGTCCAATAAAGACAGCCACCGAAGAGACAGGCCAAGAGCAGGCTACTCTGCCGTGACGTGAGCAGGCCTCGCTGCTCCACCAACACGCCGGTGACGGTGAAGCCCGCAAGGAGGATCGCAATGCTGAGAGGGAAAAATATGAGATACGAACCGAGGGCAAGTCCGAGAATGAAGGTGATCGTCAGAGACGGCAGCATCCGTCGCCTCGGGTAAGGAACCGGTGCTACCCGATGCGGGCACGAACGATATCTGCGAGGTGATCGGCCACCTCGCGGATAGTGGAATCACGTTCGCCTTCGACCATAATCCGCAAGAGTGCCTCGGTGCCGGAATACCGCACCAACACCCGGCCACTCCCGTTCAGAGTGGCTTCGGCACTCTTGATGGCCTGCTGAATATCCGGAATTTGATTCAAGTCCGGCTTATGTTTCACTTTCACGTTCAGCAGAATCTGCGGCACGGCGGTCATGGCTTTAGCGAGTTCCGAAAGCGGCTTCCCAGTGCGTTTCATGAGCGAGAGAATCTGCAGCGCCGAAATCAACCCGTCACCCGTGGTGTTATGATCCAGGAAAATGAAGTGGCCGGACTGTTCTCCGCCGAAGTTATACCCGTCAGCCAGCATCCGCTCCATGAGATAGCGATCCCCTACCGGAGTCCGCATCAGTTGAATGCCGGCCTTTTTCATGGCGATTTCCAATCCGAAGTTGCTCATGACCGTTCCCACCACCGTCTGAGCAGCCAGCCGGCCTTGGCCGTGCAGGTCAAGTCCCAGCGCGGCCATGACATGGTCCCCGTCGATAATCTCACCCTGCTCACAGACGAAGATCGCGCGATCCGCGTCTCCATCCAAGGCGATACCGATATGGGCGCCATGCCGACGCACCGCCTCCTGCAGCCGCTCCGGATGCACAGCGCCACAGTGATCGTTGATGTTCATTCCATCCGGCGTATTCGCAATGATTTCAATGTCGGCGCCCAATTCCCGGAGGACGGCCGGAGCCACTTTGTACGCTGCGCCGTTCGCGCAATCCACCACCAGCTTGATTCCTTGAAAATCAAGGTCCCGGGGCAGCGACCGTTTGACGAATTCGATATAGCGCCCTTCGGCATCGCCGATGCGATAGGCCTTGCCGATCGCGTCCGCCGTCGGCCGCAGGTGTTTGATCTCGTCGGAAATAATTAATTGTTCGATGCGCGCTTCAACTTCATCGGGCAGTTTGAATCCTTCGTTGGAGAAAAACTTGATCCCGTTGTCCTGGTAGGGATTGTGCGACGCTGAAATGACCACACCGGCATCCGCGCGCAAACTTCGCGTCAGGAACGCGATCGCCGGAGTCGGCAAGGGCCCGACTAGCAGAACATCGACCCCCATCGAACAGATCCCCGAGGTCAACGCCGATTCCAGCATGTACCCGGACAGGCGCGTGTCTTTTCCAATGACGACCTGGTGCCGACCGGCCCGCCGCATGAAAATGTGGGCGGCTGCACGCCCCAGTTGCATCGCAATCTCGCTGGTCATTGGTTCGAGGTTCGCGACCCCGCGAACGCCGTCTGTCCCGAACAATTTACGCATTGGATACCTCTACTGAAGAACGCGCGTGACGTGAAATGGCTGACACGACCGTTGCCGTGTCCTTCATGGCTCGAACGTCATGCACACGAATAATGTGGGCGCCTTTCAGGACGGCTACTGCGATCGCCCCTGCCGTACCGTAGCCCCGTTCCTGAACCGGTTGCCGGACCAGGTTCCCGATAAACTGTTTCCGCGAGACCCCGGCTAACAGGGGATAGCCCAGTTTCGCGAAGGTCTCAAACTCAGCAAGCAATTGAAGGTTATGCTCTTGGAGCTTACCAAAACCGAAGCCTGGGTCAAGGATGATTTGACTTGGCCGGATCCCCTGCGCGATCGCAAACTGCGTCCGCTCCCGCAAAAACTGCGCAATCTCTTCCACCACGTTGTTATATCGTGGCGCCGCCTGCATAGTCTGCGGTGTCCCCTGCATATGCATGAGCACAACCGCGACACCGGTCTCAGCCACCAGCCCTGCCATCAAGGAGTCGCCCTGTAACGCACGAATATCGTTGACGATAACGGCGCCGGCCTGAACGGCCCGTCGGGCAACCGCAGCTTTGGTTGTATCCACTGAAATTGGAAGCGCGACCGTAGCCCTCACCGCCTCCACCACAGGAATGAGCCGGCGCAACTCCTCAGTCTCGTCGATCGGTCGTGCGCCGGGCCGGGAAGATTCCGCCCCGATATCGATAATATCGGCGCCCTCGGCCTGCATCTGTCTGGCGTGATTGACGGCCTGCTCAATCGTGAGGTAGGCACCTCCATCCGAAAACGAGTCAGGGGTGACATTGAGAACACCCATGAGGAGCGGACCCGATTCGAACGTGATGCGAGTGGAACCAGCCGTGAGGACAACCGGGCGGGAGGAGCTCTGGTTCGTCAAGGTCAAGGCAAGTCCCTTTTATGCTTGGAGCAATTGAACATTTTGAAACGACGTGCGTCAGCTACGGAAGGGACCTGGGGTAACACGACTGACCCGGGAGAAGTCTCCCAACCCCTGACGTGGAACTGACAAGAGGAACCTACTTCGCAGGAGCACCATACCAGGCACTCCTGCGAAGTCAGAAGTATACAGCTTAGGCGGGAACCGTCTGCGAAGAGGATCCCTGAATGAGGATCTGGTCGATCTCTAATGCGTCCAGCACTTCTTTTTCCAACAAGGCTTCGGCGAGCGCCTTCAGACTGGTCATATTATCGGTCAGGATCCGCTTGGCCCGCTCGTAATTTTCGGTGACCAGACGCCGGACCTCATGATCGATTTCCAGAGCCACCTGCTCACTGAAATCGCGCTTGGAACCGATCTCGCGGCCGAGGAAAATTTCCTCTTCCTTCCGGCCAAAGGTCAAGGGACCCAGCTTTTCACTCATCCCCCATTCGCACACCATTTTTCTGGCGAGATCCGTCGCGCGCTCCAGGTCATTTCCGGCCCCGGTCGTCACATCATGCAACACCAACTCCTCAGCCACTCGCCCGCCCATGAGAATGGCGAGATTGTTGTAGAGGAAGTCCTTTGAATAATTGTGGCGATCGTCGGTCGGAAGCTGCATCGTCACGCCAAGCGCTCGACCGCGAGGAATGATGGTGACCTTGTGCACGGGATCCGTTCCAGGCAGGAGTTTCGCCATAAGCGCATGCCCGGCTTCATGGTAGGCCGTTGTGCGCTTTTCTTCGTCGGTGAGCACCATGCTCTTGCGCTCTGCGCCCATCAACACTTTATCTTTCGCCATTTCAAAGTCGATCAGTTCGACCTCTTTCTTGTTCAGGCGAGCCGCCCACAGGGCCGCTTCGTTGACAAGATTTTCAAGGTCGGCACCGGAAAACCCGGGCGTTCCCCGAGCGATCTTCTCGAGTTCGACGTCCGTGGAAAGGGGCACTTTCTTGGTGTGTACTTTCAGGATTTCCGAACGGCCACGCAAATCCGGACGGTTCACGACCACCTGACGATCGAAACGACCCGGTCGCAACAGGGCCGGATCCAACACGTCAGGACGGTTGGTGGCGGCAATCAGAATGACCCCTTCAGTCGTATCAAACCCGTCCATCTCTACGAGCAATTGGTTCAGGGTTTGCTCACGCTCATCATGGCCCCCGCCAAGACCAGCGCCGCGCAAACGACCGACTGCATCGATTTCGTCGATGAAAATGATACAGGGAGCATGCTTTTTCCCCTGCTCAAAGAGATCTCGCACACGAGATGCGCCGACCCCGACGAACATTTCGACGAAATCCGAACCGCTGATGCTGAAGAACGGCACACCGGCCTCACCGGCAATAGCTTTGGCCAGCAGCGTCTTTCCGGTTCCGGGAGGCCCGACAATTAGCACGCCTTTAGGGATACGGCCACCCAGCTTCTGGAACTTGCGCGGATCTTTCAAAAACTCAATGATCTCGAGAACTTCTTCCTTAGCCTCTTCGATACCGGCAACATCAGAGAAGGTCACCTTTTTCCGCTCTTCGGTCAACATGCGGGCGCGGCTTTTTCCGAACGACAACGCTTTGTTGCCGCCGATCTGCATCTGGCGCATGAGGAAGAACCACAGACCCAGGAACAGGATAAACGGTCCCCACGTCACCAAAAACGTGATGTACCAGGGACTCTCATCAGGCGGTCTGGCTTCAATCTGCACATCTTTCTCGCGCAAATGCTTCACCAATTCCGGATATTCGGCCGTATAGGTCCGAATGCGGCTCTGGTCTTTGAGGATGGCGCTGATGTGGTTGGCTTTGATCGTGACTTTCATGATCTCGCCCTTGTCGAGCTTGGCCATGAAATCGCTGAATATGACTTCATCTTCCGGCGCATGGGTCGGCACGCTAAACAAATTGAACAGCAAAATCATGAACAGGCCGACCACGACCCAGAACAATAAATTCTTTACCCGTGAATTCATCCACCTCTCCTTTGAGGATATTAGGCAGACCGAAAAATTAGCTAACCCTGCAGAATGTTACCATAGGTTCCGCAAAGGGAACAACCTTTCATGCAGACTCCTGCTCCCCTTCTTCTCCTTGATCAAGGGCTGCGAGGTACGGCAGGTTGCGATACTCCTGCCGGTAATCAAGCCCATAACCGACCACAAACTTGTTCGGGATCTTAAAACCCACATATTCGAGATCCACCTCGACTTGCCGACGCTCCGGTTTGCTCAGGAGCGTGCACACTTTCAGGGATCGGGGCTTTCTGCGTGACAACGTCTTGATGAGATACTGAACCGTGAGGCCAGAATCGACGATGTCCTCCACCAGCAACACATCCTTGCCGGCAATGGGCTCCGTTAAATCCGATATCAATTTCACCTTACCGGAGCTTTTCTTGCCGGTTCCATAACTCGTCACGACGATAAATTCCACACGCATCGGAATCCGGATGGCGCGCGCCAGGTCGGCGTAAAAGGCATACGCTCCTTTGAGCACCCCTACCAGCACCAACTCTTTTCCAGCATAATCGGACGCAATCTGCCGGCCAAGTTCGCGGATTCGAGTCCGCATCTGTTCCTGCGTCACGATGGGGCGACCAAAAATGCGTTCCATTCCTAGAAGACTCCTTTCCGGCGCAGAGCATGCGTCACACTGGCCAGGATAAACCTAGTCGTTGAATCGGTGGCTGCAAACCGGGCATCGATCCGCTGCCCGACGATCCAGGCCATGCGCTCTTGCGAGAGCAGCAGCGGTATGTGTTCTCGCACAGACCGACCCAGTTTTGCATCTGTGAAGTAATCTTGCAATTTCTTTCGTCGACCGGTCATGCCGACGGGAAAAAACCAATCCCCTGGCCGCCAGGATCGAATCGTCAACGGAAATGTGAGCTGCTCGGCATCAAACAGGGCGAGCGTTGGGGACGGCTTTCCCAAAAGGGCCAACCCGCGCTCACGTGTCACAGCACGGATGCGGATCCGCCCCCCGGACACCGGCCAGGAGAGAGTCGCCGGCAGCGCTAACACCGTGACGACATCGGCTGCGCGCGCCGGAGATGAGATTGCCACGTCTTGAGCATCCTCTGGCGCCACGCGGCGGGACGAAGCCATGGTTATCCGCACTTCGCCCTGCTCACAGGTCACGACTAAGGAACCGGCATTCCACGATCCGCCTGACCGTCTGCTCGCCAGGGAGGACAGGATCGAGAACACCATATCTCCGCGCAACCCGCGGGCTGACGGCGACAACGCCTGCATTGCCTGCCTCAGCATCCGTCGTTGCAAGGCCACCGGTTGCGCGAGCAAGGTCGCCCGATCAAGGACGATCCCGTTCACGTCGCGGCTCTGTATGGATCGCACCAGACGTTGCGCTGCCAACCGGTCTAATAGCCGGTCATCCTCGCGCAGAATATCAGCCTGGCGCGCCAGCAGCTTGATCGTAGACGGTGCCAGCGACTGCATCACCGGAAGCAGTTCGTGCCGCACACGATTGCGAAGATAGATAGGTTTTGCATTGCTCGAGTCGGTCCGATAGGACAATTCCATCGTTTCCAGATAGGCCAGGATCTCGCGCCGCGTCACGCCCAGAAGCGGTCGCACAAAGAGGCCTTCGCGAATATGCGGCATGCCGGTCAAGCCGCGCAAACCAGCCCCGCGTAACATGCGCAACAACACGGTCTCAGCTTGATCATCCGCGGTGTGCCCGAGTGCCACCCGATCCATTCCAAGTTCATCGACCAGCTCCCGGAAGAGCTGATAGCGAAGGTCCCGCGCACACGCCTGCAGTGAGCGCCCTGCTTCAGCCGGGGGAATTTCGAGTGATCTGATGAGGCAAGGAAGTGTGAATCGACGGCAGAGGGCGGCGACAAACGAAGCATCACCGTCTGATTCGGCTCCCCGCAGCCCGTAGTTGACATGCACCACCGTCAACGACAGATTCCATACGGGCGCAAGGCTGTGCAGAAGGGAGAGCAGCACTACCGAATCAGGCCCGCCGGAAACCGCGACGAGAATCCTCTGTTCAGGACTCAAGAGATTTCGCGCACGAATTGCCTGAATGACCTGCTTATACAGCGGGGGATGAATACCTGTGGAAGAACCTCTCATCGCTCATGACTGCGAATGGGACGTCGAGACCGGGACGGGACTCGGTGCCGCGGCTTCGCGCAGATGCGCCCGCGCCGCATCCACATCCAATGCAATCTGCCTGGTCAACGCCTCCGCCGAAGCAAACACCCGGTCCTCACGGAGAAAACTCAGTAACTCGACCCGAATTGTCTCTCCGTACAATTCAAGACGTTCGTCCAGGATCGAGACTTCGAGTAACCGCTCTCCCGCCCCGAACGTGGGCCTAGTTCCGATGTACACGACGGAGTCCAGGCTGCGCCCCTTCCATATCGCTCGGGCGGCATAGACCCCGTCCGGCGGAATGACCCGCCCCTCGGGCAGGCGGAGATTCGCGGTCGGCCAACCAAGTTCTGTCCCGCGATGAGCGCCGGCGATGACCGTCCCCTCGATGCCATACGGCCTCCCGAGAAACCGGATGGCTTTCTGTAGCTCACCCGCTTGAATCATCTGACGGATTCGCGTCGAGCTCACGACCTCACTTTCAATGGTCACCGGCGGCGTGGGATGGACGCGAAACCCGAGCTGGGCCCCGAGTTCAAGCAGATCTGTGATCCGACCGGCACGGCCTTTTCCAAATGCAAAATGCTCTCCGACAAATAGCTCCCGCGTGCCGATCCCGTCACACAGCACCTGTTTTGCGAACTGCGCGGGACTTAACGCGGCAAACGCCGTCGTAAACTCGAGAAAGACCACTTCGTCGATGCCGGCGGCTTCGAAACGGGCCAGCTTCTCTTCCGGCGTCGTGAGAAACATAAGATTGACCTGGGGGGCCAGAATCTTGACCGGATGCGGATCGAATGTCAGGACTATCGCTGTACCGGCCTCACGGCGAGCGGTCTCTACCACCCGATCCAAGAGAGCCCGATGGCCATGGTGGTGACCATCAAAATTGCCGATGGTGACAACTGAATAGGGCCTGGTGATAGAGGGGGTGAGTCCGCGAGAAATCTTCATGCGTGCCGTGACTGAAGCAGCGCGGCGGCTTCTTTGGCAAAATAGGTCAGAATTATCTCGGCGCCGGCCCGCTTGATGGACAGCAGCGACTCCATCATGGCACGACGCTCATCCAACCATCCCGCCTGCGCGGCTGCTTTGATCATGCTGTACTCGCCGCTCACCTGGTACGCAGCGATAGGCAAGAGCGTCCGTTCACGCGCCGCGCTGATGACATCGAGATAGGGCATGGCCGGTTTCACCATGATGATGTCGGCCCCCTCCTCGATATCCAGGTCGATCTCCCGCAAAGCTTCGCGCTTGTTGGCCGGGTCCATCTGATAGGACTGGCGATCGCCGAATTGCGGGGTGGAGTTGGCGGCATCACGAAAGGGCGCATAAAAACATGAGGCGAATTTCGCGGCATAGGCCATGATGGGAATATCGACAAATCCGGCTCGATCCAACTCATCACGAATCGCAGCCACGCGGCCATCCATCATATCGGACGGTGCGACCATGTCGGCCCCCGCCTCCGCATGCGTCTTGGCCATGGTCCGCAAACAATCCAGCGTCTCGTCGTTGAGAATTTTGCCGTCCCGCACGATGCCGCAATGACCATGGCTGGTATACTCATCGATGCAGACATCGGTAATCAGGACCAGATCCGGAACCTGCGCCTTGAGCGTACGGATTGCGCGCTGCACGACCCCATCGGGATCGAATCCCGAACTGCCGCGTTCGTCTTTTCGATCGGGAATTCCGAACAGAATCATCGCCGGAATGCCCAGCGCTTTCACCTCACGCGCTTCCTGCACCAGCAGGTCGATGGATACTCGGGACTGCCCGGGCATCGAGGCAATGGGTTCGCGGCGGCCTTGGCCCTCCGTGACAAACGCTGGGTAAATGAAGTCGTTCGGCGTCAGGCTCGTTTCACGAACCATGCGCCGGAGCGACTCACTTTCCCGCAGACGACGCAGGCGCTGAATCGGAAATGCCATGGTCCGCTCATTTCCTCGGTAAATTCGTCAGAAAGACTACCAGGTCACGCACCGAAATCATGCCGACCAACTGTCCGTCTTTCGTCACGCCCAAGTGACGGAGATGGGTCTGCGCCATCAGGTCGTTCGCATCCAGCAGCGTCTTATGTTCTTCGATCGTCACGAGAGGCGCCGACATGATCTGCTCAACGGTCGTCTTCGTCATGTCCGCCCCCGTGGCCACTACCCGCCGGACCATATCGGTGTCCGTGATAATGCCGATGACATCTTTCCCGTTCGTCACGAACAGGCTGCCGATGTTGCGATCGCGCATGACGCGACCTGCGGTGCGCACATCCACATCGCGCTCGACGGTGATGAACTTGTCCTTCGGAACCATGAATGACTTAACAGGAACCATCAGAAACCTCCCTCTTGGTAAGAAACATCTTCACGATTACTGCCATCCGGTCAATGACTCACCGCGGAAGCGGTTCGGCCATCAATCGGATTCACAACGAAATCCACGATGGCAGCGGCAAGCGCCGGAACGGTATTCTGTCCGGCCATCACCTGAACGGTGAGACCCGCCTCACGGGCGGTCGCCGCAGTAATAGGTCCAATGCAGGCCACAGTCGTTTTCCCGACCAACCGCAACAACTCGTCCTTCGTCGGAAACAACTCGACGAAATTTCTCACGGTCGACGAACTCGTGAAGGAAATCACGTCGATCCCGCCGGTACGGAGTTGTTCCATGAGGCGATCCGTCGCGACTGCAGGCCGGATTGTGCGATAGACAGGCACCACGTCCACCTCCGCCCCCTGGGTCCGTAGCTGATCCGGAAGCAGCTCCCGGGCTACCAACGCACGTGGAATCAACACCCGAGCCCCGCGCAACTGCCGGGCTGCCAACACTTCCAGAATGCCCTCGGCTTGAAACTGCTCCGGAATCACGTCGGCACGTAAGCCATAGGCGGCCAACGCCTCAGCGGTGCGCGGTCCGATGCAACAAATGGTGAGGCCGGACAAGACACGCACGTCACGTTGCGTCTCCAACAGTCTGGTCATGAATGGAGCGACCCCGTTCACACTGGTGAAGATCAACCAATTGTAGGTCGACAGACGAGCCAGGGCACGATCCAGCGGGGCCCAGTCTTCGGGCGGCACGATCTCGATGGTCGGACATTCCACCGGCTCCCCGCCTTGGGCCGCAATCAAGTCAGAAAACTCCGCCGCTTGAGGCTTCGGCCTGGTCACCAGAATCCGTTTCCCGAACAGAGGCCGTCGCTCAAACCAGTTGAGTTGCTCCCGGAGACCCACCACTTCGCCGACCACGATGATCGTGGGCGGTTCCATATGAGCGGCCGCCGCCTTCTCCACGATATCGTCTAAGCTTCCCACAACGGTTCGTTGCGAAGCTCGCGTCCCCCACCGGATCAGCGCAACCGGCGTCGTACCCTCTTTGCCTTCAGCTCTAAGGCATTGGACGATTTTCGGCAGATTAGTCATGCCCATGAGAAACACCAGCGTGCCATGCACCGTCGCCAGCCGGGTCCATTCGATGCTGCTTTGATCTTTCGTGGGATCTTCGTGGCCGGTAACGAAGGTGACGGTCGAGGCCATTGTACGATGAGTCACGGGAATGCCCGCATAGGCAGGAGCCGCCACGGCAGCAGTCACGCCGGGAACGACCTCAAATGCGAGGCCGGCGGCCGCCACCGCTTCCGCCTCTTCCCCGCCCCGCCCGAACACGAACGGATCGCCGCCCTTCAGTCTGACCACACGTTTTCCCGCCTGGGCATGATCAATCAGCAACCGATTGATCTCCGCCTGATCGCGATACTGGCCGCGCCCGCGCCGCCCGACATAGAGACGTTCAGCCCTGGGAGACACATGCTGCAAGAGCGCTTCATTCGCGAGGTAGTCGTACAAGACCACATCGGCCTGCTCCAGACATTCCTTGCCACGCAGTGTCAGCAGCTTCGGATCGCCGGGACCGGCGCCGACGAGGTAGACGGTTCCTCTGCGCGTTGTCATCACCATCACGCCCGCCCGTAGATTTCCTTCAAAATCACATCGCCACCGTCCGTCAGCAGACGTTCCGCGAGGGTGGTTCCAAGCTGGTGGGCTTCGGTCGCCCGACCTTGGATCTGATGGCGGATGACGCGCCGGCCGTCGACACTGGCAACGAGTCCCTCCAGGGTGAGGGTCTCGCCATCAAGGACCGCATGGGCGGCGATGGGAACCTGGCATCCCCCTTCAAGGCGATGCAGCAATGCGCGCTCCGCCGTCACGGTGGTGCGGGTCGGATGATGCTCAAATCGCCCCAATAACTCCCGCACGAAGGCATCGTCACGACGCGCCTCAATGCCCAGCGCCCCCTGGGCAATAGCGGGCAGACTAAGATGCACCGGAAGATATTCCGTAATCTCTGCATCCCAGCCGAGACGTCTCAACCCTGCCGCGGCAAGCACGATGGCGTCGAACTGGCCCTCGCGCAATTTCCTCAGTCGCGTGTCCAGATTGCCGCGGAGCATCTCGATGACAAAGTCGGGACGGTGATGCAGCAATTGGGATTGGCGCCGCAAACTACTGGTACCAATGCGAGCGCCCTTCTTCAGCTGGTCTAACCGGCAGCCGTCTCGGGTAATTAAGGCATCGCGTGGATCTTCGCGGGGAGGCACGCAGAGAATGTCCAACCCGTCGGGTAAGGCCGTCGGAACATCCTTCATACTGTGGACGGCCAGGTCGATCTCTTTGCTCAGGAGCGCATCCTCGATTTCTTTGACGAACAACCCCTTTCCGCCGATTTTCGCCAACGGAACATCGAGAATCTTGTCACCGGAAGTCTGGATGCGTTTCAGGGTGATGGAAAGACCGGGCGACAACTCCTGCAGACGCGCCTGAACCCACTGACTCTGATGCACGGCCAACTTGCTGCCACGCGTCCCGAGAATAAGCGTCGAGCGACTCATCGGGAATCACGACCTGATCGCTGGCCCCCGAATGACCGGGCACCTGTAGGGAATAATCTGCTCATGCGGTTGTGTCCGGCGACTCCTCCTAGCTGACCCGCCGGCTTTGCTCCTTCGTTGTATGCTGTACCAATGACTCCTCGGCAAAGCGATTGGTTCCGTTGCCGGCGCCACTCTCCTCCGATGCTTCTTGGGCGTCAACCGGCGCAGCCGGGTATGCAGCCGGTGTTTCCTCAAGGCTGAAGAACCGGCGAGCCGCATCGACATACGCCGCACCGCCGGAAGAGTTCGCCTCGGCTTTCAGCGTCACCATCGTGCCATGCACCATCTTATTCACAATGGCTGAGGCCAGTGCTTCCACGGCGGCCCGATCCTCTGTAGACAGATGCGCCAACCGGGCCAATACCTTGTCGACCTCGCGCCGCTTGATTTCTTCCGTCCGACCGCGCAATGCCACAATAGTCGGTGTCACTTCCAGCGACTGCAGCCACTGCCCGAGCACGGCAACTTCTTCCACCACCATCTGCTCGGCTTTCGCCGCTTCGCGCAACCGATCTTCCCGGTTTTGTTCTACCCGCATGTGCAAGTCATCGATGTCAAAAAGGAACGCGTCATCAATCGGGCGAACCGCAGGGTCGATGTTTCGGGGTACGGAAATATCGATCAAAAACATGGGACGACTCATCCGCTGTCTCATCGCCCGCTGCACATCGTCGGCCGTGACCAGATAGTGCGAGGCCCCGGTGGAGACGAGCACAATATCCGCCCCGGCCAGTTCCGTCTTATAATCCTCAAACGGCACAGCGGTACCGTTAAACTTTTGAGCCAGCTCCAACCCATGCTGAAAATTGCGGGTGGTGATTCGGACCTGACGTACTCCGTTGGCGATCAGGTGACGCGCTGCCAGCTTCGCCATCTCCCCGGCTCCGATCAGAAGTACGGTCTTTTCGTTCAGGTTCGAGAAAATCTTCTTGGCCAATTCCACGGCTGCGTAACTTACGGACACCGCAGTCTCCGCAATTTTGGTTTCGGTGCGCACCCGTTTGGCGACCGAAATGGCTTTCTTGACGATCTTATTGAGCAACAACCCCGAAGCCTTGTGCGTCAGCGCAACTTCAAACGCATCTTTGATCTGTCCGAGAATTTGCGATTCGCCGACGATCATGGAGTCGAGGCTGGATGCCACACGAAAGAGATGTCCGATCGCACGGTCGCCGGCGTGCCAATAGAGGTGCGGGGTCAGATGTTCGGAGGAGAGAGAGAGATGCGTATCAGCCAGAAATTCCTGCACGCGCCCGTACCCGCTTTCCAACTCTTCAACGACGGCGTACACTTCGACACGGTTACACGTGGAAAGCAGCAGCCCCTCGCGTACGCCGGGATAGGTGCAGAGACGACTGAGCGCCTCTCGGAGACGGCTTTCGGGAACGGCGAGCTTCTCGCGAATCTCGACCGGAGCAGTCTTGTGGCTCAACCCAACAACAATGACATGCATCAGGACACCGACCCGTGACTTTTCAGCACCACCCCGATCAGGGTCAGAATGACGCCGGCAAAACCGATGATCGTGAGATACGCCGCCCGCTTGGCGCGCCAGCCGATAGTCAGGCGCCCGAGCAGAACCGCAAAGTAGAATCCCCACGTCACCATGGCCCAGGTCTGCTCAGGATTCCAGTTCACATAGGTTCCCCGGACGATCTCAGCAGAAAAGGCTCCACTGATGATTCCGAGAGTTAACAGCGGAAACCCCATGACGATGGATTGCTGGTTCAAATGGTCAAGGTAATCCAGGGCGGGCAATTTTGCGTAGAGGACATTGAACCGTTTCGACTTGAGTAGGCGATCCTGAATGAGATACATCACCCCCGCAACGAAGGCGACGGCAAACCCCACCGTCCCCAGCATGCTGAGGGTCACGTGAACCCAGAGTGTTTTAAAGACCGGCTGCAGACTGGACGCTCCGTCTGAACGAAACGCCGCTGCGGTGACAAGAGAAATGAGCGCCAATGGTACGATGAAGGAGCCGAGCACGTGGAGTTGCCGGCGGAATTCAACTGCCAGGAACACCAGAATCAGCATCCAGGAAAAAAACGAGAGGGCTTCATGAAACGTCGGCAGTTGAGCCTGGCTACTGTCAGCCATTCTGGCAACCAGGGCAACGGTGTGGGTGGCAAAGCCGGCAGCCGTAATGCCGAGCGAAACCTTTGAGAGTGTTTCGGCCCGCCGGAGCAGATATGCCAGATAGCACACCGTGCTCACAAAATACAGCCCCATCGTGAGCACGAAAAAGACCGACGACATAGTGCCCTATCCTCGCAACATTTCAGCGCAAAGCCACTTTTTTTAGGAACTGGAAATTATATCGATGCCACGAGAACGGAGTCAAGGAACGTGCGCTCAAACTGCCCCTCATCTCGGCGTATTATTCATCGTCGGCGTGCCGATCGGACATCCGGATGATCTCACGATCCGTGCTCTTGCGACACTTCGGGATGTCGATCTCATCGCAGCCAAGAATCCCCAGTCCACTCAGGCCCTGCTGTCGCATCACGGAGTTTCCGCTACCGTCACTACGTATGATCGAAACAATGCGGCTGAAAAAACGCCCATTCTGCTGGATCGTCTCAGAAAAGGTCTTCACATCGCGCTGGTCTCAGATTGCGGCATGCCCGTGGTGTACGATCCCGGGCGAGTACTCATTGCAGCAGCATTGAAGGAACAAATCCCCACCGAGGTGATACCTGGAACGTCCGCTGTGGTTGCGGCGACCGCCATGAGCGGGATGGACGGAAATGCCTTCGTGTTTGAAGGCCGGTGTTCAGGCGGTATTCGCACGATTGCCCGGCGTCTTCAACTATTGCGCGCTGAACCACGCACGATGATCTTTCTTCCGCCGGTGAAAGACTTGCAACAAATGCTCAGACTGATATCGAGTACATTCGGGAATCGGCACGTCGTCCTGGCATTCGACCTGACGAAAAAGACGCAAAACATTGTAAGGGGACGAGTTCGAACACTCCTTGAAGGAGATCCGATTCACGTCAATTCGTCGCAGGTTACTCTAATCGTAGAAGGGGCAACGCTACCAAGGAAGGGAGCAAGGAAACAGGTGTGATGATTATTCGTCGAGCCGCTTTCGTATCACGACACGGAAGGACTGATCGGCTCGCTCCTGCGATAACACATCATGGCCATCATCGCTAACACTGCGAGGCACATTGCGGATAGGATCCCCGTCGTCCAGGTGAACCAGGAGGAGCTTGCCTGGTGCCATGCCCTCAAGCTTGAGTTTGGTCTTCACGAAATTGTACGGGCAGATGACGCCACGAAGATCCAACTCTTCATCGGGAACGAGCACATGTGACGGTGTGTCAGACATATCAACTTTCGCTAAAATTTATCAATAATGATACCAAGCGACCCTGCACGTTTCAAGAAAGATATGGGGACGCTACGTACAGAAATGAAAAGCGGGGCGCTCCTTTCGAAGCACCCCGCTCAACAAGCGACCATCTGGATGGTCGTAACGCTTAGTTCGTCCAGCCCTTCTGCAGATTGGGCTTGGCACCATCAGTCCCATAGTCAGACTTGTTCTGAACTTTGGTTTCAGGAGTGACGGTCTGGTAACCCCATCCCGGCTGCGGTTCACAATTCCAGCACGGTGCGGTTCCGGTGAATTCACCCACGGTGGTGGTGACCACGCCGCTGGTGACCGTTCCAGGGAACACTCCACCGACAGGACCACCGGTATTCGTGGCGGAATTGGTTTCAATTCCACGCTCCGTCGACGGAGACGGACGCTGGCCGAGGCCACCGAAACCAGCCAGCTTCTCATTGCCGCGCATCAAATAGACTTCGCGCACGAGCTTACGGCCAGTCCCGTAGACACCCTGCTCTGCCCGTTGATTTGCCGGCTCAACAACCTGAACTGAAATATCATCACCAGCATTCAACACACGGATCTGATCAAGATTGGTCTTGTCATCAATAAAGAGCGTGAGGGAGGACATTGCGCCCTGACCTGCACGGCCTTCATCATGAGAACTGCCACCCGTCTCCAGGTGAAGCTTTCCACCGGGAATATCGATGGCTAGTACACGTCCAAACACCGTTTCCGCTTGGGAAAGGCGTTCCATGAACGCGGACCGATCGAACGCTGCCGTACGGCCGGAGTTCCCTGACACGTCTCCGACTGAATTGCCGACACCGAATCCTGATCCCGACGAGGACTGTGGCAAACGCTCTTGAGCGCCTGCAACACCAACGGAGCTGATGAAAAGCACCGCAGCTCCAAGTGCCAACACGTTACGCATGTGCTGCCTCCTTAGTGAGTTGGAATTGATAAGAGATTGATGATGGACGGCGATAAACCAAACGAGTCATAAGTATTCCAAAGCAAATTCGGGCGAACTATAGGCTAACCCCCACATCATGTCAAGAGGTTTTCGGACCAGACATCCACTATATAGTGTCGTCGTGGCTGGCACTGCCCTATTCATTCGTCTTCGCTCGGCATGGTGAGGGGCAATCTATCGTGAAAGATGAGTTCGAAACGGTCTGAGAGTCGGCTGCGCTACAGTATGATGGTGCCCAGAGGGAGGGTCGAACTCCCACTCTCTTGCGAGAACCGGATTTTGAGTCCGGCGCGTCTGCCAGTTCCGCCATCCGGGCACATGACTCGTCCTGAAACATATTTTTACCGACCGATCCTCAGAATCTGAGGGGACGCTTTTTTAACATGAACCCATGAACTCGTCAATCCGCACGGCACACTCTTTTTTCTGCCCGATACTGATGCTAGAATGCCGCGTTCCATTATGAGCAGAGAGACGCGACAGAATTACGGAGGCAACCATGGCAGATGTGCAGTGTGTCACCTGCGGGCTGGCAGGCGAAGCAATTACTGATATGTTATTCCTCGGAAAGCTTGAAGCTGAAATCAAGGCAAAGGTCTGCAAGCCCTGCTGGAAGAAATGGGAAGGGATGCGGGTCATGGTCATCAATGAATATCAGGTCAATCTCGGCGACGAAAGCGGCCGCGAACTCGTCAAAAAGCAGATGAAGGCCTTCCTGAAGCTTGGCGAGCAAACTGACACGTCTAAGCTGGACCAGAACTTTCGGCCGGCCGGCACATAAGAAATCGATAGGTGGCTCAGCCCGCCCCCGCGCTTAGGCGTGAGGGGCAGAGGCGCGATCAACTCCACTGCTGTCACCCCGACCATCTAACGCGAGGACCTACCCTTCAATTGAGATAGTGATGCAAATTGCTCCGGCTCTGACTCCTCTCGGACCCTCCACCACACTGAATTCATTGACACTCTGATTTCGGAAGTGCTAGAGTGCCCTATTCTTGAGGTTTTTAGCTGACATCGGGAAGGACACTCCCGCCGTGATTACACAAATGCGGGTCAAGGGGCTGATTTTCGACCCCTATAACAACGCCTATATAGTGGTGTTGCGAGACGAAGAGAATTCGGACATGCTCCCGATCTGGGTTGGAAAATCAGAGGCGAGCGCCATCGGTCTTGCGCTAGAAAGCGTAACCGCACCGCGCCCCATGACCCACGATCTGATGAAATCGTTCCTGGAAACCTTTGATGCAAAGATCATCAGCGTGGTGATCACAGACCTGAACGACAATACGTACTTCGCCACGATTCACCTGATGTACGAAGACTCTGAATATACCGTCGATTCCCGTCCCAGTGACGCGATTGCTCTCGCACTTCGAACCAGCGCGCCGATCTTTGCGAGTGAAAAAGTTATCAAGAAACAGTCGTCCGAAGAACTCGAGCAGTGGCTTGAAAACCTGAAACCCGAAGATTTCGGGAAACTAGACACGTAGCCGTGGACGCCAAGGAACAACACGAGGCCGCCGAGCTGGTCGCCCTGTCCGTCAAGCAGGTGCTGGACGATGGCAACACTGATACCCGCATCGTCGTGTTAAAAAACGAAGATGCGACGGTGACGTTGCCAATTTGGGTAGGGTCCGCCGAAGGCAATGCGATTCGACTCGCGATGGAGCATGTGGTGACGCCGCGACCGATGAGCCACGATCTCATCCGAAGCTTTGCGGATCACCTCGGCGTCCGAATCGAGCGGGTCGTGATTACGGATGTGAAGAGCAGTACGTATTATGCGAGCATCGCGTTTGCCTCAAAGGGCCTGCATCGAACCTTGGATGCCAGGCCAAGCGATGCCATTGCCCTGGCGCTTCGCGCCGGATGCCCGATATATGCCACACAAGATGTACTCAACCGGCGTACGGCAGTTCATTTGGATGCCTGGATCAATAAGCTCGACGCCAATAACACTGAACCCCAACAGGCGTGAGGCCTGATACCTCACATTAGAATCCCTTTCGTGCAGGAGTAGATGGAGACCATGACAAAAACGTATCTCGAAAAGCCAGCGAATGTGAAGCGGAAATGGTTCTTGGTAGACGCCGAGGGAAAGACCCTCGGTCGCCTTGCGGCGAAGGTCGCCACCCTGCTTCGAGGCAAGCATAAACCGACCTTTACGCCCCATGTCGATACCGGGGATCATGTCGTCATCGTCAATGCGGAGAAGGTTGTTCTCACCGGCAACAAGATGGAGAACAAGACCTACTCGTATCACACGGGATATCCGGGCGGACTGAAGACCCTTACCGCCGAGCATATCCATAAAAAGGACCCCACCAAGTTGCTGACAAAGGCGATCGAAGGCATGCTGCCCAAGACCCCGCTCGGCAACCACATGGCGAAGAAATTGCGCGTGTACGCGGGTTCCACGCATCCGCACCAAGCACAGCAACTGGAATCACTCTCACTGTGATCTTTATTGTTCTGACTCGATCTGTGAAGGAGGCCGCCTGATATGGCAGCAATGACGCAGTACGCAACTGGGAAGAGAAAGAGCGCGATCGCTCGCGCATGGGTCACCGCCGCCGCCGGCGACATTGTCGTCAACGAGAAGCCGCTCGAGAAGGCGTTCCCTCGCATGACACTACGGAATGTAATCCAGTTTCCGTTTGAGTTGGCCGGGGTTGCCGGAAAATATTCGGTCAAGGCCACGGTGTATGGCGGTGGACCGGCAGGCCAGGCCGGAGCTTTACGCCATGCTATCTCGAAGGCCCTGGTCATCATGAGTGCGGCGTTTCGTAGCCCCCTCAAGAAGGAAGGGCTGCTGACCCGTGACTCCCGCGTGAAAGAACGCAAAAAGTACGGTCAGAAGGGCGCCAGAAAGCGCTTCCAATACTCGAAGCGGTAAACAAACACTGGAGCGACAGGGTTCAAAAGGGAAGGCTCCGCAGCCTTCCCTTTTTTTTATTCATCTGGCGATCGTATCAGACCACAACCTACGACGGGCCGGGAGGCAAGACATGACGGCGGTACGAGTAGCGGTAGCCGGGGCCAGCGGATATACCGGAGCTGAATTGATGCGGCTCCTGTCCCAACACCCCCACGTTCAATTGACGGCGGTGACATCAGAGAAGTCTGCCGGTGCAACTATCTCGGCCGTGTATCCTCACCTGCAAGGCATTGTGCCGCTGACCTTCGAAGCGCTCGCACCGGAAGCTCTGGCGGAACGAGCCGATGTGCTCTTTCTGGCCCTACCCCACACCAAGTCCATGGGACCTGTGGCGAGCTGCCTGAAAGCCGGCAAGCGTGTCATCGACCTGAGCGCCGACTTCAGACTCAAAAATCCTCGCACCTATGAAACCTGGTATCAAACCCCGCATGCGCATCCCGATTTGATTGAAGGAGCCGTATACGGATTGCCGGAACTCCACCGGTCTGCCATCGCTAAGGCGCGCCTCGTAGCCTCACCCGGATGTTATCCAACAGCCGCCATTCTGCAGTTGGCGCCACTGATCGCCCATGGACTGATCGTGCCGGATACGATTGTGATCGACGCCAAGTCGGGCGTGTCGGGCGCGGGAAGAAGCCCGGCTCTCCCCTACCACTTCCCGGAAGCACACGAATCCCTGGAACCCTACAAAATCGGTCAGCATCGACATATTCCAGAAATCGAGCAAGAACTTACCGGTTTGGCAGGTACACGCGTGACAGCAGGCGGCCAACAAGGCACCCCGGTCACCATTGCCTTCACGCCGCATCTGGTTCCCATGAATCGGGGGATTCTCAGCACCGCCTATGCGCGAATGAAGGGCAAGCTGGATGTTGCCGAGCTGAGAACGCTCTATCGCGAGTTCTACAAAGGCGAACGGTTTGTGCGACTCCCTGAAAACACCATGCCGAATCCCCGCCATGTACGAGGCGCCAACTACTGTGATATTGCCGTGCACGCCGATATGCGCGCCGGCTGGGTTGTCACTGTATCGGCCATCGACAACCTCATTAAAGGTGCGGCGGGACAGGCCATTCAGGCGATGAACCTTATGCTGGGATATCCGGAAGAAACAGGACTGGTGGCACCGGGCATCTATCCCTAGCACACACATCCATCATGGCGTCGTACCAGCGACATACCTACACCACACAGGATCAGCGATGAAGATTATGACTGGGGGCGTAACGGCTCCGATCGGCTTTCGGGCTGCCGGAGTCTACTGTGGCATTAAGAAAAAGAAGAAACAACAACTCGACCTGGCGCTGCTGGTGTCTGATCAGGAGGGTCCCGTCGCCGGGGTCTTCACCACAAACCAAGTGGTGGCCGCACCGGTCATCCTCGATCGCCTGCATCTCAAAAAAGGTGTCGGCCGCGCATTCCTCATCAACAGCGGCAATGCCAACGCCTGTACGGGCCCGGACGGCATGCGAGCCGCCAAGGAAATGGCGCAACTGGCAGCGACGGCCCTCGACTGCCCGCCGCACACGATCTTCGTGGGTTCGACCGGAGTGATCGGCCAACCGCTGCCGATCGGATGCATCAAAAAGGCTTTGCCTGCCCTCGCCGCCCGAGTGACACGCCGCGGCGGACGCGAGGCGGCCGAGGCGATCATGACCACGGACCTCAAGCCGAAGCAGGTCGCGGTGCAGGCGCAACTTGGCGGAAAAATGGTGACGGTCGGCGGCATGGCCAAGGGGTCCGGCATGATTCACCCCAACATGGCGACCATGCTGGGCTATCTCACCACCGATGCCGCCATCAGTCAGCACGCCCTCCAACAGGCGCTCAGGCAGGCAGTCGATCAGTCATTCAATTGCATCACGGTCGACGGCGACACGAGCACGAACGATACCGTTCTCTGCCTTGCCAACGGCATGGCGGGAAACCGGATACTCAAACCCGGCTCCGCAGACTTCCAACAATTCTGCGCCATGGTTGAAACGGTCTGCCGTACCCTGGCGCTAAAAATTTGTTGGGACGGCGAAGGGGTCACCAAGGTCGTGCGCGTTGAAGTACAGCGGGCCACATCGACGAAAACGGCTAAACAAGTTGCACAGACCATCGCCACATCCAACCTGGTCAAAACCGCGCTCTTCGGCGGTGACGCCAATTGGGGCCGCGTCATGGCGGCACTCGGACGCGCGGGGGTGCCCATTGACCCTGCCCGTGTCAGCTTACAATTTGGAGATGTACCGATGGTGCGCAACGGCCTCGGACTGGGACGCGTGGCGGAACGGCGACTGAGCAAGGTCTTTCAGATGAAAGAATTTACCATTCTCGTCGACCTCGCCCAAGGCAAGGCCGGCGCACACATGTGGACTACCGATTTGTCCTATGAATACGTGCGTATCAACGCGAGTTACCGCTCGTGAGGCACCCCGCGCGGTTGCAAAATCCTGGCCATTATGCTAGCGTTCTGGCGTTTCGTGAGATGAATGGTTCGTCCCACCGTTCACCGATGTGCAGTCAAAATCAGGGACGTCTTATTTAAATCCACACCAGCGTGATGCGCACGCTGCGCAGCCTGAGAATAAGGGGGACATCCCCCTCGTCGTTGGCGTTCGCCAGACGCTCTGCAGGCTTCGGAGGGAGGTGAAGGTATGGGAGTAGTTGCTATTAAGGAATTATTGGAAGCCGGCGTCCACTTCGGACACCAGACGAACCGCTGGAACCCGAAGATGAAGCGATTCCTGTTCGGGGAACGAAACGGCGTCTACATTATCGACCTTCAACAGACGGTCGAACGCATGGAACAAGCCTATGCCTTCGCACGCGACACCGTGGCAGCCGGTGACTCCGTCCTGTTCGTCGGCACCAAGCGCCAGGCGGCGGAAATTTTGGAAGAAGAGGCGAAGCGGGCCAACCAGTTCTACATCAACCAACGCTGGTTGGGCGGCATGCTGACCAACTTCCAGACCATCCGTCGTAGCATCGACAAAATGAAAAAAATGGAAGCGACCCTCGCTGATCCGACGCATCAGGGCCACACGAAAAAAGAGCTCGGACAGATGCAGAAGGAAGTCGTCAAACTGCAGAAGAACCTGTCGGGTATCCGCAACATGCGCGCCCTCCCCGGCGCCGTGTTTATCCTGGATACGCGCATCGAGCACATTGCGATCCTCGAGGCCAGCCGGCTGGAAATTCCGGTCATCGCTATCGTGGATTCGAACTGCGATCCGGATCACATTCAATATCCCATTCCCGGCAACGACGACGCGATTCGTTCCATCAAGCTGATCATTTCGCGGATCGCGGATGCCTGCCTTGAAGGTGCGCATCTGCGCGCTCAACAGGAAGAGACTGAGTTCGCATCGGCACCGGCCGGCGGCGCTGCTGGCAAACCGGCGGCAAAATTGGCCGGCGTGTCTGCATCCTAAGGGCTGCATCTCGCACGATGACATTGTTCTATTCGACCAACTGAGGAAGCCATGGCAAGTTTGAGTGAGCTCGTGAAAGAGTTGCGTGAAAAAACCGGTGCCGGCATTCTGGATTGCCAGAAGGCCTTGACCGAGAACGGAAACAGCATCGACAAAGCGATCGATTACCTTCGACAGAAGGGATTGGCGGCGGCCCAGAAAAAGGCCGGTCGGGAAACCAACCAAGGCTTGATCCACGCCTACATCCATGCCGGAGGAAAAATCGGCGTGCTCATCGAAGTGAACTGCGAAACCGATTTCGTAGCGCGCAATGAGCAATTCAAAGCCTTCGTCAACGACCTGGCGCTGCAGGTGGCAGCCGCCAGTCCCTCCTACGTCAGACGGGAAGAAATTGCCGCTGATGTGGTGGCGAAGGAACGAAGCATCTACGAAGGGCAAGCCAAGGAACTTGGGAAGCCGCCGGCCGCCTGGCCGAAGATCGTCGAAGGCAAACTGGAAAAATTCTACCAAGAGAATTGTTTGCTCGAGCAGGCGTTCATCAAGGATCCGTCCGTCGTCATCAAGGACCTCCTGGCGCAACAAATTGCCAAGATCGGCGAGAACATGAACATCCGCCGGTTCACCCGTTTCCAGCTAGGCCAAGCATGAGTTCTGCCCACTACCGCCGCATCCTGCTGAAAGTCAGCGGAGAAATGCTGGCCGGTGAGCAGGGCTATGGCATCCAACCCTCGATTCTCGAAGGACTGGCGGAAGAAATTGCCGACGTCGTCGCGATGGACGTCGAAGTAGCCGTGGTGATCGGCGGCGGCAATATCTTCCGCGGCCTGGCCGCCAGCGCCCGCGGGATGGAACGGGCATCCGCCGACTATATGGGCATGCTCGCGACGGTGCTGAATGCGCTCGCGCTCCAGAACGCGCTGGAAGGCAAGGGAGTCAGCACGCGTGTGCAGTCGGCGATTGAGATGCGACAGCTGGCCGAAGGCTACATTCGTCGCCGCGCCATCCGGCACCTGGAAAAGAAACGCGTGGTGATTTTTGCCGGAGGAACGGGTAACCCCTATTTCTCCACCGATACCGCCGCTTCGCTCAGAGCGATGGAGATCGGCGCGCAAGTCATCATGAAGGGTACCAAGGTCGACGGGATTTACGACAGCGATCCGGTTAAAAATCCGCAAGCCAAGAAATACAGCGAGATTCCGTTTCTTTCGATCCTCACTCAGAATCTTAAAGTCATGGACTCGACTGCCATCAGCTTGTGTATGGATAACCGGTTGCCATTGATCGTCTTCAACTTGAAAGAGAAGGGGAACTTTAAACGAGTCGTCCAGGGGGATCCCATCGGAACTCTGGTCACCGTTGAAAGTCGCTAAGGGAACGGCTGATGTCCACGGCACAGGAAGTCAAACAACGTGTCACCGAAAAGATGGACCACGCGATCGAGCATTTGAAACGCGATCTGGCGGGACTGCGCACCGGTCGCGCCTCGGTGGCACTCGTCGACGGCATCAAAGTCGATTACTACGGAACCCTGACCCCTCTTAAGCAGGTGGCGAACGTCGCCACGCCGGAAGCACGGCTACTCACGATTCAACCCTGGGAACAGAACCTCATCAGGGAAATCGAAAAAGCGATCCAAACATCCGATCTGGGTTTGACCCCCTCCAATGACGGCAAAATGATTCGCATTCCGCTTCCCCCGCTCACCGAGGAGCGCCGGAAGGAACTCATCAAGGTCTGCAAGAAACACGGGGAAGAAGTGAAAGTGCAGATCCGGGGTTTCCGCCGCGACGGGAACGAAGAGCTCAAGAAACTGCAAAAAGACGCGAAATTGACCGAAGACGAATTGCGCAAGTCGGAAACGGAGATCCAGAAGCTCACCGACCAGTACGTGCAGAAGATCGACGACGTGATGAAGAAAAAAGAAGGCGAAATCCTGGAAGTATAGCGCCCTACTCTACCGTCACAAGCTGCGTGTACACGCCGTCTCAATCCCCCCCAACTTCCGCCTCCGTTGATCTGACCGCCCTTGCTCAGAATGTCGCCCACGTGCGACGACTGGCCCCGCATGCCGATGTGTTGGCCGTCGTCAAGGCCAATGCCTATGGTCACGGCGCGACCAACATCACGCGCGCCTTACAACAGCTCGCCATCCGCCGATTCGGCGTCGCTACCGTCGAAGAAGGTATCGCCCTTCGCCAAGCGGGCATACAGGATGTCATTGTCGTGATGGGCCCGACGATGCCTGCTCAATTTCCAGACCTGGTCGCCCACCGGCTGACGCCTGTGCTCTTCCGGACCGATCTGATCCAGGCCTTTGCCGCCAAGGTTCAACCTGGCGCCGCGCCCTACCCTGTGCATATCAAGGTAGAGACCGGTATGGGACGCCTCGGGGTGTCCCTTCAGGAGTTGCCCGACCTCATCAACAGACCGGAACTGTGTGCCCCTCTGCGACTCGAAGGCCTCATGACACATCTGGCCGATGCCGACAATCAGGATGCCGGGCAGACCGAGGAACAGCTCAGGCGGTTCCAACAGGCTCTCCATCTTCTCCAGGGTCGCGGACTCACCATTCCACTGGTGCACGTGGCGAATAGCGCCGCCATTATCAGGTATCCCTCCAGCCTTCATTCTCTGGTGCGCCCCGGCATCATGCTCTATGGCTACCACACTCTCCCGAACGGCACCCCAACGCCGGAGTTGCAGCCGATTCTCACCTGGAGAACGACGATCGCGCACCTGCACCGCATTCAGCCTGGCTATAGCGTCAGCTACAACAGGACGTTCATTGCCTCACGGCCGTCCCTTATCGCAGTCCTTCCCGTCGGCTATGCAGACGGATACAACCGCTTGCTCTCAAATCGTGGGAAGGTACTGATTGGCGGCAGACGGGCGCCGGTGATCGGACGGGTTTGTATGGACATGACCATGATCGACGTCACCGACGTGCCCGGCGTCGAAATCGGTCATGAGGCCATCCTGATCGGGCAGCAGGGAACGGAGAGGATCACGGCAGCCGATCTGGCCGCCTGGCAGCAGACCATTCCGTATGAAATTCTCTGCGCCATCGGCTCACGCGTGCCACGCCGCTACCTTCCACTGTCTCCAAGCAGCCGGTAGTTTCGACTGTAGCGGGAAGGCAGAGAGCACTTTCCATCGCAACCGTTTCGCCCTTGCCTTTCCGTTTATCATTCCCCCATAGTCGGTACGTATAGGTAACGTGCATCGCAGGTCCACCTGCAGGCAGCATGAGGACAATACGATGAAACGACGAGGCCTCTCCGGATGCCATAGACTCCTCTCGATCTGTCTCATGATCGTCGCCGCAGGTGCGTCGACCATCGCCTCTTCATTCGCAGCCGACTCAGCAGCGCAACCACCTGCAAACCCATCCAGCATGACCATTCATATCCCGATTCCGGTGACTCCCCTGGCCGAACATTACGGAAACCTCACGCGCACGCTCTCAGCCCACCGGAGCAGCGGACGCGAATGGGTCACGCTGGGTAAAGGGAGCGGTTTTCTCAAATACCGAATCTGGCCGGGAGAAGAAGGCGCAACCACGGCGGCAGATCGGTTACTGTCCCAGAGCACCGTGCCATTTGGAGTGGAATACGCCAAGCAGATCAAGGGGACGATCACGAAGATCGCTGAATGCGGCCAGCGTGATGCCACAACCGGCACCGGCCGGCTTTCGGTGACCGTCGCGACGACATTCCGCCAGGGCCGCAGCTACACCTTACTGCCGGCGAGCCAGGTCGCCGCCGTTGAATCCGTTCAGTCGTGCCTGCTCTCAGACCAGGGCGTGGATGCCGGTCCCTTGATGGTTCAGGTCTATCGAAGTGATCTCCAGGAGATTCTGCCCGCGGTGGATCGCAAAGCAGCCGGACTTGTCACGTTAAAGCCGGCGGTAGCGCACATCTGGAACGACCTCCAAGAGCCGTTACTGCTGGATGAAGCGGAATCTCTCTGGCTGCTGGTGAATCCCGAGGCCATCGGTCCTGCCGGAGTTGAGGCGTTGTCCGGAACACCAGCCGCAGGCTATGGGGTGACCGCCAGGCCAAGCGTGGTGCGAGGAACAAAACCCACCTCACGACACCTCCCAGTTCCTGAACTGCACGATCGATTTCAGGACGACGGGTTTCACGTCGGCTTCACGTTGTCAGTTCCCATGGAGGAAGCGAACCAACGTCTGCGCGAGGCCGTCATCGGACAGGAATGGTCGTTGGGTGTCGGCACCATCAAGATTGTCGGCGCAACGCTGTACCCACTGGGGAACCAGGTGGGAATCGAGTTGACCCTGCGAGGATTACTCCCGCTGACACTGCGGCTCAAGGGAACGCCGGACTATGACGAGTCGGCGGGGCGAATTCTCTTTCGGGAGGTCGATTACACGATCAAGGACCGCACGCCGGCGACAGACCTGGCCGAGGAATGGCTGCACGAGCCGCTGCGGGAAGAATTGGCTGGCAGACTGTCGCTGCCGATTCGGGAAGAATTGGACCTGATGCGACAGGCCCTCGAAAAGGGACTCAATCGAGACATGAGGGGTGGACGGCTGCGCGGCACGGTGAGCAAGCTCACGCTCGACGCCCTCACCGTGCAAGCCGCCAGTCTATCGGTGCGATTCAAGACGGCCGGGACCCTGCACTACGACGCCCGCGCCGAACTCACTCCACCCTGAAGCGTAGTTCATACCTTCAACTTCCGCTTCAGCTGGGATTCCACACTCGACACTTTGCTGTCCAGACGCCCCTTCGGCCCTTTGCGGTAGTCGATCTTGATGCTGCAGGACACACGGTTACAGTCCTTGCGCATGCGGGTATAGCATTTCTTGACCACCGCCATGACCTCGTCCCACTCCCCCTCCAGCACCGTACCCATCGGGTTCAGCCGATAGGCCACCCCGCTTTTGTCGATGATGTCGAGAGAGCGCGCAACGTACTTGCTCACGCTCTCACCTTTGCCCAGCGGCGACATACTGAATTCCAATAAGACCATAGTCTGCTTGTCCTTCCTACGTAGTGGACGCCGGCGCAGCGGGGGTTTCCTGTTTCGCGCGATAGTCAGCCCAGACCTTCGGGTATTGCACCTTGCCTAGCAGGCGAAATCCGTCCAGCGCTTCGCGAAGGAGGGTGCGGCGTTTCTCGGCATCCGGCTCGTTGGCCTTGGCCTGTTCACGAAGCTGAGCCAACCAATCGACGAAGGCGGCAAACTCGCCATCCAGAATACGCTCCAGATCTTCCTTCATGAATCCGGACAACGCCGGCGCCTGCCCGCTTGAGCTAATCGCCACACGAACATGACCGGAGCTGACCACGGCAGGCATCACCACATTCGAGACATCAGGCTGGTCTACAGACCAGAGCAAGAATTTCTGCTCGCGAGCCAAGCGGATCAGCGAGTGCGCCAGTTCACGATCATCACGCAACGTATTCAGGACGAGAATCACGCTCTCCAAATCATTGGCACGGAAATGCCGTCCACGATGAATGATTTTCGCGGAGGCCGCGAGTTTGCGGAGCACTTCATGGAGCGTGGGACTCACGACCGTCACCTTGGCACCGGCATCCAGCAGCCGCTGTACCTTATCAGCCGCTTCCTCATTGCCCCCGATGACCAGAACCGGCCACCCACGCACATCGAGCGAAATTTGAAACCCGGGATTTGCAGCCATTGTGATCTTCCTCCAACAAGCCGACAACAACGTGAAGGCGTATCATACAACAGGGGATTTCACAGGGTAAACCCGCTCCGCCATTCCCCTTTGCACTGCGAGCTGGGTATAATGCGCCCGCAGTCCGACACGGGAGCCCGCGGGCTCATGCTGCGCCAACAAAGGAGTCTATTGTGGCTGGATATACAGGACGATCCCTGGCGATGGCCGGCGGGATCATCGGCATTGCGGCCATAGCCGCCTATTTCGGTGTCGCCCACATCGGCGAACCGGATCAGGGCGGTGGGTCGATTGCCGGACAGGTACAGATCGCGCCCAACCTGGCCGACCAGGTCAAACCCACGGATGTGCTGTTCGTCATTGTGCGCCGTCCGACCGGCCCCCCGCGACCCATCGCGGCCAAACGGATTGATGGACCGAAATTTCCGGTGAACTTTGAAATTACGAACGATGATGTGATGGTGAAAGGCAGCGAGCTGAAAGGAATGGTCGACGTCATCGCCCGCCTGGACCGCGACGGTCAGGCCGGTCAACCACAACCGGGAGACATGGAAGGGCGTTATGCGAAGAACCCCACCTTACCCGGCGGGCGCGATCTGATGATCACGATCGATAAGGTCTACTAGCCGGACAAGTGTGTGAGTGGCACCTGTTGAGTGTCTGAGTTACAGTTCCGACTCAACACATACAACTCACCGCTGAGCCCTCTAGGGGTCGGAAGGGTCGGCGTCGAGTTCCAGATTCCAATAGAGATAGTCCCGCCAGCTTTCAGGCGTATTACGGATCCCGATGGTAATCGTGACTGTGGGACTCCACCGAGGCTTCACGGGCTTCTTGATCAGACGCATGTTGGCTTCTTCCGGCGTCCGGCCGCTCTTCCGGTTATTGCATCGCCAACAGGCCGTCACGATATTCTCCCAGGTCTTCCGCCCGCCCTTGGCGATGGGGACCACATGGTCGAACGTGAGTTCTTCCGTCCGGAATTTGTGTTTGCAGTATTGGCAGCAGTAGCCGTCCCGCGTAAAAATGTTGATACGGGAAAACTTCACGGCGCGGTGACTATCCTTGAGCTTGACCAGCTTCAGGAGCCGCATCACCGAGGGGAGCTTGATCGAGATCGAGATGCCGTGGATTTGACGGTCGTAGACTTCGAGGACTTCGACCTTCCCCTGCCAGAGCAAGGTGATGGCCTTCTGCCAATGCAGCACACGCAGCGGTTCATAGGTGGAGTTGAGCAACAAGGTCATTTCCATAGTGGCTCCGGCGGTCTCCTATGAGTGCACTATTTAAAGAATAGCAAATGACGGCGCTGTTGTGACCCTTCCCTGACTGATGCCTGCTTCATCTATGCCATATGCAATCAATGAAATCAAGCGCTTAGGCAATAACATCCAGAATGTTACGCACCGGTAAAACCATCTGTACCAGCCTGTAACGTATAAAGGGAGTACATGGATTCTCACGACGACTATGTCACCGTCGCGCAGGTCGATCAGATTCCACCCGGCACCTGCCGCACGGTTGAAGTCGACGGCATTTTCCTCGCGCTGTGCAACGTGGACGGAACCTTTCGGGCCGTCGATAACACCTGTCCGCACGCAGGCGGACCACTAGGCGAAGGCTGTCTCGACGGAGACCTGATTGAATGCCCCTGGCACGGCTGGCGATTCAATGTGCAGACGGGCCAGCGCCCGGAGAATCCGGAGATTCGTGTGGCCTGCGTCGAGGTGCGCGTGGAGGGACAAAACGTGCAGGTGAAAGTGCCGCTTACATTGTAGGAGGGAACGGAGGAGGCCCGCCGGGAGGAGTTCCCGCGCGTCCGCCATCCGGGCCTTCCGGCATCAAGCCATCGGCCGGCAATGAGGCGGCATTCACGCGCTTGGTGGCCAAATCGACATGCCAGATAAAATCGCGCTCAAACCACTGCGTCGTCCCCTGTTCGCGCATGTAGATGCGAACCTCGTAGCGCTCGCCATCCTGCTTGATCACCTGCCATTCCCCTAGCCGAAGTCCCAGCTTGCGCGACTCCAGAATCCGCGCCCGTTCATTGAAGGCCTGCAGGATCGTCGGATAACCGGCTGCCCGATGAGTCTGCACCAACGCCAGAGCCTCGGCCGCGCGCGGATCACTCATCGGATTCGCGCCGGGGGGCTTCGTCCACCAATAAATCAGGCCACCGACCAGGAGAAGCAGGAGCACGGCGTAGTGAATCACTTTACTCATAGATAGTCACAACAAACATCGGATGAACGATTGATCAGTTGGTCATCATATGTGGCGTATGATTTCACTGTCAATCATCGACCGGCACCGACACGCCGGCAAACAGGAACCACGAGAGCGGTCGCCGCGCTTGACAAGGCCGCGCAACGCTATGGTACAAGTACCGGTCAACCTACGAGACACCATGGGAGCCTCACCGTTCAATGAAGTTCTTCTTTTACGCGGACAATTTGAACCCGTCTCAACTCAAGCGTCGCGCCCCGGAACATAAGTTTCTCTTCACGGCGTACCTTCCCGACCACAGCGTGCAGTTCTGCCGCTGGTCGACACAGTGGCGCTGCGGGCTGGCGAGCGTCGTCCCGTCGCCGGGAGAAAAAGTCTGGGGAGCCGTCTTCGAAATCACCGATGAAGATCTCAAGATCCTCGACGAGTTCGAAGATGATGTGCCGCAAGGCGCCTATCGCCACCTGCCGGTGACGGTGATCACCGAGGAGGACGAAAAGGTATTGGTCACCACCCATGCGGCGAATCCGATTGGCAAATTCAAGCCAAAGGAACACTACATCGATTGGGTGCTCAAGGGCATCAAACAGTGGAAGTTGCCCGAGGAATGCAGTGAGCAGTGGAAAGCGTATAAACCAGCCTGAACGAACCAGACAGTTCGTTACTTACCCCATACATTGAGGTCACGATGCCGAAGCCAAAACATCACATCCTTGTCTGCACCAACGCCCGACCGCCGGGCCACCCGAAACCGTCCTGCGGCGGCCAGGGTTCCGCGCAATTGCTCATGTCCTTCAATATGGGCCTGATGCAACGCGGCATCATGCCGGGTGAAGTGCTCGTCACCGGCTCCTCTTGCCTGGGTCCTTGTGAGCAGGGTCCGACCGTCGTGGTCTATCCCGAAGGCACCTGGTATTCCAAGGTGACGGAAGCCGATGTCGCGACCATCCTCGATGAGCACATCAAGGGCGGCAAACCGGCCGCAAAATTGAACCCGGACAGCATCTGGAAGTAACGATATCCTCCTCTTCTTGGAGGATGATCAACATGCCTTTCCAGCAAGGCCGCAGGCGACTCAAACGCTGAGGCGTACCCGCAGGGGTACGTTGAGGAGTTTGAGGAGCTGAGAACGCCGCTGGCAGGCATGTTCATTATACGATCGCTATGAGCACCCCGAGCCACAAGGAGCACAAATCTCACGCCCCCCGCTCCGTCGGCTGTATGGTCATCACCTGCAGCGACACTCGCACGCCGGAAACCGATACAAGCGGCCAGTTGATCCAAAAGCTCTTGAAGGAGAACGGGCACACGATCGCGGCCTATCATCTCGTGAAAGATGAGCCGGCGCAGATCAAGGCGCGGATTACGGAAGGTGTGGCCAACGACTCCGTGCAAGCCATCATCATCAACGGCGGAACGGGGATCTCCCGGCGGGATTCCACGTTCGAAGCCGTGGATGCCATGCTGGAAAAACGGCTGGATGGATTCGGCGAAGTGTTTCGGTATCTGACCTATCAAGAGATTGGTTCACCGGCCATCATGAGCCGGGCCACCGCCGGGATTATCAAGGGTCGCATTCTCTTCTCCACCCCAGGCTCGGAAAACGCCGTCCGCCTGGCGATGGAAAAACTCATCCTCCCCGAACTCGGCCACCTCGTCAAAGAACTCACGAAGTAGTACGTCGTCAGTCCTCAGCGATCAGCTTTCAGCAATCAGTCTTCAGCTTTTTGGTCTGGCTAGAACTGAATGTTGTGAGCTGCCGTCGATGATTTTGATGCGCCGAGAATGAAGTAGGGAGCCGGTTTTCCTGCGGCCTAATCAAGGATGCTCAAAACGGTTCTCCAACTAGGCCGCAGGAAGTGCGGCGACTGAGGCATACCCTTGCGGTACGTCGCAGGGAGCTGTGCAACCGAGAACGAAGTTGGAGACCGCTTTCAACATTCGCATTCAGAAGGATGTTCAAAACGGCCGTCCAGCAAGGCCGCAGGCGAAGCAAAACCGGAGGCGTACCCGCAGGGGTACGTTGAGGATTTTGATGAAACGAGAAGGAAGCCGGAAGCCGCTTGCGTCCTCTGCCCGACCAAGGATGCTCAAAACGGTTCTCCAACTAGGCCGCAGGAAGCACGGCGACTGAGGCGTACCCTTGCGGTACGTCGCAGGGAGCTGTGCGACCGAGAACGCAGTTGGAGACCGTTTTCAGCATCCGATTAGTCTTGCGAGATCTTTGGTTCAGAATACGTCTGCTTATCCGCCAATCGTGATTGGGCGTACCGTTTGTAGTGCATCAACAGATCGCGCACCGACACGACGCCGACGACGGAGCCACCTTTGGTCACCGCCAGATGGCGCACGCCAAGATCGCCCATCATATCCTGGGCGTCATCCACGGCCTGATTGCTCTCGATGGTGCAGAGCGGCGAGGTCATCACCTCACCGACCGTGAGTTTTCCCACATCCTGATTGGTGGCCAACCCTTTTCGGACCAAATCCGTATCGGTCACGATACCGACGTGATTCTTCCCCTTCTTGATCAGGAGGGAACCGACCCGCAAGGTACGCATCTTCTTCGCCGCCCCGCGAATGGAGGTCGTCGGACCGATGCTCTGAGGTTTCTTGTTCATGATTTGTGCAACAGTCGCCATGTCACATACCTTTCTGCCCATTGGGACAAGAGAGCTGATAATGAAGCCGATTACGAAACAGTCAGCACGATCTTACCAAAAAATTTCCGATTCAAAAGATATTCTTGCGCCGCCTTCGCCTCGGACAGCGGAAAGGTCCGGTCGATCACGGGCCGCAGTCTACCCTGACCTATCAGCTGCGCGGCCTTGAGCAACTCGCTCTGCGATCCCATGTACGAGCCCTTGATCGTGAGCTGCCGCGAGTAGACGTAGCGCAGGTCGAGCTTGACCTCCGCACCCGTCGTCGCTCCGCAGGTGACCAACCGCCCCCCCTTGGCCAACGAATCGATACACTGCGCCCACACCTCCGGACCGATGTGCTCGATCACCACATCCACCCCGTGGCGCTGCGTCAACTCACGCACACGCTGGCTGACTTGCTCACGGCTATGATTGATGACTTCATCTGCCCCGAGAGCCTTGGCCTTCGCGATTTTGTCATCGCTCCCGACCGTGGTCAACACACGCGCTCCGGCGAGTTTGGCCATTTGGATCGCCATGTGCCCCACCCCGCTGCCCGCGCCCATAATCAGCACATCTTCTCCGGGCCCTACCTCTGCCAACCCGAACAACATATGCCAGGCGGTGACGGACACCAAGGGAAAGGCCGCCGCCTCCTCGAAAGACAACGCACCTGGAATCGGGAGCACGTTTCGCGCCGGCACCTTCACGTATTCCGCGTACCCGCCATGACACATGGCCCCGATCAGCCCATACGACCGGCACCGGCTATCATGACCGGCAAAACACTGCTCACATCGGCCGCAACACACACCGGGAGAGACGTAGACACGCTCTCCCTCGGCCACCCCTTCGACATGCGAGCCGATCTGGTGCACTACGCCGGCGATGTCAGAACCGGGAATATGCGGGAGCGGCATGGGATAGGCAGGACTGCCCTGGCGGATCCAAATATCCAGATGGTTCAAGGCGCACGCCTTCACCCGCACGAGAACTTCATCGACGCCGATCGTCGGCATCGGCATCTCCTGATACTGCAATTTCCCCGGCCCGCCGTGCTCGTGGAACACCACTGCGTTCATATCATCCTCACCTGTAATTCATGCCTACATGACGTGTCACGCCACACTGTGATTCCGAGAGTACAGGTCCTTAACCATCTCCCGCAGGACGATCAAAACGCCCTGTCACAAGGCCGCAGGGAACGCGGCGACTGAGTCGTACCTTGTGGTAGGTCGCAGGGAGACGGGCGACCGAGAACGCAGTGAGATGGCGTTTTCATCGTCCGGCTAAAAGGTGAGCGTTCCCTCCACAACCATCACAGCCTGCCCTCCGACCATCACCCCCTGAATCGCATCATCGTCGGAGTTGACCTGAATCAGAATGCGCGACGGGCGATCGATCTCATACCCTTGCTCAGCCGTGATTTCAGTCTCTGGCCTGATATCCACCACCCCATGCTGCACGAGATACGCGCCCAACGCGCCGCTGGCGCTTCCGGTAGCGGGATCTTCCACAATGCCGATCAACGGCGCGAACATGCGCGTGTGGACGGTAGAGGATTGTTCGACCGTCATGGTGCTGAACACCATCATGCCGTTGGCGCCATATTGCTGAGACAGCTCGGCAATGGCCGCCACATCGGGAATGATCGAGCGCACCGCCGTGAGGGTCCGCACGGGGACGATGATGACGGGAAGCCCGGTCGAGACCACTTGCACCGGAAAGCGGCTCTCGGTGATTGCGGCTTTGGTAATTCCCAACGACCGGGCGATGGCGAAGAGCGCTTCCGGCTCCTCGATGACATCCAGAAATTGCGGGCTCGGCTGCGCCATGACCACACGTTCGATCACGCCATCATGGGAATGGATGTCGACGGGAAACAGGCCGAGATTACATTCCTGCAGCACCCGCGTGACCGGCTCCCGGAGGGCCAGGCGGTCCAGACTGCCCAGCACAAAAAAGGTGCCGATCACCGGATGCCCGGCAAAGGGGATTTCCTGCGTCGGTGTGAAGATGCGCATCTTGACGACGGCAGCTTGGTCGGTCGGGGGAAACACAAAGACGGTTTCGGAGAGATTCATCTCGCGGGCGATCTGCTGCAGTTCGACGTCGGTCAGCCCATCGGCGTCGGGAAACACCGCGACCGGATTCCCACCGAACGGCTCATCGGTAAACACGTCGGCTTGATAGAACTGCAATCGTCTCTGCCCGGGCATACGCTCCTCCAGAAGATGCTGGCGGCATGTTGCCCCGAGTCAGTATTTTTTGCAAGGGGGCAAGAACGCGACACTGGCCGGTGTGTAGGAATTTAAACGGCTGGGAAAAACGGCGTCCCACGAGGCCGCAGGCGAGATAAAACCGGAGGCGTACCCTCGAGGGTACGTTGAGGATTTTAGCGAGCCGCGACGTGGGAGGTCGATTTCAGCAGCCTGTCACACGGGGCGTGGAATGGCTTCATACGCCCCCCTCAACGGATTGTGAAGGTATTGCTCGACGTAATTCTGCAACGAGCCGTTGCGGTACAACTGCTGGTTGGCGAATCGGGTATCGATCTTGTGCAGCACCTTCACCCGTACCCCGGTTTTTTTGGTGAACTGCTCCAGGCTCACCCCCGTGATATCGGTATAGGGTCCGCGCCCCGACTGCATGATGCATTTCGGCACGTGGATGACTTTTTCCTTCGTCAACCGCCGCGCGATATCGTCGAAGGTCAACAGCACCGTACAATCCGAATCGCCGCTGAGCAAGGCGTTGGGCACGTAGAGAAACTTCGCACGATTCTTGCGGAACATGGTCAGAATTTTATGGACGCTGCCCGCCATGACGACCGTGTCCTTCTTTTCCAGTTCGAGCGAATCGAACAGGCTGACGATTCGGCGTCGACTTAAGAAGGCGGTGGTGTAGGACTCCGTGTGGATGGTCTGGAGATTCGGCAAGCCCAAGTGATAGATCTTCGTTGCCTCGTCCGGCAGGAATTTTCGTCCCTGCCGCATGACGGCTGCCGTTTCCTCCTTGAGCCCGCGTACCGGTGTGAGCGTCCCCATCCACAGCACGCATTGCTGGTTGATCGCCGAAATCGTCGCGGCGTCCTTGGACATCGTGTCCTTGTCGAACGCGTAGAAATTGGCGGAAGACACAGCCGGCCCGTCCAGCACTTTCATGAGATGTTTCACCGACGGCGCATGCGGCATCAACCGCTGTCGGTAATCGCTGAGCGTGATGACCGAGAGCTCGAAGTTGATGCGGCCGGGATACTGCGCGACCAATTGGTGGATCTTCGGCACATGCACAAACCCGACAGTGAAGAACTGAATACTCTTGTCGGTGTACTTCAGAAAGTCCTCGACCCATTCCATCGCCTTGGGATGGAGAAAAAGATCCGTCCATTCCATGAACTCGTTGCCGCCGAGGCACCAGAACTGCGTGGGGTCGGTCGGTTTCCGGCTGATGTAATTGAGGATGAACTTCCAATCCTCATCACTGGTTTTGGGCGGATCGAGCGTTTCGCGGTAGGAGTGGTCGAGCTCGTAGCAGAACTCGCATTTGACCGGACAGTCCCGGCCCAGACTCAGGGGAATCTTCCCCGCGTCCATCTCCTTAATGAGCACCTGCCGATAATCGGTGCGATCTTTGAAGATGGGAATCGGCTGAAATATAGGAAGCGTGGTGGGCATGGTGAACCGGTTCGCCTATCGCCGCTGGGGCAACCTGTGTAAGATTGACAGGGTCATCGTCGACTTGCCAGACTCCGTGACATGACCGAGAAACGCCTCACCGACGCACTCGCACTCTTCGCACTCACCCAACCCTTTACCCGCGATCAACTCGATCAGAAGCGCGATGCGCTGCTCCATACCTGGACCCCGCGCCGCTTCGCCAATCTGACCAACAACCCGAAGAAATACATGCAGGCCTATACCAAAGCCGAAGAGATGACCCGCCTGATCGAGGCCTCGTACACCTTACTTGCTGCGCTAGTCGTCCCCGACGACGCCCACAGTTAACTGTGAATCGCCACTGAGAACACCTTCACTCCTCCCTCGTTGTTCGAATCTTGGGAGGTACGCTTCACTCGGCTTATCTGCCACCGGATGATCAAAACGTCATGTCACAAGGCCGCAGGGAGGGTGCCGACTGAGGCGTACCCTTGCGGTACGTCGCAGGGAGACAGCCGACCGAGAACGCCGTGAGATGGCGTTTTCATCATCCGGGCTACTCGACCCCGTGGGAGACCACCCGCGACATCGACGTCTCCCCGTCCTTCTCCCCCGCTCCTTCGGCCACGGCCATCGGCCAGGTCACCAGACCCGATACCCCTTCCGTCGCGGCGCCGTCCTTCGTGGCCGCATAAATCTGCGGAAGCTTGTTCGTGCCGAACTTGGAGATATACAGGAAGACATGTTCGCGGCTGTTCACCCGCACCGCCCAGGGCTGAAAGTCGTTCTTATAAAATTCTTCGCAGAGCTGCATCGCGTCGAGACAGGAAATGCCCACCGGCTCGTTCAGCGTGTAGTAATAATCCAGCGGCAGGTCGTACTCTTCCTGCTTATGGATCGTGATGCCGAACTTGTCCGGATTGCGTACCATCGGCGTGTGGCGGTAGGCCACGAAATAAAACAGCTCCACGGAATGGATCACCGGCTGATTGTCGATGACAAACTGGCGCGTCTCCAGCGCCTCATCACGCGTCTCGCCCGGGAACCCGTAAAACGCCATCACATGGTTCCAGATGCCGGCCTTGGCCGCCTGATGCAGATTGTTCTGGATCACGCTCTTCCGCGCATGTTTGTCCATGAGATTCAGGACGCGCTCGTTCGCCGACTCCATGCCGTAGTACAACGTGCAGCAGCCGGCCTTCGCCGCCAGATCCCAAATCGCCTGGTCCTGCAAGGTCTCCTCAAAGCGGATCAGCGTCGTCCACTTGATACCGACGTTCTTCTCCACGAGCAGTTGCGACACCTTCTTGAACAACGCGGGCGGATAGGATTCGTCGGAAAATAGAAAGTGGCGGCAGTTGTACTTATCCCGCAGCGCCGTCACCTGCTCCACCACATGCTGTGCGCTCATGCCGCGATACTGGTCGAAATAACCCTGACCGTGATCACAGAAGGTACAACGGCCCCAGTAGCAGCCGCGTGTGGCGAGGTAGGGAATGATCCGCTCGGGGACGAAGTAGCGATCCAGCGGCAGGCCGTCGAAGTCCGGCAACGGCAGCGCCGCCGTTTTCTCCGTGTAGACTTCCTTGCTCTGCTTCACGCCCGCCGCGTCGCGATACATGAGGTTGGGCACCTGCTCAATCGCCCGTTGGCCGTTCACAGCCTCCAGGTACCAGAGGAGCGCATGCTCGCCTTCGTACAAAATGGCTGCGTCGAAGACCTCGGTAAAAAACCGCTCGTGGTGGGCCCATTCTTCCTGCAACCGCGTAACAACATTGCCGCCGACCACGACGCGGATCTCAGGAAAACTTTCCTTGATCATCTTGCAGAAGGTCAGACCGGCCATCAGCTGCATTTGCGTGCCGATGGAGATGCCGATCACCGCCGGCTTTTCTTTGCTCACGCTGGGCAGGACAAGCTGGTTACAGATGTCGCGATAGACGTTCACCTGCTCGTCATCGAGACAGGCAAATACTTCCTTCGAAACGCCGGGTCGATACCCGAGGTTGCTTTCCATCGGGTAGAACACCAGCGAGGCCGGGTAGTAGGCGGCGGAGATGTACTGCATCGCTTCACGAAAGGTATTCAGCGCGCGCTCCAGCTTTTCTGCCTCGTAGAACCGTTCACCACGCACGACCAGCTTCGCGTCCTCGGCGCGCTCCGCGAGATCGAAGACATCTACTGCGTAGGCTTCTTCCAGCACCGCTTTCTGGCTGGCTTCCTGGTCGGTCAGCGTCCCCGCCTTCTCCTTATCCTGAAGCGGCTTGAGGTGCATGCCCAGGCGGCCCTTCACCCAGATCAGGAACTCCATGCTGAAGAAATGGTCGTACATCTCAATGTTGATGTCGCGCTGCACGACCGTATGCCCGGCTTCGCGCAACACGGCGGTCAACGAAGGCAAGGCGAGATAGGGCGCCGTCGGCACCCACTCGGGCGGGAACAGCAACATGACCTTCGACTGCTTCCGATCTTCCTTCTTGATCGGCGACAGCCCGTCGATTTGAACGAGACCCGATGCTGACATTACATCTTCCCCGCTAGCGAAGGAGCTGTGGTAACGATTTTCGCCGACCGGAACTGCAGGTCCGGCAGCTTCTGCAATCCGAAGCGCGCGATGTAGAGAAAAATGTATTCGCGGATGAACAACCGCAGATCCCAACCCGGGTTGTGGTTCCGCTCGAACTCCTCGAACACGCGTTCCGCCTCTTCGATGCTCAAGCCCTGCTTCACCGTGAAGTAGTAATCCAGCGCCAGATCCCACTCGGGATTTTTGTAGGCGGTCACGCCGAATTTCTCGGGATGTTTCGCCACCGGATTATGCCGGCCCAGATCGAACGTCCCGAAGCCCAGCGAATGCACATAGTCCTTGTTCTGCTCCAGGAATTGTACGGACGACCAGGCTTCCTCCCGCGTCTCGCCGGGAAAGCCGAAGAAGCCCATGCAATGGTTCCAGATGCCGGCCTCGGCGGTGTACTTCAAGTGTTTCGTCATGATTTCGGTGGTCGTGGCCTTGTCCATCAGCCTGAGCACCCGTTCGTTCCCCGACTCATAGCCGAAGTGGAGATACTTGCAGCCGCTGTCCTTGGCATCCTGCCAGACCTGATCTTCCAGCAGGCTCTTCTCGAAACGCATGTGGGTCGTCCAGACGATCCCCATGTTGCTGTCGATCAGGCCGCGCGCGAGTTTCCGGAACAGGGCCGGTGGATAGGACTCATCGGTGAAGTGAAAATGCCTGGCTCCGTACTTGTCGCGCAGGTAGGTTATCTCCGCCAGCACGTCCTGAATTTTCTTCGTCCGGTACCCCGCCGTGTAGCCCTCGCCGTGGTCGCAGAACTCGCAACGGCCCCAGTAACAGCCGCGCGTGGCGAGATAGGGCAAGATCTTGGTCGGCACGAAATATTTTTCCAGCGGCAAGCCGTCGAAGTCCGGCGGCGGCAAACTGTGCATGTCTTCCGCAAAGCTGGTCGTGGAAACATGCACCCCGGTCGCGTCCTTGTAGATGGTATTCGGCACCTCGGCCAGACTCTGCTTCGCCCCCACCGCCGACACGAGCTGCACAAAGGCCGTCTCGCCTTCATAGACCACGGCGCTGTCGAAGTATTGGAACAGCGGCGACTGCGGGAGCACGTCGCGCAGACGCGTGACCGTGTTGCCGCCGATCGTCACATGAATGTGGGGAAAGTGCTGCTTGATGAGCGCACAGAAGGTCATGGAAGAGAACATCTGCTGCTGCAACACGATCGAGATGCCGATCACGTCCGGCTGCTCCGCCTCGATGGCCGGCTTCACGAGTTGCTCGAACACATCGCGGTAGACGTTCACCTGGGTGTCGTTCACCGCCTCTATGACTTCGCTGGAAACGAACACCTTATAGGAGAGGTTGGTTTCCATGGGCGGCATGCAGATCCGCGCCGGCGCATAGACCAACGAGATCACCGCCGTGACCTCACGAAATACTTGAATCGCCCACTCCAACTGATCGATTTCGTAGAAGATTTCCCCGCGAATGATCGCCTTGGCTTTTTCCGCCTTCTTGATCAGTTCGTCGATCCGCTGGCGGCTCACCTCGCAGAGTTGTAGTTGAAGATCCTGTTCCCAATCCTCCAAGTCGCGCTTCTTCGCCAGCTTCCTGAGGCGATCGAGCTGCTGGGGCACCTTGCGCAAGACCTTCTTGAGAAAGTCCTCGCTAAAGTACCAATCCCACATCTCGAGATTGATGTCTTTTTGAACGACCTGATGCCCGGCTTGGCGGAGGACGGCGGTAAGGGACGGAAGACTCAGATAGGGTTCGGACGGGAACCAGTCGGGTGGAAAGATGAGCATAACCTTCATCTTCCGACCGGCGGCGGCTTCGGATGACTGGCGCTGGAGCATGATCAGCTCGCGCGAGGCCCGCTCGCCCTTTGTGTACTCAACCCGCATGAAGACGGCCCTTGTATCGGTCCGGCATTCCGAAACAATCAGAATGCCAAAGGGTTAGCTTGGAGTTCGTCATTGTACGAGGGGAAAAGACGGAGATGCAAGAGTGGGAGGATGGAGCTGGCCTGATGGTCTCCTGTGCTCGCGCAACGCGCGGCCTCGGAAGGCCCTCGTTGGACGCGCGCAGTTTGGGGCAAACCAAGCCCCGCTTGCTGTGGAAAATTGGGAAGAGCGAGCGCAGTGAACTGGATTCGCCGCTATTGGGTCATCAGCCGGTAGCTTTCTAGGACAGTCATTTGCTCATCACCCCGGGCGACCTGTTCCCACAGATCGCCTGAACCAACCTCCCCCTCCTGGAGCACACCGAGATAGAAGCCGCAGCGACCGCTAGCATGGAACCGCTTCACCGCATCAGGTTTGCCAAGTCGGATGCCGAGCTTGAAACAAGGCATGCGCGGCTGGGTCACGACGACCAGGGCGCCGCCGATCCGGAATTGATCGCCGATGCACACCGTCCGTTCGTCCAGGCCCTGGACGGTGAAGTTCTCGCCGAACCATCCCGGTTGAAACAGCAGGTCGGGATATTCTTTCTGCCAGAACGGGTAATGCTCCGACGGATAGACGTACACCGCTTTTTCTCTCCCGCCGTGTACAGTCAGGTCAGCCTGTTCGTCGCCCTTGAGATTGAAGAGCTGGAGCAGGACACGCCCCTCAAGTGGCTCCTTGTAGATCCCGGTCGAGACAACTTTGCCATGCCATTTGACGGTGCGGGGATGTCCGACTTGCACGGAGAGAAGCTTCATGGAACCCTCCTCTGAACGGAATGGGCTGGCGCCGTGCTATTTGCATGCCCGACTGTCGTCATGATCTCATACCGTACCCTCGCCTCGCCATCGAACCGGCGCCGTCATCTTGATTCTGTACGGCATCGTGCCGACCTATCAGCCGTCACACTTCGGCCGAGTCTATGCCGCCTACGGCGGCTGGTTCATCATCCTATCGATTCTGTGGGGGTGGCTGGTCGATCACGTGGAGCCGGATCGATTCGATGTCATCGGCGCGATGGTGTGTCTGGTTGGCGTGACGGTGATGATGTATAGGCCGAGGTGAGAGGGGGAAAGAGGCTGGCCTGGCAGTTCCCCATGCTCGCGCAACGCGCTGCTGAAGACTCCCCTCGTTGGACGCGCGCATGTAGGGAACCGGCCAGGCCAACTCGCTCGCTGAGAAAACGAAACTGAACTCACAATATTTGTATCGTATGCTTTCGAAACACAGCATTCTAGCTTGAAAGCCTCGATACCTTCCTTAACAAATCAGGCTTTCTTGCGCGGCAGGCTGTGTCTCGCTTTCACTCTGAGATAAAACTACCGACCCGTGGATTATGTCTGAGCAACTTCATTTATTCATACCCACTCACCGCTTGAACTGAGCCCGTTCAAGAAAGTCTTTGAGCCATGCACTGCGAACCTCTCTTGCTATCGGCGTATCGAGTGCATTAGCAAGTTCCTCCATCTCGTCGAGAAAGGACAAGATTGCCTGGCGGTCGTATGGCATAATTATCAAGTCACTCAGTACATATCGATACCCTCCAAGGCGAGAGTTAAGATCTGTTTGACTGCGAACAATTTGAATGGCCTGTTCGACATAGGCCTTAGCTTCCTCGGCCATGCCCAGTCTTTTATAGGCCGCTCCCACCTTCATAATAGGCCGCCACCGCCAGTCTGGTGGACAGCGGTAGCAATTCGTCACATCGCTTAGAGCCTCGACGAGGCGGAGCAATTGTGTGCAGCGGTCTAGGGCCACCTCACGACTGGGATCTTCTCGCCAATTCATAACGTTGAAGTAAATTGTACGTACAAGCTCCGAACGGAAATTCTCCATTACCTTGTCGCCTTTGGTTAGCTCTGCGAGCGTTGCCAGGCGATCAAAGTGGTTGTATGGGCGATAGGGATCGTGGAGGAGAGGCTGGATTTCCTGCGGAGCAATCCGTCGGTCGGTATCTCCCAGCTGCCGATCAAGACGAATGGCCAGTGTCAGTAACTCCAACCATCCGACGGTGTCGTTTTGTAATCTGAGTGCCTTGCCACCTACCATCAGCATGCGCACATCAGCTTGTATTTCCTCTTTCTTCAGGGTTGCCTCACTACTTGCCAAACTTACTACTGCTGCATTCAGCAACTCTAGACGCTGTCCGCTTGGATAAGACGGATTTCTACTGATCTTGATTGCCATCTCACGCAACGCAAAACGAGCGTCATACTCCTCCCTGTCGGGTAGCGAAGCTAAGGAGATAGCCAGTTTTTGCGTGGCACGGATTGCACATTCATATGCCGATGCGGCGAATTGGCTCTCAATGGCCTCTATGTATGTTGGTGGTGGCACGCGTGGATGGCTATCGGCGCTGAACTCGCATTCTTTGGCATGCACTGCTCCACCAAAGCAGATTGCGAGGACACCGATGATGAAGGACACAGTCTTCACTTCGCTGCCTCCTGATCATCATCGACCACCTCGTTGATCACTCGCCCTGGAAACTCACAGACCGTCTTAGCCATGTCGTTTTTGATGCGATAAACAGCGTAGTCGGGAGTCCATGACTGGATACCCACGTATGTGACGCCACCATGGACTAAGATTTCAAGATTGCGACTACAACGATCCGTGCCCAGGGCACTATAGAGCAAATCATTTAAGGCAGTGCCTGGGATACGGGTCCTGGTTATATCAGTAGTCGCAAAATATTGTGTCTCACAACCGTAAGATCCCAAGGTGGTTGTAAAACGGACGACGTTATCGACCTGGCCATCATTGTCGATATCAATTCGAGCCAGGTCCTCACTTGGATATGACAACCTCAATCGGGGCTCCTGAGGCACCGCACTGATTGCATGCATGTTGGAGAATGCGACAGGAGGGATTCGATTGTCTTTCGCATCTCTGCATACAGGGTTCTCCTTCCCGTCGGAGCGCTCGATTACGGGCTCTTCGCGCTGGGAGAATTTGCACATGTTCACGAATTCTCCGTTTCTTGCCAGGCGCCAGAGTTTGCCCAATTTGGGAAGCGTACTGGAGAGAATATAGTATCGGCCGTTCAGGGAAAGCACAGAGAGGGTGATGTTCTTATCCTCGTTGTCGTTGACTCCGGCCAGAGTCGAGCCATTCTTTCTGGATCGTGCAAGCGCATAGCCCTCACCCATCTCAGGATCCAGTACAACGATGAAGTGTTCAGGACTGCCGTCATGATCCAAATCAATGGCCCAATAGCTCACATATTCGGGAAGCTCTACCCCCTCGCCCATTAGACGTTTCAACTTCTCTTGTTCCGGCCGAGGGACAGTCGGTTGCACTGAGATGGAGTCGAGATCACCGCGATTGGCATACTCAGCCACCAGTCGGCAAGTTTCCATATTGGCCGCAATTGATTTTGCCGAAAGATCACCCTCGGCTTGCTTTGCTGTGGCGAGGGCCGTGATGCGTAATGCATACATATTTTTCAGGCAGGCGATATTGTTGCAATGCTTACGGAGGTTGATGAGCCATTCACGTTGCTGTGCTTTGATCGCCTTAAGATCAGCAGTCTTCGTTAAGAGATCAGCGTATACCGCGGCCAAATCTTCGTCCATTTTTGAAACCTGTGGATCTCCACAGATTAACTTCTCGATTTGTGCTCTGGCTTGTGAGCAATCGAAGCTTGCCGCCTCACCAGATGTAACCAGAAAAAAACAGCCTACAAAGACAGCCAAGAACATATGTGTGCATGCATGGAAAATCGTACGACTCATACCTCGTCGCATCATCCAGTACACCTTCCTCTGAAATTTACTCAGTCGCGTGCCGACTCTATTAGTCTGTGCGCCTTGAAGTTACAAACTAACAAAGAAGAAACGGTTCGTCACGCTTTGGCTGATTACATCATGTGCAAGCTTCCCCCGATTGTACAGTCACCTCATCAAGGAGAGCACCACGCAATAGGTTCTGAAGAATGGTGTCAAGAAATTATTTCTCCCCCACTTCGACTTTTTCAATTTTGCTCCTGACTTCCGATTCGCATCAGGCTTCCGCAATGGATTTAAGCTCACTTTCGACAATGCTGCAATGCCCAGTATCAGGCAGGCGCTGATCGATCGTACCGTGACCACGCTTGGCTTATCCGACAGTGACGTCACATTCTCCGGCAATACGCTTCAGGTCAACGTCGAGAGCCTTCCGTTTAACACCTCCACGTTCGCGCGAATCAATTTGACGGTGGAAGGTGGTCCAAGCCCCGTCCCCGTTCCGGCTGCGGCCTGGCTTTTTGGATCTGGCCTTGCCGCGTTGGTTGCGCTGAAAAGGAGTGGTGCTTGATAGATGATCGGGCCTGTGCCGGCGGGATCAAGCAGATGTCACGCTGACAGCTTGGCTCAGTGACTGGCCCATGACGCGGCCACGCGATTGGGTGGCGCGTGTGCAACGAGGCCGCCCGTTCGGTGAAGAAGCCTGGGTGCGGCGGTTGGCGAAGCAGTGTGGAATGGAATCGACCCTCCGGTCACTCGGGCGGCCGAGAGGTTCTAGAAAGAATCCTGAGAAGAGACGCCCAGGAACTATAAGCTAGCGAAGCAGGGGGTTCGCGAGATGATCAGTCTCGACCCTACCGGATGCCGACAAATCTTCCCCGCAATAAATATTCGTAACTGTCCGTCAAGACCTTGGTAATGTCCGGGGCGTGATAATCAAATTGCTCAAAGACCGTCTTGAAGCCCAAGTCGTAGATCAGTCCGATCAGGTCTTCGCGTTTCACCCAAAATGACTGGCTATTATGGAAAGAGGCCCACCGGAGCCCTTGCCGTTCGTCAATGGAGGCATTGTCCTGGAACTCTCTGTACCAGCGGCCCTTCAGAGACTCGTTCGATGTCATGGGGGAAAGCACATAGTGCGGCTTGACCCGATCGGACTCGATCGAAAAATGCGTATCAAGAATGAGCATTTTTTTCGTCTGCTTGGCCACCTGTTCCAGAAATGCTTTTGGTTGATCCAAGTGATAGAGCAACCCGCAGCAAAACACCGTGTCGAATCTGCCGTAACGGGAAAAGTTCAACACATTATCCTGCACGAATTGCAGATTCGGCAGGCTGACATGCTCCTTCACGTAGCTGCAGCATTGAAAGTTCGCGTCTCTGACCTCGATCCCCACCGCCTCGAATCCCATCCTGGCAAACCCGACCGAATAGCCCCCTTCTAAACATCCCAGATCCACAATGCGATGGTTCTCTTTGCCGGTAGGAAACACCAAGTCGAGCAGCCTCTTGAGCGAGTGAAACCCGGGCCACTCTTCCAGCAACAGTGGCGCATCGGGTATGGTGCGTCTGCCGTCATCGAGCCGGATGTTGTGTGCAGTAAAGGGAGGGACGCTCATACCAAGCCCCTTTCAAGAGGGTTCAATTTCATCAATGCCCACTGCTTTTCCCCGGACGTGAACCGCAAATCATATATGCCCCATAACTCTGAGTCTGTCCATCACAGAGCAGGAATTGGACCTGCCGACTGGAGCTCAGAATGGTGGCTGTCAAATCCTGGTCACCTTAAGTCCGGCAATCGCACATTCCGCCTGCCGACGCAGGCACTCGCACCAGGCACCGTTATCTCATCCTTGCCCGGTTCTTTCTCCGCACCAGAGCAGCAGCGACGAACGTGAGTGGCACCAGCAGTACAATCCCAATCGAGAGGCTGTACACGGGTGCGCCGAGTAGGCCGGAGTTGCGGGAATCGTGATAATCGACCCCGCTGGCCGCGATGAACGACGCCACCAGCACGCCGACTGAGGAAACCAGCACCACGCGCAGCAGCCACCACCGGCCGCTCCCGCCCGGCAAATAAGCAGTCAGAAATGTGAGGGGAATCCCCGCTAACGGAATCGCAACCCAAAGCGTTTCAAGGAACTCGTTGCCCGCCGGCGTCGAAGGTTCATTGCTCGTCGCAACGAGATAGACCAGGAGACTGATTGTGAGCCACAATCCTTCGGGCCCTTGCAATAACGAGAGCAGGCGCCGCATCAGCACCTCAAGGCGCCATCTTCGCCGCACAGTGTGTGAGGCCAGACAATGGTGCCAGAAATCATTCCAGTCCCCTTTCAGCAGGCACGCTGTCGTTATCGCCGACGGCGTGGCGCGACTAGCCAGGGCATGACGGCGAAGAGCAGCAGGCTAAGGTAGTAGGCCGCGCCCGAAATCGGATCCCTGGCGAACAGCACATCGTGTGGCGTCATGCCACGAAGAGCGATGCCCACGACTAAGTCTGCGATCAAGACCAATCCGGTCGCAAGCACTCCCACGCCGATTCGCCCTCGATCGTCCACGCCCATCAGAAAACGCCGATCGATCCAATGGGCAACCAGCACAATGAAGATGAGCATGAACGGCATCTCCAAGAGCTCGGCCGCCCGTTCGCCCAGGATCGGAAGGATGAGCAGGACGCGGATTGTCCCGAGGAGGAATCCGGCTCCGAAAACGATCAGAAAGTAAGCGAGCGCCGGTGTGAGTCTCTGCATGAGGCGCTAGGCTAGCCGAGTGACCGGTGGCTGTAAAGGCTTTCAACGGGCGCGCCGGCTCGATGTCTGACGGAAGAGAGAGGTGCCAGGGATCATTCGGACCGAGCCTGGCACCCGTTCCGGCTCCGACCTGGCTCTTTAGGTCTGGCCTTCGGCGCTACTTGCGCTGAAAAGGACTGGCACCAAGGAGTGCCCTTCTGAAGCCGGCCCAAGTCTTCTTTCATCCCTGACATCTCCGGCCCATCGCCCACGCACCGACCACATGCGCGTGCAATAGACCAAACCCACCGGAAATTGTAGAATGCTGCCGGTGCCTGTCCTGCGAAACTGCAGGGGTGCTGAGGCCGGAGAACAGAGGGTGAGGTGGCACAGTCGAAGCAAGTTGCAGCACTGCTCGGGCCGAGCCTCATTGCAGTCTCCGTTACGGAGTCGCTGAACCTCGAGATCTTCACGAACACGTCCGCGCATCTCACGTACCTCAACGGCACGCTGCTCTTTGTCGCGGGCTGGACTATTGTCCGTGCCCACAACTATTGGATGCCTCGCTGGCCTGTGCTGATCACGCTCACAGGGTGGCTACTCCTCCTCGGTGGGCTGATCCGCATGGTCGCTCCGGTCTCGTCCCAACAGACCGCTGACCATCCCACTGCCGTATTGGCCATGACGTCGGTACTGTTGGTGTGTGGAGTTGTCCTGACAGTCAACGGGTACAGACAAGCAGACGTGAGGGACATATGACCGGCGCGAAGAGCAGAAGACTGTGAATGCGAGTCATGCTATCAGGGCTGATGTCTCACCCTAGCAATAGAACGACCCATGGACATACAGTACGAAAATGACGCGGAGGGTGTGGACTGGGAGAGGGTGTCCGAGCTCTTCGAACGCGTCGGCTGGGGGAAAAGAGATGCCAAAGACATTCAGGCTGCCTTTAGATCCAGCTCCTATGTTCGATGTGCCTACGATGATCGTACGTTGGTCGGTGTTGGACGTACGGTGGATGACGGAAAATATTATGCATTGATAGTCGATTTGGTGGTTGACCCTCATTATCAGGGCCGTGGGATTGGCAGCAATATCTTGTCGTATCTCGAACACTCACTCGTCAACTATGTGTTCACGACCCTGACGTCGGCGGTGGGCAAAGAGGGGTTCTATCTCAACCAAGGATGGCGAAGACACACCACGAGTTTTATTTGGCCTCGCACGGAACGACAAAGAAAGGATCACGCGTAATCTACCAACGGTCCGACACGGATGCCCCACCAACGAGGCTGCCCTCGATGAATGCCAGCTGATGCGGCCTCCCCTCGACGCGTGGCGGACAGTCCACCTTGGGCACCAATCGCGTCCGTCGAGCCTGCGATGAATTCCCTCAAGAATCTCCGCGGAATCTATGCCGGACAGGAGAGGAATTCAACGTGCGAGGTACCTAACCGTCTCGCCAGGATGACCGGATTTCGACCCAACGCCGCCTGCAGACTCGAACTCCCCCGTGTTTCTCTCCCGTAGATCCTGAAGGCTTGAGCGCGTAGAATGGACAAACGACCATTCCTTAGCGAACCAGATCCAGCATGCTGGAACTTCGACCAACCTGCGAGCACTGCAATACACCGTTGCCACCTGATTCACCCAAGGCGCGCATCTGCTCGTACGAATGTACGTTTTGCGCAGCATGCGTCGCGGACGTGTTACACAATGTCTGCCCCAATTGCGGCGGCGGCTTCGAACCAAGGCCCATCAGACCGTCGAAGAATTGGAGAGGTGAAAACTACCTCGGCAAGGACCCAGCGAGCACGACGATCCGGCATCGGCCGGTTGATCCCTCCGCCCATCGCGCATTTGTCGCCACGCTCAAAGCTGTCCCACCCGAACAACGGTAGCCACTCGCTCAAAGACGACGCCAAGAAATGGTCCCCGGAATCATCCAGACCTGGATACGTAACAGGGGCCCAGCCGAAACCTTTTGTCAGGCGCCCCATGCATCTCCCGAGAAGGCACCGAATCCCTCTAACACTTAGGGCCCGACGCTAGGAAACGCAGCTCTGCTAGAGTGAACGACTGCAGGCGCGCAACCTAGTCACACGCCTGCCTTGGGAGGAGGGTGTCAGCGGTTCACATACTATACTGGAAGACAACGACACCTGGCCCCATGGAACAGACAACCGGCCTGGCAGCGTTTCTTTCTCCAAGGCATTCTCCTTCAGGCTCCCCCCATTCGCGTATTCAATTTGTGATCGGTGGATGCTCCTCTATAATTTCACCTAGAGATGCAGAGACCGGGCCGTTCGGTGGTCTGCCGGATGGAGGTTGCCATGGTGTCCCGACGACGCCATCCTGCTTTTCGATAACGGTGGCCACAAGGTCTATTGGATCGGCATACACACCGGGGGTGACGAGATCGAGTGCAACACCTATCTGATCATCGACGGAAACGAGGGCTACATTCTTGAACCGGGCCGATTCGACCGGTTCCCACATGTGTTCAAGAAAGTGTGTCTCCTCCTCAGCCCGAATAGCATCACCCACCTGTTCTTCAGCCATCAAGCCCCCGATATCTGTGCCTCATTTCCCAGTTGGACAAAGTGGAATGACCAGATCAAGCTGGTCGTGTCGAGCTTCTGGACTCGGTTCATGCTGCATTATGAAACTAGGGACCTGAGCGGTAAGGCCCACAACCTTAATTTCGTCAAAGTACCAGACGAGGGTCTTTCGATCCCGTTGAAAGACGGCGGCTGACTCGATTGTCTCTCCGCACCGTTCCTGCACTCCCCCGGCAATATTCTTGTTCACGATACGGTCAGCGGGTTCCTGTTCTCAGGAGATGTCGGCGCCGCCATGTACAAGGACCACACCTTCAGACTCGTGATCACGGCGATTCTTCCTCAGCACGGATGCATTTTTCGCGGAGAAGAAGTCTCGCGTTTCACGCAATGGCTCGGCCAATTTCCTGTCGGAGCCGACTACTTCTATCCCGACCTCGCCTGACTTGTTCCGGCTGGGGGTTGTGCCGCTGCAACCCGGCCGGACAGTTGTCTTTCCTTCACCCCCTCTTGATCGAACATACGCATCACCCCATGTCTGCGATTTGGCATTGATCCGACATACCAACTGCTGCGGTGCGAGGTGAACGCCGCGTGAATACTCCTGCATCCATCTCCCCGCCACGGAACCAGATCTGATAGTATCCGCCACAACCGACAACGCTGCATCTGCGCTAATCTCAACAGCACGGCTGCTCGTTTCCCGAGAATCACAACACCATCGGAGTACCATTTCGTGGACGACAAGTCCCTGGAGAACACGACCATCGCGACGTCGCCGACAGGCCTGATGGCAACCTGGCACAACCTCCCGCTGTATGGTCGCATTGTCATCGGCCTGGTCTTCGGCGTCCTGACTGGGCTGATACTGGGTAGTCAGGCGGCCGTCCTGGCGGTGCCCGGCAAGCTGGTGCTCCGGCTCTTGGGTGCCCTCGCCCCGCCCCTGATCCTTGCAGCGATCGTGCACACGTTCATGACCACGCGCCTCGGCGGTCCGCTTGCGGCTCGCCTTCCCCGGCTGTTGTTGCTGAACACGTTGGTCGCGATCACCGTCGGATTGACCGTCGCGAACATCATCCAGCCGGGACAGGGAGCGGGGCTGACGCCGTCTCCATCGCCCGCCGAGATCACACATAGCGTGAACCCACTGGTCCTCTTTTTCGAGAATGTCCCCAAGAGCTTGCTTGGACCACTGGGTGACGATGGGAAAGTCATCGGGGTCATCTTCGTCGCGGTGGCATTCGGCATGGCGTTACGTAATGAACGTCACCGTCCGCTCGGCACGGTCGAACATCTCGTCGAACTCTTGCTGGAGTCCTTAATCAAGATTTTGCATTGGATCATCGCCGTGGTCCCGCTGGCCGTCTTCGGCATCGTGGCCAGCATCGTGGGCACGGAAGGCTTCGCGCAGTTCCAGGCACTCGGGATCTTTGTGCTGTGCGTGCTGCTCGCACTCGCGATCCAGGCGGCCTATTACCTCGTGCGCATCCGCTTCGGGTCGTGGGTCTCCCCGGCAGCGTTGATACGCGGAGGACGGGACGCGCTGGTCATGGCCTTCTCCACCGCGAGCTCAACGGCCACAATGCCGGTGACCTACGTCGCACTGAAAGATCGCATAGGCGTGCGCGAGCAATCCGCCAGAATGGGAGCGCTCGTCGGCGCGAACTTCAACAACGACGGCACCGCACTGTACGAGGCCATGGCAGCGTTATTTATCGCCCAGATCATCGGGATGGATCTCTCACTGTCTCAACAACTGATGGTGGTGCTGACCAGCGTCATTGCCTCCGTCGGCGCCGCGGGAATTCCGGAAGCAGGTCTCGTCACGATGACCATGGTCTTCACAGCCGTCGGGCTGCCCGTGCAATACATCCCGGTCCTGCTGACCGTCGATTGGTTTCTCGACCGCTGCCGGACGGCCATCAACGTCATGGGCGACATGAATGTCAGTTGTCTGCTGGATGGGAAACACAAGGAATAAACCGCGGAATCGTGCGTCTCGCCCGCTCCAGTGAGCGTCATCCAGATGTGCCGCGCGGGAACAAGCATTTATGCCGCAATCTGTCCGAAAGCCTGTGCCGATGAAATCATAGCGGCCAGGAGAGGCATTCTTTCCCGCTGGGGCGCCACCTCGATTGATCGATACTGTACGCCGCTCGATCACGCCCGCGACATCGGCCTGTTCCTGAATGAGGGGAACAAGGAGCTCGTCGGATGCCGTCTATATCCTCAACCTCCATGACCTGCTCAGCCAACCGGTCGCCAGACGATGCCTTCGTGTATTCAACCCGCCTACGTACTAGTGTCAGCCTCGCATTTTTACGAGCCATCTCGTCCATATTGGCACCAGGTACTGTCACGGTACGTACTCCGTTCTACTGCCAAATCCGAGACACCCCAATTTTTGTAATAAGTTGAGCTTTCCCGTCGGCCGCAAGACCCAGCACCTCATGCTTTTTCATTAGACATTTGCAATCAGACAAAGCTTCAAGTATCTTGTGGCCCCCTAGCCGACGGCGTTTCGGCTTGGTTACGTACTTTCGCGTGACCGATTGAACTCTAACCGCTGTGATGCGCGGATGAATAGTTCCGACAGGGCATTCTCTCGCCTGCTTCATTCAGTTTACCCAGTCGTCTTGGGCTATCGACACGCCGCTCCTCGCAGTCGGCGGCAGCGCCCACTTCGCCTTTGCAATTCTGAGCACCACAAGCACCTGATCGCTCAGGATCACGACCGGCAACAATTCATCTATGGGAATGTTCCTGAAGTCACAGCTCTGACGCACTCCACCAGCGCAGCCGATGGCAGGGCACGGTTAACCCATCCCCAGACAGGGCAACACTTCGACATATCGTTTCGACGGGAGCACGACATATGGCAGACACGACCTCTCCATTACTGATCGACCAGATCCGAGACCTTCCACGAAAGGAGCGCTATACCACCGTCAGCGTGACGCAGGGGTTCACGGAGCGGTTGTTCAACGGGGTCGCAGGAATGACCACGCGCAAGATTCGGATCTGCGGCGTGAAACTGGTCTGGGATGAATATGAAAATACAAATCCCACCGGCAATCCGGACGAGGTCACGACCAAACTCTTTGACTACAGCGGCAGCAACGATATCGAATCGCTGGAGATGTACGCGGACGAAATCGTGATTAGAAGTCCGCTGGTATTTCCGCAAACAAATATCTGGATATGCGCACGCAAACTCGCCTTTGAGGAAAACGGCAGTATCACCACGACTCCGATTCCTCATCCCCCCGCCTATACAGTCACGCGCGACAACAGCGGTAGGCCGTTGAACCAACGGGGGCAGATCGAAGCGAAGAGCGGGGGCAACGGGCTACGCGGCGGCGATATCACTCTGTGCCTGCCGGAAGCAGCCAACATCAGCGTCCCTGCATCGGATACGCCGGTGTCGCGATTCATCACGATGGGCGGGAAGGGGCAGGATGCAGAGCGCGGCGGCTATGTGGATTATGTTCCGAAAGAGAATCAACGGAAAAGCGCGGGCGACAAAGAGTCTCTTACGCATTGGGAGTCGAAGGATGTCGAGTACGTCCTCAACAATAGCCATCGCTTGACCTGGCCTGATGGATGGCGGGACCTGCTCGACAAGTCCTACTCCGTCCAGCACGTCAAGGTCATGATGATGGACGATGTACTAGGGCAGCTTACAGCGATGTCGTATGAGAAGGGTGAGCGCGTATGGCCGGGTGGGGTCCCGGACGCGTTTCCCTCAGGCAAAGCAGGAGACGGTGGTGATGGAGGCATGTTCCGATGCTTCTGGGCGAAGAACGGTATTGCCGTTGCTGGTACGCAGACCCCGGAGAGCACAGCGCGATATGTGCAGACCGAAGGCGGTGAGCCCGGCATGGCCTCAGAAGTACCGGCGCGTCGACCACAGGTGACCACCGACTCGAACAAACCGCCGGCTTTCATTACCCTCCAAATCACAGGCCCGAATGAGTTTTTCAAGTCAAAAATTCAGCCGTCCCATTCGGTCGAACGTTGTCCCTTTCCTATCGTTGCGGGCAGGGGCTGTGCCCCCCGGAATGGCCAAAAAGGACAGCCCGGTTCGCGTAAACCATTCTACCAAGAGGTGAATCCGTTTCCCATCGAGACGACGCCTGAGCAGCGCAAACTATTGTTGGATCGCTACCCCAACGGTTGGCCGAATCATCTCGTTGTTGAACCGGCGTTGCAGTACGCGCGCGATGCCTATCTTAACGGGCGCCGTGAGGAAGCGCGCGAGATGCTCGAACGGTATCGCGACGTCATTGAGTGGGTTCCGGAAAACGCACGCAGCGCGGAACTGATCGGGCACGCGACTGAAATTGCCGCCCTCCTGACACAGCTCAAGGACAATCTCGACTACTACGGGAATCCCCCGGGCTGGTTGCCCCGCCTGTCGCTAATGTCGAATCTGCAACTGTTTCTCGAAGACCAGAAAAACGCCGTGAGCCTCCTCTATTTTTCCTACAAACTCGAGAAATCCTGGGCTCAGGTCCAGAACCATGCACAGGTGCTCAAGAGCACCCGTCAAGCGTTATCCCAGGCCGTGCAGTTGGCGAAAAAGAATTATGCAGAGGGCTTGGCCCTACTCGAATCGAGTCGCACGGAGCTCGACTCCGTTCAGGGTCAGGCAAAGGAAATCGGCCGACAGATTAAAGTGCTGGATAAGGCCATTACAGACGAGGCCGTAGACAAGGCGAAGGAGCAGGCCATCCTCGCCGGGATCTGCGGGATTGCTTCCGGCTTGTGCAAGATCATTCCCGTCGGACAGCCGTTTCTCGGCGCCGCCGGCGATGCCGTCTTCCAACCACTCGCGAAGATCGATCTGTCCAACCCGAATGCGGCGGAGGAAGCCTTTACCTTCGCAGCCGGGCTGGGCGATGGCCTCAAGAAGTTCGTTGACGACAACCGTGAGGATGTCCTCACAGCCTCCGATGCTTCGTTCACTAAAAAGCTCGAGCGGATCGAAGGCAACTTCAACGCTACGGAGGAGGCAATCTCCAGCATCAACCTCCAGATCGAAACCGAATTCGATAACAAGGTCGGCGACTACAAGGCCAACCTGGAAAAAGAGATCGCGACCCTGGAGGAAGAAGCCAAGACCATTACGGACGAAGCCAAGAAAAAGCAGAAAAAGGCTAAAGCCCTCTCCTTCAAGGAAGAGCTGGCGCTGTACAAGAACCGGAAGCTCGATGAGGCCGTGGTGCGGCTGCGTCAGCAGATCGCCGATGCGGACACGAACGCCCTGACCAAGGCGGAACGAGAGGCCAAGGATAGGCTCCTGACGCAGGTGGCTGCGCTTCAGGAGAGAAAAGACACTCTCACGAAAGACTCGACGGTGCTCAAGCAAAAACAGGAGGACCAACAGAAACTTCTCGGCCAAGCCATGACCCATGCGGCGCGCATCGGCCAAGGCGTGAGTACAGTGGCCGCCGGTTTGACGAAGCTGGTCGTCCCGGTCGATCGCAACAGCCCGGAGGTGGAGAAGATCAAGAACACAATCGCCGAGAGTGCCCAATATAAGGCGCGATTTCAGGGCCTGATGGACTCGCTCGACAAGCTGGGGAGTCAAAAAGCCCAGCTTATGGAGGGAATAGAACGGGCCCAGCACACATTGGCGGAATCCTGTGCAACCATCTCTAAAAGCTTGTTACAAAGCGCAGCCATCGGCCGCCAGATGCAGACGATGGGCAATGCGCTGGATCTGGAGGTGAAACTGTACGCGCGCGCACTCCGGCAGCGCTCGGAGGAGCGGCTCAGGAAATCGCTCTATTACGTGGTGAAGTCGTACGAATATCACACGCTCAGCCGAGTGCCGTCGGACTTCTTCCAGACCAAGATGATCGAGAAGATCAAGCAGCTTGAGGAAGCCAAACTGGCAGCCGGACAGATGAACTCCATCCTCACGGACAGCGATTTCACCCAGATCTACGATACCGTATTTAAAGACAAGTTCGCACAGCTCGGACAGAGGATCACCGACGACCTGCAACGCGTCAAACCGAGCATGGAAAATAAATACCTGTGTACGCTGACACCCGCGCACCTCGCGCAACTCACCAACACCTGGCGATTCACGTTTAAGATCGTCGAGGACTTCGACAAGACGACCGGGAAACCGGACAGCGTGATCGGTGCGCGGATCATCGGCATCGCGCTCAAAACGCTCACGATCGCTACGGCGGACAAGGGCCTTTCGCTGGATATCGAGTTTACGCACTCCGGGAAACACCTCATCACTGCGCCGGGCGGCTTCCAGTATTTCTTCCAAATCGGCAAGTACCCGATTGAAGCGCAGGATGGATCAAAAATCAGGAAATGGGTCAGCGACCAGCCGATCTCCTGGCGTATGGTCTACAACGCGGCGGCAGGCACAGACAAGATCACGTTGGATGCGCAGGCTCCGGACGACCAGATCGTTCGGTATCTATTGCGGGAGTACAAACCAGGAACAGAAACCGACGCCAAGATGCTGCAGGAACATCGACCGGGCTTTACCTCCGACATCACCTTGACCCTGGATGGAGGCCTGGACCTCAACGACGTCAAGGACGCGAGCAGAAAGATGAAGAAATCATTCACTGTCAGAGGACTCGAGTTCTACGTCTTCTTCAAGAGGCAATAACCATCATGGCACGTACACTCATCGGACTAGTTGGAGCAGTGACGCTCACGCTCTCATTTGGGATAGGACAAGCCGGCACCCTGCCGAACGACGCGGTAGAGAAAGCGTCCTTCATCGTGAAACACTTTCCATCCGCAAGCGGCACCGATCACCCACCGAGTCCGATTGGCGGAGGCACAGTCAGTTTGATCGGCGACCCGGATTCAAAAACGTTCGGCGTCTCGTTCAACGGGCCCCTCACCTCTTCCGCGAGCCTGACCGGCAAGGAAAAGCTCGTGGTTTCGCTGTATATCAATTGCGACGGCACGCATCCCGGTAATCGTGTCACCGTGGGGACGGTGGATCTGGGTAGACTCAAGGCAGCGCAGCCAGCGCCCACCGTGTTTGCTCTCGGAGACGCGAGCGCCTTCGTGCCGCTCGCGAGCGTCACGTGCGTCTCGCTTGCCATTCGCACCGACGAACCTGACAAGACGCCATACGTCGTGAAGGCCTTTGCCAACAACGGCATCGAGGTCGCCCAAGACGTTAAAGTCCTGAACTCAACGGTCAACTTGATCGGCGAACCCGATTCGAAAAGTTTTGGCGTTTCCTATCGAGGCACATTGGAGTCTGCGATCGAGCTGAGCGGTGAAGAGAAGCTAGTCGCTCACCTGTACATGACGTGCGACAACAATCCACCGAACCAGACAAGTGCCATCAATGTTGGCACGGCCAAGATTAGCGAGGCCCCAAAAGGTCGAGGCTCGTGGCTTCAAATCGTCACCGCTGATGTGACCGCCTTTGTACCACTCAGAGAGGTCGAGTGCGTCAAGCTGGGACTCCAATAGCTGCGAACAGAGACGACACATCGGAATGAGCGTACACCTTTCCACCACCCTCAAACAGAAAGGAGCATGGTGTGCCCAATCGATTGACGGTTATCCAACTGAAGCAAGGGAACAGCGCCGTGTGCAGCGCCACAGAAGGCGAGGCTAGTACGGACCGGGCTACGGTGAAACTCACGAAGGGCATCAAATGGGCTGTGCCGAAGGCGATAGACTGCCTTCAAAAACAAGTCACACTGACGGCAACCATCCATGATGCAGGCGTGCCGACTAAGTCCTTCGCCAAAACCATGTACATCTCCGGCATCGTCGGGGATGGCAGCACGGTCAGGCTCACCGATAAAAAAGAAGGATAAGCGGCACGACTAGATCGACGGCTTCACAGGCTTTAGCAGGCGTACTCAATCACACGCCGGAAGGAGAGGTACAATGCCACTCTCAATTGCAGAGTCCAAGAATAAGACCAAAGTGTTTAATGAGGTCAAAACGAACTGGCCCCAACAAACTGCGAGCAACAATTGGACGGAGGCCAACTTTAAATTTAAGCCACCGAAAGACGACTGGCTGCTCGGACTCAAAACGCTATCTAAGGTGACCGTTGAAGTGAAGTGGTATTCCGGATTCAAGGTGAGCCTGCTCGGCACTGCACAGGATGGTGGCCCGGCCAAAACGATCGTTGGCGAGCTCCCGGGAACCGGGTAAACATTTTTTCATCAACACGGCAATGGACGGAGAGCGGGGCGAGGGACCAGTCCCGTCCCCTCTTCGTCGTTGCATCAGACGCACCCCCACTCGCCAATGTCTCCCACTGCTTGTTCAACAGATACGCCTAAAATCTCCTAGTGCACCCAGGCCGCCCCCCGGCGGCTCCTTTGATCACTGATCGTTCGTTCGACCTCCGGTGAAGCAATCACCATACCGATGACGGCCGGCTTGGGAACCACGTTCGAATCACTCATAGGTGCTCCCCTTTTCTAAGACGCGAGCTGCCACACGATCACGTCATTGCTCCCCTCAAAAACCCGGCGCCGCCATTTCGACAGGGCGAATATCCCTTCTCAGCATCCCGGGCTTCCGGATCGGCTCGATCTTCGAATCGGGACGAAAGTCCACTTCCCTCTGCCTTTACGCGCGGGAGCAGAATACCAGTGGCACGTGTCCCTGGTCGCGGGAGAGCGCGATACTGCAACCCTTGTGATCGTTCTGCCGTTGCCCATGCAACCAGTCGTGACCGGGCTACGAGAAGGGACCACTCGATGGAGACTGAAGTTCGGCCGTCCTACTCGATTACGCTGAATTCATAGCGAGAGCCGGTTAACGCCGCCAGCAACTCCGCCGCATGATCACGGCCGCGCGTTTCCATAGTTACGTCCAACGCCGCTTCGTTCAGCCCGACGCCATAGTGGGCGCGGTTGTAGGATGTTTCCACGATGTTGGCGCTGGCCTTGGCGATCACCGACGTGAGTCCTTCGAGTGAGCCGGGGTAATCCGGCAGCAGCACGCGCAGCCGCAGCCGCCTGCCGTCTCTGACCATCCCCCGCTCGATGATGCGGGCCAGCAGATTCACATCTAGATTCCCGCCGGACACCAGCACCGCGATGTTTTTGCCGCGATGACTGGTCTTGCCCTGCAGCAATGCCGCCAGAGCCACGGCCCCTGCCCCCTCCGCCACCGTCTTTTCTCCCTCGAGCAGCGTGAGGATTGCCGCGGCGATCTCGTCTTCATCGACGGTGACCATCTGATCGACGTAGCGTTGCACCAACGGCAACGTACGGGAACCAGCCTTCCTCACCGCGATCCCGTCCGCCAAGGTCGGCCCGGCCGGCAGTTCGATCGGAACGCTGTTCTGGAGCGCGACGGTCATCGACGGGAGGCGGGCCGTTTGCACACCCACGACTTCAATCTTGCTCGCGCGTTCCTTCACCGCGCATCCAACCCCGCCGATCAGCCCTCCGCCTCCTACCGGGACCACGATCACATCCAAGGTCGGATTCTGACGTAACAGTTCCAAGCCCAGTGAACCCTGCCCTGCGATCACCTCGTCATCATCGAAGGGATGGATGAAAGTGGCCTGTCGCTCCTGACTTCGCTCCAGCGCCGCCCGGCATGCCTCATCGTAATTCTCACCGTGGAGGACGACATCCGCGCCGTGATTGCGCGTCGCCGAGAGCTTCACCAGAGGCGTCGATCGCGGCATCCAAATCTGGACGGGAATATTTCGTTGCGTAGCGTGGTAGGCCACACCCTGCGCGTGGTTGCCGGCCGAGGCCGCAATGACGCCGCGGCGGCGCTCCTCATCGGTCATCATGAGAATCCGATTGAGCGCGCCCCGCTCCTTGAACGACCCGGTCATCTGAAGGTTTTCGAGCTTGAGGAAGATCGTGTTGCCGGTGAGCCGGGACAAGGTTCTGGAATGAACTAATGGCGATTCAAAGATTGATGGTCCGATACGTGTCGCTGCAGCTTCTATCGACTGCACTGTCACCATGCCCTGCTCTCCTTTCACTCGATCAGCCTGATTTCGACAACAAAAAAGCCCCTGACGGGATCAAATCCGCCAGGGGCCTCTGCTGCGTGAGAACGACGTTCGGTGGCAGGCAGGCTCAGGCGGAGTTGGCGATCATCATCGCCGCCGCCATGCTAATACCGATGCCCCGTCGATTCATGGTCATCTTCAATCCGTCACCGAGTGAGACACATACAAGAAGCCGAGCATATATCAGAGTCGCCCGGTGGATCAAGCACACCGTTCCCTCCAGCTGTATGCAAAAGACCCGCTTCCTCGACATCATCGGCCCGGCGACAGATTCCCACTAAATGCTGCAGAAGCTGTGTCGGAGGTGGCAGAAGCCATCAGGCTTGAATACCCAGCTAGGCGGGAGTGAGGTCCGCCTGGGCCGGCTTGCGACGCCGTCTGGAAGCCACGACCTGGGCGCCAAACACACTCATTCCAAAGGCCGTGACAAGGAGAGCCGGCCACACCAAGGACTTGACTAAACCGGAGCTTGAGATGGTCGCGGGCCACAACCAGGCGACCCATGGTAACGCTGGGCCCACAAGGGAGAACGCCGCATGAATCGGAGGCAGTCGGAAGAGCCACACAAGGAGCGACCCGGATAGGGCATACGCGGGAGGCAGGAAAAGCAGGAAAACGAACACGCCGTTGAACATGGCCGCGAAACTGAGAAAAAACCAGAGAAAGCCCGCCAGAACCCCAACGAACATTCCTACACCTGTCCTGCCGCCCCTCTGCTGTTGTCTTTCCATGGACTCAGTGTAGTTCTAGATCGGGAGAGCACCAAGAAATTTCCGGCATTTCTCCCAAAACCGTCACGACGATCCGCGTACAGACGAAGCCAGCGCATCTCCGACGCATCAACGTCCTCCACCGCTGGCCAACAGCAGTAGCCGGTGAAACCGGCCAACGCGACCGGAGTATATGGGATACGCGAACGGTATTTCGACGAGCACAGGATCATATGCTCACAGCTGGCTTGCGTGACCGTAGCTGGTTCTACTAAGATCCATCCATGACGACCAGCTCCTCGCCTCCCCCCCACGACACACCACCCGGGCAAGCACAGACAGAACTCGATCGCTTTTTCGAGCTATCTCTGGACATGCTCTGCATTGCGAATGCCGACAGTTACTTCATCCGTTTAAGTCCCGCATTCACACGAACGTTGGGCTGGAGCCTCGAGGAATTAATGAGCCGACCGTTCCTCGACTTCGTGCATCCGGACGATCGGACCAACACACTCCTTGAAGTCGAGCGCCAGATCGGCAGGGGTGAACCGGTCCTGGAATTTCAAAATCGCTATCAGCACAAAAACGGTTCTTGGCGGTTTCTGTCCTGGAAATCCTCGCCGCACCCGGATGGACGTATGTACGCAATTGCGCGCGACGTCACAGACCGTGAGCAGGCGCAGCAGGCCTTACGACGCTCTCATGAGGAACTGGAGCATCGCGTCCAGGAACGGACGGAAGAACTCCAGCAACGCAATCGCGATTTGGAAACGTTGCTCTACGTCAGCTCACACGATTTGCGTGAGCCCCTGCGATCGATTTCAAACTTTTCTCAATTATTGCGCGAGCGGTACGGTGATCGCCTGGATGCGAAGGGCCTCGATTATCTTGATCGCGTCGTCCGGGCCGCGCAGCGAATGGATCAGTTGATGGAGGATTTGCTCACGTTGTCGAGAGCGCAACGTTTGGAGATGCCCTATGAGGAGACCAGCGGCGAAGACGTGGTCAAGGCGGCCTTGGCGCAATTGGATGAGACGATCCGGCGCACGGGCGCGCGCATCCGGGTGGCCACCGGCTTTCCTTCGTTTCGAGTCAACAAGACCTGGATCACACAGGCCCTTTACAACTTGATCGCGAATGCGCTGAAGTTTCACCGGCCCGGCGAGGCCCCCGAGATTGAGATCGCCCCCTACTGGCTCGTGGAAGAGACGGTCCCCATGGTGGGACTTGTGGTGCGGGACCGCGGAATCGGGGTAGAACCGGATCAGGCGCAGCGAATTTTCCAGTTGTTTCAGCGGGCGGTGGGACGCGAGGTGAGCGGCACGGGTGCGGGACTGGCCATCGTGCAACAAATCGCGCATCGGCACGGGGGGCGCGCGTGGGTCCAGCCGCGGGAAGGCGGCGGATCTGAATTTATTTTGCTATTCGGAAGTCAATCCATCATCGAAGAGAAGCCCG
>VOPR01000033.1 GCA_009594995.1 Nitrospira sp. | reverse complement strand
CGTTGATGGTGATGTTGGTGCAGTCGGCGCCGGCCGCCACCGCGGGTGAGACGCCGACGTTGCCTGCGTCGGTCGGGCAGGTCGAGGCGGCCATTTCCGGCAAACAACCGGGACAGATTCTTGATATGGCGAAAAACAACCCGGCCAACACTGCCGTGGTGGTCAAACAGTGGCTCAAGAGTAACGCCTAACGGATTGCTTGATGAACAAAGAACTCTCAGGTGCACAGAAGGCTGCGATCCTGCTACGGGCGATCGGAGAGGAAGCCGCCGCGGCCGTGATGAAAACGCTCGATCCGAAGGATATTCGCAAGCTCGGCAGTTTCATGAAAGAGACGGCGAATATCACGAAACAGGAAGAAGACAGCGTGATCGCGGAGTTTGAGCAAGCGAGTTCATCCGGCGAGGTGCAATTCGAAGGGCGGGAATTCATGGAAGCCATCCTCAAGAAGGCGCTGGGGCCAGAAAAAGCCGCCCGGATGATGGAATCCCTGAACACGAAGACGTATCCCGGGATCGACGCGTTGAAATGGGTGGATGCCCGCACGGTGGCGCAAATTCTGAAGATCGAACATCCGCAGACCATTGCCGTATGTCTGGGGCAAATGGAGGCCGAGCAAGCCAGCGCCGTACTGGCACTCTTGCCGGTCCATCTGCATGCCGACGTATCCTTACGGCTCGCCACCATGCAGGAAGTGCAGCCGGAAGTGTTGGCGGAGCTGAGCGACAGTTTGCAGGAAATACTCTCTGCCTCGATGGGTATGTCGAGCATGTCGGTGGGTGGGGCTGAGCTCATGGCCGACATCCTGACACGCGTCGATAAAACAACAGAAGGCAACATCATGGCGAAAATTACCGAACGCGATCAAGCCTTGGCGGAAAGCATCCGGGCCTTGATGTTCGTGTTCGATGACCTGGTGGATTTGGATTCGCGCGGCATGCAGGAACTGATGAAGGAGATCAGCAAGGAAGATCTTCCGATCGCCTTGCGCGGCGCGACTCCGGAAATCAAAGAGAAGTTTCTCAAGAACATGTCGAGTCGGGCGGCGGAAATGCTCAAGGAGGATATGGAGACGCGCGGACCGGTCAAGGTGTCCGATGTCGAAAAGTCCCAGCAGAATATCCTCAAAGTGTGCCGGAAGCTCGAGGAAGAAGGCCGGATCGTCATCGGAGGCGGCGGAGGCGAGGAGTTGTTGTAAATGGGAAGCGCGGCCCTGGGCACCGGCGTTCCGCAGACATCACCGGCGGAATCAGAAAAAGAATTGTCGCCTCGGGCGGTTCTGATCGTCGACGACGAGCCTTCCATTTGCCTGTTGCTGTCCGAGATGCTGCAGTCCACCGGGCATCCGGTCCTCACGGCAGGCTCGGTTGACGAAGCGCTGGGTCATCTCCGTACCCGTTCGATTGCGGTCGTGATCGTGGATGTTCAGCTTGGCGGCGCCGATGGCATTGCCTTTCTGCAGCAGGCCCTGGACGTGGACAATCGTCTGCTCGGCATCGTGATGACCGGGCATGGCAATATCGAGATGGCCGTGCGGGCAATGAAGTCCGGGGCCGCAGATTTCCTCACGAAGCCGTTTCAGGTCGAATTGGTGCGTCTGACAGTCTCGAGACTGTTGGAACTCTACCGCCTGCGCCAGGAAAATACGGTCCTGACCAGAACGTTGATTCGTTCGGGAAACATTCAATTGCGCACCGTGCCGCTGGCGGATTTTAGTCGCGGCAATCGGCCGTTCGGAACGGATGATGTGACCGAATTTGAGCGCGGCGTCGCGGAAGGGGAGAAGCGTTCCACGGAGCGGGTAGCGGCGGCACGTCAACGAGAACAGGCTCTGATGACGTCGCTGATGACACGGCTCGAAGAAACTTGGCGAAGTCTCCATGACACGGTGGAAGAAGAGATCGCGTCATTGTCGTTCATGATCGCCCAGAAAGTGGCGAGGGAAGCGGTGGTGGAAAAGCGTGAGGTGATCGCCACGCAGGTACGGAGCGCGCTCGCCCACCTGCATGAAAGCGGTCTCGTGCGCGTCCGCGTGCACCCGTCTGATCTTGCGGTGCTCGAGTCGGCGCGAACTGCGTTAAGCCAGACTCCGCATGGAATGTTGACCCTGAAGTTTGAGACCGACCCCAGTCTCAGTCCGGGCGGATGCCTCGTCCAGGCGCAGAGCCTGTTGATCGATGCGACGCTGGACACGCAATTGTTGCGGCTGGGCGAAGCCCTGAGAAAGCGGGACGCCGGTGAAGCTTAGCGATCGCCTTGAACACGTCGAGCCGTTATCGGTTACGGGCCGGGTGGCTCAGGCCGTCGGCATCGTGATTGAAGCCTCGGGACCTTTTACCTCCGTCGGAGAGGTGTGCGAGATCACTCGCGAAGGCGGACATGGCTCGGTGATGGCGGAAGTCGTCGGCTTTCGTGAAGACCGTGTCTTGCTCATGCCGTTGGGAGAAATGCAGGGGATCGGACCGGGAAGCCGCGTGGTGATGAAAGGCCATGTTGCCTCTGTTCCCGTCGGACCGCAGATGTTGGGGAGAATTTTTGACGGGTTGGGGCATCCCCTGGACGGATTGCCGCCGGTGCGGAGCGATGTACGGGTCCCTCTGTATGCGGCTCCCTTGAATCCCTTGCACCGTGCCAGAATTACGCAACCTGTGGATCTTGGCATTCGAGCCATCAATGCGCTCCTGACTTGCGGGCAGGGCCAGAAGATTGGCGTGTTTGCCGGATCGGGTGTTGGAAAAAGTGTTCTTTTGGGCATGATCAGCCGGTATACCCAAGCCGATATCAGGGTCATTGCGCTCGTGGGCGAGCGAGGGCGCGAAGTCAAAGAATTTCTGGAGCGAGACCTTACGCCAGAAGCGAGGGCCCGTTCCATCGTCATCGTGGCGACCTCGGATCAGCCGCCGTTGGTTCGCATTCGCGGGGCTTTGGTGGCAACGGCCATTGCTGAGTATTTCCGTGACTGCGGCAAACATGTCCTCCTCATGATGGATTCGCTGTCACGCCTTGCCTATAGCCAGCGTGAAGTCGGATTGGCCATCGGCGAACCGCCCACGACGAAAGGGTACACACCGTCTGTCTTTGCTGTGCTGCCGAAACTTTTGGAACGGGTGGGGCCGGCGCAAAGCGGCGGCAGTATTACCGGGCTCTATACCGTGCTCGTAGACGGCGACGATCTTAACGACCCCGTGGCTGATGCCGTACGGTCCATTCTCGATGGGCATATCGTCCTCTCGCGAGAATTAGCCGCGCGCAACCACTTTCCGGCTATCGACATCCTCCAGAGCACCAGCCGTGTGATGCGCGATATCGTGACGCCTGCCCACTATGCGGCAGCGCGCTTGGTGTTCGAACGGACGGCGCTGTATCGACGATCGGAAGATCTGATCACGCTGGGTGCCTACAAGCCCGGGACGAGTAAGGAACTCGACAAGGCCGTGTCGGCCCATGATGGCATTACGGCGTTTCTGAGACAGGAGAGCAAGCAGGCCGTCGGATTGTCGCAATCGATCGAAACCTTGATGGCGTTGGCAGGGACGATTCAATGAACGTGACGGTGCTACGGACCTATGCGGTGCAACTCGAAGAGGTCGCCAAACTGGAATTGGCAGAGTTGAGTCGTGCGTATCAGCAGACAGTCGATCGAATGGCGATGCTGAAATCACGAGTCAAGGAAGATGCCGACCGGTACCTCCTCCAGGTGCGTGCGGGAAGCACGGTTGACCAGGTATATGGTCACCTGGATGCCATGGATCAGGCGATCGCCGCGAGGAAAAGCCTGGAGCAGACTCTGGCCGCAGATCAGTCCAGGATGGAGCAGAAGCGAGGTGAACTGCTCGAAGCGATGCAGTATCGAAAGAAGTTGGATCTGCTCGATGCGCGCGCCGCACTGGAATTGCGCCGTCGCCGGGAACGGCAGGATCAGCAGTTGCTCGACGAACGCGCCTGGCGACGCGGCCCATTACAAAAGGGAGAACGGGCATGACCGCGATCGGAAGGAGTCGTGAACATGGCGTGCATGCCGGTGCCATCGCGGTGGTGGTGTTCGGTGCCTGCCTGATGGCAATCAGTGGTCTCGCGGGTGCGACGGAAGAAAGCAAGCCCGCGCCGGCTGCGCCGAAGGAGGAACCGAAAACGGAAGGCCTCAAAAAAGACGTACAAGGGCCCGCTATCAGCGCACCCCGAGAAATCTTTGAGATGTTGGAACAACGCAAGCGGCTCTTGGATAAACGGGAGACCGCATTGCGAGGATCGGAAACACATCTCTTGGAACTTAAGGCGGAATTGGAACAGATCGTCACGCGGCATGAGCAAGCGGTTGAGGCGGAAAAGAAGCGCCGCCAGGCCGCGCAAGCCAAGGCAACAAACGACACCGAGAAGGCCAAATCGGCTTCCAAAGCCGCACCGGCCGCAAATGTGAACCAAGCTCAACTCGCGAAGATTTACGAGGCGATGCCTGCTGAGGAGGCCGCTGCTAGACTGGAACGCATGCCGGAGCGGAAAGCACTGGAGGTGCTCCGCCTCCTCAAAGGCAAATCGGCAGGGGCTATCCTTGCTGAGGTCAAGCCGGACCGTGCCGCTCGACTGACCGAACAACTGTTGACGACACCCTAGTACTCCTTTCACGCCTCCCTCCCACGGCAGCTTTTGCCGTCTCCACCTGCAGAAACTTCCGGTTCGCGAATCGTCGACCCAGCGGCATGATCAAAATCACGCGTCAAACGCCATTTTCCTCCGACAGACTCATGGCACGGCCTTTGTAATGGTGTTCCATGACAACGTGCAGGATGTGAAACAGACAGGAATCTTTATGGCCACTGACATGCAGCCACTTTTCAGCGCAATGCCAAGTCACAATACGCCCGCCGTTCAGGAGGGAAGGGATCGTCTTGCAGAAGCCCAGCATCAGACGCCGGCTCGTAATTTCGATTCGGTGCTTGGGCGGGCGGAAGCGCGCCAGAATATGAACAAGCCTGAGGCGTTATCCGTCAGGAACACAGCCAAGCCCGGGGCCCAGGTGCGTACGGCTCCCCATGCAAAACCAGAATCGTCTCCTCCGCAGGGCGAACGTTCGACTGGATCCGAAAGACCTGAACAGACTGCCGGCCGGAATGAGAGTGCTCGAGAGAAGGACGACGCGACCGCTGCGAAGGCTGACGAGCCGGAGAATACGCAAGAAACGAAGAAGAAAACCAACGACCAGGGGAACGTGCCGCAGGAGGTTCTGGTTGCAGCCATGATGGTCCCACCAGTTCAGACTGCTCCCTGTGAAGGTCAGGCGACCACACCAACCGAGGCAAAAGCGAATAAGACAGAGGGAGCCATAGAGGCAATGCCGGCGATAGCGATTCCTGCGACCGAGACGACGGGATCGTCTCCCGGTACTGGGACTGTTGCAGCGGGTATCACCACAGGAGATCCATCGGTCAATGGGGCGGCAGTCACTGCGGCAGAGCCAGGCAAGGAAGTGAAACAGGTAGGCGAGAAGAGCGACAAAAAAGCTCCTTCCAATGACGGGCAGCAGGCATTGAAGACCGATGGCCAGGCGCTCGCGTCAGACGCGCAGCCGGCGCAGTCGGATAAGCCTCTCCCAAGCTTGAGCAATGAACCGGAGAAACAGAAGCCTGTACTTGCAGGCATGACGGTTTCAAAGCAGGAGCCCAAGATTGTTGAACAGGGCCCGACCAATCAGAGCGATCGCCCGAACACGCTCAATGCAGTTTCGCAGGGAACGTCATGGAGTGAGGGGCAAACGGGGGCGGGCGCCGGCCAGTTTCTGGAAAAAGACTCCCAGCGCTTCTCCGATTCAGCGACTGGGGGAGATCGATCCGTACCAACTCAGACCTCGGCTCTCGACGCAAACAATCGACCGGCGTTTCTGGATCGCATGAATGGCCTGACCCAACCTGCGCCTTCGAGTAGTGAAAGTGCATCGGGCAGCGGCGAGGTGTCCCAGGCCACCACTGTTGCGCGGGCTTCCGAGACCGAACGGTTCAACGAGCTTCGGGGCGCCACACAAATCTCGCAAAGCGTCACGTTGGACTTGGATCCGTTAGATATGGGGCCATTACGCGTTCGGGTCATGATGAGCGATCAGACCGTTCATGCTCATATCCGGACGGAACATGGGGAATTGGGGCAGGGGTTGTTGCAGCAGGGACAGTCGCTGGAATCATCGCTGCGTACGACTGGCCTGGAAATGGGCATGTTGCGCGTGACCGTGGATCAGCAGCAGGGGCGAGGTGATAACGCCTGGATCTTCCAGAAGCAGTCACAGGGCCGCCCCGGGTCAGCGGCCGCCCAGCATTCGCCGGCGGGAGAAGATGAGCGCAGCGTGCGACGAGAGCGGCCCATGCAGTCGACCGATCGCGTGAGTTTTTTTGCTTGATGGGAGGATCTATGGATATCAGCAAGCTCATTACACACTCGACTCCGACAGATACAAGCACCCCGACGACTGACGGCCCGAAGCCGCTCGGCAAAGACGATTTTCTGAAGCTGCTTGTCACTCAGCTTCAGCATCAGGATCCGTTAAAGCCGATGGAGAACGAAGATTTTATCGCACAAACCGCACAGTTCTCGCAGCTCGAACAAATGTCGAAGCTGGTCACGTTGATGGAGAAGAGCGTGACCCTCCAGGAAAACGCACAGAACAAGACGACGACCGCAGCCGACACCACGGCCGTCGCATAAGGTAACACAGTCCGAAGGAATGCACGTACCGAGAGACATTTACAGGCAGGGGTAACAAGGAGGATAGATTATGGGCATTTTAACTTCGATGTTCACGGCCGTCACCGGGTTGAGCTCTTACGGCAACGCCATGGGTGTCATCGGCAACAACATCGCCAACGTCGGCACGGCGGGATTTAAATCCAGCCGGGCGACATTTTCGGACCTGATTTCCTCCAGCCTGGCCGGGGGAAGCGGTGGCGATCAAGTCGGCCTGGGAGTGTATATGAATGATGTTCAGACCAACTTTACACAGGGGTCAATCACCACCACCGGGAACACATTCGATCTGGCGATCGATGGAAACGGATTCTATCTCTTGCAAGACAGTGCTGGCGCGAACTTCTACTCCCGTGCCGGTCAGTTCAAGGTCGACAATATCGGACAAGTCGTCGATTCGGCAGGTGCCTTACTGCAGGGCTACCAAGCCGATACGAACGGCAACATTACGAGCACGATCGGCAGCATCACGCTGTCGTCCAGTGCGGTCGCGCCACAGACAACCACCACGGCGGCGATTCTCGGCAACTTGAATGCCAATGCCACGGCGCCGACGACGGCGTTCAGTGTGTCCGATACCACATCTTACACTTTCTCGACCGGGATGACGTTCTATGATTCCCTCGGCAACTCCCATCAGATGCAATTGTATTTCCGGAAGACGGCTGCAAATACCTGGGGAGTGTACTCCCAAATCGACGGTGGCACGGCTGCCGCGCAAACCAACATGACGTTCAATGCCAGTGGAGCGCTGACGGCCGGGGGAACACAGACCGTGACCGCTGCTTTGACCAACGGCGCCACGACACCTCAAGCCGTCACGGTGAGTCTTGCCGCAATGACTCAATTCGGGTCCGCGTCCGGTATCATCAGTCAAACGCAGAATGGATTTGCCTCAGGAACACTTGATCGCATCAGCGTCGACAAGCAGGGGCACGTGGTGGCTCAGTTTACCAATGGGCAGACAAGACCTCTGGCACAAGTTGTTCTGAACCGTTTCTTGAATCCAGATGGTTTGCTCAGCAACGGTGACAATCATTTCCTTGAAACCATTGAGTCTGGCGCGCCGTTATCCGGTGCGCCGACGACGAATGGCTTGGGGAGAATTTTGTCCGGAACCATCGAGCAGTCGAATGTCGACCTCGGCAAAGAGTTCGTAGACATGATCATTACCCAGCGAGCCTTTCAGGCCAACTCACGCGCGATCACGACCAGCGACGAAATGTTGCAGGAACTCGTGAATCTCAAGCGCTAACCGGTGAGGGCCCCGGCGCGGTATACTGACCTGCGCCGGGGCTCAAGTCGGCAATTTCTACCTAGTTCACCTTCTCGTCATCGCTCTACGACGGTTCATCCTCCTCGTCAACATTCTGTCGGCGGCTGCTCCTCCCGCGTCACCACCCTGACAACACATTCGTTGCGCAGATGCCGAACCTTCGCACGGGAGATGCAGCGACCCCAAATCATTGTCTTATCACACGATCTGACGCGTTGTGCACCGCGCGCGACAGGCGCGTTCCGAGCATCACGTGGCATATGCATTGCACAACCGACCACCACCGACAAACACTGTCCGCAGGAGGTCCGTATGTCAGAAGCAGCTGAAGAAAAGGCGCCTGCAGTCCCTGCAGCGCCCGCGGGTATTCCCATAAAGATGGTGATCATTATTGTTGGGGCGGTACTGCTTCTCGCCTTGGGGGGCGCCTTTGCGATGATGAAAATGATGGGCAGATCCTCCGCAGAGAAGGCACCGGCTGAAGGCGGGGCGGAAAAAGCTGCTGCGCACGGAGAGGCCGAGGCGAAAGGCGGAGAGCATGGCGCCGTCGCCGATGCCAGCGCGATTGCCGATCTGGATCCCTTTATCGTGAACCTCGCGGATTCGCCGGAGATTCGTTATCTCAAGGTTACCCTCAAGGTAGAGACTGACAACTCCGCGACAGTCGAACAGATAAAGGCACGCACCCCGCAGATTCGTGATGCCATTCTCGTGTTGTTGACTAGTTTGGATTCCGCCACGGCCCGTTCGCCGCAGGGCAAACACAAACTGCGCGACGACATCACCGACCGTATCAACGGCCTCCTGCCGAAAAAATCAGTGAAATCGACGTACTTCACGGAATTCGTCATTCAATAACGAATCGCCTTTTCGCCCGAGGACGTGATGGACAAGATACTCTCCCAGGAAGAAATCGATGCCTTGATGGGCGGAGTCATGTCCGGCGAGGTCGAGACGGCCCCGAAGGAAGAAGAAGCCCCGGGCGGGGTTAAAGCGTACAGCCTCACCAGTCAGGAACGCATCATTCGAGGGCGCATGCCCACGATGGAGATGATTAATGACCGCTTTACGCGTCAGCAATCCATCTCCTGGAGCGCCGTGCTTCGCGAGAAGATCGAATTCAGCGTTCTCGGCGCTCAAATCATGAAGTTCGGGGATTTCATTGAAAAGGTCCCGGTGCCGTCTTCATTCAACTTGTTCGCCATGGAGCCGCTGCGCGGCAACGGCCTCTATGTCATGGACGCCATGTTGGTGTACCTGATCGTGGATTTCTTCTTCGGGGGAAAAGTGCAGACCCATGTGAAGCCCGAAGGCAGAGAGTTCACGACCATCCAACTTCGGTTGATCAAGAAACTCGTTCAGCAAGCGCTGGCCGACCTTGAGAAAGCCTGGCACGCGGTCATGCCGGTCAAGCTCGGCTATTTGCGATCGGAAAGCAACCCGCAATTTGCCATGGTGGTCACGACCTCGGAAATCGTCGTAGTCGTCACCTTGCAGGTCCATTTGGGCGACATCACCCGTGAAATGTTTATTGCCTATCCGTATTCCATGATGGAACCGATCAAAGAAAAACTCTATTCCGGCCTGTTTGCGGACAATGTGGAGCAGGACAGCAGTTGGGGAAGCCGGTTCGAGGACTCGCTACAGGAATGTGACGTGGCCGTGACGGTTCAACTTGGTACTGCCCACATCAATGTGCAGGACTTGATGAATTTTCATCCGGGGGATGTGTTGATGCTGGACCAGCACCCGGGTGATCCGATGTTGTGTCTGGTGGAAGGCGATCCGAAATTCCACGGACAGCCCGGGGTGTTCAAAGGCAATCATGCCTGCCGCGTCACGAAGGTATTGGGCTAGGTCGCGCCGAAACTAAAGGAGATTTGCGCATGGGCAACGGTGATACAACCCCTCAGGCGGATGCGTCCGGCGCTGCAGACATGAATCCGCAACCGACTTCATTTCCTCAGGTAGATAACCACGGGGCGGTGCCGGCAAACAAGAATATTGAGTTTGTACTCGACATCCCCCTGCAGGTGACGGTGCAGATCGGCTCGACCCGTATGTTGATTCGCGAACTTCTCCAGCTGGGGCAAGGATCGGTCATTGAACTGAATAAACTCGCGGGAGAGCCGATGGAAGTGCTGGTCAACAATAGGCTGGTCGCGCGCGGCGAAGTGGTGGTGGTCAACGAAAAATTCGGGATTCGCCTCACGGATGTGGTGAGCCCGAACCAACGTATTCAGCAACTAGGCTAATTCGCGACGGCGTCCGCCTGTTCGCCGTTTTTCACTAGGGAAGCAGATCACTCAATGGAAATGTGGGAAAGTGTCATCCGCATGGTCTCGTCGCTTGGGGTCGTGCTGGCATTGATTCTGGGGCTTCTGGCCCTGACGCGCTCCAGGATTGCACAACGGTTTCTTCCTGCCGGCAGTGCCCAGTTAGTGAAAATTCTTGGCAGCGGGCCGCTGGGATCTCGAAAGCACGTGATGGTGGTCGCCGTGGCGGGTGAGGTCCTCATTCTTGGTACAACCGCGACTGATCTGGTTCCCTTGGGAAAGGTCACCGATCCGGAACTGGTCCAGCGGCTCTTGTCGGAGGCGTCATTGGCATCCAGTGCATCGTTCTGTGTCGCCCAGTCAGTCACCCGCAAGGAAGGCTCGCATGCGGCCAGTTAAGCCCCTGTCAATGCGACATTGGATGCCGACATCTGCGCGTGCCGTCTGGCGCGCTAGCGTCCTCTGCCTACTGGGGCTGATCGTCTGCCTGTTCAGCGCCTCATCCGCCAGTGCCGAGGGGCCATCGTTGACGATCGATCTGGGGCAGAACGGAACCAAGCAGACTGCTGTGGTCCTGCAGATCCTCGCGCTGTTGACCGTGCTGTCCCTGGCGCCGGCCATGTTCATCATGGTCACATCGTTTACCCGGATGGTGATCGTGCTGTCGTTTCTTCGACAGGCCCTGGGCACACAACAGGTGCCACCCAATCAGGTGCTGATCAGCCTCGCGTTGTTCCTCACCATGTTTGTCATGGCGCCCGTCGGGCAGGCCGTCTACAAAGATGCTCTGCAGCCGCTGCTGGCCGAACAAATCGGGTACGAGGACGCCTGGAATCGCGGTATTCAGCCGATCCGGAACTTCATGTTGAAGCAAATGCGCGACAAAGACTTGGAACTGTTTCTCGAACTGTCCCATTCCCCCAAGCCCACGCAAATGGATCAAGTGCCGACGCATGTGATCATTCCTGCGTTTGTCCTCAGCGAACTGCGCATATCGTTTCAGATCGGATTCTTGCTCTACATTCCGTTTCTCATCGTGGACATGGTGGTGGCCAGCGTTTTGATGTCCATGGGCATGATGCTGCTGCCACCGGTCATGATTTCACTGCCCTTTAAGCTGATTCTGTTTGTTCTGGCGGATGGGTGGTACCTTGTCGTCGGTTCGATGGTCAAGAGTTTCCAATAGGATATCCCATGATGACGATTGAAACCGTGACGGAAATCGGGCGGCAGGCGATCGAGACCGCCATGCTCGTATCGGCGCCGATACTGGGTTTGAGCCTGATCGTCGGGCTGATGGTCAGCACCTTTCAGGCGATGACTCAGATCAACGAAGCGACGCTGACGTTCGTGCCGAAGGTGCTGGCAGTGTTTGCCGCGACGCTTCTCTTTCTCCCCTGGATGATGGGCGTTCTCATCGCGTTTATGACCCACATTATCACCAGTATTCCGACGTTGATTCACTGATAGGCCGTCAGCACCATGAGCGTCGCACAGACCCTGCATCTCGCACTGCCGCAGTTCCAGTCGTTTTCCATCCTCCTGGTGCGGATTGCGGGCATCATCAGTGTATTCCCCATTCTGAATACCCTCACCATTCCGATGCCGGTCAAAGCGGGGCTTGTCACGATGCTGGGACTGGTCCTGGCGCCGATCATTCACTTGCCGAGTTTTCCGAATGATCCGGTTCTGGTCATCGCCGGGATTGGCAGCGAGTTTTTGATCGGGCTCACGATTGGCCTGGCCGTCCGTCTCCTGTTTGCCGGGTTCCAAGTGGCAGGGGATTTGATCGGGACACAAATGGGGTTCAGCGCCATTCAAATGTTCGACCCGATGAGTCATCAAAATGCGCCGATCATCGCGCAGTTCCAACTCACCCTCGGGTCGTTGGTATTTCTCTCCCTTAACGCGCATTTGCTCGTGGTGCATGCCATCGGGATGAGTTACGAGTTTGTCCCTCCGTTCGGCGCCAAATTGTCCGATAGCATTGCCACTGACATTCTTCATTTAGCGCAAAACATGCTGGGTGTGGCCCTGAAGATGGCGGCGCCCGTCTTTGCCACGCTGCTGATCGTCAATACGGTTCTGGCAATCCTCGGGAGGGCTGTGCCCCAGATCAACGTGTTTGTGCTGAGCTTTCCCATCACGATCGGGGCGGGGCTTCTCGCGATGAGCCTTGCGATGCCGTTCACCCTGTCGCTGTTTGAAAAAGAGTTCGAGAACCTGGTGGATACCATTCTTGGGCTCTTAAGAGCGTTGGGCCATGGCTGATAGCGCGCAAAACCGTACAGAACAGGCAACTCCGAAACGCAAAGCAGAAGCGAGAGCGAAGGGCCAGATCGCGCTCAGCCGCGATGCCGCGATGGCCGTCGCGTTGCTGGGCAGTTTCGCGGCCCTGTATTGGATGACGCCGACCATTCTTGAGCGGCTGCGCGGCACGTTGCAGCGGTGGCTTTCGCAATCCATGGAAGAATCCACGCATCGGGCGCTCAGTCTCGACCATCTGCATTTGATCCTGCGGCAGATTGGACTCGATGTATTTCTGATGCTCGGGCCGGTCGTGGCCGGTATCGCTGTGGTCGGGATCGGGTCCAACTTGATGCAAACCGGCTTCCTTTGGCGAAAAGAAGGCCTCAGTTTTGATTGGTCTCGAGTCAGCCCGATGGGTGGATTCTCCCGGCTCTTCTCCATCCGGTCTGCGACCGAACTCGTAAAGTCCTGGATCAAGATTCTGGCCATCGGCAGTGTCGGGTACCTCACGATCAAGCAGGACATGCTTCAGTTCTCCACGCTGACTCAATTCGGCATGGAGACTCTTCTGCCCACGGTCGGCTGGGCCACCTTCACGGCCGCGCTCATGATGAGCGGTGCCGCACTGGTCATCGGCGCGTTGGACTATGGCTATCAGCGTTTCGAATGGGAACGCGGGCTGCGAATGTCGCGCGATGAAATCAGAGAAGAGAGTCGCGCAGCAGAAGGAGATCCCGGACTCAAAGCGAAAATCCGCAGCACTCAGCGCGAGATGTCGCGCAAACGTATGATGGCGGCTGTGCCTAAGGCGGATGTCATCATCACGAACCCGACGCACTTGGCGGTGGCACTGAAATACGATTCGAAAGCCATGGGTGCGCCGATCGTGGTGGCGAAGGGTGCCGGGTTCGTTGCCGAAAAGATCCGAGAAATCGGTCGCCAGCATGGCGTCATGATCGTGGAGAACAAGCTGGTGGCGCGGACCTTGTACAAGTTGGTCGAAGTGGGGCGTGAGGTTCCGGAAGACCTGTATCGTGCGGTCGCGGAGATTCTGGCCTTTGTGTATCGCGTGCGCGGGAAGTTGCCGCCGGCGTAATTCCGGTTGGTAAGGAGCAGAGATGGCGAAGGAAAACACCTCGATACCCAGTACCTCTCTGGTGAAGCACCCGGACATCCTGATGTCCGTGGGCGTGGTCGGCATCCTGATGGTCATGCTGGTCCCGCTTCCGCGGTTTTTTCTGGATCTCCTGCTGAGTTTCAACATCACATTGTCGATCATCATTCTCCTGGTGGGAATGCAGGTCCGCCGGCCGCTGGAGTTCTCCGTCTTCCCCTCCATCCTGCTGATGGTCACCTTGCTGCGTCTTGCGCTCAACATCGCCTCCACCAGATTGATCCTGCTGCATGGGAACGAAGGGGCGGCAGCAGCCGGTGAAGTCATCCGCGCATTCGGCAATTTCGTGGTCGGCGGAAACTACACCGTCGGTCTGGTCGTTTTCACGATTCTCGTCATCATCAACTTTGTCGTCATCACCAAAGGTGCGGGGCGTGTGGCCGAAGTTGCCGCACGGTTTACCTTGGACGCGATGCCCGGCAAACAGATGGCCATTGATGCGGATCTGAACGCCGGTCTGATCAACGACAAAGAAGCCCGTCAGCGCCGGAAAGAAATTGCACAGGAAGCGGACTTCTATGGAGCCATGGACGGTTCGAGCAAGTTCGTTCGCGGCGATGCCGTGGCAGCCGTTGTCATTACACTCGTCAACATCCTGGGTGGCTTGACCATCGGCGTACTCCAGCAGGGCATGACGCTGGCCGCCGCGGCGCAGACCTATACGTTGCTGACGGTCGGTGAGGGTTTGGTGGCGCAGGTGCCGGCACTCATCGTCTCCACGGCGGCCGGTATCGTGATCACCCGCGCGGCTTCTGAAGTGAACCTGGGCTTTGAAATTACCCGTCAGGTCCTCATTTCTCCCAAAGCTATCGGCACCGCGTCAGGCATTCTTCTCGCCATGGGATTGGTCCCAGGGCTGCCCCATCTCGCGTTTTTGGCACTCGGCAGCTTGACCGGCTGGATGGCCTTTCAACTGAACGAAAACCAGAAAGTTGCCGCTGCCGCTCCGGAGCCGGATTCTCCGCAGGTCAAAGCCGAGGAAGCTGCCACTCAGGTGGTGCCGTTGGATCTCATGGAAGTGCAGGTGGGTTACGGCCTCATCGGTCTAGTGGATGGAGGACAGGGCGGTGCCTTGTTGGATCGCATCAAAGGGTTACGACGTCAATTTGCCGAGCAGATGGGCTTCGTCCTGCCGCCGATTCACATTCGTGACAATCTGCAACTTCGGCCCAATGAGTATGCGGCTTTGCTCAAAGGCGTCGAGTTGGCGAAGTCCGAAGTCATGCCGGCCCACGTGTTGGCTATTGACCCGGGTACGGCCCAACGCGGGGTCATTCATGGTTTGCCGACGAAAGAGCCGGCGTTCGGCCTCCCGGCGATGTGGGTTCCTGAGCAGCAGCGTGAACAGGCGCAGATGGCCGGATATACCGTGGTCGACCCGGGCTCGGCGATTGCAACACATCTGTCGGAGCTCATCAAGCGGCATGCGCATGAGTTGCTGGGACGGCAGGAAGTGCAGGGACTCTTGGATCAACTAGGCAAGAATCACCCGAAGTTGGTCGAGGAAGTGATTCCCAATCTGATTCCGCTCGGGACATTGGTCCGTGTGCTGTCGCATCTCTTGCGCGAAGGTGTTCCAATTCGTGACTTGCGCACTATTTTGGAAACCATTGCCGACCATGCGGCGAGCACCAAAGATGCAGATATTCTGACGGAAGTTGCGCGTCAGGCGCTGGGACGGACGATTACGAAGCAATATCTCGCACCGGATGGTTCATTACCGATCATCGGACTGGACCCGCGCCTGGATCGCACGCTCGCCGATCAGGCCAATGCGGTCGGACAGGGAAACCAATGGGTTCCCGATCCTCTGGTGGCACAGAAACTGCTCAGTGCATTGAAGCAGGCCGCGGAACGGATGGTCGGGCGGGGACATCAACCGGTGATTCTCTGTTCCCCGTCATTACGGCGACACCTCCGGAAACTGACGGATCGCATTCTCCACTCGGTCCCGATCCTGGGCTTGAATGAAGTGGATAGTGTGACACGGTTACAGGCGATGGAGACGGTACGTCTCGATCTCGAAGTCGGTGACACGAGGAGCTTGGCATGAAGGTACGGACCTTTCACGTAGCGTCGATGCATGAGGCCATTCGCTCCATCAAGGATACGCTCGGGCCGGATGCTGTGATTCTCTCTACGAAACGCGTGCGCTCCTGGGACAATGGATTCGGTCTCCTGGGCGGGTCGATGCTCGAAGTGATGGCGGCAATTGAGGATGACGCTGCCGTACCGGAAGCCGCCCCATTGTTGGGTGAGGATGACCATCTCGCTCCTGCGGCCACACAGGCTCCTGTGGTGTCGACCGAGGAATCACGGTTTCAGCGAACGCTTCAAGGCGCGATGGACAAGCGTGAGGAGAAGCCGAAGCCTGCGACGCTTCCAACTCCTGGCGGACTTCGTGAGCCACAGCGAACCACAAAACCAGCCGGCGCCGGAGCGGACAGCCAATCGACGACATTCCAGTCGTTCCAGCGTGTATACGAAGACCTGTTGGCCCAGGGCGTGGAACATGCCACCGCCGAGGCCTGCCTGCGGGAGCTACGGGAAACCCTGGTCGAGCAGGGGACATCGCAGCGGAACTCCTCCCTGCAGCTGCTGCGCACGGTGTTGCTGGATCGCGTCACCACCGCCGGTCCGCTACTGAGCACCGCCGGAGAGCAAAAAATTGCGTTGTTTGTCGGACCGAGCGGAGTCGGAAAAACATCGACCATTGCGAAGCTGGCGACGCACTACGGCATTGTCGAACAACGAAGTGTCGCGCTTATTACCATGGATACCTATCGTCCGGCGGCAGTGGAACACTTGCGCTTGTATGCCGAGGTTCTCGGTATTGAACTCTCCGTGGCGGCGTCCTGCGATGAGGCACGTGCGGCGATTGAGCAGGCTCGCGAGGCCGAACTGATTCTCATCGACACGGCAGGGTTCAATCCCTATGAGCCGATTTCGGCACAACGCTGGCGGGGACTGGTCAATGGGAGTCGGCCCATGGAAGTGCATCTCGTCCTGGCAGCCGGCACCCGGGTTCCCGATATCGTCGTCAGCACCAGCCAATGCGTGGACGTGCCTTCATTGCGGTTGTTGTTTACCAAGCTGGATGAGACCACGGGCTACGGCGGAATCTTCGAGGCGACCCATCGTACCGGTATTCCGCTCTCATACTGGGGAACCGGTCAACGGGTGCCGGACGATTTAGTCCAGGCGCAAGTCAACCGCCTGGGCGATCTGCTCCTGGGGGGACAGGTTCGCACACCGGGGGCGGGCACGAATCAAGCATGGGATCGGCAGGCGACCCCGGCAGTGGTCCCCGGAATCAAGACGTTCTCGCGATAGGCGGCAGTCGAACAAGAGGGAGAGACGATGGCAATGCAACCAGGAATTTTGGATCCGCAACTGAAAGCGTTTGACGGCGGCGTCGGCCCCTCCCGAACCCAGGTCATCACCGTCACTAGCGGAAAAGGCGGAGTGGGAAAGACCAATGTTGTTGCAAATACGGCGATTGCCCTCGCTCAAACCGGCAAGCGAGTGCTGGTGCTGGATGCCGACCTCGGACTGGGGAACGTCGATATTCTGCTGGGCCTGACACCGAAATATACGCTGGAACATGTGCTCGCAAAAACCTGCCGACTCGAAGACATCGCCTTGACCGGTCCGAACGGAATTACGGTCCTGCCTGCCAGCACAGGCATATCGCAACTGACAGTTTTGACGGAGGCACAACAACTGATTCTACAGGAAGAGTTGGAACGCCTCGCGTCCACCATGGACGTTTTGCTGATCGATACGGGCGCCGGCATTTCCTCCACTGTGACGTACTTTGCCGCAGCCGCCCAATCTATCGTCGTCGTGGTGTCGCCGGAGCCCACGTCGCTGACCGATGCGTACGCCTTGATGAAGGTGCTGCTGCGGCAATATCGGGAACGCCGGTTCTACATCCTTGTCAATATGGTCAAGTCCCCGCGCGATGCGGCGCGCATTTATCGCAAGTTGGAGGTGGCCGTGAGCCGTTTCCTCCATATTTCGCTGGACTACCTGGGCGCCATCCCCCAGGACGACTATGTGCCGATGGCCGTCTCGCAGCAGCGGGCCGTCATCGATTTGTTCCCTCACGCGCCGGCCAGCCGCGCATTTCGAGAGTTGACGGAAGCCGTGGCACAGTTGACGCCTCCGGCGTTACCGAAGGGCACAGTGCAGTTCCTCTGGCAACAACTTTTGCGAACGCACTGACTGAAAGGACTGTACGCGCATGATGGAAGCACGAAAAATGTCTGCGACTGGAAACGCCCCGCGTCGGGTGATTGCGGAAGCGGATCGTGAGCGGGTGATTCAAGAGTTCACCCATGTCGTGAAAGCCATGGCCCATCGGCTGGCCTTCCGATTGCCGGCTTACATGGACGCGGAAGATTTGATGTCCGTTGGGATCATGGGACTCATGGATGCGATGGATAAGTATGATCCGACCCGCGAGGCTAAATTTAAGACCTATGCCGAGTTCCGGATCCGCGGCGCCATGCTGGATGAAATCCGGTCCATGGATTGGATTCCGCGATCGGTCCATGAGCGGATCACGCTGCTGCAAAAGACCTATTCCGAGTTGTTGCATCGATTCGGTCGGCCACCCACAGACCAGGAAGTGGGGAAGGAATTGAAAATGTCGGCAGAGGAACTGGATGAGTTCCTGACCCGCTCGCGTGGTGCGGTGGTGATCAGCCTCGACGATCTCGGCGTGCAGGACGCGGACGGCCACAAGATCATCAGCATGTTGACCGACTCCAATCAACCGGACCCGCTGTCCGTGCTGGTGAACGAGCGGGCACGTCACGTGCTCGAATCCGCGATTCAGGATCTTCCTGAAAAAGAGCGCTTGGTGCTGTCACTCTACTATTTTGAGGAACTCACGATGAAAGAGATCGGGCAGGCGCTCAAGGTCACCGAGTCGCGCGTCTGTCAGATCCATTCAAAAGCTATCATTCACCTCAAGGCGCGGCTTGAACCGGTCGATGTCTAAGCGACCCATTCAAGCCGGCTAAATACCGTTTGTACTCGTTTGTGCCGCTGGCACGACCCCGCTTGCCGCGCACAGCGCCCATCCTTCAGTTTTCCCATCCGCAGTCCGATACCGCCTAAACCCCAAGATCCATTGGGGTGACGATCAATTTCCTCGGCGGCTATACGCATGTCCTTCCCGGAATCGAACCATCCGAGTGATTTGAACGGATCGGAGTCTGGTTTTCGACAGGCCTGGTCCAGGGAGGACGATCTTGCACGGTCCTATGAGGCTGCGCGATTCGGCGTCGTGGCCTGTCTCCTGTTTATGGCTGGAGGGTTGTACTGGACGGCCGCGATCGGCCTTCTGACCATCTCGGCTCTCACTGCCTATCCGGTCATGATCTCCATCGGAGTCGCCTTCTCGGTGATGATATTTGGCGCGGCATTCTGGACACCGCGCCGTCCAATTCCCGCTTTTGGGGTGGAATCGGCGTCGTACGGGTTCCCCGACGCGAGCATCAGCACCTACGACTCGGTGACCGGGTTACCCACGAATCGCCTGTTTCTCTCTTTGCTCGGCCAAGCCCTTATTCGCGCGCAGCAGCAGAGCAGACGAGTGGCCATTCTGATGATCGAGCTGGATCATTTCACTCCGGCAGCCGTGGGCGCTGCCGCGATAAACTGCAACCTCATGTATCGCATCGAGGCCGCACGCGTGAAGAGTGCCTTGCGTTCCAGCGATACGGTGGCGAGGGTAGGGGAGCGAACGTTTGCCGTGTTACTCGACCAGGTGACAGGACCGGAGGAGGTTCTCGCGATTGCAAAGAAGATGCAGGGCACGATCTCCCTTCCTGTAACCCTCGATGCACATGAGCTGTTTCTGAGCAGCCGCATCGGTATTGGGCTCGCAGCACAGGGTTGTAAGGAGACAGTTCCCTTACTCGAGGCGGCCTCCCAAGCCTTGGTGACGGCCCGCGCACATGGGTATGACATGTGCGGACTTCCCGGATGTGCTGTGTCGGCCAACAACGAAGTGCCTTCTCCCATCGCTGCCTAGATTCCCAGTCACTACTCTGCTCTCTCCCTAAGTAGGCAGGACTTTCCCAGTCTCAGGTAAAGACTTCCGCCCTCGCTGCTGGTTTGACAGCGCGCGTGGATAACATCTGCGCGCGCACGATGTGCTCTCCATACCGCTCTACTGCCATCTATCGGCAATCATAAGCGATTTCGCACGCCGGCCAGTTCATACAATGATTTGTCATCGCCATCGACGCGATGGCATGTCGATTGCTAACTCTCCCTGTGACACATCAGGAAGACGGGAGCCGAGACCCAATGAATCGAGCCATCTATCCAATCCTTTCCGGCGCTGTCGCCCAGGAAAAACAACTTCAGGTGTTCGCCAACAATTTGGCGAACGTCAATACGGCTGGATTCAAGCAGGACGAGCAGGGTTTCCGCGGACTCTTTGCCCGTGCCAGTTCAGTGGGGGCGGGAGTGACGTCAAACGGCATCACGTCCACCATCTCGACGCGGCCGGCCGGCCCCAGCGAACGCGTGTTTGCTGAAGCCCATGGCATTCGCACGACCTTCGAACCAGGCCGCATCCGGATTACGGGCAATCCGCTCGACGTCGCAATTCAGACCGACGGTTTTTTTGAGGTCAAGACTCCCGACGGAGTGCGTTATACCCGCAACGGTATTTTCTCCCTAGACAGCCAACGCCGGCTGGTCACCAATCTTGGACATCCCGTGATGGGAACGAAGGGCGAGATTAAAGTGCCAGCTGGAAACATTCAGATCAATGCCGAAGGGGCGATCCAAGTCGACGGCAATGCTATCGGCACGATCAAAGTGGTCGAGTTTCCTCCCAATGAGATGCCGCAAAAATATGCGGAGGGCTTGTTTACCGGTGGGAAGCCGACCGTTTCAAAGAAACCACAGGTCCAATCGGGCCACATCGAAGAATCGAACGTCAATTCGTTGAGCGAGATGGTGAAGATGATTCAGGGCATGCGCAGCTACGAATCGGCCCAGAAGCTCATCCAGACGTTGGACCATATGACGGATACGGCCATCCAGGATCTGGGCCGAGTGCAATAGGAGGAGTTTTATGATTCGCGCAATGTGGACGGCTGCGACGGGCATGACGGCCCAACAACTCAATGTCGACACCATCGCCAACAACCTGGCGAACGTGAATACCAATGCCTTCAAGCGCAGCCGGGCGGAATTCGGCGATTTGCTCTACCAGATTCAACGGTTGCCCGGCACCAACGCGTCGAACGTCGGTGTCTTTCCCGTCGGCGTGCAGGTCGGCGGCGGGGTGCGGCCGATCACGGTGGCCAAGGAATGGATGCAGGGAAACATGCGGCAGACCAGCAACGATCTGGATCTAGCCATCGATGGCGCCGGATTCTTCCAGGTCGCCAGGCCGGACGGCACGATCATGTATACCCGCAACGGGTCATTCAAACGCGACAATGTCGGCAATCTCGTGACCGGCGACGGCGATCAGCTCACACCGGTCATCACCATCCCGTCCGGAGCGCTCAAAATTGACATCGGCCAGGACGGAACGGTCTCGGTTCTTCTCCCCGGCGTGACCCAGGCGTCACAGGTCGGGCAGATTCAGTTGGTCCGCTTTGACAATCCGTCCGGACTGGTTGCGATGGGGGGCAATCTGTTCCTCGACAGTTTTGCGTCCGGCCCGGCGCAGCAGGGTACCGGCGGTTTCTCCACCGGTTTCGGAACGTTGCAACAGGGATTTTTGGAAAGTTCCAACGTCAATCTGGCAGAGGAGATGGTCAACATGATCATCGCCCAGCGGAGTTACGAAATTAACTCCAAGACGATCCAGGCATCCGACGAAATGATGCAAATCGCCAACAATCTGCGCCGATAATGGGCGCCGTACCTGAACCAGGGGTGACACCTGTGAAACGAGTCGGCCTCATCTGTGTTGCAACGCTCGGTTTGATCACGAGTGCGGCTCTGCCGGCGACGGCAGGGGAGCGGGCTCCGATCAGACCCCTGTTTCGGGTGCACGAGGCGCTCGTTCAGAGCGCGCACAGTCTTCCGCAGGCGCGGGGGAAACGCCTCATTTATCCGGAACAGATTCGTGGGGTCATCCACGATTATGTGAAGCGGGAACTTGCCGGACGAGCCGTGGATTGCCAGGTGGCGCTGGGCGATCCTCAGCAGCCGATCACGGTTCCATCGGGAACCGTGGATTTGCAAGTCAGTGCCGCTCGATCCGAAGAACCGCTCGGGCGCCGCGTGTTTCAGATTCATCTGGCCGTCAATGGCCGGTTCATCAAAACCGTTGAAGCCACGGCCGATGTCGCCGCCATTGTCGAAGTAGTGGTGCCTGTTCGATCCATTAAGGTCGATGAAGAGATTGCGGTCGACGACGTCACCACCGAGCGTCTCGTGCTCTTTGATTTGAAACAACCGTTTGCGACCACGCCTGCGGATGTGATCGGCAAGGCGGCCATCCGTCCGTTACCGCCTCAAAACGCCATCCGCTTGACCTCCGTGCGGCGCCCGTTTGCTGTGCATAAAGGCGATCGGGTCACGATCGAGGCCCGGCAGGGTGGCCTGTCGATTCAAACCGTCGGCGTCACGAAGTCACATGGTGAATTGGGTCAGACCATCACCGTGTCCAATGTCGATTCCGGCAAGGATTTACGAGCGACCGTCGTTGCTCCGGGGGTGGTACGTGTCAGCTTCTAAGCGCTCGAGTTGCCGATATCAACGGATCGGATGCGTGCTGAGCCTCTTGTTGCTCTGTCTATTGTCCGCCTGTTCGAGTTCCCCCGCCGCCAAGCCCAACAAGGTGGAGTTGGCCAAAATGCCGCCTCCGAAGACCACGGGGTCGCTGTGGCAGGAAGAAAACGGCCGGGCCTACTTATATGAAGATCTTCGCGCCATGCGCGCGGGCGATATCATCACGATCCTGATCTCTGAAAAACACAAGGGCTCGAAGAGCGCCGATACGAGCGCGGAAAAGGATTCCACGATTTCGAACGGCTTCGGCGGCACGGGCATGGGGTATCTCGGTCTTCCGGGTATCCGACTGGGTGGGGAGGCCAAGCGCGGCTTCGGCATTGACGCCAGTGCCAAGAACAAGTTCGGTGGAAAAGGGGCGACGAATCGCGAGGACACCTTGACGGGTACCATCTCGGCCATCGTCACCGAAGTGTTGCCGAACGGTGATTTGCGCATTGAAGGGCGGCGCGAAGTCACAGTCAATTCGGAGCGGCAAATCATGACGATCGGCGGCATCGTCCGGCGCGTCGACGTCAACACCAAGAATACGGTGCAATCCAGCGCGATTGCCGATGCCAAAATCGAATACTCCGGCCTGGGCGTGGTGGACGATGTGCAGCGGCCCGGCTGGTTCGTCAGGATTCTGGACTGGGTCTATCCGTTTTAATCGCGATCATCAGGACGGCAGGAGCAAGACAGGAGTCATCATGACGAGGCCACGCAAACAACAGCGAGCGATGATCATGCAGTGTTTTCGTCTCATGCTTTCAAGCGGAGTGCTCCGGACTCCCTCCATGGATCCGGAACTTCTGACTCGTCCCTGGACGCCTCCTCCCCCCAAACCCGCACCGGCCGCGGAGCCTCGACAACAGATGAGCCCCTGGTTCAGACGAACGGCCGTGGGGATGTTGGCGTTTTTGACGCTGACACTCTTCAGCGCCTCTCTGGCCCATGCCGTCCGCGTGAAGGATGTGGCGACGATCGAAGGCGTCCGCGAAAACCAATTGATCGGATACGGGTTGGTCGTCGGTTTGGATCGCACCGGCGATCAGGTCATCGGCGGACAGTTCACCATTCAAGCGATGATGTCCATGTTGAATAAGATGGGCATCAATCTGGTGATCGACCCGATTCAGCTGCTCACACGAAACATCGCATCCGTGATGGTGACCGCGAAGCTCCCGCCCTTTGTCAAACCGGGCATGACACTGGATGCCGTGGTGTCCTCCATGGCCAATGCGAAGAGTCTTCAGGGCGGCACATTGCTGTCAACGCCGCTGAAGGCCCCGAACCAACAAGTCTTCGCCGTGGCTCAGGGCCCGGTTTCCATCGGCGGTTTCCTCGGCGGTACCGGCGGCGCCGGTGGGGCCACGGTGACGAAGAACCATCAGGCTGCAGGTGTGGTGCCGGCGGGTGCCATTGTGGAAAAGGAATTGGTCGTCGATATCGAAACCTGGGATACGGTGTCAGTGCTCTTGCGTCATCCGGACTTCACGACGGCCATTCGCACCGCCGAGGCGATCGACGGCACGTTTGGAAAGGGTACGGCGGTACCGGTCAATGCCGGATTGGTCAAGACGACGCTCCCGTCGACTTTTCACGGGCGGGTGGTGGAATACATCGCCACCATGGAAGGGCTGGATGTCAGTGTGGACGTGGCAGCCAAAGTCGTGGTGAATGAACGCACCGGCACGGTCGTGCTCGGTGAGCACGTGCGGCTCTCCACCTGCGCCATCTCGCATGGCAACCTTACGATCTCGGTGAAGAACACCCTCAATGTGTCGCAACCTCCTGCGCCCTTGATCGGCTCGACTCAAGGCCAAACGACGGTCACGCCCGATGTGCAGACCGAGGTTGCCGAGGAGCAGTCGCGCTTGATCGTGGTCGATCAAACGGTGACGCTTGGAGAGGTTGTTCGGGCACTCAACGCGGTCGGCGTGACACCGCGCGATTTGGTCGCCATCCTGTCGGCGCTTCGATCGGCCGGCGCACTTCAAGCCAATCTTGAGATTGTGTAAGAGGGACCCGAACATTATGGACATCAAGAATCTGCTGAGCGGCCAACTCGATCTGGCTCAAATGAATGCGACCCAACCTGCAGGCCTCGACCGGGTGCAAGCACAGGGGCAGACAGGACAGAAATCCACTGAAGCAATGCATAAAGCCGGACAGGAGTTTGAAGCGTATTTCATTTCGTATCTTATTGGAAAGATGAGGGAAACTGTGCCTAAAGGCCTTCTGGAGCGGAAGGGAGAGCAGGTCTGGTACTCCTTTTACGATCAGGAGATTGCCAAAATGGCGACACAGGCGGGGGGAATCGGCCTCACGGCCTTCGTCGACGCGTACGTGGAGAAAAACAAATAAAACGACGGTTTCTCCTAAAGTTCCCGCCAGACCCAGCCGATAGAGTACTCGACTAGGGGAAAGCCTACGGAACACCCTGTAAAGGGGAGGAGAAGCAGTTATGGAGATCTCAAATAATGGCCGGGCCGCAGATCTCGCCAAAATTCTCTTAGGGGTTCAGGAGACTGACCGGACACACAATAAGAAAAATGCCTCTCAGGGAACGCAGTCGCAGGACCGCGTGCAGATTTCCGAACGAGCCAAAGAACTCCAACGTCTACGGGCGGCGGCCGAACAGCCAGATACGGAGCGTGACGCCAGAGTTGGTCAGATTCAGCAGTCGGTCGAAGGGGGCACGTATAACGTCGACGGCAAGAAGGTTGCGGATGCCATCATCCGTAACGTGTTAACGGACGCGGTCCTGTAACGAGCCTCTTCCCCAGGCTCGACCCTTCGCTCGCTGTCCTCGTAGGCCGGAACGTTACTGTCGAGGAGGAAGCACGGTGTCGACCCTCTCACAATTCACTCTCACTGAACCAGACCTGCTCGTTCGGGGCATGCTCGAGAAGATGCTCGCGTTCCAATCCTTGCTTCTGGAGGAACAGGACGCGATTCGCTCCCTCTCATTCGGCCAGTTCACCTCCGTTACGATGCGAAAAACTCAACTATTAGATGAGATTCGAGACTTGGAGCAACAGCGCCGCACGCGGTCCGCGGGGGAGCCGTCTCAGCGTTCCGCCGCTGCCGGTACAGGCTTGGAAGCGGAGTTGATCGCGGCGATCGGCGAGACCGATCGGTTGAACCGATTCAACGCAACACTCATCGGGCAGTCGCTTGAGTTCTTGCACGGTGCGCTCAAGCGTTGGCAGCGGTCGCCGGAGTCCGCCGCGCTCTATTCGTCGACCGGCACAGCCGTCACGGTCGGGGCGGGGCCGGTGAGAGCCAAAGGATAGCGAGTGGTCATATGTCAGGACTAAACGGATTATTCGGGGTGGGTTCCAATGCGCTGGCCAGTTTTCAGCGCGCGATGTCCGTCACCGGACAGAACATCGCTAATGTCAGCACCCCTGGCTATTCGCGCCAGGAGGCTGTCCTGACCGAATCCCTCCCGGAAAACGGACGTCCCGGCCAGATCGGAACCGGTGTCCAGGTATCCGAAATCCGCCGTTCCGTCGACAGCTTCGTTGAACAACAACTCTTGAGCTCAAACGAACGGATCGGGCAATTCGGCGCGTCACAGAAAGCCCTGTCGCAAATTCAAATTCTGTTCAACGATGCGAACGATCAAGGCATCGCAGCAGGACTCAATGAATTCTTCAAAGCCTGGCAAGACGTGGCGACCAATCCGGCCGACCTGACCGCACGCACGGTGCTCTTGACCAAAGCCGATGGGCTGACCAAACAGTTGAACCAAGCGTCATCGCAACTATCCGCGCAACGGATCTCGCTCGACGGGCAGGTTCAGAGCGGCATCAACGATATCAATTCGCTGGCGAGCAAGATCGCTGATCTGAACGCCCAGATCAAACTGACCGAAGTGAGTGGGCAGCAGGCGAATGATCTGCGAGACCAACGTGGCCGCTTCCTGAACGACCTCGCCGGACTGGTCGATATTTCTTCCATTGAAGATGGTAGCGGGCAGGTTACGGTGTTTGTCGGGATCGGACAAATTCTCGTGACGGACCACACGGCCTTCAAACTGACGGGCGTTCCCGATGTGACCAACGGTGGATTGGTCGATGTGCGTTATGACGGAGGAACCGGCCCCAACACGGATATCACCTCGTCGATCAGCGGCGGCCGCCTGAAGGGACTGCTCGACGCACGGGATACCACGGCCGTGGGTTTGCAAACTTCTCTCGACACCCTGACGTCACAACTTGTGTCGCAAGTGAATACCCAGCATCGATCGGGTTATGGGTTGGATGGATCCACGACGCAGGACTTCTTTACCGCATCAGGAACCACCGCCGGCACGATCAGCATGGCGTTGACCGATCGGCAGAAAATCGCCGCCTCGTCGACGGCCGCCGGGGTGCCGGGGAACAACGTCAATGCCCTCGCCCTGGCAAACCTGCAGACAGCTTCCGTTGCGGGGTTGGGGAATACGACCTTTCAAAGCTACTATGGCGCGATGGCCGGCAGCTTCGGTGCCACGCTTCAGGGCGCAACGCGAGACCTGCAGGGCCAGGAAATTCTGAATGATCAATTGCTGGCACATCGGGCGGAAGTCTCCGGCGTCTCGATGGACGAAGAGCTCATCAATATGTTGAAGTATCAACGCGCGTTTCAGGCCGCCTCGAAACTGATTACCACCAGTGATGAGATGTTGCAGACCATTTTGTCCTTGAAGCGGTAAGCGTTACGCCCATTCACCCGGAGCAGGTCTTATGAGAGTCGCCGATCAACAGATGTACAACACCCTGCTCGGAAATCTCCAACGCTCACGCTTGCAAATGCTGACCTCCCAGGAACAGGTCTCCAGCCAAAAACGGGTTTCCACCCCCGAAGACGATCCGAGTTCGTATGGCCAGATCGTGCTCGACAAATCCGCGCTGTCCCAGACAACGCAATGGGTCCGCAATATCAATTTCGGGACATCCCGCGTCAACGCTGCCGACCAGGCGTTAGGGCAGGTTCAAAATGTCATTACGCGCGTGCGTGAGTTGACCATTCAGGCCAGCAGCGACACGACCTCCGCAGAAGGACGCCAGAGTATTGCCAAAGAGGTTCGCCAACTCCAACGCCAGTTGGTTCAACTGGGGAATACGGAAGTGGCGGGACAGGCTGTGTTCGGCGGGACAAAAACCAATGTGACGCCGTATGTCGTCACGACAGGCGATACAGTGACCTATCAAGGCAACGCTGAAACGCAGTCGATCTCCGTCGGGGAGAATCAGACCGTACAGATTCTGATTCCGGGAAGCAGCATTTTCACCGGCGCCACCACGAACATGTTCGATTCGCTCAGAGACTTGCTGACAGCGCTCGAAACCAACAATCGTTCGGGCATTCAAACTGGAATCGGCAACCTTGACCTGGCGACGGCTCAAATCAGCGACGCGCAGGGGACGGTCGGGGCGCTGGCGAACCGCCTGCAGGTGACCCACGACGCGCTGGATACGGCGACGCTGACGATCACCAAGGCCATCTCCGACAACCAAGATGCCGACCTTGCAACGGCGATCAGTCAGTTGAGTCTCCAGCAGGTCGCGGTGCAGGCTGCCAGCCAGACTTTCAGCAAAATCTTTGACGCCTCGTTACTCAACTATCTGCCGTAATCAACGCTCAAGTTCACTCTCGCCATAACCGATATACCTGATGTACCCGTATTCACACGCCAAGGAAGGCTTGTATGCTGGTCTTAACACGACGCCGGGGAGAAGGTGTAACGATTGGTCCCGACGTCCGCATTGTGGTGCTCGGCATCAAAGGCGGACAGGTCAGGCTTGGAATCGAAGCGCCTCCCAATGTGCAAGTGCATCGCGATGAAGTGCATGCGAGGATTCAGGACGAGAATCGTATCGCGGCGGGGCCTGGAGTGATTCCTCTCGAGGCATTCCGTCAATTGACGAATAAAACCGGGCGCCGAGGGGGCTGAGAACCATTCATGAAGTGTCAGTCGACCAGATTCGGGACCTTCGAGGTGAACGACGACACGTTGTTGGTGTTTCCGTCCGGCATTCTGGGTTTCCCGGACTGGACCAAGTATGTGATGCTGGATCACGACACCGATGCGCCGTTCAAATGGTTGCAATGCGTCGAAGCCCCGGAGCTGGCCTTCGTCGTGATGGATCCGGCGTTTTTCAAGGCGGATTATCAGATTACAATTACGACCGATGCTCTGATTGAAATTCAGAAAGAGGACAGCGATGAGTTGTCCGTCGTGACGATTCTCACGATTCCTTCCGACGATCCCACGGCGGTCACTGCTAATTTGCGTGGTCCGCTGGTTATGAACCACAGGACCAGGCTCTGTAAACAATTGGTGCTGTCCGAGGATCTGCCGACCCGCTATCCGCTGTTTGCCACTACATCCGCCTCCAGTCCGTCATCCGCCGCTCCGGTTCACGCATCGGCCCGCTAAACGGGTCATTTCACAAAAATAACCGTATGGCTTCCCATGCCGTCCAGCGCGCATGGTAGCTATGCTGCCTCCGCTAGGAGAGGGTGTGAAATCGTTCACCCGAGTCTGATTTGACCGGCTAGGCTATTGAGAATTGGGCTGGTTGATCTGGCGAGCCAACACGGCAACCAGTTCCTGAACGGTGCGATCGAGACGGACCAGCAGACTCGGCGCTTCCGTCAGCGTTCCGAGGCGTCCGGTGGCTTCCAATTGTCCTGCGAGCAGGACCACATCCGGCGCGCACAGATTGCCCGCCGTGCCTTTGAGACTATGGGCGGCTCGTTCCAGCGCGGCGGCGTCGGCCTGTCCAATAGCGGTTTCAATTTCCTTCATCATGACGGGGTGACGATCTATAAACAGACGGATCAACTGGTCGAACAACTCTGCATCCCCCCCGATATTCGCCAGCATGGTGGCTGCATCGAAGACGCGCGCGTCTGTCTTCGTCATTTCGCGGGGAGGGGCTGGGGCCGGAGTGTCAGCGGTTGGTGCTAATGGCGCCCATCGCTGGAGAATGAGACCAAGATCGTCGGTTTTGACCGGTTTTGTGAGGTAGTCGTCCATGCCGGCCGCTTTACACCGTTCGCGATCACCCGGCATAGCATTCGCTGTTAACGCAATAATCGGTATATGAGCGCGACTCCGGGAACTATCCGGACGTTCTTCCTGCGCGCGGATCAGTCTGGTAGCCTCATATCCGTCCATCGTCGGCATCTGACAATCCATGACGATTGCGGCATAGGATTCGCGCTGGAATGCCGCGAGCGCCTCCTGGCCGTTAGACACGACGTCCGGCTGATATCCAAGGCGGTCCAGCATACGGACGGCCAACTTCTGGTTGACCATGTTGTCTTCGGCGACCAGAATCCGTGGGCGCGGGGATTGTTCGGCCAGCGTGTGACGCGTGATCAGTGTCGGCGCGATGGTCTGCCCCTTGCCAGTGGCGGGAGACATCGTTGGTGCCGGGCGCTGCGAGCCAAAAACGACACGGAGACATCCTTGCAGCTGGTCGTGACGAACCGGTTTCGTCAGATAGGCTGTAAATCCTGCCCGGCGAGCCCGTTCCGCATGTCCTGGCTGAATCAAGGAGGTCAGGACGATCAGGCGGACCCCGGCTCCCTGCGGGTGCGCTTTGATGTCTTGGGCAAGCTGAAGTCCGTCCTTGTCCGGCATCAACATATCAAGCACGGCCGCGTCGTAAGGTTCGCCTTTGGCGGCTGCCTCCTCCAGCATCTGCATCGCTTCGGCCGCATTTTTCGCCTGACAGTCCTGCATGCCCCATCCTGATACCAGATGGTGGAGAATGGTACGGTTGGATTCGTTGTCGTCAACGATCAGGATGCGGCGACCGCTCAATTCAGCCGAGGGCACAATGGCGGGTGAGCAGACGGGCTGCTTCTGGAACGTGGCGGTACACCAGAAGGTCGTCCCTTCGCCCGGCCGGCTCCGAAGGCCGACTGAGCCGCCCATGAGTTCCACCAATTGTTTCGAAATGGCCAAGCCGAGTCCAGTCCCGCCGTATTTTCTGGTCGTGGAACTATCGGCCTGCGTAAATGCCTGAAACAGTCGCCCTTGCACTTCTTCACTAATTCCAATGCCGGAGTCGGTCACCTCAAATTTAATCGTGACACCGGTCGGAGTGTCGCTCTCCAGGAATGCCTGCAGCGTCACCTCTCCGCGCTCCGTGAATTTGACGGCGTTACCCACAAAGTTTGTCAGCACCTGTCGCAGCCGTCCCGGATCTCCGCGTAATGCGTTGGGCACGGCGGCGTGCACCAGGCCTGTAATCTCAAGACCTTTGCGTTGCGCGCGTTCGGCAAATTGCGAAAGCACGTCCTCCACTGTCGTACGCAAATGGAAATCGAGGGTTTCCAGTTCGAGTTTGCCCGCTTCGATTTTGCTGCATTCCAGGACGTCGTTGATCAACGAAAGCTGGGCTTCACCGCATTGTTGAATGGTCTGTGTGAAGGAACGCTGCTCTTCGGTCAGCGGCGTGTCCAGAAGCAGACTCGCCATGCCGATCACGCCGTTCATCGGTGTGCGCAACTCATGCGTAATCATGGCGAGAAATGCCGACTTAGCGCGCGCCGCTGCTTGCGCCTGCTGAAGGGCTTGGTCCAATTGCCGGTTGCTTTCACGGAGGTGATCGGCGGTGGCGTTGAGGGCTCGATGAGCGGCATGTACCTCGCCGAGATCAACTCCGTACGCTCGCACGAGTTGGTTGCTGGGAACCGGGCAGAGGGTCCAGCTGTAACAGGCGTCGCCCTTGACGACTTCCTGCGACCTGAGCGTGCGTCCCTCCATGAGGCAGGTGGCAACCAGCGAGGGGAGGTTGTCCGGCAAAATGTCTGGCTTACCGGTCGGATCATAGCCGAAGCGGCAGAGCACCTCCACCATCGTGGGGTTCACATAGAGGATATTTCCGTGGCGGTCGATTTCGACGATTGGGTAGGGGCTCTCGTCGGCCACGGTGGCAAGGCGGTCACGATCCGTTTCCAGTTCACATTCCCGTGAGATGTCACGCAGGGTCATGAGCGTGGTGACGTTGGGAATTCCTGACAAGCGGAGTTGCTCCCATTCAATCACCGTCAAGGCAGGCGCGTCGTCTGCATCGGCGTCCGTCACATCACCGCCTACCGCGAACGTACCTTCCGGAAATTTCCAGACCCCCGAAGAGTGGAGGGAATTGCTCAGTTCAACCGGTTGCCCGATGAGGTCTGAGAACGTTTGTCCTGCGCAGTCGTGCGGCGTCCGCCGAAGCAACCGGGCAGCCGTGCGATTGGCAAACACAATGCTGTTATTCGAAGCGAGCAGGCAGATGCCGAGCGGCACGGCATCCCACAGCAATCCCATAACCTGCGGAGGCAGAGTTAGCGGAGGAAGTGGGTCGGGCTGTTGCGAAGAGGATGTGGTTGGACGATTCATGATTGCGCACCAGCAATGGCTGCGTCGAGATATTGCGGAAGGTCGATGTGCTCCTGGCTCGGGTCCAACGCGCGAAGAATTGTACGGGATGGTTGGTCGGCCGCTTGGTTCTGAAGGTCAATCGCGACTGGATCCTTTTGAATCTCTCCGTCGGGCCCCTTGATGATGCGGATCCGCGGACGCAACCGGTCTTCATGGTTGAGGCCGATGACTACCGCACACTCGTTGGTATTCAGTTTGATAAGGCTACCGAGTGGGTACACGCCCAAAACTTTGATCGCGACTTCAACAAGGGGCTTGTCGTATCGCCCTTTGGCCCCTAACACAAAGATCTGTCGAATCGCATCATGAGGCAACAGTGCCGGACGTCCATACCTGGTCGTCACCAGATCGTCATAGGCATCGGCCAGTGCCATGAGCTGGGCCAACGGGGAGAGGTCGCCCTGTTTCACAATTTTGGGAAAACCGCTTCCATCCTGGAACTCATGATGCTGCGCGATGATGGTGGTCACCGTCTCCGGAACCCGGTCGATTTGCGACAGCACGGTAGCTGCCAATTGCGGGTGCTGTCGCATGAGTACCTGTTCCTGCTCGGTCAGGGGCGCGGCTTTTCGATACAGATTGCGGGGGAGCCGGACAAATCCGATATCGTGCAAGAGTGCGGCAAGCCCGAGTGCCTCCATCTCGGATTCCACGCACCCATTCTCCACGCCCAGAATGAGCGTGAGCACGCAGACATCCATCCCATGAGCAGCCAAGGTGCCGTCAAAGCGCCGCATTTTATCCAGACAGAACTGGATCATCATCACTTCGGGTTGTTCGACAATTTGTTTCAGCAGGTTGCTGACAATCGGTTTCAACGCCGCGATCTTTGGTGGCTGCCCGGCTTCGATATCACTGAACACACGTTCGACGGCCTCCATGGCCTGTCGATAGACGGCGGCAGCCGCGGCATGTGAATTGTGTCCGTTCTGTGGAGCAGCGAGGGCTTCGGGAGAAACGGGAGGCTCGTCAGGTGTGGGAGGCGCAGCTTCTGACGGCGTCGCGGGAGCTGCCCCCACATCCAGGCCGCGATCAGTATCAATCGTGACGATTTGAATGCCGTGCCGTTTGAGTTGGATGATGTCATCGGGATTGGATACCAGCCACTTGTGAAGCAGAAACGGAGTCCGGTACCAGGGTTGATCGAGGCCTGTGATGAACATGCCGACAGTCAGTTGATCGATGGGGATGCGTTTGATCGAAGCCATAGCAGCGTTATGCCTAGTCCTCAGGGTCGCGTGTGGATCGTGGACATTCCGGTCCCGTGTCGTTGCTGTCGTGTATCTATCGGTTGATGCCGGGTTGGTCTTTACCTGCGTCAGCCGGCGAGACCGATGAATCTCCTTCAGTTTCTGCAGCAATCTGCCGATATGGCTGACGGGGGTATGTCTATCGCTCCATTGTTTCGGGAGGTGAGTGATGAGTGACCTGATCGTGTATCGTCATCCCGCCTCATTCCTCGAGGTCGGACTCTCGCTTCAGCTCAGTCTCCTGAGTGAGGGGACGGGTGCGCAGTACGGCTCCACGGTCCTGGGGTGGAAACAGAGAAGCTGGATTGTGTGTGAATGGCCGTTTCATTTTGGCCAACCAATTCCCTGTGCTGCCGGAAGCGCCTGTCTCCTGCGTTACATCTATGAAGGAAAGATGATTGGATATCGCACCGAGGTGTTGCATACCCAGTTGCAGCCGTTTCCGTTTCTGCTCCTGGCGTTTCCTTCCGCTCTGGAAGAAGTCCCGCTTCGGAAACATGGGCGGGTCTCCGCCCAAGAACCCATTGTGCTGTTACAGGTAGAGCAGGGGATATCACACCAGACACCCGTACAATCACTTCGCATCGGCGGGTTATTGACCGACCTGAGTGCATCCGGGTGCGCGATTCTTCTGCAACGCCCGATGCAGGAGTTTTTTCCGGGCATGGTCTTGCGCGCGGAATTCGAAATCGTCGGCATCGGTCACGTCAACAATCTGACAGGGGTCGTCCGAAACGTGTCAATGCAGGCGGACGGAACGCATGTCGGGGTGGAATTCCGTTTCGACGGTAAAGAAACAATCGAGTACCGCGGCTGGGGCGGGTCCGTCAAAAAAGCGCTCGAATCCTGCATCCTTCAGAAACATTCTTTCGAATCTGCCTAGACTGCAGCGGTTGCCGGTGACTGGGAATTTTTTGCCCGGTCTTCGACAACCAGCCGTTCATCCGGCTCAAAATTCGCTCAGTTTCCTTCGCTCCTTCCAAAATCGTCAGTGGCACACATCTTGATTGGTATCCCTGTGCGACTCCTCGTCTTTTGACAGACGCAGGCTCTCATTTTGGCGCAAGAGGGACGACAACCATGACGCTTCATGCACAGAGTGCCAAGCTGAATCCGCGATGGTGCCTGGCCCAGGACACCATCGACCGGCAGGACATTGATCATTTGATCGAATGGCTTCGAACCTATCCGCGTCTGACAAAAGGAGCGGTGACACTCGACTTTGAGCGGCAGTGGTCGGAATGGCTGGGGCGCCCCTATTCAGTACATTGCAATTCGGGGTCGTCAGCCAACCTTCTCATGTATTACGCCTTGCTGCGATCGGGAAAGTTGCGCAACACCAATGTTGTCGTGCCCAGTGTCGGCTGGGTCACGTCTATCGCTCCGGCGATCCAGTTCGGCTTTTCGCCGCTCATGTGCGAGGCAGACCCGGACACATTCGGCCTCGACCTCAACCATCTGGAAGATCTCCTGAAACGCCATGAAGCGCAGACCGTGCTGCTGGTCCAGGTACTCGGCGTGCCCCATCGTATGCGCGAGTTGCAGTCGCTCAAAGACCGCTATGGATTTTATCTTCTCGAAGATGCCTGCGCCGCCATCGGGGCAGAGTATGAGGGGAGGAAAGTCGGCACGTTCGGCGACATGGCCAGCTTCTCATTCTACTTCGGCCACCAGATGTCCACGATCGAAGGCGGAATGGTGTCATCCAGCGATAAACAGCTCGCGGATCTGCTGCTGATGTTGCGCAGTCACGGGTGGAGCAAGGATGTGGATTCGGCACGCCATCAGGAACTGGTCGACCAGTATCAGGTCGACGACTTCCATTCGCCCTTTGTGTTTTACGAGCCGGGATTCAACCTGCGATCGACGGATCTCAATGCCTTCATCGGAATCGAGCAACTGCGCAAGCTGGATTGGATGACGGGCCGTCGACAGGTCAACCATGAGTTATACCTGCGGCAATTGGGCGGGCGGTTTTACACCCAGCGGCCTCCGCAGGGCAGCAAGGTTGCGAGTATTTCGTTTGGCTTGCTGGCCGATTCCCCTGAACAACGGAAGCGCATCGTCCGGGCGCTGGTGACTGAAGGGGTGGAAACGCGAATTTTCTCAGCCGGAAACCTGGGCCTGCATCCGTTCTGGATGAACCGGTACGGAAAGGCCAGCTTCCCCGTGGCCGACCGGGTCCATCATTGCGGATTTTTTCTTCCGAATCACGCCTCCATGACCGAGCAGGATGTCCTGCACATCTCGCGTATCGTCCTGGAGGCCGCATGAGCAAGGGGAGCAGCCAGCACAGCGCTTCACATGCGCTTGTTGCCGAAAGATATCTGTCGGTGTGTGCCAATTAACAGGGAGCTCGTTCGACTATGACGACAGGCTCGACTCATGTCCTTGTCACCGGCGGCGCCGGCTACCTCGGATCCGTCCTCACCAGACGCTTGCTCGACCGCGGCTATGCCGTGACCGTGCTCGACAATTTTCTCTACCGGCAGAACAGCCTGATGGACTGTTGCGCCGAGGACAGATTTCAGGTTGTGCGCGGCGACTGCCGGGATGAGCGACTGCTGACAGACTTACTCCGGAAAGTCGATATCATCATTCCATTGGCCGCCTTGGTTGGAGCGCCTCTCTGCGACCGGGACCGGGTCGGGGCCTACTCGGTCAATTTCGAGGCCGTGCAGTTGCTCTGCAAGCTCTCTTCGCCGCGCCAACAAATCATTTTTCCCGTTACGAACAGCGGGTATGGCATCGGTCAGCCTGGTGTGCCCTGCACGGAAGATTCGCCGCTCCGGCCGATCAGCCTGTATGGCGAGACCAAAGTGAAGGCGGAGCGGGCCGTGTTGGATCGAGGCAATGCCATCACCCTGCGCCTGGCGACGGTTTTCGGCGTCTCGCCTCGGATGCGTATGGACTTGCTGGTCAACGATTTCGTCTGGCGCGCGGTGCATGATCGCGCCGTGGTGGTCTTTGAAGGCCACTGCAAGCGCAACTACATCCATATTCGCGATGTCGTGCGCACGTTTCTCCATGCGATCGATCACTTCGAGGAAATGAAGAACCGGCCGTACAACGTCGGGTTGGACGACGCCAATCTCTCGAAGCTCGAACTTTGCCGTGAGATCCAGCGGGTGCTTCCGAATTTCGTGTCGTTCGAGGCGCCGATCGGCGAGGACCCGGACAAGCGCGACTACATTGTCTCGAACCAGCGTTTGCTGGAAGCCGGCTTCAAGCCCGAATGGTCGCTGGATCGAGGGATTCGCGAGCTGGTGAAGTGCTACACGATCATCAAAGCCGGACAATATGCCAATGTCTGAGACAGCGTCTGGCCGACGGGGAGGGCGGGGATGATTATCAGCCGAACACCGTTTCGAATCTCCTTCTTCGGTGGCGGCACCGACTATCCCGTCTGGTTTCGTGAGCATGGCGGCGCGGTGCTGGCAACCACCATCGATAAATTTTGCTACATCAGTTGCCGCCAGCTGCCGCCGTTCTTCGAACATCGGACGAGGATTGCCTATTCGCGTATCGAACTCGTGAACAACAATCAGGAGATCGAGCATCCCGCAGTGCGCGGCGTCCTGAAATATCTGAACATCGACGAGGGGCTGGAGATTCATCACGACGGAGACCTGCCCGCCCGGACGGGATTGGGCTCCAGTTCCTCATTCACCGTCGGTCTCCTCCATACGCTTTACGCATTGCAACACATCATGCCCAGCAAGGCTCAGCTGGCTGAAGCCGCGATCCATGTTGAGCAGAATGTGCTCGGCGAGGCCGTCGGTTGCCAGGATCAGGTTCTGGCCGCGCATGGCGGGCTGTGCAAGGCGACGTTTTTTCCTAACGGGGACATCGGGTATACGCCGATCATTATGCGGCCCGACCGGCTTGCGTCCTTTCAAAGCCATCTTCAACTCTATTTCACCGGGTTTTCGCGCATCGCTTCCGAAGTCGCCCGCGAGCAGATCGATCTCACGAAACATCGTCAAGCTGAGTTGTCGGCGATGTTGCAGATGGTCGAGGAAGGCATTTCGATTCTCACCGGAGACCGCGACCTCGCGGACTTCGGCTCCATGCTGCACAAAGCCTGGATGTTGAAACGACGCTTGACCTCACGAATCACGACCCAGGCAATTGACGATATCTATTCGGCGGCGAGGGCGGCTGGCGCGTTGGGGGGGAAATTGTTAGGCGCAGGCGGCGGCGGATTCATGCTGCTGTTCGCGAGACCGGAAGATCATGAACGGATTCGTCTGGCCCTTCCCGGATTGCTCCAGGTGCCGTTTAAGTTTGAAAGCCTGGGCACTCAAATTGTTTTTTATCAGGAAGATCAGCTGATGCTGGACGATGTTTGGGCGCAGAGTTCCGCTCAGACCGCATCCCGGCTGAAGGCCGCGCTCATTGGAAAGGCAGCTTAGGATGGGGCAGTTTGCCGACTGTGACGTCATCATTCTGTGTGGGGGGCTTGGTACTCGCCTGAAATCCGTGGTGTCGGATCGTCCCAAACCGATGGCCGAAATTCATGGCCGGCCCTTTGTGTCGCTGCTCGTCGAGCATTTCCTGCGGCATGGCGCCCGGCGCTTTATCTTCAGCACAGGACATTTCGGCGACATGATCGAGGACTGGTTCCTGCGCCATCGTGGCGCCTATGAGACCAAGTTCGTTCGCGATCCTGCCCCTCTGGGCACGGGCGGCGCGCTGGCGCATGCCATGCCGCTGGTTCGCAGCAATCCGTTTTTGGTGCTCAACGGTGACTCGTTTTGCGAGATCGATCCGGAACGACTGCTGCGCTTCCACAATCGCAAACGGGCGCGGGCGACGATCACCGTCACCCAGGCCGATTCCCGCGATGACACCGGAGCGGTAGCGCTGGGAGAAGATGATCGCCTGCTTTCGATGGTTGAAAAACCACGCACGCGGACCACGCGATACCACAATGCCGGCATCTACCTGTTCGATCGAACCGTCACCGCACTGTTCCCCAACCAGAGCGTCTGGTCCATTGAACGCGAATTGCTCCCGCAACTCGTGACCCATCCCTCTTACGGATTTGTCACAGCCAGCCCGCTCTACGACATCGGCACTCCTGAGCGCCTCGCACATTTCCGTGCTACGTGGGCGGACGCACCGGCGTATTTCCAGACCTCGCTCATCCATCACAAACAAGGATCCATGTCGCGATGACGTCCAAGGCTGCACCAAGTCCTCAGCCTCCACAGCGACCGGCCTTTTCATCACGTGGGGAACGTCTGATCGGTCAGGAAATGTTCCGCGTGATGGATCGGGCGCAGTTCCTGGAGCGGCAGGGACATCGCATTTATCACCTCGAACTCGGCAATCCGCGCATGGCCCCGCCCAAGGAAATTCTCAACGCCACGATGCAGGCGCTTCAGAGCGGGCAACTCGGGTATGCGCCGATGGCAGGTGTCATGGAGTTGCGTGCGGCGCTGGCCGATCGTTACACATCCTTGACGGGACAGGGAGTCACCTCGGCTCAGGTCGTGATCAGTCCGGCCAATCTGCTCATTCATCAATTTCTGGACATCACCTGCAATCCGGGGGAACGGGTCGTCCTGTTCACGCCTGCGTTTCCTTCCTACTGGGCTGCCGCAACGCATCTCGGGCTTGAAGTCGTGCCCATCCCGTTGCCGGAGCACGATGGGTTTCATCTATCACGGCAGGCGGTCGATTCGGCAGTGGCGGCCAGGCCGCGTGCGATTATCGTCAACAATGCGAACAATCCGACCGGGGCGGTGTATAGCGCGGCGATCCTTCGCGAACTGGTCGCGCGTTGCGAGAAGGCGGGGATCTGGCTCTTGAGTGATGAGACCTACGCCGATCTGAGCTTTGACCGTGCGTTTTGCACTCTGGCCTCTCCCCAGACTGAACATGTCGTGATCATGTCTTCGTTTTCCAAGGTGTTGTCGGTTCCCGGATTTCGAACCGGCTACGCTGTCGCCCATGAGTCAGTCATCACGAAGATCGCGCTCTCCAATTCCACACTCTATTCATGTCTTCCCGCTTTTACCCAGATGGGCTGTCTCGCAGGGTTGTCTGTCCTGGACCGGTATGCCGAAACAGTACGGGCGCATGGGAGCCGTTTGATCGACTCCTGTCATCACCGCATCAATAAGTCCGGGCTGCTGTATTGTAGCCATCCGCAATCAGGGTTTTATCTGTTTGTCGATATCGCCGGGACCGGTCTCGACGATATGACTTTTTGCCGCAGACTGCTGGAGGAGCACCACACCGCAGTCACTCCGGGTCGCTGCTTCGGCCAGGACTACGCCTCATTTATCCGCCTGGCTACCTGCGGAGACGGGGAGGACGTTCGGGAAGGGGTGTCGCGCACGATCGCCTTTGCGCAGAAAATTGGAGGCTGCCGTGTCCAAGCCGCTTGACGTATTGCTGGTGACGCCTCCCAGCCGGGTCCAGGTGTATCAGGAACTGAGTCGGGATTTTGCCGCGATTGAACCACCGGTCTGGTCCGGGCTGATCGCCACGTATCTGCGGCAGCACAGCTGCTCGGTGGCCATTCTGGATGCAGAAGCGCAAGGATTGAATCACCAGCAGACGGCAGAGCAAATCGCCGCGATCGCGCCAAGGTTGGCGGTCTTCGTCATTTATGGGCAGCAACCCTCCGCATCCACGCAATGCATGCCGGCCGGCCGGAAAGTCTGCGAAATCCTCAATACGCTCGCCGATATTCCTACGCTGGTGATGGGCACACACCCTTCCGCGCTGCCGAAGCGCACGCTGCTGGAAGAGCCCTACACCTATGTCTGCCAGGGGGAAGGCCCGGCTACGATCCTCGGTCTGGTGATTGCCTTACGTGCGCCGCAACATTCGCTGCGAGAGGTTCCCGGCCTCTGGCACATGGAGCAGGGTGTGGCAGTCGGCAATGCTCCGGCACAACTGCTGACCAATCTGGATCGCGAGTTGCCGGGACAGGCCTGGGATCTCCTCGATATGACCCGGTATCGCGCCCACAACTGGCACTGTTTCGGAAATCTCGAAGCGCGTGCGCCCTATGCATCGCTCCAGACCAGTTTGGGTTGCCCGTTTACCTGCTCCTTCTGCTGCATCAATGCGCCGTTCGGCACGCCGATGTTGCGAACCTGGAGCCCTGACAATGTGATTGGCCAGATCGACCGGTTGGTTCAGGACTATGGCGTGACCAATATCAAGATCCCCGATGAAATGTTCGTGCTGAATCGGCGCCATGTACTCGGCATCTGCGATCGCATCATCGAACGGGGATACCGGCTCAATATCTGGGCCTATGCCCGGGTGGACACGGTCCAGGACGAAGTGCTGGGCAAACTCGCACGGGCCGGGTTTACCTGGTTGGGGCTGGGCATCGAGTCCGGAAGTCAGCATGTCCGCGACGGCGTCGAAAAGGGCCGCTTCGGGGAACGGGACATCGTAGCAACAGTCGACAAGATCCGCTCGTACGGCATTCATGTCGCCGCCAACTACATCTTCGGTCTGCCCGACGACACGCTGGAAAGCATGCGCGCCACGTTGGACCTGGCCCTCACCCTCAATACGGAATGGGCCAATTTGTACTGTGCGATGGCCTATCCCGGTTCACCGCTCTATACGCTGGCCAAACAGAAACAGTGGGCCCTGCCGGATGACCAGGACGGCCCCGGTTGGATCGGGTACGCGCAGCATGCCTACGAGTGCCGGCCGCTGCCGACCGACCATCTCACGGCAACGCAGGTCCTGGCATTCCGTGACCGTGCCTTCATCGAGTACTTCACGCATCCACAGTATCTGAGCATGTTGCACCGCACGTTCGGCCCGCACGTCGCCACACACGTCGCGGACATGTGCCGGCACCAGGTCCGGCGCCGGCATCATGATGAGGCGACGAATGCAGCTGCCTAGCGGAGGAGAGGGGAAAGGAACGGCCATGATTAAGGTTGCGGACTACATCATCAATACATTGGCGGAACGCGGCATCGACAAGATGTTCGTCGTCTACGGCGCGGCGAACGGCGATCTCATTGATGCCTTCACCCGCACCGCCGCCACGGAATATGTTGCAGTCATGCATGAGCAGGCCGGCGGATTCGCCGCTGAAGCCTATGCCAAGGTCAAAGGCGTGCCCGGTGTGGCCATTGCGACCAGCGGACCGGGCGGAATGAATCTGCTCACCTCGATGGGCAATTGCTTCTACGATTCGGTGCCGTGCGTCTTCCTTACCGGCCAGATCAATTCGCGTTTTCTCCGCCCCGATCCATCGATTCGGCAAATCGGGTTTCAGGAGACGGATATTGTCGCGATGGCGGCGCCGGTGACCAAATACGCCAAGATGATCCTGAATCCAGAAGATGTCCGGTTTGAATTGGAAAAGGCCCTGTGGATGTGCCAGGAGGGTCGACCCGGTCCGGTGTTGCTGGATATTCCACTCAACGTGCAAAAGGCCCTGGTCGACGCCAAACAGCTCATGGGTTTTGAGCCGCCGGCCGCCATGAGTTTCGACCTTACGGTCGTTGACCAGCAGATCGCCCGTTTCATCAACGACCTTCAACAGTCAGAACGCCCGGTGATCCTCGTCGGCGGGGGCGTGCGCCTGGCCGATGCGCAGGACGATGTGCGGGCGCTGGGCAAACGACTCAACCTGCCTTGTTTTCCGACCTGGAATGCCCTGGATGTCATCAGCTCCGACTATGAAAATTATGGCGGCCGGGTCGGGACCTACGGAGGGGCGGGCCGTAATTTCGGGATTCAGAACAGCGATTTGCTGCTGTCGATCGGCAGCCGTATCTCCGGCCGTATCACCGGTGGCAATGTGCAGAGCTTTGCGCGCCAGGCCAAGAAGTATCTCGTCGAAATCGACCCGGCGATGGTGCAGCGGAAGTTTCAGCAGGTGCCCTTCGATGTGAACATTCTTTGCGATGCGAAAGTCTTCACCCAGCGCCTGCTGATCGCTTTAGATCGCCGCAGCAAACCGTTGCCGGATTATGCCGGGTGGACAGAACGGGTGATGGAGTGGAAACGCCAGTACGATCCCGTCCGGCCTGAGTTCTTCGCACAGCGCGAGCGGGTGCATCCCTATGCATTCATGCGCCGGCTGTCCGAAAAAATGGGTACCACCGACATTCTGGTCGGGGACTGTGGCGGAAACATCGTCGTCAGCAACCATGCCTTCGAGACAAAATATGGCCAGAGAAACCTGAGCAACAACGGCAACTCGCCCATGGGATTCTCGTTCGCCGGAGCGATGGGCGCCTGGTTTGCCGCGCCGAACCGTCAAGTCGTCTGCACCATCGGCGACGGTGGATTCAACATGAATCCGCAGGAGCTCCAGACCTTCGTCAACTACGGCGTGAAGGTGAAGACCTTCATCCTCAACAACCACATTTACGGCATCACCAAGGCCTACCAGGAGACGAACTTTCAGGGCCGTGCAGAAGCCTGCGGACCCAAAGGGTACAACCCCCCGGACTTCCAAAAGATCGTCCAGGCCTATGGCATCAAGACCGTGGCTATTCGCAACCATGCCGAAATGGACGCCAAGATCGACGAGGTGCTGGCGTTCGACGGTCCGGTGGTGTGCGACGTGGACATGCACGAGTTCCACACCTATGAGCCGAGGATCTTCGGCTGGAAGACACCCATCGAGGATATGTACCCCTATCTGCCGCGCGAAGAATTCCGCGCCAACATGGTCATCGAGCCAGCCGAAGGATGGATGAATCCGGAATACCCCGATGTCGTGCGCCGGACGGATCAGTCGCAACCGTAATGGATTGTTCGTCGCGATGTGTCGGGCTGGATTGATTGGTGATGGGTCTGTAGTCGCTCACATGAGGTGATCTATGAACGTGTTGTTGCTGTATCCCACATGGACCGGTGCCTATGGACTCTTCGGCCACTTCGCCCGCCGGAATTCGACCTGGCCACCGCTGAACCTGGCACTGCTGGCCGCCATTGCCGAACGCCACGGACACAACGTGACGATCCTCGACGGTGAATCCGAGCAGGTTCCGTTGGACGAGATGGTCCAGCGAGCAGTGGCGATGAAGCCGGACCTCATCGGTTTTACGGCGACGAGCCCCTTTTTCCATCTCAGTAAAACCGTCGCGGAAGGCATCAAACGGCTGGCGCCGGATATCCCCATCGCGGTCGGCGGTCCTCATATCACCATCATGAAGGAGCAGGCGCTGCTGAGCTGCTTCGACTATGCCTTCATCGGGGAGGCGGAAGAGTCCTGGCCGCAATTCCTGAACGCCTATGAACAGCATAAGGATTTGTCTGCGGTCGCCGGGATCATCTATCGCCGGAACGGCGAGGTGGTCTCAACCGGTCAGCCCGCCGACATCACGAATCTCGACGCCCTGCCGATCCCGGCACGGCATCGACTGCCGATGTCTCAGTACAAGCTCGGGACGCTCCGCGGACGTCTGCCGTTCACGTCGATTCAAACCATGCGTGGCTGTCCCTGGAAATGTATCTTCTGCGCCTCGGAAGCGCTCAAGACCACCGAAATGCGTGTGCGCTCTCCGCGATCGGTCGTGAATGAAATGAAGCAGGTCGTGGAGATGTTCGGCACCCGGCACTTCTATATCGTCGACGATGTGATGACGCTCTGGAAAGACCACATTCTGGAGATCTGCGACCTCATTGATCAGGAAGGGCTGCAGATTACATTCGAAGGTAGCACCAGAGCGAATCTTGTTGAGGAAGACGTGATTGCCCGCTTGGTCAAGAGCGGCCTCATCCGCCTGTCGTTCGGACTTGAAACGGTCGACCCCGAAATTCGAAGAACGATGAAAAAACAGGTTCCGCTGGAGCACTACGTGAAAGCGAACGGGATCTGCAACAAGTACGGAGTCGAAGCCTTGAACTCCGTGATGATCGGATTGCCGGGAGAAACCAGAGAAACCGTCCGGGCGACCTTGAAATTCCTGCGGCAGGCCAGGGAAGTCAAGCAGGCGAACTTTGCCATTGCGGTGCCCTATCCCGGGACCGAGTTTCACAAACTGGCGGTGAACGGCGAGAAGGGCGTGCGGCTGATGACGCAGGATTTCTCCGAATACCGGCGCTATGGATCGGCCGTGACCACGGTGGGGGAGTTGACGCCTAATGACCTGATCGACCTCCAGAACGAAGGCTTTGTGAGCATCTACTCCGCCCCCTGGCGTTGGATTCCCATGCTGCAAAAACACGGCGTCATCGGCGGATCGCTCATGCTGGTCCGTGTGGCGCGCCTCCTTTCTAAAAAGATCTTCGCTGCTTCGGGGCGGGCATCGCAGGAGCAGCTTATCAGTCTGGGAGACGGGGCCTTCGGTCGCATTCAGGAACCGGCCATGAGCGCGCAGTCCGTGGGAGTCGGTCCGACCGGCTCGAGCAGCGCGGCGCCGCTGTTGACCATCGCCTCTACCTCGAGACCGGCAGCGGCACCGGCCGGACATTTCGGCCATCCTAGCAACCCCAACGGCTAGTTACCGGAGCAGAAAGGCATCCGACGCATCATGACACCACGTCCACCCACGAGAATCCTTCTCCTGCAGTTGGAGTTTCCAACGTGGAAGCAAGCTCGCGCTTGGACGTATCCGGCCTGTTTCGGCGTCGCTGAAGGGTTGCGGGCGAGCGGGGTGGAATGTGTCACGCTGCCGTTGATCGCCGACGCGCCGTATTCCAGCAAGACCTGGCTCGCACACATGAAGCGGATGGTCTCCGGCCAACGGTTCGACCAGGTGTGGGTGTGGCTGGTTCACGCGCCTCTCGATGACGCGATTTTACAATGGCTGAGTGAATTGGCGCCGATCCGGGTCGGCATCATCATGGAATCCTTGCAGTATAGCGAAGAGGATTACGCCTGGGCCCCTCATCTTCGTGCGCGGCAGGGATTGGTTGAACAACAGGTTCGTGCATTGACCCACGTGCTCGTTCCGGACGAATGCGACGTGGAGCCAACCACTGCGCACACAGGCGTTCCGGCGCTGTGGTGGCCGCCGATGGTGCCTGAACGATTTGTCAGCACCCTGTCAAAGCCTGCCGTTCACCGGGTCGGCGTCTTTCACGGCGTCCCCTATGGTCCCCGTGAGCAATGGATCAATCATCACGCACTGAAGTCTTGTCTCACCTTTGCCCGGCCGTCGGCGCCGACGATGTTTCAGCAACTGTTCGATCGGCTACAGTCGTCGGCCATCCAACGGTTGACCACACCTGCGGGCATGCCTGCCGAAGAACTGGCGCACTACACGAAGATGTTGCAGGAGGTGCGCGAAGGAGAGTTTCGGGAGTGGATGAACCAATTGCCGCAATGGGCGGCGATCGTCAACCTGCCGAGCCTGGCGAGATTCTTTGGTGGTCGGGTATTTGAAGGGATCGCCGCCGGCCGGCCGATGGTGTCCTATGCCGTGCCGGAACATCCGATGAACAACGGTCTGTTTGTCGAAGGGGAGGAGATTCTTTATTTTTCCCCAAGTCGGCCTGATTCGCTGGCGGAAGTTTTGGACCGCCTACTGACTGATGACTCATTGGCGAAGCGACTGGCCCATAACGCCCAGCACAAATTGCGAGCCTATCACACCAGCGAACGACGTTTGGCCGACACGCTTACCTGGATCGAGTCGAGCACCAAGCCTGTGTACGGAGTCCATGAGACCGGTGCTGCTTACGCGTTTTCTTCTCCGAAACCAGGCGCGGAACAGGCCGGCCAGATCGTTCCAGCTATCGACCAGCATCGTAGAGAACCCTCAGACCACATCGACACGACCATCTATATCCTCACGGTCGACGATCCGGCGTATCCTGCCTGTAAGGCGGCCGTGGATGCTCAGCAAGGCGGTCCATTCCATGTCGAGATCATCCGCAATGTCGCGCCATTCAGCGCGGCGGCGCAACGCATGATCACGGACTGTCGCACCGAGTTCTTTATCCAGGTGGATGAAGACATGATCCTTAATCCCGACGCGGCGGCCAGAATGGTCGGCATGATGCGGCGGGCACCTGCCGAGGTGGGCATGATCTGTTTTCATCTCTACGATGAGGATCGCGCCTGTCCCATACAAGGCATCAAGATTTATCGTACGGCGGCCATGAAGCCCTTCGCTTTCCAGAATGTGAAGGCGAGTGAGATGAACCTGCTCGAACAGATGGGTGAACGTGGCGTGCGTTGGGTGCTGCATCCGGATGTCCTGGGCCGGCATGGGACTCTGTATACCCCGGAGACCATCTATCGTCGGTATAAGACGATGTATGAAAAGGACATCCGGGAGTGGAACACTCTGACTTCCGACATTCGCAGCAAGGCCGAGCAGTTTCGAGCAACCGGAGATCTTCTTGCGCTGTTTGCGTTGCTTGGCGCCACACATGGAATCATCGAAGGCCCTCGATCGGTCGATCGCGAAAAGGATGCGCGAGCCTATGTCCTGAAAGAGCTGGACGTCTTCTCCCGGTTGTTCCGTGACAATCCACCGGTGAGTCAGCCCTATGATTCGACCTGCCGCGCAACTCCGGTGGCGAATACACCCCTGACTCCTTCGGATGTCCGTTGGGCAGCGGAACCATCGATCGGGAAGACGTCGGAGCCCCGGACAGTTCAGAGCGCAGCCCAGGCGCCGCAGCCTCGGAAAAATATTGCCTCCCGAATCCTCATCGTCACCCCGTATTTTTGGCCTTCCGTCGGCGGGGTGGAGAAGGTGGCAGAGAGCTTGGCCCTCGGCCTGCAGTCGCGAGGACATGTGGTCGAGGTGGCGACCTATTCGCTCCCTGAGCGCAAGACGAAATCTCATCGTGGCATTCCCATCATCGACCTCACCTTTCCCAGCGATTTTGAAACCACCAGCCCCTATTCCATGCTGGAAGTGAAACGGTTGCTTGAATCGGGGCAGTACGGCGCCTGCATCCTCCTGGGCGCCCCGCTGCACCTGATGTTTTATGCGGCACTTACGATTCCCAAAGACTGTCCCACTCGATTCATTCTGCAACCCACCATCAACAAAGAAATCGATGAGGCGTTGCAGGGGAGCGAGCAGGGTCGCACTATGTTGTCGCAACTGGGGCAGCGGGTACACGCGGTCGTCACCTTCGGCGGCAATGGATACGACGAGCGGTTCTTTCAGGAACGCCGGATTCCAACCTGCGTCATTCCGAACGGCACGACGGCACTCGCACCGAACGACGATTTCAGGCAGCGCTACGGGATTGCCCGCGACACGTTTCTGGTGGTCCATCTCGCCAACCTCTATAAGGTCAAAAATCATCCGGGATTGCTCGATGCCCTCGACCATCTGCCGGAAGGGATGCAGCTGGTTCTGATCGGCAATGACACGCATGAAACCGAGTACGTCGAAGACGTGAAGGTCCACCTGTCGAGAAGGCCCGATGTCCGGCTGCTTGCAGGCCTGAACCCCACTGATGTGGCTTCAGCGCTGGCAGCGGCAGATCTCGTGGTGCTTGCGTCACATGCGGAGGTCTCTCCTCTGTGTTTGTTGGAAGCCATGAGCCTCGGCCGGCCCTGGCTCGCCACGCCGGATTGTGGAACGGCGGCTGAGCACGCGGGTGGATTAGTCCTGCCACTGTCGCAATTCGCCTCGGCAGTACGGCTGCTGAAGAATCATCCGGAGTTCTGCGCGGAGCTCGGACGACTTGGAAAAGAGCATTGGGCGCAGTCGCATGACTGGACGAACGTATTGACGGCCTGGGACGCATTGGTCGAAGGGCGGCCGGTTTCTCATTCCTTTGCCACACCAGTCTCTATCGCTCAGCGGCGGGATGCACTCCGTGAACAATTCCGCCGCCTCTTGGCGCAAGCAGGAACTTCCGAAGCATCGCCCGCTTCAAGGCGACAGGTCGAAACGAAAGGGGTCGTGATGGACGGGTTCAACCAAGCACCGTTAGGCTCGGCAGGCCGCCAGGCCCTACCGAATTCCGCGCCGACGCCTCAAGAGCAGAAGCAGCAGGATCAGTTTTACGTCGACATGTTCGTCAACAGTCGAGGCTGGTCATCAGCTGCCCCCAACCAGGATGAAGCCGCCCGTTGGAGCAAGATCGCCGCGTTTCTGGAATATCTCCTCCGTCGCGTACGTCAGGCAGACCCAGAACGGCAACTGCGCATCTTGGATGTCGGCTGCGGACGAGGTTGGCTGACCAATTTGGCGACGGCCTATGGCACATGTGAAGGCATCGAACCGGTGGCCGGCGTCATCGAGCACGCGCGGCGGTTGTTTCCGCATCTGCGATTCGAAGCGGGCACCGCCCAGAGCGTGCTCAGCCGACCCGATTTTGCTCCCTACGATGTCATCCTCTGTTCTGAAGTCATCGAACATATTCCGCACGGCCGGAAGGAAGGCTTTGTCGCAGAATTGGCCACACTGTTAAAGCCGGATGGCTATGTCATTCTAACGACACCCCGCGGGGAGATGTGGGAACAGTGGAAGACGATCGCGCCTCCCTGTCAGCCGGTCGAAGATTGGGTCACGGAAGCGCAACTGCGCGGCATCTTTACGTCGCAAGGATTCTGCGAACTCGGCCTGGAACGGGTGCACTGCGAACTTCCCTCGCTACGGTATATCCCTGCGCCGACCCCGGCTGACTTCACTAAACTGAAGCTCGTTCCCATCTATCAGATCTGGGCGTGCCAGAGACGTGGGGCCTCTCCCGTGCCCTCGTTTACGCGCCCGCCGACGGTCTCCGTTATTGTGCCCACCTATAATCGGCCGGACAGGCTGCAGGTCGCTCTCACCAGCGTATTGACCCAGAGCTACCAGGATTTTGAGATCATCGTCGTCAACGACGGCACGACCGATGTGAGCGAGGTGGTTGCGCCGCTGAACAAGGACGGGCGTATCACCACGATCCGCCACGATCACAACCGTGGACTGGCAGCGGCCCGCAATACGGGACTCCGGGCGGCCAAAGGCACCTATATCGCCTATCTCGACGACGACGACACCTACCTTCCGGATCATCTGGAGACCCTGGTCGCCGCCCTCCAAAGCGGGGAGCACAAGGTCGCTTATACGGATGCCTGGCGCGTCCATGAGGTGCGGCAGGGTGAGGAATATGTCGTCACAGGACGGGATATTCCGTATTCGCACGACTTCAACTGCATCGATCTGCTGCTTTGCAATTATTTTCCTGTGCTGTGCGTGATGCACGAAAGAAGTCTCCTCGATCAAGTGGGGTATTTCGACGAATCACTGTTTGCGCACGAAGACTGGGATCTCTGGATTCGAATGGCGACGCTGTATCCCTTCCGCCACATCAAGCACACCACCGCGGCCTTCACGTGGCGTCGTGATGGCTCGTCAATGACGAGCAGCACCAGCGACACGTATCGGCGCACGACAGAGATTATCTACAGAAAATACCGACCCTATGCGGAGCGGGTGGCCGGAGTTCTGGCGGCCCAGCAGAAAAAAATAGAAGGAATGCGATCCGACGCGAAGGCCAAAACCTTCGACTGTTCCATCATCATCCCGGTGTGGAACAACCTGGCGCTCACCACGCAGTGTTTGACCGCTTTGGCAGAAGTCACGCAAGGCGTCTCCTACGAAGTCATCGTGGTGGACAATCACTCGACGGACGAAACCCCGGCGTTTCTCGCCGGGCTTGGCGGCGACGTGAAGATCATCACGAACGACGAGAACCTCGGTTTTGCCAAGGCCTGCAACCAGGGGGCTCAGGCAGCCAAGGGCGAATACCTCGTGTTCCTTAACAACGACACGATTCCACAAGCCGGGTGGCTCAGCGCACTCGTCGACGAGGTGAAGACTCACTCCGATGTGGCGGTGGTGGGAAGCAAACTCTTGTACGAAGACAAGACGGTCCAGCATGCGGGGGTCGCGTTCTCGCGTGAGTTCTTGATGCCCTACCATATGTATCCGGGTGTGCCGGCAGACGCGCCCTTCGTCTCCCGCCGCCGTGAGCTGCAGTGCGTGACCGCGGCCTGCATGCTCATCCGACGGCAGGTATTCGCGCAAGTGGGGGGATTCGACGAGGGCTACAGGAACGGATTTGAAGACGTCGATCTTTGTCTCAAAATCCGTGAAAAGAACTGGAAAATCGTCTACCAGCCCCACAGCACGGTCATTCATCTGGAAAGCCGGACGCCCGGACGGAAAACGCACGAGGAAGAGAACACCACACGTTTCCGCGAGCGCTGGGGCAAGTCGTGGTGGATTACAGACGAGGACCGGCTGCACTTTGACGATGGCTATTCGGTGCACACACGTCTCAATGACGGCATCCTCGGATACACGCTCTACCTCATCACCGATCCGGCCGTGAAGGCAGAACGGGCCCTGGTCGCCGACGTGCAGCGCGCGACAGCCGCGAAGGATCAGGAGAAGATCGTCTCTCTGCTCAAACAAATCGAGAAGTGGCCGGCCGATGCCTGGATCCTTCGTTGGGGAGCCATGCTGAGCGAAAGCATCGGCCATCCGGAATTGGCGCTTCCATTCTGGAAGCGAGTGCTTCCGCTGAAAAATGACCCTGAAGCTCGGTTGGCCTTGGCGAAACAGGCCTTGGAAATGGGCGCGATCCAAGAGGCGGATGGTCATGTGACCGCGTTGCTGCAGGCTGAATCGTCACACGGGGAGGGGTGGCTCCTGCGAGGCATTCTCGCCATGCAACTCAATGCCTATCACGATGCGGAGCAGGCGTTTGAACGGGCTAAGCAGTCAGGGGCGAACAAGCGCAAAGCGTCGCTCGGTCTGGTCATGGCGGCGATGGGCGGAAACCGAGCTGAGGCCGCCTGGTCACAATTGATCGCTCTCTGCGCCGATGAGCCCGATGATGAAGAATGCATGCACTGGCTGCTCAAATGCGGCACGATGTTGCAACGTTGGGAGGCGCTCGCAGCGCGGCTCGCCTCATTTGTGGCCCGCAATCCGGGCAATATTGCTATGCGATTTGCACTGGCTGGGGTACTGTTAAGAGCAGGGCGACGAGCAGATGCGCGGCGGGAATACGACTGGTTGCGCGCCATGGTTCCGACGTTCGAGGGCATGGACGAATTGGCAAAACAACTGGCGGAATCAGAACGCCTGGTGCCGAACCATGCCGCATGAGTCCTTACCGAAACACCGAGACCTGTTGATTCAGTTGGCCCGGTTGGGCGATCTGGTTCAAACGCTTCCTGCGATCGAGGCGTTGCAGGAGGTCTACCCGGAACGGACGTTGGACGTCGTCTGTGCGACACCTTTGACGGCGGTCCTTGGCGGAGCTCGTCACCTCGGCCGCGTCATTCCCTGGGACGGGAGACAGTGGCGTGCCTGGGCCGATCGATGGCAAGAGAATCCGACTGACACCCTGCAGGCCATTCAGACCTATCTCACGTCTCTCGGCGACACGACCTATGAGCGGGTGTATCCGCTGAATCAGCACGAGCGAAGCCACCTTCTGTCGCAGCTGTTTTCATGCCCTTCCTCTCGCGAAACCGATCAGAACCACATTGAGGCGCGCATGCGTCCCTGGGCGCAGCATCTCCGCCAGGTCGCCAAAGAACGGGGCGCCAATCGCGTGCATCTTGCTGACGCCTGGTGCGGCATGTGTGGAGTCCGGCCGCGAGGACAGGCGCCGTTGTCTGTCCCACCAACCGTAGAACTCCCGGGAGATCTTGCCGAGATCGGCGAGCGTCGGGGACTTTGGGTTGCATTGGCGACGGGAGCAGGGGAAGCGGATCGTTGTGTGGCCCCGGTTGTCTGGAGCCAATGGATTCGTGAGTTCCTGGCACAGACAGAGGAGGGACAGGTCGTTCTGATCGGGAGTGGAGTGGAACGGGAAAGCGCGCAGGCAATCCTCGACTCACTGCCCACGTTACTTCACGGTCGTGTATGGGATGCGACCGGTCGCACGAACATCTCGCAGTTGATGTGCCTGCTTCAGAAATGCAACTGGATCGTTGGCGCCGATACGGGTCCGCTTCATCTCGGCACGTTGGTGGGCACCCGCGCGCTGGGGTTCTACTTTTCACGTGCCCGTGTACACGAAACCGGCCCTTATGGCGAAGGGCATTGGATCTATCAACATGCCACACACGCGCATCCTCAATGCTGGCCGATCAAGGAGAGTGTCGCGCTCGTGTGCGACAACCAGCGTCATGCGGCTGCCGAGTGGACTCTCTGGAGGAGTCGTATGGATCGATGGGGAGCGTTTTTTGATGACGGCTCCGGTACGGAGGCAGGCGAGAGCTCACGTGCAGAGATCTGGCAAGCCTGTGCACCGGTCCTTTGTGAGTCGATGGCGGCATGAATATCTTTCAGGACAATCTCAAACGTCTGGCTTCACGCGATCAGGACTTAGCCGCAGCGGTCAAATCTGCTGCCGGCGGAGTGCTCACGATCGAAGCGGCGCGAAGCGGTGTTCCTTCAGCACGTCGATCCGGTCGTTGGATTCATAGCGCGTACGATCCCCTTCGTGAAGCCCAGACCTGGGCCGACACCCACGTGCCGGCCTGCCAATTTGGGGAAATGGTCGTCGTGGCTGGGGTAGGGCTGCTGTATCATGTCGAGGCGCTTCGACAACGGTTGTCGCCTGACGTGTCGTTGGCTGTCCTGATTCCGAACCTCGACGAATTCCACGACGCTCTTGCGGCACGCCCGCTCGAGGTCTGGACTGACAACATTCTCTGGCTGTCTGGATCACCGACCGAGATCGCCGACACACTGACCAAGACAGGCCGCCCCATACGTTGTCTCTCCTATACGCCGGCAACCGTCTGGGATACCGATTTCCATCGCGCCATTGAAGATGCATTGCGACGAGGGATTTCCCACAAGGCCGGTGGCCAATTGACGATTGCCCTGGTGGGGCCGATTTACGGGGGATCGCTCCCGATTGCGGGCTACGTTAAACGGGCCTTGGAAACACTCGGCCATAAGGTGCAGTGGATCGACCACAGCTTGCATGCGGCAAGCTATGACGTGATGGGCAAGCTCAAGGACGCTCGTAATCGTCAACTGATGCAAGGACGCCTGGCTGAAGTCTTGAGCCAATGGACCTTAGCTTCGCTCGCGGAGTCGCCCCCCGATCTCGTCCTGTCCATGGCGCAAGCCCCGCTGACCTTGCCGGTTCTGGAACATCTCCGAAAGAAGAAATTTCTCACCGCGATGTGGTTCGTGGAGAACTATCGTCATCTGACCTATTGGCAGCAGATGGCGCCGGGATACGATTTTTGGTTTGTGTTTCAGCAGGGCGCGTGCCTCGACGCGTTCCGCCAGGCCGGTGCGCGGCAGGTCAGTTACCTTCCGATGGCGGCCGACCCGGAGCTGCATTGTCCCCTGACATTGTCGGAAGAAGAACGGCACACGTTCGGCTCTGACCTGTCGTTCGTCGGCGCGGGGTACGCCAATCGCCGGCGTCTGTTCCCGGCGCTGCTCCATCAGCCCTGGTCGTTCAAATTGTGGGGCAATGAGTGGGACGGAGCCGATGATCTCCGTTCCGTCCTGCAATTGGACGGAGCCCGGATCGATACGGCGACCTGCATGAAGGTGTTCAATGCCACGGCGATCAATTTGAATCTGCATTCCACGACGGGCGCAGGCTTGGATCCTCAGGCCGACTTCGTCAATCCGCGCACCTTTGAATTAGCTGCCTGCGGCGCCTTTCAGTTGGTCGATCATCGCTCGCAGCTTCCCCAATTTTTTACGGAACAGGAGATGGTCTCGTTCCGTGATTTTGAAGAAGTTCCTGGACTGGTTCAACGATGGCTCAACGATTCCTCCGCTCGCCAGGCCATGGCTAATGCCGCTCGGGCACGTGTGTTGGACTCCCATACCTACGTGCATCGGATGCGCGACTTATTGGGACAGATCGGGTTGTCTCAGCCCGATCGCGTCGGTTCCGTATTGCGCGGGGATCGCCAGCAGGAAGCGTTGCTGAAGCGTTGCGCCGAGGATGCTCCATTGGAATCACTCCTGAAGGCTCTTCCCGCCGGACAGCGCGTTGAATTAAAAGACGTGGCCGCGCAGATCCGGAGCAAGGGGGCGACGGCGACTCTCAAACGCGAAGAATTGATGGTGCTCATGCTGGATGAATACCGGAGCGAGACACGCGACCTGTTATGAGTAAGCGAGTACTCCTGATCAATATCACCCGGATGGGCGATCTCGTGCAAATGGGCACGTTGCTTCAGCGCCTCCAACATGAGTGGCCGGGAGCGGAAGTCGATCTCGTCGTCGATACACGGTTCGCCCCGGTGGCGAAGCTCCTGCCTCATTTGCGCCACATCGTCAGCTACGACTTTCATCGTTTGGTGGATGAGAGTCGTGCGCAAACGAAGGATGTCGTCACTCTGTATCAAGATATGACAGGGTGGGCCGCCCCTCTCGTTGAGGCCCGGTATGACCGGGTCATTAATCTGACCTTCAACCGGCGTAGCGGACTATTGGCCTCTTACGTCGGTGGAAAGGAAATACGCGGCATCGCAGCCCCGAAAGACGGGGATGTGACCATTCACAATCCCTGGATGGCCTATCTGACGGACGTGCATCACGAACGTCGCTTCAATCATTTCAATCTGGTCGATATCTATGCCCTGGGGGGCAGCGGCGTCGGGCCGTTTGCGCCGCTCTCGCTGAACATTGCACCAGAGACCGCTCAATGGGCGCGTGACTTCCTCGCGTCTCATGGGGGACAGCAGCTGCCCTGGGTAGCAGTGCAGGTCGGTGCTAGCGATCCGATGAAAGCCTGGCGACCTGAATTATTCGGGCAGACATTGGCGGCGCTCAGCCGACAGGCCCAAGTCGGGTACGTGTTTATCGGCACCGAGGAAGAACGGAAACCTATTCAGCTTGCTCAAACCACATACCGGAAGATGGGCGGAACCAGCCCGCTCTGCGATGCGGTGGGTAAGACCTCGTTACCGCAACTTGCCGCAGTGCTGGCGCAGTGTCGACTCTTGCTGACCAACGACACCGGCCCCATGCACCTCGCGGTGGGAGTCGGCACCCCGGTGATCGATCTCTCAGTCGGTCATGTCGAATTTCGAGAAACCGGACCGTATGGACCGGGGCACTGGATCGTGCAACCGGATCTCGGCTGCGCTCCCTGCGGGTTCGATCGGGTCTGCTTGCACCATGCGTGCAAAGACCGCCTCGTGCCGGATCAGATGGCTGCGCTGTGCGTACATGTGCTCACCGGAGCTGCATTTCTCGGATCGATCAGAGGGGCGAGAATCTATCGTTCTCGCGTCGATGAGGACGGCCTCGGAGGCACGGAACTCTACGCCGGACGGGAAGATCCTCTGGTCGAGTGGTATGGTCGTTTCTGGCGCCGATTCTGGTTCGAAGAATTCACCGGCCAAGCCAGCCGGGTTCCCTCTAATCCAGAACCACCCCCGGATTGGGAGGACGCGCTGGCCGTGCTGGAGCACCTCACGCCTCTGGCGAAGAAGCTGGTGTCGAAAGCTGAAGAACTCGTCCGTCTCACGACCAGACGTCCGTTGCCTGTCGCTGCATTGCAACAGCTGCAACGTGATGAGACCACGGAACGCCAACAGATCCTTGCCCTCAGCATGCAGGCATCCGCGACGGCTTCCCTGGCCGTGGCAATGGTACGAGATACGCACAATGATGACGGCAGCGAACTCACCGGCCTGGCGCAGGCGCGCCTCGTCACGTATCGACGATGGCAGAAACGTCTCCATGCGGTCGGGGCCTATTTTCGTTCGATGAAAACATTTCCAAATCACTTACAGAGGGGAAGGGCAAGGGCCCTACCCATGGCACGGTCAGCCTAGCGGAATACAAAGATTCACTGCCGACATTCTTCAAAGGAGCCTGACAATGCATATTATTCTTGACGGCGAACAGCTGCAGTTGCCGGATGACACATCGATGATGGACGCGCTTGCCGCGCTGAGCGATAGGGCACATGCACAACATCGGATCGTGACGTCGTTGACCGTCGGAGGAAAGAAGATCAGCGATCGCGATCTGACCCCGCCGTTTCTCAATCAGCAGGCCCGTGCGGTGGGAGCGATGCAGGCCGTTTCCCAGTCGCTGCATACCATTATCATCGAGGCAAAGCAGGCCATCGATAGATTTGCCACAGAGCTGCGAATTGACGGGCAGGTGTTGTTGGCCCCCTTGCGTTCCGGAACCGCCCAGGTCGGAACGATCGATGCCTGGCTGGGTCGACTGGCCGATTACACCGAAATGTTGGAAACCGGGCATGCCCAGGGTATCGACGGACTGTCGTCCTCCGCGTTACTCCCATGGATCCAGGAACTGCTGGGGGCAAGAACCACCGCCGACCCCATTCGTGTCGCAGATCTCATGGAATATGAATTATTGCCTCGGCTCGTAAATACCAGTCTGGCTGCTTAATGTTCGTTGTTATACGATATGGCCTACCGACCGATACTGCTCCTCATTGCAGGCATTTTCTGCACATCCTGAACCGCTTAAGTCTTCCTAATAGCCTACCGATAAGGGACACAGCAATACGGTAACGAGGCCCAGCGGGGATGTGGCCACATCTCCACCAGACCTGGTTGCCACCTCGTCGGCACGGACGCTGGCGACTCTCGGATCGTAGTGCGGAAGCTTCAGGAGGAAGTACGTCATGGCATTAGTCGTCAATACCAACGTTGCATCTTTGTCGGCACAACGGAACCTCGGAATCAACCAGGCTCAGTTGTCGCGTTCAGTCGAGCGGTTGTCGTCAGGGTTGCGGATCACCCGTGCGTCAGATGACGCGGCAGGGTTGGGCGTGTCCGAAACCTTGCGAGCGCAGATCCGCAGCATCAACCAGGCCAATCGGAACGCCAGTGATGGTATCAGTTTGACTCAAATCGCCGACGGCGCCGCCTCTTCGATCGGCAGCCTGTTGGCACGTATGCGGGAGCTGGCAACGCAATCTGCGAGCGGCACCCTCGGAACGACCGAACGGTCCTACCTGGATCAGGAATTCGTGGCATTACGATCCGAAATCGACCGTATTTCCGTCACGACGGAATTTAACGGGCAGGCTCTCCTGAGCGGGAGCAGCAACACCTTCGACGTGTTTATCGGCTTCAAGAGCGGATCAGGCAACTCGTTGTCGGTCGCGTTGACGGACTTGGACGTTGCATCGGTCGGTTTGACGGGGGCGAGCGTGTCGACGGCTGCGGCGGCACAGGCAGTGCTGGCCACGATCGACGGAGCCATTAGTTCAGTGGCAACCGCACGTTCCAATTATGGATCGATTCAGAGCCGTTTTGAGGTCGCGATCCAGAACTTGACGGTCACGGCCGAGAACTTCACCGCTGCAGAATCTCGTATTCGCGACGCGGACATTGCGCATGAAACATCTGTGTTCACGAAGAACCAGATCCTCACCCAATCCGGCATCGCGATCTTGGCCCAAGCCAATTCGCTGCCACAGCAAGCCCTGACGCTGCTGCGAGGATAAGGTCTCGTCCGTCGGATACCCCGCTCGTAATAGCGGGGTATCCACGGACCGAGCCTAGGAGGGTAACATGGTCCACGATGTTTCGAATCACAAGGACCTCCTCGCAGCCACTACCCATGCGAGCCCAAATACGCCTCAACATTCCCCGGTACGACACGTTGAGGAACAGGTCCAAGAACCCCCGTCGGTCGAAGGCGCGGGCACGAAGCAGGAAGTCGAACAGGCCGTCGCGCGAGTTCGCGAGGTGTTTCAGAAAGCGGACTCTCGGGTGGAGTTTTCCGTAGATCCGGATCTTGACCGAGTTGTGGTCAAAATTCTGGACGGGAAATACGGCACCGTTATCCGTCAGATACCACAGCAGGAAATTATCGAGCTGGCGAAGAGGCTGGAGACGCCGACCGGGCTTCTCTTACACCACAAGGTGTAGCCTGCTTCACGACATGAAAGGGATGTCATGGCGATCAGTTTCGGCGGGTTAGGTAATGGTGTGGACTTTGGCAAAGTCGTCTCCGAGTTGGCCAAAGTCCAACGCCTGCCGATCGACGCGTTGACGGCGAAGAAGAAAGACCTCCAAACCAAACTCACCGACTACGGGACCCTGGGCAACAAACTGCTCTCGCTCCAGAGCGCTGCCAATGCGCTTCGCCTCCCCAACAGTTTCGACCGCACGACTACCACCGTCAGCGATGAAAATAAATTGACCGCTCAGGCCAGCGCCGGCGCGGCCACCGGCAGCTATACGGTCCAGGTCACTCAACTCGCCAAAGCGCATCAGATTACCAACAGTGCTGCCAAAGCGGTCGCAGCCACAACTACTCCGATCGTCTCCGGCGGCTCGGGCACCTTTACCTTCAAAGTCGGAAGCGGCGCGAATCAAACCGTGACGCTCAACGATGGCGCCACACTCGACGATCTTCGTGCCGCCATCAACGATCTGGGAGCCGGTGTGACCGCCTCCGTGATCAACACCGGAACCAGTTCCAGTCCGGCCTATCGCCTGACCCTGACCGCCACCGCAACAGGGGCCGCCAATGCCGTGACGGTTGTCGCGGACACCACGAGTTTAGACTTTACGAACAGCAGCGGTACCGGGGGCAGTAGTACGCTGCAAGCTGGGCAGAACGCCATTGTGGTGATCGGAGAACCGGGCCAGACCACGATTTCAATCGAACGTGAAAGCAATGTAATCAGTGACGCCATTCCGGATGTCACACTCACCCTGAAATCCAAAACTGTCACCACACCCACACCGGAACCCGTTACGGTCAATATCACCACCGATCCCGCCAGCGTCAAAACCAACATCAAGGCGCTGGCAACCGCCTATAACGATATCGTGAAGTTCGTCAATGAACGAACCGCGTACGACATTACGACAAAGACCGGAGGCATTTTCTTCAACGAAAGTACGGCGAAGAGCGTTTTGAGTCAGTTGCGCACGGCACTCTCCGGAGAGGTCAGTGGATTGTCCACGTACAAAAGTCTGGGGGCAGTCGGCTTTAAAACGGAGCGCGATGGGACGGTCACGATAGACGATGCCAAACTGGACTCGGCCATGGCGAGCAACTACGCCGCTACTAAAGCATTGTTTGTGACGCAGTCGACGTCGGCCGGCATCGCGGACCGTATTGTTCAGGCGGTCGATCTCCTTGACAGCGTCGACGCCGGCGCTTTTACCGTTCGGAAAAACTCTATTACCAGCCAAATCAGCAAGCTCACTGCAGAAATCGGCCGCAAGGAAGATATTGCCGTGCAATACGAAGAACGGCTTCGAATTCAATTTGCGTCGCTTGACGGTCTATTACAAAAGTTACAAGCACAAACCAGCTCCATTCAGGCGCTGAGATAACCAATAGGGTCGCTATGATTGCCAATGCCGCTAACGCCTATCAACAGACGCAAGTAATGACAGCCAGCCGCGTGCAACTGATCGTGCTGCTCTACGATTCCGCGATTCAATCGATGGAGCTCGCCCGGGAAGCTATTCTCACGAACAACTACAAAGATAAGGCCCGTTTTCTGGATCGCAGTATGGCGATTGTCGGTGAACTGTCCAGCGTGCTGGATTTCGAGCGAGGCGGGGAGATCGCTGTCTCATTGCACCGACTCTACGACTACATGGTTCAACAGTGCATCCAAGCTAATCTTCGACACAACGGCAAGCACCTTGACGGACCGATTCGCTGCCTGAGCACATTGCGGGAAGGTTGGCAAGTTGTCGCGAAGCAAGAAGCGGTGGCGCATGTCGGCCGCTAGTTCACCCAATAACGGTTCTCTCCACGATCGCCAATCCATCGAACTGCTCACGATCCACGCGCTTGAGGCTGCCCGGGCCGGTGACTGGGATCAAGTAGACGCCTGCTACGCTGTCCGTGGAGTCACCCTGGCCGCTTGTGCTCTCGATCGCACGTTCGCCGATAAACTGCTGAGCATGGATGAGGAAGTGCGCAGGGCCATCCTGGTGGCGCAAGCGGGGATATCCGGTCTATTGGCCGATGCCGCCCAAGTGAAACGACATCTCCGTCAATTACGTGAAAGTAGCGGACAACTGGCCTCCGAAAGTGTCACGATACATCGTGAAGCCTGACGCTCGTGCCCCCAGGCCACAGGGTAGCTCGGTGCCTTCCAGCGCAGAGGTTTGAATGACTCCTTCACAGAACCGGTTTCGTCAGGAAACCCACGCTGAAATCAAAAATGAGGAGCGGCGCGAATGGCTCCGCATCGATGATCGACTGCTGCTTGAGTATCGGCGAGCCGACGAACCGGTGGAAGCCATGAACCGGTACTTGCCTCCGGCGACAGAAGACACCATTGCCACTGCGGTGTCGAAGCCGACCGTTGATTTATTGGTGCGGGCAGGGGAAACGTTTGCGGGCTCTCCGCTCCTGCCATGGGTCACGAAAATCGACTGGATGCTGGAGACGATTCTCAAGTCGCTGGTGAAGAGTCACCCAGGCAGTGTGGCCATCGCGCGATTGACCGATGTGGACATCAGTGCAGGCGGTTTAGGATTCGACACGCCCCGTGAATTTCAGGCGGATGACTTGCTGGTATTGAAGGTGATCCTGCCGCCGTTCAGCATGATCGAAACCACGGCTAGGATCATTCGCGTGACGCCGCTTGAAAATGGCTCGGCAGGATTCCATCTCGCTACCCAGTTTGTGGAACTCGGCGGAGATGAACAAGAACTGATTATTCGGCATATCCTGCAAGTGCAGGCGGAACGGTTGCGCTCGAGAAAAGCGGGCCATTAGGGGCGGGGAGTGGTGCTTATTGCAGTCGGCGGCTCTACTCGCCTAAGCGGCTTGTTCAGGAGATGGCGCGGGCGCGGTAGGAACTGCTGCAGGTTTACCCAGCTCAGCTAGCAGAGTATCGGCCGCTTGGTTGAGAGCCAGTGAAGCAGGGGCAGTGGGCTCAAATTCGACCACCGGCAGATAACTGCGCACCGCCCGCGTCATGGCGGGATCATCAGGAATCTCCCCCAGCATCGTCACATCTCCTCCGACATATTCCTTCAGCAGCTTTTTTAACTGCAGCACATTCACTCGTGACTTGCCCGATATTCGGTTCACAATGAGGTGGGGCTGAAATCCTTCCAATGTCCGGCTAGCCGTCTCCCTGGCGTTCTGGTCGGTGGCTTCCACGGCTTGGATGACCTCGTCAATGCTGCAGAAATCACGATCAGAGAGTACTTCGCTGACGGCATCCCTCGACAAAAAAGCCGATAAGACGCGCCGTATGGCAGCCAGCTTGATGAAGCGATACAGGTCAAGGACCGAAGTGGGATCAGGAGTGGCGACAGTCAGATAGTGGTCGGCCATCAGAAAAAAGTCGAGCGCATGATAACTGGTGCCCGCGCCGATATCGACAATGATGACATCAGCCTGCAATTGGGAGAAGTTGCGAATCAGGCGCTTTTTCTTGGCATAGTGCAGATTGGCCGTGGCCAGTGTGTCGCCTGTACCGGGCAGCAGTTGAAGGAAGGGATGCGCTGAAATCGGTTGAAGGACCTCCTCCAAGCGTTCTACCCGCCGTTCCACGAAATCAGTCAGGGTACGGGGAGGGTTCAGCATGCCGAACAAAATGTGGGCATCCGCACCTCCCACATCCAAATCGGCTAGCACGACACGCTTACCCCGTTTGGCCAATAACATGGACAAATTGGCCGCGATGACGCTTTTTCCTACACCGCCCTTGCCCGATCCTACCGAAACGATGGTCGCCATCCGTAATGGTCTCTCACAGTTGTGTGTGCTTGCCATTCCTTCTTTCGGCTTTTCGAACTCAAAACATGAGCCGAACAGGCCATCTCTACGCAGCCTCCGAACGGCTCATTCTTTGTGTCCTATTTAACCCCATCGCTCAGTAACCGGCAACTAAAGTTTAAGACGGCGCCCACCGATACCATATCCGTTATGAATGACACTATTCCCACAACAGCCAAAGTAAGCCTTGACAGTGTATCGCCTTCGGAAGGCGAGATTCTCACCGTGTTGGAAGTCGCCCGCTTTCTCCGGGTGCCGAAATCCACGGTGTATAAACTCGCGCGTTTGGGACAATTGCCGGCTTCCAAAATCGGAAAGCACTGGCGGTTTCTCCGGCGCGACATTCACGAATGGATGCACAGCCGAACCCAGCACAACTGACCTCTCGTCGAAGACGGCGCGCAACAGACCACCCAGACACGTATCGTGGTGGTCTCGGTGCAGACACGCCTGGTCGGGCTGATCGTGGATTCAGTGGAAGAGGTGTTACGGGTGCCGAGAAGCGCGATTGAGCCACCGCCTTCGGTCGGCACCATGGCTGGGGCGGAATTTACCCAGGGAGTAGGCCGGATCGATGACCGGCTCCTTATCCTGGTGGATCTGAGCCGGCTACTGTTGGCCCGGGAAGCGGCCTAAGCAAGAAGGATAGGACTGTAGCGGCCTGCCTTCTGCAAGGGGAGCGAGACGGCGAGTCAGGACTGGTGAGGATTGGAAGCATCGGGCAGAGAGGGTTCTCGGAGATTCCGTGCATCGAGGACCCGTTCGAGCAACTGAAGGGACTCTGCCAGAACATCCGACGCGCAGTTTAGGGTGACATGAAACTGTTGCATGGCCTCGGTCCAACGGCCTTCTTTTTGCAGGACCTGAAACTTTCGGTGTTGCTCATCCAGGATCGCCTGTTTGGCATCGAGCATCAAGGCATCGGCAGGACCCACAAGAGCACCTCTATGGAAGACGTGTATGATTCGGTTGCACGCTATCAAAGCGCTTCCTGTGGGTGCAAGCCCACCATTCTGGGTAGATGGTGGAATCCACCGTGTTACGCGGCAGTGAGGTAATTGAGCTGTGGATATTGCCACAATCTTAGGTATCGTCGTAGCTCTCGGTTCGATCATCGGCGGACAAGCGCTCGAGGGGGGCCATCTTGGATCCATCCTCCAATTGACGGCGTTTATCATCGTCGCCGGAGGAACGTTCGGCGCCTGCTGTGTGCAGAATCCGCTGTCCGTTGTCATCAAGGCGGTGAGCGGCGTCACCCTCGTGATTACCAACCCTCCGCACGACGTGAAGGGGACGATCATTCAAATTCTCGATCTCGCCAACGTCGCGCGCAAACAGGGCTTGCTTGCACTGGAAGGCAAACTCAAAGATCTCCATGACCCGTTCTTCAAGAAAGGTATCCAGCTGATCGTCGACGGCACCGATCCCAAACTGCTCCAGGAAATCCTGGAAATCGAAGTCGAGCATCATGAAGAAGAAGGCGTCCATGCGGCGAAGGTCTGGGAAGCCGCGGGCGGATATGCGCCGACCGTCGGTATTCTCGGCGCCGTGCTCGGTTTGATTCACGTGATGGAAAATCTCGCCGATCCGTCGAAACTCGGCGGTGGTATCGCGGTGGCGTTCGTGGCCACCGTCTATGGGGTCGGACTCGCCAACCTGTTCTTTCTCCCCATCGCCAATAAGATGAAATTCAAACTCAAGGAAGAAGCCGGGCTACGCACGATGGTGATCATGGGACTTGTCGGTCTGGCTCAAGGCGAAAATCCGCGACTCTTGCAAGAGAAACTCGAGAGCTTCCTCCCTCCAAACGAACGCACCAAGGACGACAAAAAGTGACGCGTCATACTGCAGTCGTCGTCGGGATACAGTTCGTACCGTGTCCCCGCACGGTGAACGCATAATCCGCACGGGTTAGCGCCATGGCGAAGAAAAAACACGAAGAACACGAAAATCACGAACGCTGGCTGGTGTCCTACGCGGACTTCATCACGCTGCTGTTCGCTTTTTTCGTCGTGATGTACTCGGTGTCGTCGGTGAACGAGGGCAAGTATCGCACGGTGAGTGACTCTATCAAAGCCGCGTTGAATCCGGTGAACAGCATTCCGTCCAGCCGGCTGCCCTTCAGCATCGGCGACACGAAACCAAAAATGATTCCACCGGAAACCGACAGTATCAACGATCCCGTCATCCGGCGAATGCGGGAAATTGTGACCAGGATCAATCTAGGCCTCAAAGGGGACATTGCAGAGGTCAAGATCATAGAAACCGGCCATGGCGCCATTATGATTTCTCTGCCGGAATCCATTCTTTTTCAAAGCGGGGAGGCACGGGTGCGTTCGGAGGCATTGCCGTTACTGAAGGCCCTGGCCGACGTGCTGATCGAAATGGGTCGGCACATTCGAATTCTCGGTCATACGGACAATGTGCCGATCCGAACGACACAGTTTCCTTCGAACTGGGAACTCTCTGCCGTACGCGCCGTCATGGTCGTCAGAATATTCTCTGAACTCTACGAGGTGCCGATTACACACCTCTCAGCCACCGGTTTCGCGGACTCTAAGCCGGTCGCAACGAACGATACCCCTGAAGGGCGGACAAAGAATCGTCGGGTAGAAATAATAGTACTCGAGAACCATGCAAGCGAAGAAACGCTCGATGCATTGCTGCCTAAGGAGGGTGCCTCGGCTCCACTTCCCTGATACACAGGCGTCGGGCTAGAAAGTTGGACAACGCAGCCGTTATGCATGAAGGGGGACAGCGCCGCTATGCACTTTCCGCCGACGCTTGCTTCCCAGAAATTCAGTCTCTGGCCGTCGGCAAGACGTGGGGGGTAAATTCTTGCAGTCCTCCGCTTAAGAATGAATGCATCTAAACCGACACAGGAGTGAGTGTACTCTCGGACTAAGGGAGCGGGTTTGATCGATTTGGTTCATGAGTGGGAAAAGTAGGCCATGAACCTCAAGACAATCCTCTGGTATCTAGTCCTTTTCAGCGTGACGGCGGCCTACCTGATCGTCCTGGCAGGCGTTCGATCCGCCAAAACCCACGATGTGTCTCATCATTCGCATCGCATGATGGTGGGATGCTCGATCGCCGGCATCTGGCTGGTGGCCTACGTGCTCAAACAACTCCTCTTCGGACGCGAGTCCTTCGGAGGATCCGAAGCGCAGTATTGGTCGCTCTATATGCCAGTGTTCACGGTACACATGTTGCTCGCTGTCACCACCATTGGGCTAGGCGCTTACAATCTTTATATGGGCCTGCATCACCTGCGATATGGAAGTGTAGGAGCCATGGTTGCGGGAATAACTACCCACCGACGGATAGGCAGAGCGCTCGTCTGGACGTTCAGCGGCACGATGGTCACGGCCTACCTCGTCTATCTCATGCTATTCGTATGGTTTAAGGGGTAAGGAGTTCAAATGTTTGACCACCCACAGGTATCACCCCCTGCATCCCAAGCCTACAATTTCCCGGCAATGGCGGAGCGGGATTCACATTTTTCGTGGGACGGCCTGCATAGTCAGCTTCGAGATTCTTTTCCTCAATTTGCGACCTGTTTGCCTACGTCTTCGGCATGCCGAAAGAAGCCATTTAGCTTGGGCGCAGCCGACGTCGTCCGCCCGCTCAACGACATTGCGGCAGCCATTTTGACTCATGTGTCCCGTGCCTAATCTCTCACTTTTGCATAAAGAGGAGCTCTCATGAAGATCACAAAGGAAGTCCACAATCATAAGGTGACGTTGAAATTGGAAGGAAACTTTACCTATACCCAGCGCAAGCCGTTCCAGGAGATGCTGAAGGCCGTGAGTGTCGACCCGATGGAACATATCATCATCGATCTATCGCAGGTGGCCTTCCTCGATAGCGCCGCGTTGGGACTGCTCATGATCTCTCATCGGCAACTGCAGGCAGAAAAGCGCACGTTATCGCTGGCCTATCCACAGCAGACCGTTCGGCAAATCATCGAATTGGCCAACCTGCACAAGACGATTCCATTGGTCGAATCGCAAATGCCGGCTCAGGCCAAGAAAAGCGCATAGGTTTCTCATCCGGTCACGAGAGGAAGTGGTATGCAAATCACTGAGCGGCGAATCGGAGATGCCGTTGTCCTCGATTTGGTGGGCGAGCTTACGTACGCCAATCGAGGAGCTTTCAAAGCTGCCGTGGAACGTAGTCGCTCCGGCGGCTGCCGGCATCTGATTCTGAACATGCACGGCGTGCGATTCCTGGACAGTTCGGCGCTCGGGACCCTGGCGCTGCTGACACAGAACCTGAGTGTGGCGCACAGCACGATCAGCTTGTTAAACCCTCAAAGTTACGTGAAGGAAATTCTTACCCTGGCAAACCTTCATCAACTGCTGCCGGTCTACCATTCCGAACAGGACGCGCTTGCGGGAAGCCGACTTCCCGCGGCGAGGTAGAGCCCGCGTCAGGAATCTGAACTGTGGCTGAACCAGCGCAACGTATCGAACAGCAGCTTCTCACGGATGCAGCGGCGAAGCCGACACCCCTGATCTTGCTTGTCGACGACGATGAGATTACCCGAATGGGTATGGCCGGGCGCTTAAAGCGACTGGGCTACCGTGTCATCGAAGCCGGCGACGGAACAGCCGGCTTGGCTGCTATTCGCGTCCAGCGTCCGGATCTGGTCATTCTTGATTGGATGATGCCGGGCATGGACGGACCCAGCGTATGCGAAGCCATTCGAACCGATCCGGAATTGAAGTCCAGCCAGGTCGTCCTCATGACGGCGCACGACCGACCTGAACAGATCGCTGAAGGTCTCTCCCGCGGCGCCGACGATTTTCTTAGCAAGGCGGCCAGCAGGCAGGAAGTATTAGCGCGCGTGCAAGCCAGTCTCCGATCGAGTGCTCTCGTCCGGGAAATCGAACGCACACGCGACGATCTGGATCGTTCCCATCGGTTACTCTCTGCCAAACAACATGAACTCGAAAGCGAACTGCAGTCGGCAGCGGACTTCGTGCGCGCGCAGCTGCCGCTCCCCGGCATACCAGCGCCGGGCCTCACCATGCAATGGGCCTACCAGCCTTCACTCGCGTTGGGCGGAGATCTGTTTCATGTCTGCCCCTGGGGATCCGACGCTCTGGGCCTCTACATTCTCGACGCGTCGGGCCACGGAGTCGCCGCCGCCTTGCGCGCCGTCGCATTAATGAGTTTTCTGCGTGAAGATAACCTGGAGAAAACGGTCGGTAGTTTCGATCCTGGTGCGATCATCAGCGAAGCGAACCGTCGCTTTCCGCTGACCAAGGACGGTGAATACTTCACCTTGTGGGTGGGGCGCATTGATCTCTCTTCCCATACCCTTTCCTATGCTACCGCCGGACATAGCGGCGCGTTTTTGCATGCAGACCGTAACGAATCACACTGGTTGTCCATGCCTAGCCTTCCACTGGGGTTCGATCCGGACAGTATCTTTGCAAGCACCGCTATCGCCGTGCATCCGCGTGATCGCCTCTATTTGCTGAGCGACGGCATCTATGAAGCGCCGTCCCCGGCGGGAGAACTGTGGGGGCGGCCCCGCCTGCAGGCGACGCTGGACGCGCACCACAGCTATAGCTTGGGGCAGAGCATCGCCGAGACCATGGCTGCCGCGCGGCAATGGCTGGGCGGGGATGTGTTCCCCGACGATGTGGCGCTCCTCGGTCTCGAAGTGCTGGATGGTTCAACATTCGGAAAGGCAAGGTCGTAATGGAATCCCAACCTGTCATGGATCTGGCCGCCGCGTTGGATCGCCTCGACGGTGACCAAGAGTTGTTTGTCACCCTCGCCGGTCTCTTCGTCGAGCGATCCGCACCAGCACTCACGGCCATTCGAACGGCTTTGGCCGCCCAGGATCTACCGGTCCTGATCAAGGAAGCCCACAAATTGAAAGGGTCGGCCATGGAGTTCTGTGGGCGACCTGCCGTTGCCGCTGCTGCCGCCCTTGAAGAGGCGGCCCGGAAGGCTGCCCTTCAGGATACCGCCGCACTGGGCGAGCGGGTGCTGGCCGAGACGGAACGACTGACTGCCGCGCTAGCGGAAATCATGGAAAAGGGATTTCCCTCATGACTGGTCAAGTGACCGCGCACACGCTGCTAGTCGTGGATGCCTGTGCCGGCACGTTAGCCACGGTGCTGGAACAGGCGAAACTCAAAGGACTCTCCGTGATCACCGCGCCCGATCCTGAAGTTGCATTGGCCATGGTCGACATGGCTCTGCCGGATGTGCTGGTAACCGATCTCTTTCTCCCAGGCAGGGGAGGGCTTTCGTTGATCCGTGAAATTCGTAAGCGCTCCTCACAAACCGTCATCATTGCGACGGCGGACGCGGACGATGCGCACAGTGTGCTCGAAGCAGTCCGTGTCGGTGCCGGTGATTTTCTACAGAAACCCTTGGCGGCCAAGGAGCTTGAGATCGCATTGGATCGTGCGCTCCAACGAATTCCTCATAGCCTGGAGCAGGTCCAAGGTATCGAACAACTGGACTATCGCTTGGTTCTGGGAACTGATCCCGAGCAGGTCGAAAGCTGTGTGGCCTGGCTGATCGAACATACCGCCATGATGCTTCCCGAAACACAGCGCCTGCATCTTCGCACGACGTTGATCGAGCTGATTGTCAACGCGGTGGAACATGGGAGCCTTGAAATTTTGTACGACGAAAAACATGAAGCGTTAACCAGCGACCGATTCGATACGCTGATTGCGGAGCGCCGCCGTCATCCACGCTTTGCCAAACGTCGTGTCGTAGTTCAAGCCTCGCACGATAAAATTCGCGGTCGCCTTCGTTATGCCATTATGGATGAAGGGAAAGGATTTTCCTGGAGTCGCTTTCTCACCAAAGCCGAGCACCCGTGCGACAGTCGTGATGCCAATGGTCGCGGTGTTTTCCTCGCGAAGGCCTTCTTTCCTGACCTGGCGTACAACGAGCGCGGCACGGAAGTGACGTTTTCTGTGCCATTGCCATAGAACGTCGCCGCCTGGTCAATGCGGCTTGACTGACCTCCTCCTTGCGGTTTATCTTCCCTCCGCCAACGTCCCTGCCTTTACCGATTCATTTATGAGGCACACTATGCCCCCTGTTACGCGCCTGATCTCCTCCCTCATTCTGCTCTCCTTCACGGCCGGCTGCAGTGGCGCCGAATGGGTCCATCCTACAAGGCCCAAAGATCAGTTCACGCTGGACTACAACAAATGTCAGGCCGACAGCATGCGTGATCCGAAGCTCCAGCAGGGGATTCAACTCCTCATTATTCAGGCCACTGAACGCTGTGTCCAAAAGCAGGGATGGCGGCTGGTGGAAAAAGAGTAGGACGTTCGATTCCGGACATGGGCCGGCAACCGTTCGTTCACAAATCCCTCCACCGTCATCCAATGAACCGTCTCCCTTCTTTCAGGGCGCAGTTGCAACACATCGTCACCTGAATATAACTCAGCAGTTGGCAGTCCGCTCCGCGGGATTATCCATGATCGCCGTCAACGTCGTTTTTGTTGACGGATGACACCAGGTTCGCTATGTAATGAACAGGATCGACCATCCGCATTGTCTTACCCTCCATGGAACCACACGCATGAAACGCATTGATCTCATCGCCGGAGCCAGGCCCAACTTCATGAAAATCGCGCCGATCATCGACGCGCTGAATGCCGCACGGTTACGCGGAAGCGCGCTTCGGTTCCGTCTCATCCACACGGGGCAGCACTACGACCGCGCCATGTCAGGCAGCTTTTTCGAGGAGCTCGGAATACCTGATCCCGATATCAACCTAGAAGTGGGCTCGGGGACACAGGCCGAACAGACCGCTGCCATTATGGTCAACTATGAGAAGGTCCTGGCCAAAGAGAAAAGCGCCCTCTGCCTGGTTGTCGGCGACGTGACATCGACCATGGCCTGCTCCATTGTGGCCCGCAAGATGGGTATTCCCGTGGCACATGTGGAAGGCGGCATCCGCTCCAACGACTGGACCATGCCTGAGGAAATCAACCGCGTGGTCACCGACTCCATCACGAATTGGTTTTTCACGACGAGTGAAACAGCCAATGACAATCTGCGTCGCCTCGGCGTCACGGACGAGCGCATTTTTTTCGTCGGCAACACCATGATTGATACGCTGCTCAAACAGGTGCCGCGGCTGCGGCCGCCGGCCTGCTGGACCGCGCTGGTATTGCAGCCGGGCCAGTATTTTGTCGTCACTCTGCATCGCCCTGCAAACGTGGACGGTGAACAGCAACTGCTTGGACTGTTGAGGGCGATTGCAGACCACACGCATGGCCTGCCGGTGGTATTTCCTGTTCATCCGCGCACCGCCAAAAATCTCCGTGAAGCCGGCCAGACGCTCCCCTCACTGCACTATGTCGATCCCTTGGGCTACTTGGAGTTCAATTATCTGGTCAAGCATGCCCGTGGCGTGATTACGGATTCCGGCGGCATCACCGAAGAAACCACCGTGCTCGGGGTGCCGTGCTTAACCTTGCGCGACAATACCGAACGACCCGAGACAGTCACAATCGGCACCAACGAACTCATCGGAACCGATCCGACCAAGTTGCCTCAAGCCTTGAAACGATTGATGGCCGGGCAGTGGAAGAAGGGTTCGATACCACCAAAATGGGACGGTAAGACGGCGGAACGTATTGTGGAGCATCTGGAGACACTGTTGATGCGCGCATAATCCAGACAACACATCATGAGCAGCGGGCCTCGATTCATTCTCGCGGTTGCGCACGAAGCCGGCGTTAGTTTTCAAATCACCCTGCCGAGTGGCTGCCGCGGTTCACATCACACAATTTGTACATTCATGTGCTGAACGCGTGGAGATACACGCGTTCGCTCGAAATCCTACGCACAATATTTTGGGCGTCGACCGGCATTGAATGTGTCGCAAAACGAATCACTGACGAGCACTCGGCGCGTCGGACTTTTATACGTATATAAAAGTCGGTCTTTTCCTGGACAATAGTGTTCAATTTGCTTATCGTTTGAGCGGAATCATTTTAAACTGTTACATAAAAACCAGGCTAACTGGTGATTTCGTATGAGCTTTAGGAAGGGAGCAACCACTGGGTACTCAGGCTCGCCAGTTGCATCGTTTAACCCGATACTTCCGCCGGAGGGACCGCCGTAAACTTCGCCGAGTGATTAATCGAACAACCACAACCCAGTGCGTACAAACGTGAAGTCGATCGCCATCATACAACGCCATATTCCGCATTATCGCGTCGAATTATTCTCGGCACTGGAAGCCGAGGCTCGCCGATTCGGCTACCAGCTTACCGTATTTTCAAGCAGCGACCATATTCAGAAAAGGATGCCCTTTTCACACTGTGCCCTGCCGATGCGCCACGTGGGGTTCAGCAAGCAAAGCCCTGGTTGGCTGGCAGGGTTGAAGCAAGCCGTCGCAGGTTCAGATGTGATCGTGGCCCCACATGAACTCCACTGCTTGTCAATTCCATACCTCTGGATACAACGCCGGCAGCTCTGCTCCAGCTGGATCTGGTGGGGCCATGGCTATAACTATCAGGCGTCCACGCAACATCCGATCTACCGATGGACGATCAATGCCTTAAAGGATTTTCTAGGCATCCGTGCAAACGGCATGATCACCTACACGCAAGGGGGAACGAACTATTGGCTGGAGCAAGGAATGTCGTCCAACCAAGTATTTCCTTTTATGAATACAATCGATGTTGAGGGGTTGTGGGAGAACAGTCGTCAGGTTACCGAAAGCCACCTTGCCGGGGCTAGGTTGCGACTGGGCCTGAAAAACAAAAAGATTTTGCTGTTTTCTGGACGATTGTATGCCGAAAAGAAGGTCGATTTTCTGCTTCAGGCTTTGGCGCATATTCAGCGCACCTGCCCTGACACCGCGCTGTTGATCCTCGGTGATGGGGCAGAACGTTCGCGATTGGAAGCCCTCTGCCGAACATTACGGTTGCACGACGTGCATTTTCTCGGAGAGATTACAGATACGCTCGAATCGAGCACTTATTTCAAACTGGCCCAGCTGCTGGTCATCCCAGGACTCGTCGGTTTAGCGATCGTCCATGGCTTTGCGTTCAGTCTGCCCCTCGTTACCACCGAACAGCATGCTCACGGGCCGGAAATCGAATATCTGTCGAAACATAACGGCTGTATGACAACCCCCGATCCTGAGTCCTATGCATCCGAAATCATTCGAGTCCTGACCTCGTCGGGAGACTATCGCTCTATGCAAAACCAGGCGGACAAAACCGCGCGACAACTTACCCTGCGCGCCTCCGCCAGCCGGTTCATGCAAGGTATCTATCAAATTTCCAACCCTTCGGGGCCGGCTGTGATCGACCGACGGCGCTTCAAACGAACGTCATTACATTCTTCAGATACTGCTGCTTGAGAGGAGGGCATTCATGATATCACGGCGTCGGTTCCTTCAGCTTTCTGCTGCCGTAGCTGCAAGCACTCTGTGTTCTATCCCTCCGCGCCTGAGTTACGGCCAGGAATTGTTCGAGAGTCGCGCCATTTTTGATGAAAGTCTGAGCTGGATTACGGAGCATTCCGCCCACAGTCTCTGTCAGCGCATCAAACAGGCGGGTTTTAACGTGTTGATGCCTTGCGTCTGGCATGGTCGGGGAACCAGTTGGCCGTCCAATTTGGCCCCATGGGACAGTTATAAATTGGAGGAATTAGCCCGCTGGAATTCCAGCTTCGATCCGTTCGGTAAACTGGTCGAAATCGCCGCACAATATCAGATCGAGATTCACCCCTGGTTTAGTGTGATGCAACGTCAGCGAAACTTTTTCCCACAGTTTTATGGACCAGGGACGCCGGATGAGGGCTTTGACGTTCATCGCGCCGACTTCCGCACATTCATTACAGATCTCATACTCGAGTGTATTTCAAGATATCCCGTCCATGGGGTCAATCTGGACTATATCCGCAGCATCACTATCTGCCAGAGTCCAAGCTGCGTGCAGGAGTATCGAAGCCTGACCGATCGCAATTTAATGGTCGACAGACTCAGTTATGGCGTGTCGACCGAGGCGCGCGAAGCTATCGCAGATTGGAACGAGCGCTCGGTGGGAGATATTGTCCGACGGGTATCCGGTCATGTGCGGAAACATCAGCCGCACATGTTGGTCAGCATGTGTGGGCATCCCGGTCATCCGAACTTATATATTCAGGGTCAGAAGAGCGTCAAATGGTCGGACGAGGGATTGATCGACGTCATTTACGACATGCGCTATCCCGCTGAACCGAACTGGGATGAGATACGCGCCGTGCAAAAAACGATGAAACGTCCGGAGGCCTATGCCGTTCTGTGCGGCAATTACGACGTCATCGGGCCGCAGCGCACGCCCATTTCCAGTGCTGGCGCTCGAGTGGCATCTCACGTTACTCATGGCCGCCAGATTGCTCAGGGAAACGGTGTCGGGCTCTATCTCTATAACCTCTTGAACGAAGACCAAATCACGGCACTCAGCAGCGGTCCGTTTCACCTTCCTGCCCGCCCTAGATGGTCACGCGCATTCTCTCGCGAGCCTGCATCACCGACAGGGCTGTTCGTGCAATAGAAACAAATTTCACGGCTGATTGCCGGCAGGTGAAATTTGATTCTTCCGTAACAGTGGTATCACGTATAATGCGAGTGCCATCTAGTCCGCATTGTCATCACATTCGCCCGGAGCCAGCTGATGTTGTGGGCCTTCGGTTTTTTGATACTTGCCCTCCTGATCAAAGATACGGTGCCGATTGGCGACGTATATGTATTGCGCAGCTTGTCGCAGGGAATGTGTCTGGCTATGGGAGTGTGGTGGCTGTTCACGCGTGGAAGCGTGGCAACTCTCCAACGGTATTGGCTAATCCTGGCTTATTGTGGAATCTTGTCCGGAACAGCGTTTGTCTCCGCAGACCCGTGGCGTGTCCTGCTGCAAGTTCTCTCCCTGACCGCCGTCACGCTATTCTTTGTGGGCTTTTGCGAACAGGCCCAGGAAAAGCCGACCATGCAAACGATTGCGGCCAGAATCGCCACCTATGCGCTCCTGCCCATCTGCGTCGGAAGCTTGCTGCTCTACAAAATCGCACCGACATTGTCTTACGATCAATCGGTTGAAAGTTTGGCATGGGACAACACACACCGCTTTAAGGGTTTGTTCGGCAAGCCAGGAGGCATTGCCGCAGCCTCGGGCATACTGCTGGGACTCTGCGTATTTACACAGGTTCATTGGATCGTTCGTGCGGCTGGTGCCGGCTCTGCGGTCCTTTGTATGTACCTGACGTTATCGCGCAGCTTCTGGATAGGATCATTCGTCGCTCTGGCAGCGACCTTGTTTCTTTATGTCAGACGCAAAGGGCTTCTCCTCACTGCAGGAATTGGGGGACTGCTCGCTACGCTACTTCTGGTTGTTTTTCTGAATGTGAATACCTCAACCTTGAACCAATCGAAGGCAATGCGTTCAGATTCTCTTGAGAATTTGTCAGGGCGCACCACAGTGTGGGCACTCGCCTTGACACGGTTTTGGGATCGCCCCTTGCTTGGGTATGGCTATACGGAGGGCCATCATGCATTTCTGTACAGCCAGCATGGCCGTAAGCAGGATAGCTCGGGTGAAAACGTCGGTTTGCTTAGGAACGAAACCTTTTCGTTACACAATGGGTACATCCAAGCTTTGCTCGATTCAGGTGGGTTAGGCGCGTTGGTTTATGTGGCCCTCATAAGTATGGCGGCATGGCGAATGGTGTGGCACGATACGGCTAAAGTCCATGCTAGTGCTCTCTACTCCCTCATATTTTTGTCGATCGCCAATATCGGGGAAACCCTCGTCTATACACCTGCGACGTTTCATGCCACCTACTATTGGTATGCCGCGATTCTGGCGCTGGGTTTACGTCCGTCTTTGGCTCCTGATTTGGCGCCTCCCGTTTCGAAAAAGGTACCGGCAGAGCCGGTAAAACCGAGCCGGTACCCAATACTTTCCTACCCAACCACTTGATGCCATCATGTGATAGGGGATTGGTACCGGCCACTGGTCGACGTGCAGATCGCATCAGTCCGCTGACGCCCGGAGACTTGCGGCCGCTCAGCAGAAATCCATCTCGGCCTGTCGTGCAAGAACCCGAATTCTTGACAGAGCCGATACAGGAATGAGCCGCCGAGGATTCCGGCCAGCGGCACAGTATATTGGAACATTTCGCCCCATGTTAAACCTGCAACGTTCGGCAGGGGCGCTTGGAAAGTCCACCACCATACCGCGCAATGGCTTCCTAAAATGAGCTCTGCCTTATCACCGCCGCACAATCGCCATACCGAACGCCTCGTTGTTGCTGGGTCGGCTGTGCTTCTCGCCTCGATTTTTGGAAACGGACTGAACTACTTACTCGGCGTTTTTATGGCGCGATCGCTCGGTGCTATGCAATTTGGGCTGTATGCCTTGGGCCTTACCTTTTTCAGCACTTTGACATTGATCGTTCCATTGGGGCTGGATGCGGGAGCAATCAAGTTTATTTCAGAGTATCGAGTCCGACAAGACCAGCCTGCCATTTTCCGAACGATTGCATACGCTAGCGGAATCACCCTTCTGACCAGCCTATTGAGTGCACTCTGTCTCGTTGGATTTGCCGCGACAATCAGCGAGTCGCTCTATCGAAAACCTGAACTGACAACCCTTCTTATTTATTTCGCGGCGGGGATTCCACTGTATGCCGTTACTGGCATATTTCTATCTTGCCTCCAAGCTCACCAGACCGTTCGCCCGCTTATCATAGTGCGATATCTGTGGGAACCCGTGTCAAAATTTGCATTCGCCGGTCTGGCCATATGGGCGGGATGGGGACTGACCGGTGTGCTTTGGGGGATACTCATCACACTCCTCACTAGTCTTGTCGTAACGATACGGTTAGTAAGCGCTCTCCCCTCGACAGGAGCACAGGATGTGGATCTCTGGCGGGAAACTGATGTTCGAAAGCTGCTGTCCTACTGCCTCCCGCTGGGCACAGCAACGCTTGTCGGAGTAATTACTCCACGGGCCGATATGTTTATTCTGGGATCCTGGGCCAGCATGCATGAGATCGGCATTTATCAAGCTGCATTCCAAACGGCCGCAGCCTTGACCTTAATTTTAGGTGCGCTGGAAACCTCACTGACGCCGTTTTTTGGTCAGTTGCATGCAGCCCACGACAAAAGCGGGTTGGAACATATGTATCAAACAGCCTCAAAACTGGTCTTCATGTTCACCGTGCCGCTTTTCGTGTTTCTGGCGGTATTCAACGAGGAAGCGTTATCCCTGTTCGGGCAGGAGTTTAGGGTAGGGGGAGCGCTGTTGACGATCTTAGCCGCCGGACAGCTTCTGAGCAGTGCCGGCGGATCACCGAACAATCTCTTGCTCATGGGAGGACACTCTCGACTCGTGATGTGGAATACGATCGGAGTCGGTATCGTTTCCTTAGGTGTGTTCGCAGTGATGATTCCGCACTGGGGTGTCCTAGGTGCTGCGATCGGAGCCGCCACCACTCAGGTACTCGGTGTCGGTATTCGCATTCTGCAGGTCTGGCGGATACATCGCATACAACCGTTTACGCAGAAACTGTCAAAACCACTTGTTGCCGGAGTGGTCACCGCGCTGTTCGCATTCTCGGTGAAGCCAATTGTTCCGCCCCTTCTGTTGCCTGCCCTTGGGTGCGGGATGGGGCTGCTCTACGTTGTTCTGCTGATCATGTTAAAAATCGATGCTCAGGATCGTCAGGCGTTGGAGGCGATAGTACAAAAAGCAAAGCTGCATGTTGCGACACGTGGCTAATGCTGATACAAAAGACACATTTATGAAACTGACAGTCCTCACAAACATTCTCACACCGTACCGAATACCACTATTTCAGGCGATGGCTGAGCAGGTCGACGACTTCACGGTTCTTCTAATGGCGGAACGTGAGGAGAACCGCCAGTGGGAACTGCGGCCGCCTCCTTTCAAAGTCCAGGTTCTCCCCGCCGTCCAAATCAGACCTAAAGGCTCCGAGATATCCCGCCACTGGAATTACACAGTCATTCGTACTTTGCGAAGGCTACAACCGGACGTTGTACTGAGCGGCGGCTTCGCCCCGGCCAATATTTCCGCTTTTTTGTACTGCAAGATGTTTCATAAAGCGTTTATCGGTTGGGGTGAGTTAACCCTTCAAGAGCCTTCGAACGCTTCATTCGTGAGAAGAATCATCAGACGGCTGCTCATCAGCTTATCCAATGGATCTATCGCATCGTCCTGCGCCGCACGTGAAACATTCCTTCACTACGGAGCCGTTCCCGAGCGGGTGTTGACCGCGACTCTACCGCTCGACGTCATCCAACTTCGTAAGCGTGTGGAGGAGATCCGAAAAACGCCGAGTTTTCACGAGAAGCAGACGAGTCTTTCGAGGCCCGTATTGCTGTCGGTCGGCCGGGTCACCAAACTTAAGGGGTATCAAGAACTTTTTGATACGTACGATCAACTTCTTACAACACATCCGACGACATCACTGGTCATTGTGGGTGATGGTCCCGACCGAAAGTATTTCGAAGACCTGGCCAACCAGCGAGGTTGGAGTAACATTTATTTCGTCGGTTTTGTGCAACCGGAAGAGCTGGCCACATATTTTGCCCTCAGTGACGCCTTTGTCTTTTTTACGCTCTATGATCAATTTGGCCTCGTGCTCAGCGAAGCTATGGCCGCTGGGATTCCCGTCGTCTCTTCTATCCATGCTGTTGCGACCCTCGAACTCGTCGAAGAAGGCGTCACGGGATTTCGCATCGATCCAGAAAACCCGGCAGCTTCAACAGACACGATACGGCAACTATTGAATATGTCCCTGTCCGAGCGCGCACGACTCGTGCGAGCCGCCTATGAACGCGTGTTGCCATGCGACTTCAAAAGCAGTGCGAAAACTATGGTTGAGTTTCTTCGAGCCGCCTCAGATGGCTCTCAGCCCCAGCGTGACGAACACCCTGGAAGACATGCCGGAGTGACGTAAGGTGCTACACCTATAGCTGCTTTTGACGAGACAGCAAACAAAGGTATTGACACGAGCTTCAGGTGTTTCTACACAGCGGGTGCAGTCGAAAGTCCTGCGTGATACACCACGTGACATTCAAAACCTGCCCTTCCCAGCCCTACGAAGTTTGGGAGGCACAGTTATGACGCTACCATTGCCTAAACTTACCACCATAGGGCAGATCCCGCAGCCTCCTCCTGAAAACAGGCCAGATCCTGGCAATGTTTCAGTTGAGCGCCCGATCATACTTATTCTAGGTCCCACACCGCCCCCCTTTCACGGGGTAAGCATCGCCATGCGAACGCTTCTTCAGTCGCACATATCCGTTCGCTTTAGAGTAGTTACTCTTGACACGGCTGACAGGCGGGACATTACTCATGTTGAGAATCCCGACTGGCAAGATGTCGTGTTGTTCGTTCGGCAGTTTTTCAAAAATGTCTATTTGCTAGCTCGATATAAACCGGCACTATTTTATCTCCCGATTTGTCAGACGCGCCTGGGTTTTTTGCGCGATACATTGTTTATGATTCCAGCTTTTCTGGTTGGAAGTCGTGTCGTTGTCCACCTCCACGGCGGAATGGCCTTTGCCGAACTGTTTGAGCAGGGAGGCGCCCTCTGGCGCCGAGTCATGACGGTCATACTCAGAAGGGTAGCTCGATTTCTGGTATTGGGAGAAGTCCATCGGCCGATCTTCGCTCGTTGGGTCTCGCCTCACAGCATTTCAGTTGTTCCGAACGGAATTGAAGAACTGCCCGTTCCAACAGCTGAATCAAGCTCGATAGCACCCCACAAACGTAAGCAATTCCGAATTGTATATTTATCGACACTGAGCCAGGGAAAAGGGCTTTTTATTCTTTTGGAGGCAATGCGCCTAATCGTTCACCAATTTCCTGACGTTGAATGTGCAATCGCAGGACCGTGGTGGCGAGCAACCACACAGATCGAGGCAGAAGAGATGGTGGCCAAACTCGATCTCGCTGAAACGGTCTCATTTGTCGGTTCCGTAACCGGTGATAAGAAGGCCGCATTTCTTCGTACCGGGGACTTATTTGTTTTTCCCAGCATGTACCGTCTGGAAGGACAACCGTTAGTGATACTGGAGGCGATGTGCGCGGGCTTGCCCGTTATCGCATCGGATATCGGAAGTCTTTCAGAGACCATCGATGACGGCATCACCGGATTTATTGTGCCGCAGAATAATCCGGAGGCTGTGTGTGACCGAGTCCTGCAATTACTTCGCGATCCGACGTTGCGCCAATCGATGGGCAAGGCGGCCCGGGCCCGATACGAACAGCATTATACTTCCCGGGCATTTGCCGATCGGATCGAAGAAGCGCTATTGAATACGCTTGAGCGAGGACAGTCACCCGAACTCAATGGCCGTGCTTGACACTCGTGATAGGGATAGCGGTCTGAGTCCTTGTATCGTCGAACCGAGTCAGATTGCGTAATTCTCCCCCAACTGCCTGGAGCGAATGCTCAATCTGTAGAGGACATCTTTACTGCGGGAATGGTGGGTCCACGTGCACGGGGCAGCCGACTGGACCAGCATGAAAATCCCAAATTGATAGCTTCCCGTCATTAGCGCACACGGTGATAATTGCCCATCACAGATTTACGCAGGGTTGGGGTATCGATTCTGGCGTCGAAAACTATAGCAACAGAGCGAAGCTAAATTCGTATTTCCTAGCTTGTGATGAAGAATACGATTGGACATGGAATCCTTTATTAAGTGTACGATCGTCACCGACTTCGCTAAATTCGGAATCGTGGAGAGCGATGTGCACTTTCACGATGAACGACATTTGCTGATCGTAACACTGTTGCCGCAATCCGCCTGTTCATTTCTGGCTTCAAAATTCGGGTGGCAGCTGTGGGCTACTTAACATAGCTGCTGTTCTCTCTGCTGAGGAGCATTTCACGACATGTGTGGCATCGTCGGATTCATGGCACAGGACGCCGATTCGGCCCTGACCGAGCGTACCCTCACCATCATGCGCGATCAGATGGTCCATCGGGGGCCGGACGATGGCGGACTGTACGTACACCGGAACGGTGCGTCCACCATCGGGCTCGGGCATCGACGGCTGTCCATCATTGATCTCTCTCCGCTCGGTCATCAACCCATGAGCACCGCCGATGGGTCACTCTGGATCGTCTTCAACGGGGAGATCTTCAACTACCGCGAGTTGCGAGCAGAGTTGCCAGGTTCTGTGCAAGCGCAATTTCGATCGCAAACGGACACGGAAGTCATCCTCTATGGAATTCGTGAATGGGGCCTTGAGGGTTGCCTGCGACGCCTGCGCGGCATGTATGCCTTTGCGCTCTACGACACAGGGGTTGGCACGCTGACGTTGGTTCGCGACCCATTGGGAGTGAAACCGCTCTATTACACTCACCACCGGAGGTGCCTGACGTTTGCCTCGGAGATCAAAGCACTCACGGCAATGCCCGGATTCAAACCGGCGATTAACAATCAGTCGCTCTATCACTATCTGACCTTTGCTAACGCTCCCGCGCCGGACACGTTTTTCGAAGGCGTCTCAAAACTGGAAGCCGGCACGTACTTGACCTGTGACGGGCAGGGGCGGATGCAACAACAACGGTATTGGAATCCTGCTTCGTTCCAGCCCAGATCTTCCATGACATCTGAACAGGACTACATCGATGAGTTACGGCGGCTGCTCCGGCAGTCGGTGCGCAGGCGTATGGTCTCGGATGTGCCCTTCGGAGTGTTCCTGAGCGGAGGTGTGGATTCCTCGTTGAATGTCGCCTTGATGGCGGAACTGCTCGACCGGCCCGTTGAAACCTTTTCCATCGGTATCAAAGACGATCCATCGAACGAGTTCGTCTATGCACGGCAGGTGGCGGAGCATTTCCATACCAATCACCACGAGGCGGTCATTTCCGACGAGGACTTCATCAGCTTTCTCCCCGAGATGGCCTATCTGCAGGATGAACCAGTTGCGGATCCTGTCTGCGTGCCGATCTACTACATTTCAAAACTGGCGCGTGAGTCGGGGACGCCGGTGATTCAGGTGGGGGAAGGCAGCGACGAAATTTTTGCCGGTTATCAAACCTATCATCTCTTTGATGGCTGGAATCGCCGGTATTACGAACCCTATGTCCAGACCCCGAACTTCTTTCGGCGTTCGCTCCATGGCATAGGAAAACATCTCCTCTCCGCGGAAAAGCAGGATGCCTTGCGCCGTGCGGCGCTGGGTGAGCCGCTCTTCCTCGGGAATGCAATCGCGTTCTGGGACAATGAGAAATCCGGCTTGCTCAAACAAGCCTTCCTTCCTCCGACCACCTCCAGCGAATACATCCATGGCCTGGGCAAATCATTGGGCATCAAGGATCCGTTACTTCAGATCATTCACATCGAGCTCAAAAACCGGCTCCCTGAATTACTATTGATGCGTGTCGACAAAATGAGCATGGCCAACTCAATTGAAACCAGAGTCCCTTTCCTGGATGAGGATGTCGTGTCTTTTGCTCTTACCATTCCGTCCGCCCTCAAATTCAAACTGGGACAACCCAAATACATTCTCCGGCAGGCCGCCCGAGGCATTATTCCCGATAGCATCATCGATCGAAAAAAATGGGGCTTCTGTGGTTCGGCCACGAATATGCTGTCGAGCCGCCTCGCCGATTATGCCCGCACCCGCATTCTCGATAGCCCGTTGATTGCCGAGCGCTTCAATCGCGACGCCATCGAAGCGATCTTCGTTTCGCTCCGGGAACAGAAACGATTTAACAGTTTCAAAGTTTGGAATCTGCTTAACCTCGTTCTGTGGCACGAACGTTGGTTTACCGCCACATCGACTCATCGTTGAATGCTGCCTCCTCGACCGTTCCTCCATTTCCCAACTTCGACCTTCACTCCTGATCACCAATAGACTGGCGCCTTTCTCCTGCTGCCTCTCTCAATGTCCACACGCGCAAAATTGAACGCGAGTGCACGATTCCATTCACCAAGCCGAGGGACCGTTATTCAGCAGGTCAACATTTCAACGACTTAGAAATGTGTGAGATGGCCCAGGACTTGCTCAATCCCCCTAGCCAACCGGGAACGGCACTAGCGTACGATCCTGAAGCAGTCATTCAACCGAAGGAGTCACCAATGATGAAACGTGTTCTTAACCTCTCGCTGAGCCTCGTGGTTCTTGCCGTCGGATCGGTGTTGCCGGTCTTGGAAGGAACCCGGGCTGAGGCTGCACTCGTGACATACCAGTTCAGCGGAAACATCAGCGAAGTCCCCGGCGCCCTGTTCACCCCCGGGGGACTTGGGGCGAACGGATTTAATTCAGGGCTCAAGTTGTCCGGCACCTATACGTTTGATAACGCCACGACCGGACTGTTGCCTTCGGGCCTGCCTGTTCAGATGTATAACAACTCGGTTTCAACTCTGAACCTTTCTATCGGAAACTACTCGGCGGTTCTTCAGGGCGGCGGCACGAATCTCACGACGGTGAGCAGCGGCAATCCTGCGCTGTATTCGGTCAACCTTGGCACAGCCGGCAATCTGGTGAAGGGGTTGGCGCCGTCTTTGTTCTCCATCAATCTGGCAGATGAAACCGGAACGGCCTTCAGCAGCGTGGCCTTGCCGGGCAACCAAGCGCCGAACCTCAACTCCTTCAACGTCAATCGGTGGACGCTGGCCTTCAGCAATGGCAAAACACTGGTCGGTTCGCTGGATACCTTGAAGGCGGTTCCGCTTCCTGCCACCGTGCTGCTGTTTGGCGCCGGACTCATCGGCCTGGTCGGGCTCGGTGCACGCGGTCGATTCAACCATTCCTCCGTGCGCGGATAACTTCTCATCGATACGCATCTTCGGAATCGCTCGAGCCATCTCTGCGAGGAGATCGGTTGTGAGAAAAGTGGGGCGCGCAGGAAACTCTGCCGCCCGACTTTTCTCACAAGGTTCCTGTAGCACTTTGCTCTACAAATGCGCTGTTCGCAGCGCGAATCCTGCAAAAATTCTGTTCAAGCATTGACCTTCTTACGGAACGAAGGTAGTCTCCGAATTGGCTGCTCGTCCTGCCTGTCGTCTTTTATTAACTCCGTATTAACACACAACCTTTAGAGATCGAGTATCGTAGCAATATGAAACAGGTCATCCAAAACTTCCGCTCCGGAGTGCTCAAGGTTGATGATGTGCCCCCGCCAGTTCTTCGCGAGGGCGGCTTGTTGGTCATGAATCACGTCTCACTGATCAGCCCGGGCACAGAAAAGTCTACCGTTCAAGTGGCGCAGAAAAGTCTCCTCGGCAAAGCCATGGAGCGTCCGGAGATGGTGCGGAAGGTGCTTACGGCCATCCAAAAGGACGGGTTGAAGGACACGTTAAAGCGCGTCTTCGACCGCCTCGACACTCCCGCTGCGCTCGGGTATAGCTGCGCGGGAACGGTCGCGGCTGTCGGTGCCGATGCGTCCCAGTTTTCGGTGGGTGATCGCGTGGCCTGTGCCGGACAGAATTACGCCTCGCATGCCGAGGTGGTGTACGTCCCGAAACATCTCTGTGTGAAATTGCCCTCGACCGTCGATTTCGACGATGCCGCCTGCGTCACGCTGGGTGCCATCGCGATGCAAGGCGTCAGGCAAGCAGAACCCCGCTTAGGAGACCGTATCGCGGTCATCGGCCTCGGCCTCCTCGGCCAACTGACGGTTCAGATGCTGAAAGCGGCAGGATGTCGGGTCTTAGGCTCAGATTTGGATGGGGCCAAATTGGATCTGGCGCGACAGCTCGGTGCGGACGCAACGGCAAGTCCCGCCGGATTGATCGATGCGGCCACCGGATTCTCGGAAGGCCATGGTGTCGATGCGGTCATTATTACGGCCAGCACCAAGGACAATAGTCCGGTGGAAATTGCTGGAGCCATCGCTCGAAAAAAAGGAACGGTGGTGGTGGTCGGGGCGGTCGGTATGAATCTCCCTCGCGAGCCGTATTACAAGAAGGAACTCGACTTCAAACTGTCCATGTCCTATGGGCCCGGCCGCTATGACAGCACCTACGAAGAGAAAGGGCAGGATTACCCGTACAGCTATGTCCGGTGGACCGAAAATAGAAACATGGCGGCATTTCTCGACTTAGTCGGCGAGGGGAAGGTCCAGCTGAAACCGCTCATCACGCATCGGTTTGAAATCGGCCAGGCCGATGCCGCGTACCGCATGATGACCGAAGGCGGCACGCCATACATGGGCATGCTGATTACCTATCCGCTTGATCAACAACAGGCGCTGCGCCACTCCATTGAAGTTGTCGGCAACAAGCCATCCGGCCCGCTCACGCTCGCCTTGATCGGAGCTGGAAATCACGTCAAAGATATGTTGCTACCTCAACTGCAGGGCCTATCGAACGTCTCCATTCGAGCCGTGTGCACCGCTTCGGGCATCAATGCAAAAGCCCTTGCGGAGAAGGTACACGCGGGGTATTGCACCACCGACTATCACGACATTCTTCGTGATCCGGCCGTCAATACGGTCTTGATCGGAACCAGGCACGACACCCATGGGCTGTTGGTTGTGAAGGCACTCGAAGCCGACAAACACGTCTTTGTAGAAAAGCCTTTGTGCCTGACTGAGGAGGAACTCGACGCCGTCAGTGCCGTTTACCGTGATAAGGCAGCCAAAGGACTCCGGTTAGTCGTGGGTTTCAACCGCCGATTTTCACCCCACGCAGAAAAGGCCCGTGAGTTTTTCAGCCGGCGTGAAAACCCTCTGGTCATGCTGTATCGCATCAATGCCGGAAAAATTCCGGCCGAGCACTGGATTCAAGATGCGGCCGTGGGAGGAGGGCGTCTCATCGGCGAGGCCTGCCATTTCGTCGACTATATGCAATCGATATGCGGCGCTCGCCCGACATCCGTCTTTGCGCGACGCATCGGCCGGCAGACTTCGGGAATGACCGATGACCAATGTGTCATCACGCTCACCTTCGCAGATGGTTCCATCGGATCTGTGATCTACACCGCCGGAGGAAATTCCGGCCTGGCGAAGGAACGTTTCGAAGCGCACGCCGATGGCAAATCACTGACCATGGATGATTTCGAGGAAACGCACCTCTACACAGGTTCACAACGCGAGGTCTTCAAAACACCGAAGCGCGATAAGGGCTTCAAAGCAGAGATCGCCCACTTTGTTCAGGTCGTAGAGCAGGGGAGTCCGTCCGTCATGTCTTTTGATGACATGGTCGCCGTAACTCGAGCCTGCCTTCTGGCCGTCAGGAGTCTGCAGTCCGGCTCCGCACACGATGTCTAACATGTTTAGTATAGACTTTTCCGTCAATACCAATGTTCTCCCGAAAGGCCTGGCCTGGTACGCCAAACGCCTCAGCGTCATGGGACCGGGAGAAATTATGCATCGCGTGCGAGAAGGCATTGCGATGCAGTCGCTGCAGCTGCAGTACCGGCTCTCCAAGAGCGCGACCGCCCAGCACTATGGCCCGCAGGATATTCCCCGACATCAGTTTTGTGGCGGATTCGAGCAACAGCTCCCGAAGCTACCGTGGCAATTCGACATTGACCAAAAAGAAATTGCGCGCCTCTTACGCGGAACAATATCGGCGTTGAGCCATGAGTGGACGTGGCGGCCCGATGCGGCCGTTTGGCACGAGGCGCCGGACACGAAACAAGCCTGGCCGCAGATCTTCTTTCATCGTATTCCCTATCGCGAAGGCAATCCGTATGGCGATATCCGCATTGCCTGGGAACCGTCTCGCCTTCAGCATCTTGTCACCCTGGCTTTGTATGCTCAACAGGCGCCGCCGGACGGCCGCCGCCAGGCCGTAGAATTGATTGAAACGCAGCTCCTCTCATGGGTGACCGCCAACCCGCCGTTGACGGGCATCCACTATGTCTCCGTCATGGAATGCGCGCTGCGCCTCTTGGCGGTCTGCCATACGCTGGACCTCGTCAGGCCATGGCTGACGCAGCCGGAGAAGATCTGGGCAGGCCTACTCAACCTTGTCGCAAGCCATGCAGAGCTCATTCGTAGACGGGTCTCTGGACATTCTTCTTCCGGCAATCACACGATTGCGGAAGCCGCAGGCCTCATCTACGCAGGCTTACTATTTCCTAAAATGGAGCTGGCCGAACGCTGGTTGGCCTACGGACTGTATCTCCTGGAACAGGAAGCTCCTCACCAGATACGGCAGGATGGCGGCGGGCGCGAAGAAGCCATTTGGTATCTGCGATTTATCTCCGACTTATATGGGCTGGTTATCGAGCTGCTGCGCCATCATCAACAGCTCATTCCTCAGAAATTGGTGCAAGCTTCGGAACGGAGCCATACGTTTCTTCACGCGATGATGCGGCCGGGTGATGGCGCCTTGCCATACGTCGGCGACGGCGACAGCGGCTACGCGTTGTCACCCTTTCTTCGCTTTGTACCGATCCCTGTTGAGTCCGTTCCCGGACTGACTTCATTCCATTTGTCAGGCTTTTCAATTTTACGGGGCCGGAACCAGGAACGATTGCTCTTTGATCATGGAGAATTGGGCATGGCGCCCTGTTATGCGCACGGGCATGCCGACGCCTTATCGGTTCAATTGGAGATCGGACGCCAGGAAATCCTGATTGACCCAGGGACTTTCAGCTACACCGGGCATCCCGATTGGAGGCAATACTTCCGAAGCACCCGCGCGCACAACACGGTGACCGTCGATGGACGTGATCAAGCGGTGCAGGAGACATCGTTTCTTTGGTCCCAGCCCTTCGAAACGCATTTGATCTATCGTGACGAAACACCTGAGGGGAAAATCACCGTCCTGGCTCGCCATTATGCCTATGTCCAGCAATGCGGGGTGACGCATTGGCGGGGAGTGGTCTATCAACCACCGGGCTCATGGCTCGTATGGGACTGGCTGACGGGCACCGGCACGCACCATCTGGAATTGAACTGGAACCTTGGGTTGTCTCCGGTTCAGAGTCCCACATCTTATGTCCTCGCATGCGAGGGACAGCCGGTCCAACTTTCTGTCGAAGGAGGACAGGCGTCACTGCATCGAGGGGAAACCGACCCTCCCTCGGGATGGCGTTCCTCGACCTACGGATCAAAAGAACCGCTGACTACACTGCGCGTGGAACACCGTGGCACGCTTCCGCACGAATTCCTCACGAGAATCTGGTGTGGAGAAGGCCCCCCTCCCGCGCACCTGCAAACCTTTTCCTTGTCCAGGAATTATCATGGTTCCAACGCGCGTTGACATCCTGAACATTCCCGTCGACTGCGTGACGATGGATCAGGCCGTCGCATGGGCCGACTCGCGCATGACGCTTTCGGAGCCGAAGACAGTGATTGCGGTCAATCCTGAAAAGATTATGAAAGCCCAGAACGACCCCATCCTCCGGCAGTTCTTGCGTTCTGCCGGCCTGCTGATTCCCGATGGCATAGGGGTGGTGATGGCAACTAGATTGCTACGGCTGGGTTACGCCGAACGAGTGCCCGGTGCTGAATTGATGCCACGCCTGTGCGCCCTGGCCGCGGCAAAAGGGTATAGCATTTTCCTGTTCGGCGGGAGTCCGGAAGTGAACGAAAGAGCTGCGGACAGGCTTCGAAAAGATTTTCCCACTCTGACTATTGCAGGAACCCAGCACGGATATGTGAACGCCGCCGAGATGCCTGCGGTCATCGACCGCATCAACGCGGCCGCACCGGACTTCCTCTTCATTGCGCTCGGCAGTCCCAAACAGGAACTCTGGATGTCGACCTACCTGCCACACTTGCGCGTTAAAGTCTGCCAAGGCGTCGGGGGAACCTTCGACGTCCTCGCCGGACGTGTCAAACGCGCCCCCTGGATCTTTCGGTGCATTCATCTCGAATGGTTCTATCGATTACTTGCGCAGCCCAGTCGCCTCTTGCGCCAAACTGCGTTGCCTCTCTTCGCATTCCACATCCTGAGAAAACGAGTCCTGGGATGAGATCAACTCCGGAGCTTGTTACGAAACCGGCCCGCTTGCTTGCGGAACCAGTTCAGTCGCTGTCGGCAACTAGACCGTCGCGCACTTCAGTACTGTGGATTGCACTGCTCCTGCCGGTCGGTATTCTGAGCGTCGTCTTTTACGACAGCGTCGCCTATATGGCTGACTTGTGGCTCACCGACGAAAACTATGGGCACGGAATGTTGGTGCCATGGATCAGCCTGTATCTGATCTGGCAACAGCGACAGCAGGTGATGGAACTCAGTACTTCCGGATCCTGGTGGGGACTGATCTGGATTCTTGCGGGAACCGCGTTTTATATCATCGGCGAACTTGCCACGGTGTACCAGTTTCTGCACGTCTCATTATGGTGCCTCCTTGTCGGGTTACTGGTATCGGCCCTCGGTTTCCGGTCGGTGTCCGCGATGGCGTTTCCGTTGGCATTTCTGTTGACGGTGGTGCCACTCCCGCAGTTCCTCTATCAGGGCCTGTCAGGAAAACTGCAGCTTATTTCGTCCGCATTGGGAGTAGGGTGCCTGCAAATCATCGGTATCACCGCGTTTCGTGATGGCAACGTCATCGACCTTGGCCCCATTCAGTTGCAAGTGGTCGATGCCTGCAGCGGTCTGCGGTATCTCTTTCCACTCGCGACTTTGGCATTGCTGTGTAGTTATCTCTTCCGCGAGCGACTCTGGAAACGCATCGTGCTGTTCGTGTCCAGCATTCCGATTTCCATTCTTCTGAATGGATTCCGCATCGGCATGATCGGTGTGTTGGTCGAACATTTCGGGCAAGGTGCCGCGGAGGGCTTCTATCACATGTTCGAAGGCTGGGTATTATTCATGGCGAGCCTTGGGCTGCTGGTGGCTGAAATGGTCATTTTGCGAAAAATCGGCCCCTCCCTCGAGCCACGGAATGAAAACCGCGCGCCTCAACGACAGGGCACTGTCTCGCCATCGTATGAAACAATCCTGCTACGTCCCAGTTATCTCTATAGCGTGGGCCTTTTGTGCCTGCTGCCTTTTGCCGCCACTCAGGTGACTGAGCGGGGAGAAGTCCCGCCCGTGCGCCAACCCTTCCTTGATTTTCCGATGCAACTCCAGAGGTGGTCCGGCACCTCATTTCCCCTGGAAACACGCTACGTTGAAGCGCTGAAGTTCGACGACTACGTACTGGCGGACTATAAACAACCGCAGTCGCCGCCCGTCAATCTCTATATCGCCTACTATCGTTCGCAGCGAAAAGGGCAGTCCGCACATTCACCGCAAAGCTGTATCCCCGGCGGCGGATGGGAAATCGGTACCATCGATACCGTACAACTCAAAACATCCGGAGACCAGGCTCCCGCCAACCGTGCACTGATTCAAAAGGGCGATCAACGCCAACTGGTCCTCTATTGGTTCAAGCAACGCGATCGCGTCGTAGCGAACGAATATCTCGTGAAGCTGTATGTGTTGTGGGATGCCATGACGCGGCAACGGACCGATGGCGCATTGATACGTTTGACCACGCCCATCCAGCAGAACGAAACAGACAAGGCGGCTGAACAGCGGCTGATTCAATTTGCTCAGGATATGGACCCGGTTTTGACTCGCTACGTTCCGGACTAGCGCCGAACGGACAATCAACGATGATTTCGACTTTATTCTTCAGTTTCGTCGGTTCGCTGATCATCTGCATGGCGCTGATCCCGCCACTGATGGCGACAGCCAGCCGTCTCCAATTCCTGGACATTCCCAAAGACCAGCGTCGGGTTCATTCCAACCCCGTCGCCAAAGTAGGAGGGATTGCCTTCGGCATTGGTACATTCTCCGCCATGCTGATCTGGGCACCAAAAGATGACATCGTGGTGGCCGGCCTGCTCGGCGGGGTCACGATTCTCCTCTTTGGCATGTGGGATGATCGGGTGAGTCTGCCCTATACCGTTAAATTTTTCGGCCAGACGCTCGGCGCCCTCGTCGTCATGTGGCAGGGCAATATTCATCTGAATACGTTGCCGTTTATTGAGGCGGAACTTCCCCTCTGGATTGCGTATCCGCTGACGATTGTGATTATTGTCGCGGTGACCAACGCCGTGAACCTCGCCGACGGGCTCGACGGACTGGCGGGAGGCTTGTCTCTCTTGAGCTTTGCCGGCATGGCCTGTCTGGCGTATTTGGGAGGTGACCAGACCGTCACGCTGCTCATGGTGCCGGTGCTCGGCGGGCTACTGGGATTTTTGCGATTCAACACCTACCCAGCGCGCATTTTTATGGGCGATGCCGGAAGCCAGTTCTTGGGATTTTTCATGGCCGTGTCGGCCATTGTGCTGACCGATCCCCAGCGCGGTCCTTATACGCCGGCCCTGGGGCTTTTCCTGCTCGGCCTCCCGCTCCTCGATACCGTCGGAGTGATGCTGCAGCGGCTGAAGGAGGGACGCTCCCCGTTTGTCGCAGACAAAAACCACCTGCATCACAAATTGCTTGCCATGGGGCTCTCTCACTATGAAGCAGTCCTCGTGATTTATCTCCTGCAGGCGACATTGGTCACCCTGGCCTATGTCTTGCGCTGGCAGACGGAGGGGACGATCCTCGGGGTCTACGGCCTCGTGGCAGGCGTGATTCTGTTTCCATTTCTCCGTTCACGTGTCTGGAGAATTCAATCCAACCGCTTCTTGAAGAAAGCCGACCGACTGCTCACTCGGGCCAGCACGATTACGTCTTCGCCCTGGTTGACGACTGAACCGATCCGGATTTTGGGAATTGCTGTCCCTGCGTTTCTAATCATCAGTGTGTTTCTGCCAAGGAGAGTACCGGAAGACATGAGCTATGTCGCGGCCCTCCTGTTTACCGTCATGCTCATCGGCCTGTGGCTTTCTCCTCCCAGGATCTCGTCCCTGGTAGTGCGGGGTGGGCTCTATGTCGGCAGCACCTTCGTGATGTACCTCAGCGAGCAGCCAGCCGCCTCAACAGACATTTTCAGCCCGATTCATGTCTTTTTTGTGGGACTCGCTTTTTTAGTGGCCCTCACCATCCGCTTCAATTCTGAACACCGGTTTCAAACGACCCCCTTGGACTATTTGATGGTCTTTCTAGCCGTCATGGTGCCGGCCTTGCCGGAAATGCAAATCGGCGACATTCACCTCAGCTTCCTGACGGCAAAATTGATCGTACTGTTCTTTTCGTTCGAACTCCTTCTCCACGTGTTTGCTCAACGGTTGACTCAACTCGGGTTGGTTGCCCTCTGGCTGTTATGCGGCATTGCAATTCGAGCCTGGCTGTAACACAGAAAAAGGAACCTATGGCCGCGACATGGTATCGCTCTTCCAGCATTGGGACATGTGCCCTGACCGCGGTGCTCATTCTTGCCGTCGGATGCGGCGGCCCGGAGGAACGCAAAGCGAAGTATCGGATGAAGGCCCAGGAATACATGCAGGCAGGGAACTTCCCGAAAGCCCGGGTTGCACTTCGGAACGTTCTGAAGATCGATCCGAAAGATTCCGAAGCCTATTTTCTTTATGCCCAGGTAGAAGAAAAAGAGAAGAACTGGCGGAACGCATTCGCTCATTACCAGCGGGTCGTCGAACTTCAGCCAGATCATGAGCGAGCCCTGGTCAAATTGGGCAAATTTTATCTGCAAGGCCGGCTGGATGAGAAAGCGCATGAAACCGCCGACCAATTGCTTCGTTTGTATCCCGGACACGTCTCGGCTCGAGCGATCAAGGCAGCGCTCCTTGCCGCCGACGGCAAGCTGACCGATGCAATCTCCTCCGGTGAGGCATTAGTAAAGCAATTCCCAACTGAACCGGATGCCGCGATTCTCTTGAGCACCCTGTATTCACTTCAGAACTCGCCCCAGCGGGTTGAAACGGTCCTTCGTAAAGCCGTGGACGCGCATCCGCACGACCTTGACCTGCTCAATTCGCTCGCCATGGCGTACATGCGGATGGGCAATCAGGCGAAAGCGGAGTCGGTGTTCCGGAATATATTGGCCATTGAGCCAAATGTGTTCGATCACCATCTCAAGCTGGCGCTATTTTTCGACCAACAACGGCAATACGATAAGGCGGAAGCCACCCTGAGGGAGGCGCTTCGCCTGGATCGTGACAGCGAGCAGAGGCACCTCGCCCTGGCCGATTACCTAGCCGGTCGAAAAGATATGGCCATGGCTGAAACCGCGCTCAATGAGGCGCACCACGCTCTTCCACATGCGGTCAATATTCAATTCGCCTTGGGACGCCTCTACGAACTGCATCAACAACCAGAGAAAGCCCGAGCCACCTATGAAGATATTCGGGATCACAACCGGTCCAAACCGGCCGGAGGAAATGCCACGATAAAACTAGCCGCCCTTGATTGGGCCGCAGGGAAGCAGGACGCCGCGACCCAACAACTCCATGAGGTCCTGCGTGACAACCCCCGCGCTTCCGACGCCCTCATGCTGGAAGGACGGATTGCACTTCAGCATGGAGCTGGACGAGAGGCAGTGCAAGCGTTTCGAACATTGCTCAAGGATCAGCCTGAGCAGTCCGAAGCCTACGCCCTCCTGGGGCAGGCTCATCTGATGTTGGAAGAGACGAACTTGGCTCGGGAGAATCTCGAAAAGGCGGTGGCACTGAGTCCAAACCTCTACCAGGCTCACCTCGCACTGGCAATTCTGGACGCTTCATCCGGCCGGACAAGAGACGCGCGCATGCGACTGGAAGAGATTCTCAAGCAGGCGCCAACCAACCTTGGAACCTTGGGGATGCTCCTGAATCTTCAGGCTGCGGATCGCGACTGGGATGGCTCTAATCAGACGCTCTCACGGATTCGTGAAGCGGGGGCCAACCGATTTGTGGCCGATCTGGCCGAGGGTAACCTGTATCAAGCTCGCTTGCAGTGGGATAAGGCCGTGGCCGCATTCGAGCGGGCTGCTGCCCTCAACCCTGACGCGCCGGAACCAACCTTTGCGTTGGTCCGGATCGACGCCCGCCAGGGAAAGCTGGCCCAAGCCCAGAATCGCCTGACCAGTCTGATCGCAAAAAATGCACGCCATCCATTTGCGCATGGACTGCTCGGAGAAATTCTGATTCTGAAAGGCGATCCTCTGCGAGCAGAAGAAGAATTCCGTCTGGCCACCGATTTAAAACCAGACTGGAGTACGCCTTGGGTGAACTGGGTCACGCTCAAACTGTCCCAGAAGAAGTACGAGGAAGCCGGCAACATTCTTCAGCGAGGATTGCAGGTCAGTCCCCAAAACGAAGAATTGCGACTCCTATATGCTTCGCATCTCGGAGATCGCGGCCAATTCGATCAAGCGATTGTTGAGTACGAAACGATTCTCAAGCAAAACCCGCGACAACTCATGGCAGCGAATAATCTTGCGTCAATCCTCGCTGATCAGAAGGGCGATGCAAAGAGTCTTGATCGGGCACTGGCGCTGAGTCGAGACTTCGAACAGCGTGCGCCAAATCCATTTTTCCTCGACACATTGGGGTGGGTCCACCTAAAAATGGGACATCAGGATGATGCACTCCGAGTCATCCAACGCGCGGTTTCCGAGGCGCCGCAGCATCCCATCCTCAACTACCATTTGGGCATGGCTCACTTCAAAGCCGGCCATCGACTGGAAGCCCAGGTACATCTCAGAAAAGCATTAAATGCAAAACAACCGTTCCCCGGTATGGATGAAGCCAAATCGGTTCTTGCGGAAGTCACAGGATAGGAGGAGAGAGGGTGAAAATCGTCGGTGTATTCCGTTCCGAGAGATCATTTCAGGCATGGTATCAGTTCGTACTTGCCGCCTATGCCATCATATTGATGACGGGGTGCGTCAGTCCAGAACCCATCGCTGCGCAATCAAACCTAGCCGATCCCGGCTATCATCTTGGGCCTGAGGATGTCGTCATGATCTCCGTGTGGAAGGATGAGAATCTCACGCGGGAAGCTATTGTACGGCCTGATGGCATGGTGTCGTTCCCGCTCATCGGCGATGTGCCCGCCATGGGACATACCGTGGAGGAAGTCCGCCAGGACATTGCCAAACGGCTGGCGCGTTTTATTCCCAACCCGCATGTTTCCGTGGCAATCACCAAACTGCAAAGCTACAAAGTCTATGTCATGGGGCGAGTCACGAAGCCGGGGGAATATCTGGTGGGACACTATACGGATGTTCTGCAAGCGCTGAGTCTCGCCGGCGGGTTAACCCCATTTGCATCAGAAAACGACATCAAAATCATCCGGCGGGAGAACGGCGACCAACGCGTATTTATGTTTCGCTATGGCGACGTCCAGAAGGGCCGGGACCTTAAGCAGAACATCCTCCTTGAGCGCGGGGATGTGGTGATGGTGCCATGATGCGCCATCAGAACTCGGTCTGCACCGCGAACGTGTCGCGGTGAAGGTTCGCCATATTTCAATAGCATGGCTCCGCTGCCTGCTGCTCATGGGCACCCTACTTGGCATCGTCATCGAGCAGGAGGCCAGGTCGGCGGAATGGTATGTGGAGCCTTCCCTCACGGTAAGGGGAGAGGTCAACAGCAATCTGGCTCTCACGACGTTGGAGCACGATCCCACTTATGGTCACTGGGTATCTCCAGGAGCCAAATTCGGTGGCTCAACTGAAGCTCTGGAGGTGAGCGGTAGGCTAGCAGCCGATTTTGTCCGTTACTATGGGGGACAAAATACGAGCATTACCAATCTCTATTTTCCGGTTTCTACGAAGTACAAAACGGAGAAGGACATCTTTGGGTTCGACGGTGGATTCATCCGGGACAATACGCTCATGGGAGAATTACGCCAGACCGGCGTGGTCCTCCGTTTTACCCAGCGAAATCAGTGGACGCTAAGCCCATCCTGGACACACAACATTACTGAGAAGCTGTCGGCGATGGGAACCTATACGTTTTACGACACCCGGTATGAAAATGGATTACGCCTGGGTCTTGCGGACTATACGATGCATGTCGGATCGACCGGACTGTCGTACCAGCTCAGCGAGCGCGATCAAGTCCAGGTGAATGCGGTCGCCGTGAGGTTCGCAGCCTCCGACCTACGTCTGAGCTCGACGATTGTGGGGCCACAAATCACCTACGCCCACATGTTTTCGGAAACACTATCAGGCTCCGTTTCAGGCGGGCCGAGGCACGTGTCGTCCACCATTGATACGCCGGTTGGTTCACTGTCCGATGGTGTCTGGGTATGGACCTTTTCAGGCAATTTAGAGAAGCGATGGGACGATTGGAGAATAAAGGGGGAGGTCGGACGGGAAATCAATCCGAGCGGATTCGGTTTGTTGCTCCGTACGGATAAATTGAGCCTGGATGTATCGCACCAGATCACAGAGCGTCTGACAGCCTCGGTCACCGGATTGTTTCTCATCGCGGATGGCGTAAAAACCAAGGCCGTCTCCACGGTCTTCCCTGAAAATCGCCTAGTGTACGTGACACCGAAAATCAGTTGGCGACTGTCCGAGTGGTGGACCGCGGACATGACCTATTCATATGCCCTTCGGGATGTTCCCAGTCAATCATTGACCGCACTAGGTAATTCTGCAACTATCATGTTTACGTATTACCCTCCGAGGCTTACGGTAGGACGGTAGCCTGATCCAGTGGATCGGAAAGCAGCAGGGACCATGAACAAGCCAACGCTCGGCATCCAGGATATTCTCACCATGACCAAGCGCCGCAAGGTGCCCATGATCCTGAGCACGCTCGGCATCATCGTCCTGGGCGCAACGCTCGCTTTTACCATTCCAGCCGTCTATCGCTCGACGGCGACCATTTTGATCGAAGAGCAGGAAATTCCGTCGGACCTTGTTCGTTCGGCCATTACCACCTATGCCGATCAGCGGATTGAAACGATCAAGCAGCAAGTCATGAGCCGCGCCACATTATGGAAAATCGTCGAGCAATACGACTTGTATAAACATATGCGCAAACAAAGCCCGACCGAAGAGGTGCTGCACCGGTTCACGAAAGACACCAACATCGACGTCATCAATGCGAAAGTGGTCGATAAACGCACGCAGAACCCGACCCAGGCCACCATTGCCTTCACCCTCTCGTACGATGGAGAGAGCCCGGAGTCGGCGCAGAAAGTGGCTAACGAACTCACCAGTTTGTTTCTGGCGGAGAACCTGAAAACACGTGAACGGCACGCACAAGAAACCACCGCCTTTCTCAAGCAGGAGGCGGACGGCCTATCCCGTCACATCGAAGAGATTGAGAAGAAACTCTCCAGTGTCAAACAGCGCGCGGACGGCGCACTGCCAGAGCTGACACAACTAAATATGCAGCTCCTGAACGGCGCCGAGAGAGAATTGACCGATACGGATCGTGACATTCGGAGTTTGGAAGAGCGAAAAACCTACCTTGAAGGCGAATTGGCCACCATCAAGCCAAACACGCCGATTATGTCGTCCACGGGCGAACGCATTCTAGACTCCGGTGAACGCCTAAAGGGTTTGCGAGCCGAATATGCCGACAAGGCGGGATACCTCTCGCCTGAGCATCCGGATATCTGGAAAATGCAGCAGGAAATTCGGGCATTGGAACGAGAAACGGGTGGGGCTGCGCCCATCGATGATGTCGTCAAGCGACTCACCGGAGAACGCGCCACTCTCGCCACGCTCCTCGACAAGTACGGGGATGATCATCCCGATGTCGCCAGGTCCCGCCGGACAATTTCATCCCTGGAGAGGGATCTTCAGGAATACGAAAAGACGCCGACCAAGGTTCCTGCCATCAAGGCGGAGAACCCCGCGTATATCAACACGCAGACGCAATTGGCTTCAGCCACATCCATGTTGGATGCACTGAAAGCCCAGCGCGCCAAGTTGCGAAAACGAGCTGAGGACTACGCCCGTCGCCTTGAAAAAACGCACCACTTCGAACCCGAATATCTTGACCTCGCTCGGGAACGTGACAACTCAGCTCGTAAATATGAGGAATTGCGATCCAAACTGCTGGAGGCCCAGGTTTCAGAAGGCCTCGAAACCCAACGCAAGGGCGAGCGGTTTTCGCTGATCGATCCGCCGGATCTTCCCGAAAAGCCTGAAAAACCCAATCGACCGCTCATCCTTCTGCTGAGCTTGGTCCTGGCCATGGCCGGAGGAGCCGGCACGGGCGCGTTTCTAGAAAACATCGATCGATCAATTCGCGGACCGGAATCACTGGCGCATATCACCCAGGCATTCCCGCTCGCGGTCATTCCTTACATTCCCAACAACGCGGACCTTCGCCAACTCATAGCAAGACGACGGACTATCCGGCTTGCAGGATTCGGCATCGCCGCAGCGTGCATCCTGTTGGCGCACTTTTTCTGGCTACCACTCGATGTCGTGTGGTTTGCCGCACTCCGCAAATTCGGCCTCGACTAAACGAGGAGGAGACTCACGATGGAACGGCTGCATAGTGCAATGGAACGCTTCAAGCAGGAAGAGCAAAGACGGCCGGCGCCCGTCATGCTCCGAGCGACTCCGCCGCGCGCCGGAAAAGACGCAGTGCAGGACATTGTCTACACGCAGACTCGAACGGTCGACATTGCCGATGAGGTCCTGCGGGAACGGCGAGTCCTGGCTGGGTTTGAGCGCGGCGCATTTCTCGACGCCTACAAAATTCTTCGCACCCAGGTTATGCACCGGCTGCGCGAAAACGGCTGGAACGTGCTTGGCATCACCAGCCCAAGCAAACAGGAAGGCAAGACCTTAACCGCCGTTAACCTGGCCATCAGTTTGGCCATGGACACCACACAAACCGTCCTTCTCGTGGATGCTGACCTGACTAATCCCAGCGCTCATCTGGCGTTTGGCATCGAAGAATGCGGAGGTCTCGTCGACTATTTACTGGATGGCATTCCCGTCGAGCATTTGCTGATCCACCCGGGTATTGGTCGGTTTGTGCTCATGCCGGCTGGGCGGCCCATTACAAATTCAGCCGAAGCGTTGACGTCTCCCAAGATGGCCTCCCTGGTGGAGGAATTCAAGCATCGGTATCCATCCCGTATCGTGCTATTTGATTTGCCTCCGCTGCTGCAGACAGCGGATGTGCTGGCCTTCTCGCCCTACACCGACGCGCTTCTCCTCGTCGTTGAAGACGGAAAGACCACGCGTGAAGAGATCGAGCGCGCGCTTCAGTTGGTCAAGGGCAGCACACCGGTCTTGGGAACCGTCCTGAACAAAGCGGGCAAAGGCCAGATGACCCCCGCTACTATGAAACGAATGTTATTGACCTAACACCCATTGTCTCGTAAAGAAGATCTATGTACGAACGTTTCTACAATCTGACGCTCAAGCCGTTTACGCTGGTCCCGAATCCAGACTTTCTGTATCGGGGCGAGACCCACCGTCTTGCGCTGACGACCCTCGAATACGGCATTCTCAATCAAGCGGGGTTCGTCGTGCTCACCGGAGAACCGGGGATGGGGAAGACCACCCTCATCCAACAGATCCTGGCCGAGCATCGAAATCATTTCACCACCGGGCTGATTACGAATACTCACGAGGGAATGGAAACCCTGTTGCCTTGGATTTTGCTCGCCTTCGGGCAGAACGACAAGAACCTGGACAAGCTGGAAGGGTTTCACGCGTTCCAGCAGTTTCTCGACAAGGAAGCCGCCGCGAAACGGCGGGTATTGCTGATCATCGATGAAGCGCAGAACCTTGGGGCGAATCTCCTGGAAGAGTTGCGTCTCCTTTCCAATCTCAACAAGGATAAAGCGCCCATTCTTCAGATCATTCTTTCCGGACAGCCGGACCTTCGGCAGCTCCTGCAACGGAAAGATCTGACCCAATTCGCGCAGCGTGTCATGGTGGATTACAGCCTCGAACCTTTCAAAGAAGAAGACACCATCGGCTACATCGCCCATCGTCTACGGGTAGCCGGTCGCGAGGAACCGATCTTTACCTCCCACGCGACCAGGATGATCCACCGGTTGACGGGCGGCATCCCGCGCCTCATCAATCAACTCTGCGATACCGCCCTGACGTACGGTTTCGCGGAAGAGGCCCGATTTCTCTCAACCAAGATCGTCGTCCAGGCGGCAAAAGATCGGAGCAAAGGCGGAATTCTCCCGCTTGTCGACACCGATGCCCTAACGGCGATGACCAAGGAGCAGGAGGCAGCCGAGCAGAGTCAACTAGCTGCATTTGCAGCTCGACCGGTTCCCTCCAACGATGCCGGCCGTCAGAATGCCTCGTCCGCATCTCCTTCAGCGGCTACTCCGGCGCGACAGGATACCAATGACTATTACGAGCGTGGTCTCGCGCTCAAGAAATCCGGAGCGCACAAGGAAGCCTTACAACAGTTTTCCCTCGCGGCCCAGGATGCGTCGCTCACATTCAGAGCGATGGCCCAAGTGGGAATATGCCTGAAATCTCTTGCTCAACCGGAAGAGGCCGTCACGGCGTTTCGAAAAGCGTTGCAGGCAAAACGCGCATCATCGGCCGACACGATCCAGGTGCGATACCTGCTTGCGCGCACCCTTGAATCCTTGGGTCGTACCGAAGACACGCTCGAACAATATCGCTGGATCAGGCGTGAGGATCCGAACTTCAAGGACGTGGCGGAACGGATCGACCGGATGAGCGGCCGACGCTCCCCATCGACGCGCGAGGCATCAAGCGGGGATGGATCCTCCTGGGTCACGCAACTGCAACGTATTCTCGGCGCCTCCAAGTAAGCCGCCGACGCTCCTCATCCTCCACATCACCTCGCGCTCAAGTTTCGCCCTATTCCAACCGATCAGGAGGGAAGAGGAGTGCCTTCATGGCCTTAGAAATCATTGAAATTGTCGAAGACGATCAGAGCCAGGCAAAAATGCTGGATCAGATCCTTAGGCAGGCGTCATTTCGCACCAACGTGGCGTTCGACGGTCCATCCGGCATGCAAGATGTCTGGCGCATCAAACCATCCCTGATCATGGCGGATGACAACCTACCGGGCCTCTCGGGACGCGAAATGTGTAAACGCTTACGTCAGGACCCCTCCACCAAACATATCCCTATCATTGTCTTGTCGGGGTTTTCGTCCGAAGAGCGGCGCGCGGAGGCGCTCGACGGCGGCGCGGATGACTTTATCGTCAAACCCTACTCAGGCATGGAGCTAGTCGCTCGGGTGCGGGCGTTGCTGCGACGCAGTCGGCAAAGCCAAGTACAGGATGAAGAACTCGGTGAGGACCTCACGTTGACGGAAAACCTGTATGTAGCAGTCTACTGTGGACGGAAAATGACGCTCTCCGCACACGAATGGAAGGCGTTGCGTCGATTGGCCTCGACGGTCGGAAGTGTCGTCCCACGCGAGGAGTTCAAGGCACTGCTCTGGGGAGACGACACACTCATGCACGACGGAGAACTTGATCGGTGCATGGAACAGCTGAATCAGAAGCTGGAGGGAGAAATCCCGGCTGTCGGACAGATAAAAACGGTTCCCGGTGGTTTCCGTCTGACAACACCTCCATCAGATAGTGCGAACAGCCTCGCGGGCCAGTAATCAACCAGGCTGTGTCACTCCAACCCACAGATGCCCGGATGCCATTGCATCCACCAGCCACGACAGTTTGCACGGTACCACCCTGGCCCGTTTGCGAGCCCGCTTCCAATCCTTCCTGATATGGGCTTGCACCGTGGGATTCAGCCTCTCCCCCCAGCACTTAAAATCCGCCAGTTCCTCATATCGTCCCAGCAGAGCCTGAACGCGTTTGATCTTTTTAAGGAGCATCTGCTTTGGGCCTGCCAGCCCCGGCAGCCATTCGATCTGATACCGGATGGTTTTCAACGCGAGCCGTAACGCGTGGATGCGTTTGCGACGAGGATCTTTGGATGCGGCATTGATAAGACGATTCAGTCGACGTTCATGCTCATGTCGCAGGATGTCGAGCCGACCCGTCAGGGAATGGCCCAGAGAGGGGATCGCCGGAAGCGCCTGCTTCCAGACGACCTGCTCGATCTTGTCATAAGCCTGCGTCCGGTTCAGCTTTTGAGCCTGCTTCACGATACGGGCTTCTACTGTGGCAACGTCAGACTCAGGGGCGTCGATCTTCAGCAAATACTGCCGGAAAACCTGCAGCGCGCGCAGCTTGCTCAGCCGACGAACAGCCCGCGCCATAGCAGAGGCGCGACGTGCGTCGTCTGAGAGCTCCAGCAACGCTTGAAGTTTACGACAATGCGTCCGAACGGCGTGGACCGTGTCCGCGTGCCGGTCTCCGGCCGCCAATTGACGTACCAAACCCAAGACTGTGGACTGATAGGCAGCTGCCGTCCGCGCAAGATCTTGAGAAGGAGAGACGGGTACGGTATGAATAGGGCGGCGTGACCGTTTCATGTTGCTCATACGTCACCCAGTGCTGGATAGTCCATCCTACTTCAAGTATCGGTTAAATAGTTTGTTGGCGCGGTTCGATCTCCAGTCAAGCGCCTAGAGGATCTTCAATGGATTGTCTCTTGTTCCGACACGGCATCGCGCGCGACCGTCAGGACTGGAAAGGGGAGGATGAGGATCGTCCTCTCACCGATAAGGGGGTCACCCGCACCAGGCAGTCCGGCAGGGGTCTGCTGACCCTGCAGGTAGCACCCACACATATCCTCTCCAGTCCTCTACGGCGGGCACGAGAAACCGCGGAAATTCTGCAATCGCTGCTCCCGTCGAAACCCAAGATTCAGATCCGCAATGAGCTCACTCCCGAAATGGCTCCGAGGTTACTGTTGTCGTTGCTCGACACCTTGCCCTCTGATGCCGTCGTATGGTGCATCGGGCATGAACCTCATTTGAGCACTACAGCCGGCATTCTGCTCGCGGGGAAATCTTGCGCCGGCCTCGGCCTGAAAAAAGCAGGCGCTTGCCTGATTCATCTCGGGGATGCCGTCCGCCCGACAACGGGCCGGCTCGAGTGGTGGCTCACCGCTGCTCAATTACGAGCCCTCGCATGAGCGGAACCACCACAATGCTCAGACGCTCCCATGAAGCAGAGACCATCCGTCTCTAGATAACAGCGAGAGTAGCGCAGCGGAGGAGTGCCGGTTCAGCTTGTGGCGTCGTCTTGGGTGCTCGTGACGAACTGAACCGGCCGCTTGAACACCTTTTCAAACAGGTCACTGCGGCCGCGCGCGGCCCAGATCTCCAGCTCCGCATCACCCGACACCTGGGCGGTTATCACCACGGTCTTGCCGAGCTTGACCTCGATATTCTGCACCACTGAAAACTGGCTACGATCCAGTCCATCGGCGATGCGCAGGAGAGCCGACAACACATTGATGATGCGCTGAGTGCCATCCGGCAGCGCGGTAAATTCGCCATGCTTCCGGCTCGGGACCGATCGACGGTGGTACCGGGCGATATTCGCGACGACGTCGATCTCTTCAGCCGTGAACCCCGAGAGATCACTGTTCTTGATCAAATAGTAGGCATGTTTGTGGTGCTGCCGAGAATTGATCAAGTAACCGATATCATGCAGAATCGCGGAGTACTCCAGCCATTCCCGTTCCCGCTGTCCGAACCCATGCAAGGGCTTCGTCTGATCGAACAGACGCAAGGCCAGGCCTGCCACATGAAGCGCATGTGTCTCGGAGACATGACACCGGTGCGCCAGGGCCATAATGTTCCGCTTGCGCACATCGGGAATGTCCCGCTCCGCTTGAATGCGTTCGTGGTGGCGCTGGATAAAGTCGTAAATGATTCCTTCCCGAATCGCTTTGTCGCAAATCGTCAACTCGGTCTTGTTCAACAGCTCGAGCAGAATCCTGAAGACCATCGTGGCGGGGAGCAGCGTGTCCACCCGTTTGGGGTCGAGTCCCGGTATGGCGAGACGTGTTTTCAGGGACGCGTCGGCTAAACGCTTTTCAACCGCGGCAATCTCTTTCGCGGACACCTTCGCCAGATTGAGTTGCGGAAGTGGACGTCCGGCTCGTCCCAGATGAATCACCTCGGCGAGATTGCCCGCCATGCCGGAGGTGGCGATAATCTGTTCCACTCGTTTGGTTTTGTAGGGGCCCAGTGCACTCTTTAGTTGAACGGTGACGGCATCTTCCAATTCACGGAGCATCGCCTTGGACGGAGGCGTTTTCGTCAGATAGAGATCCTTGAGCCGGATGGCGCCCAGCTTGAGACTGCGAGCTTGAAAAATGGTCTCCCGATTGCCGACGATGACCTCCACGGAACCGCCGCCGATATCGATCACGAGGGTCGGCGGCTCGGGCAAGGCCACACTGTTCTGCACGCCCAGAAAGATCAGGCGCGCTTCTTCTGCGCCGGTAATTACGCGGACGGTCAACCCTGTTTGCTGCGCGACATGGTCCAGAAACTCGCCGCCGTTTCGGGCCTCCCGCACCGCGCTGGTGGCCACTCCTTCGATCCGCTCATAGCCCTTATTTCTGGCCAGGGTGACAAGCGTGCGGATCACTTCCAACCCGCGCATCATCGCCTGGTCGGAAAGACGCCGCGAGGTAAACACGCCGTCACCCAACCGGGTCATATCTTTGAAGCGATCGAGAATCTTATAGGAGTAGTCCGGCTGGACCTCCGCTAAGACCATATGGATGGAATTGGTGCCGATATCGAGGACGGCCAGCTTGGGCATCTAGTAACTCGCGGACGGAGCAACGTGCCGGATGTTTTTACCTTCGACCATATAGACCACCAGTTCGGCGATATTGGTCGCGTGATCGGCGATTCGTTCGAGCGACTTTGCCACAAACGTGAGGCGAATCGCGCGAGTGATGGTGCGGGTGTCCTCCAGCATAAAGGAGAGGAGTTCCCGAAACAACTGTTCGTTCACCTCATCCACGAAATCGTCGTCCGCGCAGACCTTCCTCGCCAGCCCCGGATCAGAATTCACGAAGGCATCCAGGCATTCCTTCACCATCCGCATGGTCCAATTAGCCATACGCGGAATGTCGATGTACGGTTTCAGTTGGGGCTCGCCGTTCAACTCCAACGCTCGTTGAGCGATGTTGTCGGCCAGATCACCCATGCGTTCGAGTTCGGAGGAAATCTTCATTGCCGTCGTCACGAATCGCAGGTCGCGGGCGGTCGGCTGTTGTAACGCCAATAGTTGAACGCAGAGTTCGTCAATCTCGACATCCAATGCATTGACGTCGTGATCTTGCTTGATGACGTCCACGGCCACGTCGGAGTCCCGATCGACGAGGGCCTGCAGAGCCTGCTGAATTTGCGACTCGACCAGGCCGCCCATGCGAAGCAGCTGCTGTTTCAGATGCGCGAGATCTTGATCAAAGTGACGTTGCATGATGTCCGTTTCCTCCCGCGGTTTATCCAAATCGCCCGGTGATGTAATCTTCCGTGCGCTTGTCTCGAGGTGTTGTAAAAATGGTTTTCGTATCGCCGAATTCGACCAACTCGCCCATCAGGAAAAATCCGCATTGCTCAGACACGCGCGCGGCCTGCTGCATATTGTGCGTCACAATGACCACCGTATACGTATCCTTCAAGGTATAGATCAGCTCTTCGATCTTCCCGGTTGCAATGGGGTCCAGCGCGGAGCAGGGCTCGTCCATTAGGATAACGTCCGGCTGCACCGCCAATGCGCGCGCGATGCACAGCCGCTGCTGCTGGCCGCCGGACAGTCCCAACGCGCTCTGTGTGAGCCGGTCTTTCACCTCATCCCAGAGCCCTGCGCCCTGCAAGCTGTGTTGAACAAGTTCGTCCAACGAATGTTTGTCTTTGGTGCCATGCAAGCGTGGTCCATAGGCCACATTGTCGTAAATCGACTTAGGAAATGGATTCGACTTCTGAAACACCATCCCCACGCGTTTGCGGAGATCGGTCACATCGATGGCCACGTCATAGACATCGACACCGTCCAACTCAACCCGTCCCACGGCGCGAGCGCCTTCCACCAGATCGTTCATGCGATTCAGGCAGCGGAGTAACGTGGATTTGCCGCACCCGGACGGACCAATGAAGGAAGTGACTGAATTGGTGCGAATCGTCAGGCCCACATGAAACAGGGCCTGCCGATGTCCGTAGTAAAAGTCGAGATCACGAACCGATATTTTGGCATTCACCGAAGACGCCAACGCTGATTGAGTACGAGCGAGGCGGGACGGCTGGACGGTCGGACGAACCGTGACGATCGGTGTCGTTGCTGCGATCCTGCCGGATTGAACTTCCATGAGAGCTCCTCTCTATGATCACACCGCCGACGTCGCAAACCGTTTCCGTAGACGATTGCGCAACATCACCGCCGCGAGATTCAACAGGACCACCACAAGGATCAGAATCAAGGTGGTCATGTACACCATGGGTTTTGCTGCTTCGACATTCGGCGACTGAAACCCGACGTCATAAATGTGAAATCCTAAATGCATGAACTTTCGATCGAGATGCAGGAAGGGGAGGTATTCGTCCAGCGGAAGAGCCGGGGCCAACTTTACGACCCCCGTGAGCATCAAGGGAGCCACTTCTCCGGCAGCCCGAGCCATGGCGAGAATCAATCCCGTCAATATTCCCGGCAACGCGCAGGGCAGAATCACATGCCGAATCGTTTCAAACTTGGTGGCCCCCAGGCCGACGGACCCTTCCCTGAAATCACGCGGCACCGCAGACAAACCTTCCTCGGTGGCGACGATGACGACTGGAACCGTGAGCAGCGCCAGGGTCAGCGAGGCCCACAAAATGCCGCCTGTGCCGAAGGTCGGATTCGGCAGTGCTTCAGGAAACAGGATCTGATCAATCGTACCGCCCAGGGTATAGACAAAAAACGCCAATCCGAACACGCCGAACACGATGGACGGCACCCCCGCCAGGTTGTTCACCGCAATCCGAACCATTCGGACCAGCAGGCCTTGCTTGGCGTACTCCCGTAAGTACACGGCCGCCATCACCCCGAAGGGCATCACCGCCAAGGTCATCAAAAAGACCATCAGCACGGTGCCGAAGATCGCCGGAAAAATGCCGCCCTCGGTATTGGCTTCGCGGGGCTCGCCGGAAACGAATAGCCAGAGATTATGCACGTAGGCCAGGGACTTTTCGAACCAGGTCATCGCGTTCGGCCGGCTCACTGCCATCACCTGATCGAAAGACAATCGTACCTTTCGCCCGGTGGAAAGCGTGAGAAACAACACTTCCTGCCCGGCTTCTTTGTGCAACTGTTCGAGTATGTCGGTCTTGGCCACATAGTCACGTTCAAGCCCTGCAATCTGAGTGAGGAGGCGCTGATCTTCCTCCGCTTCGCCGGAGCCCTTCGCACTTTTCAACGTCAAGGCCTGACGCGCAAGCCTGACTTTTTCGATCTGATAGTTGATGGCTCCGATCTCTTCACGTTCCACATGTTCGATCCGCCGCCGCAACTGATTCGCTCGATCCACCAATGTCACGACCGTCGCCCAAGAATGTTCAGGACTGATATCTGTCGTGCCACCCTCAATGCTGATGCGACCATAGGCCGGTCCCCATTCGCGCCGCTCCACGGACGCTAGGCTTTCGGGGCGCGTGACCGAGAGAATGTCGGCCTCATTGATCCAACGATACTCGGAGCCGAACACATCCCGATTGCCGACCCGGTAGCGAAAACGGCGAAGTCCGGACTGCGTCTCGGGACTCACAGAATGGGGGATTTCCTCTTCGCCCACTTTCTGGCCAATCACGGTCTCCTGCGTTTTCAGGAGCACCTGGTGGAGGGGGCCGGGCCAGAACTGCCCCAGTCCGTTGGCCATGATCAGGATCAACATCCCGGCCACCATCAGCAAACTGATCGCCACACCGGATGCCGTCATCCAGACGAAGAGTTCTCCGCCCCGCCAGAAATCCTTCATGACCTTCGACTGCTTATCCATGGCTGTATTTATCCCGGAGGCGTTGGCGAACCAACTCGGCCAACGAGTTAATGACGAACGTGACAATGAACAGGAGTAACGCCGCCAGGAATAACACGCGATACAGGCTTCCGCCGTGCGGGGCTTCAGGAATCTCCACCGCAATATTGGCCGACAGGGTCCGGAAACCGTTCGCCCAATTCCAATCCAGAATGGGCGTATTCCCGGTCGCCATCAGCACTATCATAGTTTCGCCGATCGCCCGCCCGAACCCGATCATGACGGCGGAAAAGATCCCGGGACTAGCGGACAGCAGCACCAGATGCCACACCGTTTGCCATCGTGTGGCGCCTAATGCGAGAGATCCGGCGATCTGCGTCTTCGGCACGTTGGAGAGCGCTTCTTCGGCAATACTGTAAATCACCGGCACAATGGCAAACCCCATCACGATGCCGACCACCAGAGCATTGCGCTGATCGTATTGGATTCCCAGGTGGCTTGAGAGCCAGGCCTTGACGTTGCCGTCGAACCACCACTGTTCCAGGGAGGAGTTGGCCCACAGGCAGCCGCCGATTCCAATGGCCAGGATTGGCATTAACATCAGTGCTTCATTCCCATGCGCGACGTGTCGCTTGAAGGCCAACGGGCAGAGATACCAGCCGAGCGACGCGATCACGACGAGCAGCGGCAGCACCAATGCCATGCCGGCAATGGCCGGGAGCATGCGCTCGAGGAGGGGAGCCAGCCAGAGGCCGGCCAGAAAGCCGAGCACCACGGTCGGCAGCGCCGCCATGACTTCAATAATCGGTTTAATTTTAGCGCGCAGATCCTGATGCATGAACTGCGAGGTGCACATCGCGGCCAGGATCGCGATCGGCACAGCCAGGAACAGAGCGTACATGGTTCCCTTGAGGGTTCCGAATGCAAGCGGAAGCAAACCGAGTTTCGGCTCCACGTCATCCGATCCGGAGGAGGATTGCCACACATACGCCGGCTGGTCATACCCTTCGTACCAGACTTTGCCGAACAGCGTGTCAAATGTGACTTCAGGATAAGGATTCTGCACCTGGTAGAGAAACAATTGCCCCGCGCTATCCAATGCGATCAACCCGTCTCCTTTAGGCGCAAACGCGACGGCACGAATCGGAAACTCGCCGTTGCTTACACGCAGGAACGTTTGGGATGACGTCGCATGGTGAAGGAACAGGTTTCCTTTCGCATCGCCGGTCACGAAACTCTTCACCCGCTGAGACGGAGCAAACGCGGTAACCGACGCAGTGTGAGAGCGGAGAGTGTGCATCTGAGTGAGCTTCCAGCCGGAGGGCGCATCGGCGCGTCGTACGAGCCCCCAAGTCGAAACCGCGCCATCCGCCGCCATAATGACAAGGCTGCGATCACCACTCAGAAACCCCAACGAAGCCACCGCCACCGAAGGTGCGGCCACCACATAGGTCGCCCTCACCTCAGGCGATGCCGTGTCAGAGAGGCCGATATGCACGACCTGTCCGTCCGAGGTCCCCACATACAGGTTTTCAAGCCCCGCATCCAGCGCCAGCGCCGTCACGACGCCGGCCGGTTGAGGCAAATCCACAATCGTCGGGCTGTTTCCTGTAGGGTCATCCGTAGCAAGCCGCGCCACAAGTAATCGGCCTCCCTTGGAAACGAGAGCCAGCAGGCTGCCGTGATCACTCGAACGATAGGCCAGACGGACAATAGGACTTTTCGTCAGCGGAATGGGTTGGCCGGCCTTGATATGGGGTCGTTTGATACGTTCACCCTGTTCGGAAAATTCAGTCGTGGTGCCGACCTTCACGAGCAGGACTTCCCCGTCAGCTGTGCCCACCGCGAAGCGCGGCACGTTCCCGCCACCCGAGGCCATCGCTGTGATCAGGTGTCCATTCAGTTGTGGCGGCGTCTCGACGGGAATCAGCCGGCCTGATGCCAGGTCAAAGAACTGGACCGCACCGGAGGAGAACACCTGCGCGATCTCACGATGTTCATCCACTGCAACCTGGGCCGGACCGTCGTCCGTCAGGGATGCGGGCACGCTCAAGCGTTGCGTGAGCTTGACACTCGGCGCCGTGAACAGGGGAGTCACCTCCCGAAAGAGAAAAAAGAAAATCCCGAGAATGCTGACAATGGTCGCCAGGCCCCCCACCATAATCACGGCACCCGCGAATCGGTCGATCAACGATCGTCGATGCAGTGGCTTCAAGATGAATCGGAACCGATCGTTGATCATTAGCGGATCTTGGCGAGTTGTTTCTCAGCCAGCGCTCCCTCGACAGGGAAGTACCCATCTCTGAGCACGTCGGACTGCCCCTCTCGGCTGTACACATACGCAAGAAACTCTTTGACGATGGGGGAGAGGGGTTTTCCCGGAGCTTGATTCACGTAAATGTAGAGATAGCGCCAGAGCGGATACGAGCCGTTTTTCGTATTCGCGTGAGTCGGTTCGATGAACGGTTGACCAGCTTTCGCCGCGAGCGGCACCATCCTGACGCCGGATGTGCTGTACCCGATGCCGCTATACCCGATGCCGTACCGGTCCTCGCTAATCCCTTGCACGACGGAAGCGGAACCGGGCTGTTCCTTCACCTGATCTTTGAAGTCACCATTTTTCAACGCGTGCTCTTTGAAAAAGCCGTAGGTTCCGGACGCAGAGTTTCGACCATATAGACTGATTGGCGCAGAGCCCCAATCTCCGGTGTGACCGATCTGTCCCCACCGGGTGAGGTCGGTCGTGTAGCCCTGCCGGCGGGACTTCGAGAAGAGCGCATCCACTTCTGCAACGGTGAGCCCTTTGATCGGATTATCTTTATTGACGAACAGGGCCAGCGCATCGACGGCCACCGGATAGGCGGTGGGCGGATAGCCGAATTTGGCTTCGAACGCGTCGATCTCGCTCGACTTCATCGTTCGCGACATGGGGCCCAGCTGAGCCGTATTTTCGATCAACGCGGGCGGCGCCGTGCTCGAACCTTTGCCCTCTACTTGAATTTTCACATTCGGATATTGTTTGCGAAAACCTTCTGCCCAGAGCGTAATCAGATTATTAAGCGTGTCAGAACCGATGCTATTGATCGTGCCGGAGACGCCACTGACCTTCGCGTACGGTTTAATCTCCGCATCGATAACGATCGTTTCGACGGGAGGCGCATCGACGGCCCCGGCACTCACGAGGCACGTCATCAGAAATGGACCAAGCGCGGTCAGCGTGAGCCCCAGGCACATCTGGCGTGAAACGATCATAGAAAAGATTCCTCCGGTTAGACGGGCGGTGAATATGACAACGCTGAGCATAGGGGGGTGGCATTTCACGGCCTTCAGCCCAGTGTAAACACCATGTTAACTTTCCGTTGCCGCCCCATCTCCGGCGGTTTCATCAGCTCAGGATGGAGTTAACACAACCAAGAAGGAGCATTGAGGGACCTGAAACCGCCGCCTCGTATCCTGGAATGCCATGAACAACCCGACCGTGCAGATCATCGAAGACGAACCGCTTCACGCCTCACTCGTCGATCGAGCTTTGCGTCTCGCACACTTTGACACGTCGGTGGCCACCGACGGCCAGGCCGGATGGCAGGAGATTCAACGCCGTCCGCCGTCACTGATCCTGCTCGACCTGATGCTGCCCGGACTCAGCGGACAGGACATCTGCCGGATGGTGCGACAGACCACGTCAACCCAGCACATCCCGATCATCATGCTCACGGCGATCGGCGGCGAAGCCGAGCGGATCGCCGGCCTGGAGATGGGTGCAGACGACTACGTGGTGAAACCGTTTAGTCCGCGGGAGGTGGTGTTGCGGGTACGGGCGGTCCTTCGACGAATCAGAGAGTCCGTGCCGGAGTTACGTCCGGACTCGAATGCCGCCGTCAGAGTGCAGGGGCCCTACTTCGCCGTCTCGCTTGGGAAAGGAGAACTCTCCCTGTCACGAAGGGAACTGACGCTGCTCAGCGTTCTGCTCCGCCACGAAAACGCCTTGCTGGGTGCGGAAGAATTGACAGACCTTCAAGCAGGGGAGAGACCTGGCGAGACGCTCCAAGAGTTGGATCGCGACGTTCGCAGGCTTCATCGAAAGATTGAGAACAGTGGTGCGGGGTCCATCGACGTGTTACCGGGATACCGGTATCGACTGCGCTCACGCCGTTGAGAGCGGTACGGAACGGAAAGAGACGACGCGAGTTATCCTACGCAGGCCAATGCAGCCTGCCGGACGGAAACCCGTTCGATTTCATAGTCAAACCCTCTTCTCAGCAGAATGATCTTTCCGCCACGGCTCAACTCATCCACCGTCTTGAAGACCTGATTCCAACTCAATTCTGGAAGCAACGTCACCGCCTGTTCCAACGTCAGGGATTGTCTCGCACGCAATAACTCCAGAATTCTACATTCACTGCTCAGCAAGGCAGATTGGTGAACCATGGCGGATCCTCCTGGTTGGAATGTCCCCATGCTCCAGGAGCGCTGTGCTCCTGAGCCGGATGGCGGCTGCACGATATGATTCTCACTCTGCGGCATTCGTATGTCTCCGACATCAGTCATTCATCAAGACTGAGTTAATCCGGCACCCGGCCGCGAGGGACTAGATTCCCTCGCGACAAGAGACCATGCATTTCCCACTGCCTTCTCCCTGCGCGGGCGAACAGCGCACGGCGACGACTCGCACGGCTCCCAATGCCAGAAGAATTGCTCCCAATGAGAGTAACTTGGCCTGATCAGCCTCCTTGAACCAGAGGGAAATGATTTCCGTCAGCATGACGACCAGAATCGTATCCACGATAAAGGTCACCTTGACGCGGCCTTCGGAAAAATATGTCAGTGTCGTCTTGAAGACTTCGACGACGGCGAGGAGGATCAGCGTATCAACAATGATCTGACGAAGTCCGACCTCAACCGCCGCATCAAGTAGGAGCCTGATATCCAAAAACGTCTTAATGACGCCTCCCGTGAGCGCAATGAGAATCGTCAATATCAGGAGACTCAGCACCCCTTTGATACCTTTCATCCACAGATCGGTGAGATCCGTTTCGATCACGCGACCTGCCAACCCTGCAACGCGCGGCACCCGGGATTGAATGTGTGTGAACGTCATACGTGTGAACTCCTCCTTGTCACAAGATGGGTTATGGCTGAGCACCTTGCCCTGAGGCTTCTTCCCGAAGCCCATGAACCACAACCTTCATCGTGAGTCTACCCAGCCATTGTTCCATGCTGTTCACAGCGACATTACGAACAGGTTACGTTTTGCCGGGTTGATCGACGGGTTCGACGGCTTATTGGCATGCACCTGTGGTATTTACACAGCCGTAACAATCGGGATACAGGCGTGCAATCTTGCACCGGTACCATCAGACCATGCAGCAGGCGATGGAACCGGCTCGTCATCAGGGAATCGCGGTGCTTCTTCTCACCAAGGACGAAGCATTTGCCGAGGTCGTTCAACATCTGTTGCGGCCGAACGGCTATCACGTCTCACTCGCACCGACGGCCGAGGCCGCCTTGTTTCTTGCTCCTCGAGCTGCGTTTAAATTGGCGCTGATCGACCGGCGACACAAGGTCATTGCTGTTCTGCGGCACGACCAGGCACTACGGCACATTCCCATGATCGCGCTTCATCCACAGGGAGAACCTTGCACCGAAGAGGACACGTTGGAGGATCTTGCGGCTGGATTTGATATGGTGATCGATTCGTACCGTCACCGAGAATGGCTGGCCATCATCAAGGCGCTGCTTCGGAGACAAGAGTTTCAAGCCGCGCCAGCCAGGGAATTTCGAGTGAACGCACTCTCCATGAATCTCGATCGCCACGAGGTGAGAGTCGAGGAAAAGCCGATCCAGCTGACCCCGAAGGAATTCCAGATTCTTCGGGTCCTCCTGCAAAACCCCGGGCGCGTGCTGACGCGCCAGGAACTGCTCAATCTTGTATGGGGAGAAGACTACGCCCTCGAAGAACATGCGCTGGATGTCCATATCCATGCGCTCCGTCAGAAACTGGAATACAAACCGTCGGCCCCGCAATGGATTCTCACGATCAGAGGCGTCGGATACAAATTGTCCGCCACCTGAGCGGCCGCATGATGGACCTGATTCCAGAGACACACATCAGACACACATCGGCGATGTCACGAAAGCAACGACAGGGTTTTACACATCGGTAACAGAGTTCGAACGTCGGTGTGATGCATCTCGACTACGATCCGCCCGCGTTCACGAGATCAACAGACACAAGGAGGAAGTTCGTAATGAAAAGACGCCCGTTGGTTGCACCCATCAGCGGCCTGTTCTGCACCGCAGTGCTCAGTCTCTGCGTGACTGCGTCCTGGGCCGATGACTCATCGCGGCAAGGCCCGATGGCCCCGCCGTCCCATACCGTCGTCGCCCAGGCTATGGGCCCGGCTCCGAGCGGCGCCGGCCCTTCGTCTGCAGCTCCGGACGTTCCTCTAGGCGGCACGTCGATCGAAGACCTCTTAATGCAGAAGGGGACGATTACCAAAGAGGAGTGGATTCAGATTCGTGCCGAGCAGGAATACAAAGGCGGGGAGCGAGACAAGCGAGTCGACACCCTGGACGAATGGAAGTCAAAAGCTGAGTTGCTGCCGATCCTCAGGGACAAGGTGAATTTCGGACTGAATGCGCTGCAATGGTTGTACACCCACCAGGATGCGCATGTGGCGGAAGGACGAAGCCAGGACAACCTGTCCATCCGGCGGTCGGAAATCCTCTTCTGGGGCCGCATTAGCGATACACTCCCGCGATGGCACACGTTGATGGAGTTTCAAAGCATCAATCTGTTGAATAACACACCGACCGGCGGCAGTGCGGCCACAGGCGGAGTACCAACCTCCTCGACGTTCTTTCGGGAAGCCTACCTGGACGTGCGGCCGGTGCAATCATGGGCGCCCAACGTGAATTATTTCCGCATGGGTATCTTTCGAATGCCGTTCGGTATCTTCACGGAAACGTCCGGTGGGTTACGCGATGTCATCAGTTCTCCGTACCTCACCTCCGTCGGCTCCGGAGTGGGCAATCGTACCGGTTCCGCCGGTACAGTCGAGTTTCTCCAAGAACGTGATTATTTCCTCGATATGCGTGGCAAACTGTTCAACCGGCTGGAGTACGTGGCCGGTATTATGAACAACAACAATTACCATGCGAACGCGACCGGATCGAACGCGCCCAAGAGCTTCTACTCACGGGTGCGTCTCTTCGGGAGCGACGTGTCATTTATCAGTTTCACCACGATTCAAGGCGAGTCGAACAACGCCAATACCAATATCAATGGCCGTGGCAAAGGCGCCTTCGATCGCTACGGGTTGGACTTTCGCTACACGTCGAAGATTCTGCCCGGCTTCATGGTGCAGGGAGAAATCTGGCAGGGGCATGATGGCGCAAACCAAACCACGGTTGGACGGCCGGCCAACGGTGCCTGTGATGTGCAGGCTATCTGCGGTGGCTCAGGCGCCCCGGGCGTGCAACGACGTACCTGGTACGTGCTGGCCAAGTACCTGATTACCGACGGCCCGCTCGAAAACTTTGAGCCGGTCGTCATGTACGAACAATTCGACCCGAACACCAGAATCGGCAATGACCTTTACACCAGAACCATCGTCGGCCTGAGTTACTACTTCGAAAACTTTCCGCCGAAGGTCCAATCGAAGCTGCAGGTCAACTATGAATTCCGCCACCATTCCGGCAATGGGGCCAACAACGTCGTCGATCCGACGCGCGGCGTCGGTGACCCTTTCGCCCAGAATGCCTTCTTGGTACAGTGGCAAATACGATTCATGTAGCGATGCGAACGCGCGTGCCAATGAATGTCTAAGCAAACCGGGCTAGAGAGAAGAGAAAGGCATCCCATGAAGAGATACAGAGGAGCGATCGCGGGCGTACTGATCAGCATCATGCTCAGTGGATGCGGACCACAACGAATCTTCTCACCCCAAGTACTGGACGGGGTGGATCAGAATTTCGATTTTACGGCCTGGCGCATGGTCCCCAATGCCAAAGCGGGGAAGAAGGTGCAGCTTGGTGGCCGTATCCTTCAGGCGCCACAAAAGGACGGCTTGGTCAGCATGGTCCTGACGCAGTTGCCGATCGTTGAGCACCCGGCTTATGGTCCGACCGACAAGGAACGGGGAAGGGGAGAATTCCTGGTCTATTTCAACGGCAAAGTCCCCACGAACCATTTGCAGCCCGGAAATCGAGTCATCGCCATCGGCACCACGCAAAATTCCGCGGTCGTCGCCATCGAAGACAGTCAACGGAGTCTCCCGGCACTCACGGCCCAGTGTCTTCACATTTGGAATACCGGGGGAAAAGAGATTGCTGATTTCCCGAACTTTGGGGCAGGATATCAGCCACTCGAGGAGGAGACCTATTGCGCCGAATCCCGCTGACAACCTTTACAGCGACCTGGCCAGCAAGAGGGCGGAGCGGCCTGTTTCACGCCGCCGCCGCCCTCTTGCTGATGTCGATCTGCACCGCGTGCGGAGGAGATGTGACGCTGGTTCGCGAGACCCCGACGGGGGGACTCGTCACGTATCCGTTTCAAAATGAAGTCGATATCCTCACATCAGACCAGCGGCGCGACGCCATGGATCTGATCAACCGTAAATGCCCCACTGGATCACACGTTCAGAAAGAAGGCGAAATACCGAAGGTGAGCCCCGCCGCAGATCGAGCCTGGCGTGGGCAAATGGGAGGCAACAGACTGTGGGGGATTCAGTTCACATGCAATTAATTTCCAGCGACACATCATCCCCTCGGACGGGATTGCGCCGCACCCTGTGCCTTCTCGCAATCATGTGCCTGACCTCCGCCTGCTCCCTCGTATCGAGCGGAAAAGTGCTGTATGACCAACAGGACAGCCAGATTGGAATCCAGTCGGATCCTACCGTCCATCGAGGCCCTGCTCCGGTAGACAATAATCATCCGGCGCAGCTGACGACGGAGGACGTTCGGGTACTCCTCGGCTCGTTGATGGTCAGCGGCTGGAGCGGAACCCTCGTCGGCATCCTGGAACAGCCCCGACCGGTTCCTGTCTTCACCGACACCGAGCTACACCGTATCGCAGCACCGATTGCACAGGCCTTTCAACAAGCAGGCCCCACCCAGCGCGTATTCTTCTCCTTGCCCAAATCGCACTCGACTTACAGCGAGGAGCGCACGACCGGCGCACTGTTTCTGCGTGGCCGATACCTTCATGTGGTGCTCACGGATCACTCGGCCTTCACCGGAACTGATACGGCCGGTGGAGATCTCAAGGATTTACGGGACACGAAAGGAATGAAATTGTGGGTCGCGGCGCCGGCGACAGCGGCCACGGTGCCTGACGCGGAAGAACCACGCTGGGCCCATTTTGAAAAAGTACACCTCTCGCTCAACGCGAAGGAGGTCATCGCCCTGCGAAATCGGCCCGCTACGCCGCCGGGAGCAGTATCATCAACACCGCCTCCCGCGACAACTTCGGCGGCAGCCGGGATGAAGAGTGAGGGGGCAGTAGACCATTCACCGAATCAGGCCGATGAGCTCCGCCTTCAGGTCCGGGAGCTCACCAGCTCAAATCTGGAGCTTCGGGATCGCCTGAATGATCAACATAAGCAGATGCAGGCGTTACAGGATCAATTGTTGAAACTCCAGCAGGATCTCGACTCAACACGGTCAAAAAACAAAACTCCCCGCCGCTCTCCCGCACAATAGCCGGCCTCACGAGGACTGTGAAGTCCCGGCGCAGCGTTCGCTAATACGCGTCTAGTGCTTAGACGTAACACCTGAGCGTTCTAGCGATCGCGGTGAGGAGAAAGGCCGTCTAAGGCGTGAGTTCTCCCGCCTGATCTATCAGAGAGCCCCGTCCCAAACTCCATGTCGTGCCTGCCCGAAGGCAGTCGCTCTCAGAACCCATCCAATTTTACTCGGCGCGGAAATTATACTGCGCACCGTCAGCAGCATCTGCTCGCGCTGCTGTGATTTCCCCTTTTTCGGCCTGTATTGCGACCGTTTCCTGGCAAGCGTCCAGCTTCGTAAACATCGAGGAGAGAGGCATGGACGCTCGCTTCAGACAAAAAGGTGAGGCGGCGATGCTTCTCCAGCTTATCCGTCAGACGGATTGAGAGCTGTCGTAATCAGCACGAAACCGGAGCCGCTCACGAACGGGCGACATGTTATACGGTCGCAGGCTCAAGGAAGATCAGGAATACTTGGGATGGCTACACCGGCGGAGGTGGTTCGTCAAAATTCGAAGGGATGCAACAGAACTGCCGCAGGCATCAGGCTGAGTCACCTCGATGACCTGCGGCAGCAAAGACTTTAAGAATGCAGCTCAGTTTGTGAGCGAAGCATTTTGACCGGTGAGGCCGAGTGCCAGAAAGTTTTTCTTCACCTGGTTCATTGGGAGAGGGAAAAACCCAGCCTTCATCACGGCTTCCTGCCCTTCACGACTCGTCACGAACGTCAGGAATTCTTGTGCGGCGGGTGCAAGGGGACTATTCGGAGACTTGTCGACGTAGAGATAGAGCATCCGGCGAAGGGGGTAGGTTTGATCCGCGACAGTTGCCGCCGTGGGTGCGACAAACGGCATGCCCTGATTCTCAGCGAGCGGAACGATGCGCACATTCGAAGTCTCCAGACCGAGTCCACTGTACCCGATACCCAATTGATCACGCGTCAGGTCGAGGATCACCGAAGCGGCGCCCGGCTCCTCGCGAAGCGTCGGCGCGAACTCACCGCCGGCCAAACAATGTTCCTGGAAAAACGCCCGCGTTCCGGATCGTCGATCGCGGCCATACAGTCTGACAGGAGCTTTTTCCCAACCTTCTTGAAGACCCAGCGCACCCCACTGCGACAGGTTCATTTTCAATCCGCGGTTGTGGGTGGTTGAAAACATGGCGTCTACTTGGTCGAGCGTCAGGCCCTGGATGGGGTTATCACGATGGACGTAGAGCGCCACGGCATCGATCGCCACGGGAATGGCGGTCGGTTCATATCCATGCTGTGCGACAAATTGTTTGACTTCCGTATCAAGCAATTCACGTGAGGAGGCCACCAGAGATACATAGGTCGGCCGTTCTTCTTTGAGGGTAATTTTCCCGCTCAATTTGGCGGCTGGTTGAATGAACTCATTTACCGCCTTTGTCGATCCTCCGCCGCTCACATTGATCGACACGTTCGGCTGACGCCGCTGAAACTCTCCGGCAAGCCGACTCAAGAGAAGAGACATGGTATCGGAACCTTGAACGCGGAGACTCCCTGCCACTTGAGCCTGCGGGTTGTATTGTACCAACCCTTCCTCAATGGCCAGGCTCGCCGTCGGCCCTGCATTCTCGGCCTGCGCGATCTGCATCGGCAGCATGGCCAAGGAACCGGTGGAAGCTATCATCCCCGCCAGGCCCACAACGACTGTCCGCCGTCTCCATCCTTGCCTCTGTCCCTGACTCAACATGCTCATTTCCTCCGGTAGAGTAGTGGTCTCGTTGCTTACTCAGCCCATCCTACGGACCGATGATTGCTGGTGCATCACTGGTATGTTACGGGTGTGTTAAATACTGCCATCGTCCCCACGGAATGGAGGTGTGAACGCCGCACAAACACCTGCCACCTCCTGACTAGAACTCATCCACCGAGACGGGCTGCAACAGGTCTCGCACCGACAGCACCCCGACGATCGCGCCGCTCTTCAGGACACCAAGATGGCGCGTATGGTGATGTTGCATGAGGTCGGCCGCTTCTGTGATCGAACGGCGCTCGTCCAGGCTGATGACGGGGCTGCTCATGATGGATTCGACCGGAACGAAATGCACCGGCTTGTTTTCGCCCACGACCTTTCGCACGATATCGGACTCGGTCACGATGCCGACCACCCGGTCGTTCTGCTCGATAAACACGCTGCCGACATGGCGCTCGTTCATGACTCTGGCGGCGTCCGCCGCAGACGTGCCAGCCGGAACCGTCACCAGCTTCTTCGTCATGAGCTCACTCACTGTCACCATAGGATATCCTCCCTGTTGAATGTGTTTCACCGGTTGGTGGCACTCACCATGCCGATGCTCTAACAGGGAGCATAGCCCGGATAGATTCCAGGAAGGTTAGGTGGACGTAAATTGTGTGTTACGTAAGCGGTCGGATCTGAGGGGGATGAAGAAACCACGCGGCATGGACGAGAACCGCCCATGCCGCTGTCGACGAAACACGATGGGAAGAAATTACTCTTTCACGACGAAGTGCACACTGCGATTTTTTTGCCAACAGACCGGGTTGTGCTGCAAACAGAGCGGACGGTCCTTCCCGTAACTCGTCACATCCACCTGCACTTGGCTCATACCCAATGACTCCAAGTAACGCTTCACAGAAAGCGCGCGCCGTTCACCCAGCACCAGATTGTACTCGGAGGTGCCGATTTCATCGCAACGGCCTTCCAGCAGCACCTTGGTGACGCGATTGTCCTTCAAACGTTTGGCATTGGCTTCGACGGCGTTGAGGGCGTCATCACGCAGGACGTATTGATCGAAGTCAAACAACACGTCCGGGAAGGGAATATTCTGTTCTCCCGTCGCATTGCGCGCAGCCATTTCCACCGAACGCAGAGGCACCGGTGCCGCTTCCGGCGGCGGCGGAATTTCCTGCACCGGAGCCGCGGCAATTTTCTCTTCGACACGGGGCTTGGGAGGGGTCACGGTCGCTCCTCCGCTGGTTCCCGACTTGCTCGCGCAGCCGTCAAGAAACAAGGGCGCGACGACGGCCAACAGTCCGAGTAAGACAAACGGGCGCAAACGTATCATGAACACCTCCGGCGGAAAGTGAATTCGTGGATTGAATGAGGCACAGAATAATCAAAACGTGCGAACGTGGCAAGTTACTTCTTTCCGGCACAGGCGTCGTAGATCCGTCGCGGATCACGTAACGGCTCCCAGCGCAGGATCTGTAACGCGTCTTCCACATAGGCAGGCGAGCGCATCCCGTTCAGCACCGACGTCACACCGGGCGTACTGGCGAGAACCCACAGTGCCTTCTGCGACAACGTCGCGTTGCGCCTTTGGTCCGGCAGCAGCGGGTTGATGGTTCGATGGAGCTCCTCGGCACGCAGACGACTTTTCTCCGACGCTTCCCGATGAAGCGTTCTCAGAAGCGCCAGCAGTTCGGGCACATACCGGTCGCGCCAGGCTTCCCACTGCTCCGCCACCGTTCCCGTAAAGGCTTCGGCCAGCGCCCGCAGCACTTGATTCACGTGCGGCGCGATCATCTGTTGTTCGATCTGTTCCCAATGCTCCAAGCCCTGCACTTGGGTCCGGATCCGATTCAGTTCGTCGGCCCATCGAAAAAAGTCGGCGGGGAGCATGCCCTGACCGCTATGTGCCACGGCCGGCGCAAGGCTGTTTCGATATTCCTCTTCCAACGCCGCAACCTTCTGCTGCTGCGCCTGGAACTCGGCCTCCGGCGGTTGCACCGCCACGTCGGCCAGGCGCACGACGCCGCCTCTCAGCGAGGGCATCGCGTTCAACGGCCGATTGACCAACAAGGCGATGCCTTCGCGCATCGCTTCCTCCGACAGCGTCCTGCCGTTGTCGACCCCGGTGTTCCGGACCAAAACTGCGCCGGACTCGTAGAGATTCATGGGACACTGCAAGACCTGAAAGTGATGCGACCTCGCTCCGACCTTTGTCGCCGCCATCTTCGCCGCATCGATCATCCGGGAGAGGGAGGTGGCGCCGGAATCGTCCGGCATCGACGTGGCTGTATTCGACGAGACACCATAACCACGCAGCCGACCTGCCTGCACCTGCGTTTCGCAATATTCAAAGGCACGTTGGAGGCGCGCATAGAACTCATTGCGCACCGCAGCGAGATCGCGTGGCTCGTTCCCGCCGAGCCTGAAGGCGTGAGAAAGAAAGTACTCCGGATTGTGGAGCAGGCACACATCAAGCGTGGCCAATCCCAGCCGATCCAACGACAGCGTCAGTTGGTCCGCGAGAAACTCCGGATGGATGCAATGCCAAATGTCGTCGCCATATTTCACCATCTCCGGATAGGGCTTGCCGGATTTTTCGCGCGCCTGGGCCTGCGTCAGATTCTGTCCCTGCACGTACCCGATCTTTGAGACCACGACGATTTCCTCGCGGGTCACCTCGCCCCCGCGCATCAATCCCTGCAGGACCGAACCAACCAATTGCTCACTTTCACCATCCATGTAGTTGGTCGAGGTATCGATCAGATTGCAGCCCAGGCGAAGCGCCTTCATGAAGGCCTCGCGATGTTCAGCCTCGCGCATGCCGACCCGATAGGTTCCGAAACCCAGCCGGCTCACAGTCAGACCGGTCGAGCCGAAAGGCACAAACCCGTTCGCGAGCGAGCCTGTACCGGTGGCGTCGTGAATCTTGCGTGCAGCATAGGCTGCCGTGCCCTGGACGGTTGCGTGGCCGGGAGAGCGGGTTCCGCTCAATACCTTCTGTTCCGGCGCGTGAGCGACCGTGGCTTTCAGCGTGGGATCAAGCAGGGCAGGAAGATCCGCCGGATCAGTGATCGGCCGACCGCAGGTAAAATTCCGGCATACGTACAACGCCGGCTTGCCGTCGAGCAAGGTCTTGCCCTGCAACAACGGATGATCGGTCTCGGCTTGGTGCGCCTCACGATAGGCCAGCACACGATTGGGGAGATAGGTGCGATTCACAGCGGCCCGCAACGCCTCAGTCCCCGAATCACCCGGCAGCCCCACCAAGGCGATCTCTATAGGACCATTCGTGAGGAGATCGACGACGATGAGACTCTTCGCAAACGCCCGCGGGTAGCGGGCGATCTGACGGCCATAGGCTCGAACAGCCGCGGCCGCAGCCTGTCGGAAATCCTCCCGCCCGAAATGATAGGAAAGCCGCCCGAGCACAGAAGCGGCCACCGCATTGCCGCTCGGCGTGGCCCCGTCAGGGCCTTCCCGACTGCGCATGATCAACGCCTCATGACCCGTGCCGGTCGTGAAGAATCCTCCATGCTCGCTGTCGGCAAAATCCGCCAGCATCCGCTCGGCGAGGCGAACCGCTGCCAGCAGGTAAGTTTCCTTGCCGCCTGCCTCATAGGTATCGATCAATCCTTCGGCAAAATACGCGTAGTCCTCAAGATAGGCATCGAGATGTGCCTTGCCTTCGCGGTAGGTTCGCAGAAGCCGGCCATCTGGCTTGGAGAGGGTAGTCAGCAGAAAATCACAGGCCCGTTCGGCTGCCGCGCAATAGCGCGGGATGGTGAACACGCGCCCCGCTTCCGCCATGGCGCTGATCATCATTCCGTTCCAAGCCGTAATGACCTTGTCGTCGAGTCCGGGCGGAATTCGTTTCGCGCGCACCGCGTAGAGCTTCGGCTTGAGTCTGGTAATGGTCTGCCGCAATTCGTCGGCGGTAATCCCGAGTGCTTTGGCAACCACCTCGACGCTTTGAGGCGTGTGCAGCACATTCTTGTGTTCCCAGTTGCCGGCCGGGGTCACATCGTAATAGGCGCAGAACCGCCGGGCATCCTCGTCGCTCTCGACCGCCGCGCGCACTTCCTCCGGCGTCCACACGAAGAACTTCCCTTCGACCCCCTCGGAATCGGCGTCCGTGGCGGAATAGAACCCGCCTTCGGGTGAGGTCATTTCCTTGAGGATATAGTCCAGCGTTTCGCAGGCCACGCGGCGATAGTTGTCGTCACCTGTCACCTGATAGGCCTCGACGTAGACACGCGCCAACAGCGAGTTATCGTAGAGCATCTTCTCAAAATGCGGCACCAGCCAGCGTTCGTCGGTGGAATAGCGCGCGAAGCCGCCGCCGATGTGATCGTAGATGCCACCGGCCGCCATGCCATCCAACGTGGTGCGCACCATCGTCAGTGTATGAGGATCTTTCGTACGCTGATAACAGTGAAGTAGCAACGACAACCCCGTCGCAGGCGGGAATTTCGGTGCGCCGCCGAATCCGCCTTGTTTGGCATCAAAATCTTCGGCGAATTGGGTCACGGCCATGTCTAGTTCAGCCTCGCCGACCGTGGTCGGCGACGGGGCGTGACTGCCGTCCTGGAGGCGCGCGGTGAGGTTGGCCGCTTGCGCCACAACCCCGTCATGATCCTTCTCCCAATACTCAGCGATCTTCTTCAGGAGAGTCGGGAAGCCCGGGCGGCCGTAGCGATCCGTGGGAGGGAAATAGGTGCCGGCAAAAAACGGCTTCTGGTCCGGCGTGAGAAACACGGTCATCGGCCAGCCGCCTTGATTGCGGTTCAATGCCAAGGTCGCCTGCATGTAGATTTCGTCGAGATCCGGCCGCTCTTCCCGGTCGACCTTGATGCAGACGAAATGTTGATTCATCAGCGCCGCGATCGTGTCGTTCTCGAACGATTCCCGCTCCATAACATGACACCAGTGGCAGGAGGAATAGCCGATCGAGAGGAGAATCGGACGCTTCAGTTTCGTGGCCTGCGCCAACGCCTCCGGTCCCCAGGGATACCAATCCACGGGATTGTAGGCATGCTGTAACAGATAGGGACTGGTTTCGTGAGCGAGGCGATTGGCTATGCGAGGCGTGTGTTGGTCGGTCATGCGCGAACCGTAACACGGGCTAACTTAATGGGTCAACGAAACGGGGAGGCGGGCAGGGAGGTACGACGGGCACACAAAAAAAATTGGCCCGCGCCGGCATCCGGAGTCGCGAGCCAATTTTAGACTACGAAAGAAAGTCGGAAGCGGGGATTAGTGGCCGCCCTTCTTCTCTTCCTTCTTCTTGTCATCGCCGAACACGGTCTGGGACAGGTGTCCACCCTTCTTCTCTTCCTTCTTCTTGTCGTCACCGAAGAGGGTCTGGGAGAAGTGGCCGCCCTTCTTCTCTTCCTTCTTCTTGTCATCTCCGGCGAATGACGGAGCGGTGAACGCAACGAGAATGGCTGCCGCTACGAATGCGAATAGAGCACGCTTCATGGAAACCCCTCCTTGAAAGGTTGAGAATATAAGTGCCCACCACAAGGGCGCCTGGAAGGTAGCCAACCTGAAAAAAAAAGTCAATGAAACTCTTTGCGTATTTTTCGGGGGCCCAAAACATGCCGGGCCAAACCACTTGGATCCACCGCTCGCCCGAGGCACACGCTGTCGACTCCGCCGTTCCTCAAGACCCTAACTTTTCAATATCATGCGCGGCATTCATCTAGTGATTTCTACAATTTATCCTTCGCGGCCACTGCACGGCTGACCGACCGGCTGATGTGCCGCTCATTCGCAATAACGGCGGTCGAAGAATCAGCAACGGTTTGCCATGCTTCGGGAATCGAGCCTATCGATCCTGACGGGGCTCCTCGAATATTCATCAAACGTACGCCTCGTGATACCCATCAGGCCCTTGCGCCGATGCTGTGGTACACTCTTCACGAGAGCGGCTCACTCCCTCGGGTCACCCACTATGACCACTGATGACATCGGCCCTTACTCGAACTACCGCCTGACCGTCCGCCTCGCGCTCCTGAATAAACCGGGCATCTTCGCCAAAGTCGCTGCACTGTTGGCAGAGGAGGGCGCCAACCTCGGAGCGGTCGACATCGTGTCGGCCAATGCGGAGCGCATGATCCGGGACATTACCTTCGACGTGCAGAATGAGACGCACGGAGAACGTGTCCTCGAACGTCTGGAAGCCCTACCGGAAGTCAACGTCCTGTCAGCCTCGGACCGCATTTTCCTCCTGCATCTTGGCGGGAAAATCCGGGTTCAGAGCAAAGTCCCGGTCACCACCCGTAACGTGTTGTCCATGATCTACACACCCGGTGTCGGCCGGGTCTGCAAAGCGATCGCCAAGGATGCATCGAAAGCCTATGCCTTCACGAGCAAGAGCAACAGTGTCGCCGTTGTCACGGATGGCTCCGCCGTGCTGGGACTTGGGAACCTCGGTCCCGCAGCGGCCCTGCCGGTGATGGAAGGGAAAGTGATGCTTTTTAGGGAGTTGGCCGGCATCGACGCTTGGCCGATTTGTGTCAGCACCCAGGACCCGGAGGAAATCGTTCGCATTGTGCGCGGCATTGCCCCGGGATTCGGCGGCATCAATCTGGAGGACATCAGCGCGCCGCGCTGCTTTGAGATTGAACGCGCGCTCAAGGCCTCGCTCGACATTCCGGTCATGCACGACGATCAACACGGCACGGCTGTCGTGTTGCTGGCGGCATTGACCAATGCGCTCAAGGTTGTCGGGAAACGGATGGACGAGGTGCGCATCGTGGTCAACGGCCTCGGTGCCGCAGGCACCGCCTGTTGCCGCATTCTGCTGGCGGCCGGTGCCAGCCACCTTGTCGGATGTGATAAGGAAGGTATCGTCTTGATGGGGGAAGCGGAGGAACTCCGCGCCTGTCGCACCGATCTTCAGGCCTGCATCCATCGTGACCAGCCGCGCGGAACCTTACAGGATGCGTTAAAGGGGGCCGACGTGTTCATCGGCCTGTCCATCGGCAACGTGCTCACGAAAGCGGACCTGGAACAGATGAATCCTGATCGCATTGTCTTCGCCATGGCTAATCCCGATCCTGAGATCGACCCGAAGATCGGCGATGAGGTGTCCCGGATTTTCGCCACCGGTCGCTCCGACTTTCCGAATCAGATCAACAACGCCCTCTCGTTTCCGGGAATTTTTCGCGGCGCGCTCGATGTCCAGGCCAGTGAAATCAACGAGGCTATGAAACTGGCCGCGGCTCAGGCGATTGCCGAATGTGTCCCGGGCGATGCGCTGTCGGAAGACTATATTATCCCCAGCGTCTTCGACCGCGACGTCGTCCCGCGCGTGGCCAAGGCCGTAGCCGCCGCCGCTCGCGCCACCGGTGTCGCCCGACGCCGCACGAAAATCGACGACGACCCCCGCTAGTTTTGCGCTCACCCGTTCTTTTACCTTCTCCATCCATTGGCGCGACACGCATAATCTCTGTAGAGTAGGGCGAAGGCTCAATCTCCCTGCAACCGCAGCCGTGCATCGGGTGCGCCCTGTAATGATCACCGGAAACGCAGTGTGACGCCAACGACCATCCAGTTGATCGGGACCATTCTTTTCGCTGTCGCAATTCTCCACAGCTTTGCGACCGCATTGTTCGAACACCTCGCGCAGACCAGGCCGACACAGGCGGGCCTGTGGCATTTGTTGGGTGAGGTGGAGGTGGCCTTTGGTTTCTGGGCGCTCGTCCTCATCGGCGCCATGTTCGTCACTGACGGAACGGCCGCCGCCACGCAGTACCTCAGCTCACGCAGCTTTACTGAACCGATGTTTGTCTTCGCCAGTATGGTGATCGCCGGCACCAGGCCCATCTTGAACAGCGCCGCGACCGGAGTCCGAGTCCTCAGTAGCGCCATCCCTCTACCTCAGGGTATGCGCGTCTACGTCACGGTCCTGACGATCGTTCCACTGTTGGGGTCGTGTATCACCGAGCCGGCGGCTATGACGTTGGCGGCCCTGCTCCTACGCGACTCTTTTTTTCGTCACGGCCTTTCCACACGATTGAAGTATACAACCCTGGGCGTGCTCTTCGTGAATGTGTCCATCGGCGGAACACTCACGCCATTCGCTGCACCTCCAGTGCTGATGGTCGCCGGAGCCTGGAACTGGGATCTCGGGTTCATGTTAAGCACGTTCGGCTGGAAAGCAGCGCTGGCTGTCATCATCAACTCGTGGGCTGCCACCATCATTTTCCGTCAGGAGCTCTGCCGACTCTCGCCCCCCATCGATCACGGCGAGCGCGACTCAATCCCCATGCCGCTGGTCGTCACACACCTGGCTTTACTCGTAATGGTGGTGGTGTTCGCTCACCATCCGGCGATATTTCTGGGAATCCTTCTGTTCTTCCTCGGTGTCGCGCAAGTCTATTCTCGCTACCAGGATCGATTGATACTCCGCGAAGGGCTGCTGGTCGCCTGCTTCCTGGCAGGCCTGGTGATTCTGGGCGGACAACAGCAATGGTGGTTGCAGCCGATTTTGCTCGGGATGGGTTCCGATGCGGTCTTCTTAGGCGCAACCTTACTGACGGCCTTCACCGACAACGCGGCCCTCACGTACCTCGGGTCGCTCGTGGACGGACTCTCGGATGGATTCAAGTATGCCCTGGTTGCGGGCGCCGTCACCGGCGGCGGATTGACCATCATCGCCAATGCGCCGAACCCGGCCGGACTGGCCATTCTTCGAAGCGACTTCGACGATGAAGCGGTCAACCCGCTCGGTCTCTTCCTGGCCGCGCTGCCGCCCACGCTGATTGCGGCCGTGCTGTTCTGGTATCTGTAACCCGGTTGCGGCACCACAGGGATCGTCCGATCAACTCTTATCGTGGGACAAAGTGTTGTGCTAAGATGCGTTCGACCTTGCCGTCAGGGGGGAAGGTCGCGCCCAACGAGGACTCGTGGCCTTTTCAACCAATCGCCTATTCAAATATCAGCGGGGCATGCGGCGCCGAATCGGCATGTTACGCGCCAAGAACGTCGACAGCATGGAATTTGCTGTCGATTTCATGATGCAGGAGCGGGTCGACAGCTACTTCCGGATCGAGCCGGGGCTCGAAGAAGTCGAACGGTCGCTGCAACAAATCGAAGAAGAGTTGGAATTGGTCCGGGATGTCTCGGGAGCTGTGCGGCTCGAGTCCCGATTGGAGTTCGTCGAAGACCGCTGGGATGAACTCGACAGCGAAATACGTGAGCGGCCCCGGCGGCGGCGGCGCAAGATCAATCTCGCAGACTTTCTCAAAGCGGCCGGAGGGGAGGGGAATCCTGCCGGCACCTCCAATGAAGTCACCAACGCATACGACGCCTATCAGCTGCTGGGTCTGGAATTCGGCACGCCGCTGGCGGATGTGACGACGGCGTTTCGCCAACGCGCCAAAGAGTTGCACCCCGATGCCCGCAACGGAGACCGCAGTTCCGAGCCGGAACTCCGGCGAATTCTCGAAGCCTATCAATTTCTCAAAGAGTACCTAAGTCTCAGCAATACCGAACCGCCTATATCACGCGGGGCGGAATATCGTCCCACCGAGTAAACTATGGCCACATTGGACCCGGATCAGACCTTCATCACTTCCGACCACATGCTCGACCGGCTGTGCGACCAGCTGGCAGACAGCACGGTGATCGCCATCGACACCGAGTTCATGGGAGAAGACCATTTCATCCCGCGCCTGGAGTTGATTCAGGTGGCGGCGGAAGGGATCGCGGCCGTCATCGACTTCCCTGCCGTGCAGGACAGCGCGCCGATGACGCGCTTCTGGGAAATCGTGTGTGATGCCCGTATCGAGAAGGTGCTCCATGCCGGACGACAGGACCTCGAACTGTTCGCGCATCATGCCGGACGATTGCCGAAGCCATTTTTCGACACGCAGATTGCCGCCGCGATGGTGGGCTATGGCGCGCAGACCGCCTATGCCAACCTGGTGCAGCGCGTGCAGGGCGTAAAACTCGACAAAGCCCACACCTTTACCAACTGGAGCCAACGTCCGCTGAGCCAGGATCAACTGGTCTACGCCCTTGATGACGTGACGTTTCTGCTGCCCGTCCATCGCCACTTGCGCCAGAAACTCACCGTGATGGGCCGGTTGGAGTGGGTGGATGAAGAGTTCTCCCGCCTCGAAGTCTCGCTCGGCGCCCAGGCCCGTGATCCTCAGGAACGGTACCAACGCATTCGCGGGTGGGACAGTCTCAAACCACGTGCTGCCGGAGTCCTGCGCGACCTGGCCGCCTGGAGGGAGGGGGAAGCCCGGCGCCGCAACGTGCCCCGCGGGCGCGTGATGCGCGATGAGGTGCTGGTTCAACTGGCCCGTCAAACACCGCGCACGCTCGACCAGCTTCGCGGCATGCGCGGCATGTATTCCTCGGAAGTCGAACGCAACGGACAGGCCCTCCTTGCCACCATGCAACAGGCCCTGGCGCGGCCGGAATCCGAATGGCCGGAAGTGCCTCGCGACCGCAAACCGGATCCTGAATCCACGGGAGTCCTGGAACTGCTGCAGGCCGTGCTGAAATCCCGCGCCGCGATGGAAAACATCGCGCCGACCCTGATCGCGACGACCGGCGATTTGCAGGCGTTGGTGGAACGCACCTCACCCGTGGAAGAAGTCGATATTCCGGTCCTGCGGGGATGGCGACGTCAACTGGTGGGAGAAACACTGCTCAGCGTGTTATCCGGAACTCTCAAGGTGTGGATCGATCCGGAAATCGGCAAACTCCGCTTCGGACATTTGGACCATCAGTAACGCGGTTCCCTCACACCATCGGGAATGAGCGATCGCACCTACACGCACACCCCGGCTCATCACCAGAATGTGCCCGGCGAAGCCCCGTCACGACGAAGAAACCGGCGGTCTTTCCACATCCCCAACAACAGCGTCAACAACGCGAGGCCGATTTCATCGGCCAGGGGAATCACATCCGGAACGATGAGATCCACCAGGGTGAGGACGGCGAATAGCACAAACAGGGATGGAAACCGGAGATTGAGACGCTGCAAGATCCGCCCAAGCAGCGACACGCGATCCACCGAACTGAAGGCAAACATCTATTCACCCCTCATTCCCAGCTATGGCCTGGCTGAGTCGTCACTGTCATCTCAGCCGCGTACCGTTATAACAGCTCGGTGACAGTGTCAGCCGGGCGCGCCAGCATGACCTTCTCGCCCTTGGCCACAATGGGCCGCTGAATGAGATCCGGATGCGCGATCATCTGGTCGAGCAAGTGGTCTTCACTCAGCGTCTGGTCGGCAAGCTTCAGCGACTTATAGAGATCTTCCTTCGTTCGCAACACATCGCGCGCCGACAGGCCGGCTTTTTTCAACAGGCTCTTCAGCTGGCTCTTGGTGAATGGTTGTTCGTAATAGTTGATTGCAGTAAACGGTTGCCCGCTCTCACGCACCAGGCGCACCGCCTCGCGACAGGTTGAACAGGTGGGTTTCTGATAGATCGTGATCTCCGCCATGCCGTTAGCCTTTCTCCTTCATAAAGGGTTCCCTTGACGCAAATTTTTCACCTGTGTTACATGGACACTCGATATTCACCTGGGAGCGAACGCCACCACCGATGCCAATTTTTGGAACCGATACCAGCGATCAGACCGGCAAATTTTCCTGCACCACGGCCACGCAGCGCACCTTGAAAGATCTGCGTACCAAACGCAAGGGGCAACCGGTGTTTGTCGTGGGACATCGGCTGGAACGGAAGGGGAAAGAAGCCACCTTCGAAGTCTTCAATGACCGCCTCGCGATCATCCGGTTCGATGACGACGTCCGGCTGGGATACGATCCGCTTGAATTGCTGCTCCCTACCGAAATCGATGAGCAGGGGGTGGCCTATTTCGAAATCCGCACCTGCCGGCTCTGTGAGCAGTTCTTCCCCCTCACCACCGACGAATGTGACGCAGACGAAGAACGAACCGTCTGCCCCGACTGCGCGTCTTAACTCGTGTCATTCCGCCAAGGGCGCGATCTCCACCGCTTTCTTGATCAGACAATCTCCCGCAAACCCTTGCAGGGCCATCGGCAACATACTGGCATCCAACACCCGGGCTGACATCACCTTGAGTCCGTCGCCGATTTTTACGCCCTCGATCTTGAGCGCATGACAGACTTCCAATGTCCGCCAGACCGGATTCCCGACGACGAGGTCTCCCGGAATGAGTTTCATATCAGAAGAGGATCCGTCCTGGAGGACTTTCGCTGAAATCCGCCCCTTGTCTTTCGGCACATCACTAACCACGGCAAAAAACACCTGGTCGTCCTCGCCCCATGCAGAGACAACCAGACCGGATACCATCAGCATTCCTAGCGCCAGCCAGCGAAACCGGCTCATGCTTCACCTCGTTGTTGCGGATCGAGACTGGTTGGAAAACTCGTTGCGGTCGCTCGCAGGAAGACGTTCGCCGTTACTGGACCGAGAGTCGGCACCAGGCCCTCCATGATTCAGGGTGCTCCGTCCCGCCCGTTGCGCCCCCGGCGACGAAGGGGAGGACTCTGGAGAAACAGGCTGTTCGCCAGGGCCAAGCATATACAGGGCCAGGCCCGCCGCCAACAACCCAAGCAGCACCAGAATTCGCGTCAAGCGACTCACATCCTGCCCCACGGTCGATCATCACGAATGTTTGAGGTAGTATGCCAAGCGAGTCCCGTCAATTCAAGGCGAAGGCTGAGTCGATCCCGTCGATCATGATAAGCTGAGACCGCGCGGCTGCCATCGAATAAACCGACAGGGGAGGGCACTTCCCTGAACTTATCGCATCATCGATGATGCGTCAGTCCTATTGTAGAGGAGAGGAGACAGAATCTATGCCCCACGACTTCATGCCGGGCCTGGCCGGTGTTCCTGCCGCAAAATCAGCGATCAGCGATGTCGACGGAACAAAAGGTGTACTCGAATATCGCGGCATTCGCGTGGAGGAGTTGTGTCAGCATTCATCATTCCTGGAAACCAGCTACCTGCTGCTCTTCGGACGACTGCCGACCGCAACTGAGCTCACTCAGTGGGTGAATGATGTCACGCACCATCGGCGGATCAAGTTCCGCATCGTGGACCTGCTGAAGGTGATGCCTGAACATGGGCATCCGATGGATGCGTTACAAGCGGCCGTGGCGGCACTCGGCATGTTTTACCCTGGCCGCAACGTCAAGGATGTGGAAAACAACTATTGGTCGGCGGTGCGCCTGATTGCCAAACTCCCGACCATCGTGGCGGCATGGGCTCGACTGCGGCGCGGAGACGAATACATTCCCCCGCGGGATGATCTGCCCTTCTCCGACAACTTCCTCTACATGCTCACGGAAACCGTTCCTCATCCTCTCTGGAGCGAAGTGTTCGATGACTGCCTTATCCTCCACGCTGAGCATACGATGAACGCCTCTACCTTCGCCGGCATGGTAACGGCCTCGACGCTGGCCGATCCCTACACAGTGGTGGCTTCCTCGATCGGCGCACTCAAAGGTCCCTTGCACGGCGGCGCGAACGAAGAAGTCGTGATGATGCTGAAGGAGATCGGCACTCCGGCTCAAGCCCAGGCAGCGGTCGAAGCGCGGCTTCAGGGCAAAAATAAACTCATGGGATTCGGCCACCGCGTGTACAAGGTGAAAGATCCGCGCGCGACCGTACTGCAAGAGCTCTGCATGCGGCTCTTCAATGTCTGCGGCACCTCTCCGCTCTATGAAGTGGCGGTGGCCGTGGAACAACTTGCAGGTGAACGATTACAAGGGAAGGGGATTTACCCGAACGTCGATTTTTACTCGGGCATCATCTACGACAAGATGGGCATCGAAGTAGATCTCTTTACGCCCCTCTTTGCCATGGCGCGGGTGAGCGGATGGCTGGCGCACTGGCTGGAGCAATTGCGGGAGAACAAACTTTACCGGCCGGACCAGATCTATTCCGGCGAACACGACAGGCACTATGTGCCGATCGACCGGCGATAATCCTCGAGGCGGGTTATTCGGTTCGCCCGATGAACCACCACAAGACTACGGACGTGACCATCATGATGCCGCCGAGCAATGCATAGGAAATGAATTCCAACATAGCGATCGCCTCCTCTGTGAAGGGGGCTACTAAATAATGCCGGGGGGGCCAATGTCAAGGCCCCGTTATCGACAATATCTCTTCGGCCTCCGCCCTTGACTTCACCGGCGTGAAGATTACCTCCTCTGTAGTAAGTAGGATGGCTCAAGTGAACACCATCAATACACACTCAGAAGGAGGTTCCACCATGGCGATCGTACGATGGGATCCGTTTCGGGAATTGGAGGAGATGTCCGACCGTTTGAACCGCATGATTACGCGGCCGGGATCCGCGCAGTCAGCCGGACAGGCCAAGGAAGTGATGACGGTGGCCGATTGGTCTCCAACCGTCGACATCAGCGAGACCGAGGCCGAGTATGCCATCAAGGCTGAGCTTCCCGAGGTCAAGAAGGAAGACGTGAAGGTAACGGTCGAAGACGGAGTCCTGACTCTTCAGGGCGAGCGAAAACAGGAAAAAGAAGAGAAGGGGAAGAAGTATCATCGGGTCGAACGGTCCTACGGTCGATTTGTTCGAAGCTTCACACTTCCCGATTCAGTGGATGAGAGTAAGGTGAAGGCGGAATATGCCGACGGCGTGTTGCATCTGCATCTGCCGAAATCAGAGAAGGCAAAACCCAAGCAGATCGACGTCAAGATCGGTTAATCACGTTCCTGCGCTTCACGAAGCAAGGCCCGCCCTCCGGCGGGCCTTTTCTTTTTGACACACCCTCTTCCTGATCACCCACCCGACACCTGCGGTGCCGTTCCGGCGCCATCTCAGGTCTTTGCGCGCAACGACACGCTTGTGCTTCCGCAAGGGGAGCGTTTAATATGCGCGATTCCAGCAGGTCAACCGCAGTCATTCGAGGAGATTTGACGATGAAGAAAGCTTCGCGCACGCCCAACAGCACCGCACCACTGACGACAGCCACGCGCATGGAGCGCGACACGATGGGAGAGCTGGCGGTTCCTTCCAACGCGTACTACGGGGTGCAGACGGCCCGTGCGATTGAAAACTTCCCGATCAGTTCGCTTCGTATCCCCCGCGCCATGATCCGGGCGATGGGACTCATCAAACGCGCCGCCGCGTCGGTCAACCACTCGCTAAAGCTCCTCGACAAAAAACCGGCGGACGCCATCATTCGCGCTGCCACCGAAGTGGTCGACGGGCGCCTCGATGCCGAATTCCCGGTGGACATTTTCCAGACCGGCTCGGGCACCTCAACGAACATGAACACCAACGAAGTCATTTCGAACCGGGCGACGGAATTGCTCGGCGGCGCCAGAGGCAGCAAACTGGTGCACCCGAACGACCATGTGAACCTGGGGCAATCCAGCAACGACGTCGTTCCAACCGCCATTCACATCGCGGCATCCGAAACGATCCAGCGCCAACTCATCCCCGCATTGACCCAACTCCACAAGGCCCTGAACGGTAAGGCTCGCGAGTTCGACAAGATCGTGAAGATCGGCCGCACGCACTTGCAGGATGCGACCCCGGTCCGGCTGGGACAGGAATTCGGAGGCTATGCCAGACAGATCGAACTGGGCATCGCACGGATGAAGCGAGCTCAGGCTGCGCTCAGCGAAGTCGCGCTGGGAGGAACTGCCGTCGGCACCGGACTCAACTGTCACCCCAAATTTGCGGGCAAGGTGATGGCCATCATTTCGAAAGAAACCGGATGTACCTTCAAGGAGGCGGTTAACCACTTCGAAGGGCAGTCGGCTCAAGATTCGCTGGTTGAAGCCAGCGGGGAACTGCGCACCCTGGCCGTCAGCTTGATGAAGATTGCCAACGATATCCGTTGGCTTGGCTCCGGTCCGCGTTGCGGACTCGGCGAAATCAATCTGCCGGAAACCCAACCGGGCTCTTCGATTATGCCGGGCAAGGTCAATCCGGTGATTGCGGAATCGGTCACCATGGTCTGCGCCCAGGTCATCGGCAACGATGTCACCATTACAGTGGGGGGCCAGGCGGCTAATTTTGAATTGATCGTCATGCTGCCGGTGATGGCCTACAACCTCTTGCAGTCCATCGAGTTGCTCGCGACCGCCTCGACGAATTTTGCCGTGAAGTGCATCGCGGGTATCAAGGCGAACGAGGAACGCTGCAAGAGCCTCATCGAGGAAAGCCTGGCGATGTGCACCGCCCTTGCACCGGTGATCGGCTACGAAGCGGCGGCGAAACTGGCCAAGGACGCCTACAAGTCCGGCAAGACCGTCCGGGAGGTAGCTCGTGAACAAAACGTGTTGCCGGAAAAGCGACTCAGCCAGCTCCTCGATCCCTGGCGCATGACCCAGGCCGGTGGACCGGTCGGCAGCGCGGGTGGGTAGAGGTCGCAACAGCGGCATGTGGGGCTTTCAAACCGGTCGCCCGGCCGGCAGTTTGGCCCGTCGCCGCTTTTGACAGCCCGAGCAGCCCTATGCTAACGTGCGCAAAATTTTGGAAACTTTGATCATCTCAGGCGTATACGCCGTTTGACGGTCGAAGTGGAATTACGATTCATTTCATTCTCGATATACATTGAAGGGTAGATAATGAGTGCAACCGGTTCCGAGACAAGCGGACATGTGGTAGTGGTCGTGGGCGCAGGCCCTGCCGGAATGGCCCTGGCCAAGAAGATGGCCGATGCGGGCCATGAGGTCATCATTCTCAATCGCGACATCAAGTTCGGCGGATTGGCCGAGTACGGGATTTTCCCCAGCAAGCTCAAATTGCGCGGCGGCTTGAAGAAGCAATATTGGGAGATGCTGGAGCAGCCCAACGTGCATTATTTCGGCAATGTCTCCGTCGGGCAGGGGAAGGACCTCACGGTGGAAGAGTTGCGCGGACTGGGTGCCAGCGCCGTGGCCTTTTCCATCGGCGCTCAGGGCACCAAGGCCATCGGCGTCGAGGGCGACTCCGCCAAGGGTGTCTTCCATGCCAAGGATGTGGTGTACCACTTCAATCGTCTGCCTGGTTTCGGTGATCGTCCCTTCGATATGGGGAAACATGTGGCCATCATCGGCGTCGGCGACGTCATGGTCGATATCGCCCATTGGCTCATCCGTTACAAGAAGGTGGAGCGGGTGACCGCTATTGCCCGCCGCGGTCCGGTCGAACGCAAATACAATCCGAAAGAGATTCGGGCCGTCTGCTCGAACATGGACCATGACGGTATCGCCAAAGAGTTCGCTCGCATCAAGGACCGCCTGGCGGCGGTCGGACAGAATGCCGATGAAGTCCTGGCGAGCATGACCGCCGAATTCACGAAGTGTGAACCGACGGCAAGCCCCTCAAAAATGGGCTTCCGGTTTCTCGCCTCACCGAAGCGGGTGCTCGTCGATGCCAACAATCGCGTGCGCGCCCTCGAGATGGAAGAGAATAAGCTGGAACCAAAAGGCGAAGACACCGCGGCGGTCGGACTCAAGCAGCTCTATGAGTTCCCCGTGGACAGCGTCGTATTCGCCGTAGGCGATCGTGTGGATGACAGCGTTGGCTTGCCGTACAAGAACGGTGTCTACGTGACCAATCCGACCAAGACCGGCAACGATCCGGATGATTCGTTATTCCAGGCCTATGATGAAAAATCAGGGCAGATTGTCGATGGCGTGTTTCTCGCCGGATGGGCGCGCAAGGCCAGCGAAGGTCTGGTGGGGATTGCCAAGCGGGACGGGGATTGGTGTGCGGAAGTCATCTCGCGGTACCTGACGACGAAGCCATCTCAATCCGGCACCGCCGTCGGCAACGTTCTCGGGAAGTTGCAAACCATTCTGAAGGATCGAAAGAGTAAACCGGTGGATCTTGACGGCTTGAAGGTGTTGGATGCGGCGGAGAAAGCGCATGCCGCCTCGCCCGATGCCATTGGGGAATTCAAGTTCGCGTCGAACGCGGACATGCTGGCTCACATCGAACGCGGGCGCGCTTAACGCGCCCGGGTTTACCTCACCCGTCGCCCCATTTCAGCTTTTCCCTCAATACCTCGTAATAACTGCTCTCTGGGAATCGGATCAGCCTGGTCTGGTACTCGGAGGTCTGAATCTCAACCGTATCGCCCTGCGTCAAGGCCACGCCGACCTGGCCGTCCAGCGTCGCCATCGCCCCATCATCTCTGCTGGTCAACACCACTTCGATTTCAGCGCTCGCCGGCACGATCAACGGGCGATGCGTCAGTGTGTGCGGACAGACCGGCGTCAGGATCAAAGACGGCACCGCCGGATTGATGATGGGCCCGCCGGCAGACAGAGAGTAGGCCGTCGATCCGGTCGGCGTGCTGACGATCAGACCGTCGCCGCGCAAATTGGTCACGAATTGCCCTTGAATGGCGATCCGGAGTTCGATCATTCGAGCAAGCGTCCCTTTGCTGATGACCACGTCATTAAGGACCACTCCGCGCGCCACGGTTTCGCCATGCCGATGCACGTGCGTCTTAAGCATCAGTCGTTCGTCGAGCACAAAATCGTTTGCGAACACCCGCTCCAGGGAGGGATACAAATTTTCCAGTACGACTTCGGTGAGAAAACCGAGGCCGCCCATGTTCACCCCGAGAATGGGAATCCCTCGCTCGCCGGCCAGCCTGGCAGCGTTCAGCATGGTGCCGTCGCCCCCCAACACCAGCAGCACATCGGCTTTGCTGGCGAGTTGAGGTTTCTGAAACCCGCCCTGTTCACCGAGCAATTTCGTGGCGGTCGTATCCAGCAGCACATCGATGTTTCGCGAACGCAGCCAGGTCACCACGGCCTGCACGGTATCCTTCACTTCCGGAAATTTTGGTTTCGTCAGAATCCCGATGCTTTTGCTTTTCATAAGTAGGACCGCGATGCGCTGAGATGAGGTGCCGGTTGAAAGGTGCGGGATTGTATCGGGATGATTCTTTTACTGTCAAACAAGCGAGCCACAGCACACGATAGAACGCAGTCGCACACACATGCGATTCACCAGTCGCAGCGCGTCGTTCGCGATTTGCTCAATACCTTGACACCCCATATTGTGGTAGTTAGAATCACATCATCAGTATTTTCGAGCCTTTGAATTGCATCAATTCACTCAGCTAAGGCTTCTCTTACAGACCCCATCACCATAAGGAGGCGGGATGTTCGAACGGTTCACGGACAAGGGTCGCAAGATCATCATCCTGGCACGTGAAGAAGCCGAGCGCCATCAGAACGATTACCTGGGGACCGAGCACCTGGTGTTGGCCATCCTTCGCGAGACGGATGGGATTGCGCTGATGATCCTCAAAAAAATGGGCCTCTCGACCGAACAGATTCGGCTCGAAATCGAGCGGAACTTACCGGGCGGGGGCACGACGATGACCTTCGGGGAAATTCCATTCAGCCCTCGGGTCAAGAAAGTCATCGAGTACGGGGTGGAAGAAGCCCGGTTGCTCGGTCACAACCACATCGGCAGCGAGCATCTGCTGCTGGGCCTCCTCCGGGAAGAAGAGGGTATCGGCGGAAAGATTCTTCGGAGTCTCGGCGCCAACCTCCTGACCGCCCGGCAACTCACCGTGACTTTCCTGCGAAAGTCTGCGCCACGTGAGCGAGACCGCAAGAGCAACACGCCAGCACTCGATGAATTCGGTCGCGACCTGACCCAATTGGCCCAGGAAGGGCAGTTGGATCCTGTCATCGGACGCGCGGACGAAATCGAGCGCGTGCTCCAGATTCTCAGCCGCCGTTCGAAAAACAATCCCGTGCTCATCGGCGAATCCGGAGTCGGGAAAACCGCTATCGTCGAAGGCCTCGCTCAGCGCATCATTGCCTCTGAGGTCCCGGACAACTTGTTGTCCCGTCGCGTCATCGCGCTTGACCTCGGCTCCCTCGTCGCCGGTACGAAATACCGGGGACAATTTGAGGAGCGCCTCAAGGTCGTGATGAAAGAGATCGTGCAGGCGGGCAATATCATTATCTTCATCGACGAATTGCACACATTGGTGGGAGCCGGAGCTGCGGAAGGATCGATCGATGCCTCCAATATGCTCAAGCCGGCCCTGTCGCGCGGTGAGATTCAATGTATCGGCGCCACGACGCTGGACGAATACCGCAAGCACATCGAGAAAGACGGGGCGCTCAAGCGGCGTTTCCAACCAATTCATGTGCAACCGCCCAGCACGGACGAGACCGTCCGCATCATTCAGGGATTGCGCGACCGGTACGAAGAACACCATGGCGTCGAGATTACGGAAGACGCCATCGTGGAAGCCGTGAAATTGGCAGATCGGTACATCACTGATCGGTTCCTGCCGGACAAGGCGATCGATCTGATCGACGAAACCGGTTCCCGCGCGAAGTTGCAAACCTATGCGCTTCCCTCTGAGCTCAAGGCGTTGGAGCAGGAACTCAAGAAGATCTCCCGTGAAAAAGAACTGGCCATTTCGATGCAAAATTTCGAGGAAGCCGTTCGTCACCGGGAAGAAGAAGAGCGTCTGCGAAAACTGCTCGACGAGTCCAAGCGCGAGTGGAAGAAGAACCAAGAAAAACACAAGCCGACCATCGGCAAAGAAGAAGTCGCCTATGTCGTGTCGAAAATGACCGGCATTCCGCTCTTCAAGCTGGAAGAAGAAGAGTCCAACAAGTTGCTCCGCATGGAGGAATTCCTCCACAAGCGGGTCATTGGACAAAACGAAGCCATTTCGGCGGTCGCCCGCGCGATTCGTCGATCCAGAGCCGGCCTCAAGGAAGCGAAGAAACCCATCGGGTCCTTCATTTTCCTCGGCCCGACCGGTGTCGGAAAGACCGAGTTGGCACGGACCCTGGCGGAGTTCCTCTTCAACAGCGAAGATGCGCTCATTCGCATCGACATGTCGGAGTACCAGGAGAAATTCACCAGCTCGCGGTTGTTCGGAGCCCCTCCGGGTTACGTGGGCTACGAAGAGGGCGGACAGCTGACGGAAAAAGTTCGCCGCCGTCCCTATTCCGTGGTGCTGTTCGATGAAATCGAAAAGGCACACCCAGACGTGTTCAACGTTCTGTTGCAGGTGCTTGATGACGGCGTCCTCACGGACAGCCTGGGTCGAAAGGTAGATTTCAAGAACACGGTCGTCATCATGACGTCCAACATCGGCACAAAGCTGATTCAAAAAGGCGTGTCGCTCGGATTCCAGAACGACGAAAAGAGCGGACAGGCGTTACGCAAGAAGGATGAAGTGATGGGCGAACTCCGCCGATCCTTCAGTCCTGAGTTCCTGAACCGGATTGATGAGATCGTGGTCTTCCACTCGCTGGAGAAGGAACACCTGATCCACATCCTGGATATC